>DAISIK010000014.1:1918-58567 GCA_036822055.1 Puniceicoccaceae bacterium
TGGAAGCGGAAACCGTGCCAAAGATGGTATCAATGGTTAGCTGAAGTCAATTTAATAGGGTGGGGAGGCCAATCCTTTGCAATCTGCGGCCTGATGAGTTGGAAGGGTCAGAGCCGGAAGCGCGCAAATATCAATCAGCTCACTCACGCGGATTGTCCGCGTTGAGTGCAGTGTCTAACTGGGAATTGAATCTATCGGTAGCGATCCCGATTGCAGTTTGGAATATTTTCGTTCCCATCCAGGAAAACTGAGGCAATCGAAAGAGACGGTCGAGGAGCCGAGTTTTCCGTCCCTCAGATTACCCTCAAGATTGGACAATCTTTAATCCCCGTGGCCGAAGCGAGGGCGGAGATGATTCAGGTATTTAGCCTGGATCTGTCCGATGGTGATCAACCATCCGGTAAGTAGGGTTGCTGTTGAAGGTGTAACCGAAGTCCCTGAAGAAGGCTCAATTCATGCAGGAAATGGTCTGGCGACCCGCTACGAAAATAACGGAGGGCGACTTGGTCCCTGAAAATGAGGGGCGGCGACCAGAGCCCGGTATGGAACCGAGAAATGCGGTTTGCCAGCTGATTGACGATGAGTCGCAAGGGAGTCGACGGGTTTGTGAAGGCTTTCTTCTCAAGTCTGGATGGTTGAAAGACAAGCGCTGGCATTTCCATTGCGCGGGTTTGAGTAGGTGGTTGCGTCTCGGTGAAGGCGAGCAAGGATTTGTGCGGTGGACTCCGTTTCCGCCAACGGTGGCTCCGAAGGGCATCATAGACATCGGAGGCCGGCCTCAGGGAAACATCTTGATCAGCGTTAATCTAGCGACGGCCGTTTTTGCTGGGGCCGGAGGAATTTTATCTCTTGACTAGAGCCGGAAAGAGAGGCTTTCTCAAAGGTTTCTAAATCTATGGCTATTGACATCAAAGTACGTAAGGGAGAGACCGTGGAGAGGGCACTCCGTCGTTTGAAGAAGAGGCTCGACCGCGAGGGTATCATCAAAGACGCCCGGGCTCGTCGTTATTTCGAAAAACCTTGCGATGTAAGGCGGCGGAAAAAGAAGGTGGCGGTCTTCAGCAACATGCTTCGGATGAAGCGCGAAGCGCGGTAGGTCCTTTGGTAGTCAAGCAGAGTCCATCTTCCTGACTTTTAAGGTCGATCTTCAGGGGTCGGCCTTTTTTAGTGATTTGCAGGCTGCCTTTCATGCATCCACGGACGCCAAACGAACTGACTCCATTGTACGGGCAGAGCATCAACCACTTTTCCGATCTCTATTCGGGCGCTGAGCTTGAGCGGAGGCTCGTCCGCCTTGAACGGGCCAGTGAGGAGATCGGGGCGATGTTGGGGCTGCAGCAAACGGGGGGAAACAGGCCGATCCGCATCGACCCGGTGCCGCTCTTTTTGGATGAATCGACCTGGAACTCGATGCAGCGAGCGATCCAGCAGCGAGCAAAGGTCCTCGCTGCCTTTGTGCGAGATGTCTATGACGAGCAAATTGCCTTTCGGGAAGGGGTTGTTGCTTCTGAAATCATCCTTTCCAATCCCTCGTTTCTCCGCTCAATGGTGAAGATTCCAGCTCAGGAGCCCCATGCGATGATGATGAGCTTCGACCTCCTCTGTCGTGCAGACGGCAGCTGGGTATTTACAGAAAACCATCTAGCCTTTCCAGATGGGCTCGCGCTGACGACGATTGTCCGAAGGGCGCAGGCCCAGGCCTTTCCCGAGCTTTTCAATCGGTTTTCGGTGGAGCCAGTTGCAGAGTTTGTTGGTCGCTGGACTGAGGTCCTGAGGGTGAGTGCGCGGGTAAGTGCTCCCAGGGTGGTTCTCCTGGGCGAGCCGAGTGGCGGGAACCTTTTTGAGGAAGGATTCCTGGCCCGCCAGATGGGAATATCGCTGGTGACCGCCACTGATCTCGTGGTAAGGGATCGGGGGGTATGGGTCAAAACGGTTTCCGGTTTGGAAAAAGTCGACGTGATCTTGCGGGCGATATCCAGCCAGAGGATTGATCCGGTTGCTGAAGAGCAGGACGCCTTGGCTGGTCTGCCGGGGCTGCTTCATTGCTTACGGAGCCAAACGGTCCAGGTCTGGAACCTGCCCGGTGCGGAAGTGGCCAACGATCTTCGCCTGCTCCCCTCCGCTGCTGGGCTGACGAGGCTTTACCTGAATGAAGCGCCGGTCTTTCCGACCTTGCGGACCTTTGATGCCGGCGACCCGGATCAGGCGGCCTGGATGGAAAGTAATTTGGAGGGTCTGGCGTTGAGACCGGCCCGATCGGTCCGTCAGGGAAGGTCTGCTATTTTCCCTTTTGGGGAGCTTGAATGCCGGGTTACCCGTTTGAGGGAAAGTGGAGCAGAGGGTGCTCCAACGGTTGGTTACCGAAGGTTTCCGCTCCTCGAGGTAGCAAAGGGATTGGGAGCGGAGCGCGGCCGGGGTTCTTTTGTTTTGAGGTTGTTTGCGATGGTTGGCTCGGGAGAGCCACTGGTGCAATCGGGGGGACTTTGCCGCCTTATTGAGCCGGTTCCGTCGGGAGAATACCAATACACGGGTGAGGTTAAGGATGTTTGGGTTTTTGAGAGTGCAGCCACCGAATCGGCCAGTCTAAGGTTAAAGCTCGAGTCGGACCTGACCGTGGTTTCAGGTTCCACGCCCTCGCGGGTGGCGGAGTCTATGTATTGGGCTGCCCGATACGCTGAGCGGGCCGGGGTAGCTGCCTTTCGCCTTCGTTTGCTAGAGTCGATCCAGTGGGCGGAGCTTTCTCCGGCGGAAATGAAGGTCTACTGGCCGCTTTGGCGGGCGACGGCAGCGGCTGCCGGGAGTTTGGGGATCCGCAAGATGCGTAAGTTACCCAAGGAGCTGGGGAAGCTCTCCCTGCGTTTGTTGGATGGAAGGGGGGAGTCCAGCATCCTCTCGGCCCTCCGCTCGGCCCTCTCCAATCTGCAATCGGTTTCCGATTATGTAAGCCCGGAGGCTTTGAGGGTGGTGACCAATGTGGTTCGGGGAATGGAGAGGAAGGTGGCGGGGGATGGAATCGATGAACTATCGATTCTCGATTGTGCGGAAACGATATCAGATGCTCATAGTTTATTCCTCGGGACCCTCGATCGCTCGATGGCCAAGGACTCGGGAATGCGGTTTTTCCAGGTTGGGATATGTTTGGAGAGGATCTATGGATTGGGAGAGTTTCTCGACCATCTTCTTCCCGCAGCGGTTCCACTGGTGAGGAGGCACCTCGACGACGATACGGATCTAACAGCGGTTCTGCGGCTGCTTGCGTCGCTCGACCTCTACCGCCGGGAGTATCGATCCCGCGCTTTTCTGGACCGGTTGCTAGTGCTCCTCTGGAAGCACCCGGCCGCTCCGGTCTCCTTCCGAAGTAACCTGGAAGGGATGAAGGAGGAGCTGGAGCGTTTGGAATTGCTCGAAGAATCGGGGAGGGGATCGGTGGTCCAACGGCACTTGCTAGAGGCGATCGAGCGGGTTGACCGGATGGATTTTGGCAAAATTTTCCCGGATCGTTTGCGGGGAGAGGATGCTGTCGACCTGACGGATCTGGCGCCTTCGAGGCGAAGCCTTGAACGACTGCGAAGTGAATTGAGGTGGATGGGTCGCAAAGTTTCTGAGATCCATCAGGCTGTAGAGGACACCTACTTCAACCACCTGTGAAGTAACCCTTTTGTTTCTCGGAGATCGGCATACCAAGGCGAAGCATGACCTCGAGAAGGTCCTCCCAAACCTCTCGCTTGCGCTGGATGGTTCCATTGTGAAGCAGGAATGAAGGGTGGTAGGTGAAAGTAATGGGGAAACCTTCAAAAGTGGACCAGGTCCCCCGAACCGCACCCATCTTTATTTTGCCTGGGGTGCCGGAAAGGGCAGAAGCCGCTGTGGCGCCGAGGGCGACAATGATCTTTGGTTGGACGAGCTTGAGTTGTTCGCGAAAGTAGGGAAGGCAAAAGGCAATCTCCTCTGGAAGGGGTGGACGGTTGCCGTACTTTTGGCCAGTCTGGGGGCGCCAATTGACGATGTTGGTAATGTAGACCTCATCACGGCTGAGATTCATGGCCTGAATCATTTTGGTAAGGAGCTCGCCAGCTGGTCCAACGAAGGGAATTCCGGTTTTCTCCTCCTCTGCTCCGGGAGCCTCGCCGCAGAAGAGGATCTCTGAATCAAGTTTGCCGGTGCCGAAGACGATTTTCCCACCTGGATTCAGGTTTTGTTGGCAGACCGGGCAACTGAGAACCCGCTCACGAAGCCATGCCCAGCGGGATGGAGTATCGAGCCCGGGGGGAGGTTGGAGGTCGGATGGAGGTTCGGGGAAAGTCGAATGGGAGGGGGAGGAGCTGGGCCCCGTCTCTGGAGGGGTCGGCAAAGGTTGAAGGGTGTTGGGGGATGGGTGCGACTCCGATGGGTGCGACTCCCCTGCAAGGGATGCCTTAGATTGATGGTCCGGTGGGGAAGCAAGCTCCCGAGTACCCTGGCGGCCGCCAAAGAGGGCATGGAGGGTGCTCCTTCCGAGCACGATCTCGTTTTCCCCCTCTTGGCGTCTGCGCCTCAACTCGGTTTCGAGGGAGTCGATGATGCTTGAGAGGTTCACGCGGAGGTGGTTGGCCCCACAAGTTGGGAATCCAGAGAGGCGGCCCGAAGGGCGTACTTCCCGAGAAGGTCGAATTCCAGATGAACTTGCTCGCCCTGACTGCGCTTGCTCAAGTTTGTGATGGAGACGGTGTGAGGAATGAGCCAAACCGTGAAGGTGAATTCTTGGTCGTCGAGCTGGGCAACAGTGAGAGAGATTCCATCAATCGCGATACTGCCCTTCTCGACCAGAAAGGTCCTATGGTGGGGATCGATTTGAATGGTCAGGCGGTGATCGGAACCGACTGGCTCGAAAGCGACGATGGTGCCGACGGTATCGACATGGCCGGTAACGAAATGGCCTCCAAGGTGATCTCCGGCGCGGAGGCTTGGTTCGAGATTGACCAGGGTGCCCTCGTTTACATCGAGGAAAGTTGTGCGGGCGAAGGTCTCTTGCAAGAGGTTGAAGCCGAGGATGGACCCATCGATTGAGACCACGGTCAGGCAACAGCCGTTGATGGCGATGCTGTCGCCGATCGAGACGTTATCCTGAAGGATGGGGGCCGCTACCTGAAGGGTGAAGAGCTGGCCCTCCCGAGTGAGCGACTGGACCGAGCCGGTGCCGACGATGAGTCCGGTGAACATGGAGACAGCAAACCAAACGCTTGGTCTGAGTGCAAGCATCGGTGATCAATTGACTGGCCCTTTGGTGGGGGATGAGGCCGAGGTCGAATCGAGGTGAAGTTGAATCTTTTCTGGCATGTTTGGCCTGAATATGGATTGGGACCGGCCGGTGGATGACTGCCATCGGACGCTTGGTCGAACCACTCTTGAGGGGTGGCGGAATCTGTGTTTAGGTTTGGAATATGGAGAAGCGTGAAAGTTTGATGGAAAAGCGAGACTCATTGGTGGAAGAGCTCCAGGTAATCGAGGATCCTTACGAACGCCTTGCCTACATTATTGATTTGGGAAAGCAGCTCCCTCCTTTGGACGAGGTCTACAAAACAGAGATCTTTCGGGTAGAGGGCTGCACCTCGAATTTGTGGTTGTTCCCGGAAACGAAAGGGTCTCAGTGCTTTTTCCATGTCGATTCTGACTCTGCCGTGACGAAAGGGATCGGAGCGCTTTTGAGCAGGCTTTACTCGGGGCAGACTCCCGGGGAGATTCTGGCGGTGGACGACAAATTTCTGAGTGAGGTGGGGGTCCCCCAGCTACTTTCACCAAATCGACGCAACGGGGTGGCTAGTCTCGGGCGCAAGATTGTAGAATACGCTCGCATGCAGGATAGCAGAGCGAAGGCGCAGGTCAGGGCCTGAGTCCGAGCCTCTGAAAAAAGGGACACTAACCTGGGAGGATCTTTTTTGTTTCGTTTTTGAGCAATCCAAGCACTCTCATGAAGAGTGCGTGACCCAACTCAGAAACCGGCCCTTCTCCTGATCTCCCAGGTTTTTGTTCCAGACCCGGCGGCGGTCGGCCAGTACATGGCCGAGGTCGGAGAAGAGGTCTCCAAAAGAGGGTGGTACGTCAAGGTTTATGCTGCGGACCGAGGGTACGACGATCCCAGGCAGGCGTATCCACGCTATGAATACAGCAAGGGGATGCATATTCGTCGGCTGCGCTGGTCTTCCTTTGGGAAACGGAGCATTCCGCTAAGGCTGGCGGGCCAACTCTCGTTCGTGGTGCAAACTTTTCTTCGAGGCGTGTTCTCCCGTCGTTTGGACGCCGTATTGGTAACGACCTCTCCACCGATGGGGGCTGTGGTGGCTTGGGCGATTACCTTTTTTCGAAGGGCCCCGATGCATTTTTGGGTGATGGATATGAATCCGGATCAAGCTGTGGAGTTGGGAGCCTTTGATCGTCGGCACTGGCTGGTTAAGATCTTTGACGGGTTCCTCAAGCGGATGCTTCGCCGGTCGAAATCGGTCATTGCTCTGGATGCCTTCATGGCGAAGCGCCTGATCGCCAAGGTTGCTGGAGTTGATACGATGGAAAAGGGATGGGAGGAGCGGGCGGAAGCGAACGAGTCTGTTAAAAGTGGCGGCCTCGAGGTTTTGGTGGTACCTCCGTGGCCGATGGAGTCGCTGCTGGCGCCAGTGGCCCACCATGAAAATCCCTTTCGGAAGGAGCATCATTTGGAC
The DNA here is from genome assembly GCA_036822055.1 of Puniceicoccaceae bacterium. Taxonomy (GTDB): domain Bacteria; phylum Verrucomicrobiota; class Verrucomicrobiia; order Opitutales; family Puniceicoccaceae; genus DAISIK01. The sequence goes on from DAISIK010000014.1 coordinate 8,611, forward strand.
GGGAAACGGGTGCTTGCCTACAGTGGAAATCATTCGCTGGCTCATCCGATCGAAACCTTTTTATTGGCGGCGGGTAAGCTCGGTCGAGAGGCGGAAGTGAGGTTTCTTTTCATTGGAGGTGGGAAGCGAAAGGGAGAGGTGGATGCGGCTGCCAGAGAGGGAGGGGTAACGAGCTTGGTTTCCCTGCCTTATCAGCCGATGGAAAAGATTCGCTACTCGCTATCAGCAGCGGACGTGCACCTCATTTCGGTAGGGGATGCGATGGTCGGTTGCGTTCACCCTTGCAAATTCTACTCGGCCCTTGCTCTGGGTAAGCCAATTTTGCTGCTCGGACCAAGACGAAGCCATGTTGGAGAGATTTTAGCGGAGTACCCCATAGGATGGCAAGTGGACCACGGGGATGTGGCCCGGATGGTCGAGGTCTACAGCGAGATTCTCGACTGCTCGATGGAGAATTTGAGAGCCAGGGGATTGGTGGCACTGGAGGTCTTACGGACGCGATTTTCTGAAGCTGCGCTAAGGGATCAATTTGTAGATGGAATCTTGCGAAGCTAGGGAACCAACTCGCAAATCAGGTTTCGGAATGCGCAGCGAATTGAATTCCAACTTGAAATAACCCTATTTGTTAAGCAATGATCCTCGCAGTGTCTGCTTCCAAAGATCGAGCCCTTGTCGATAATGACCTGATCGAGCGCTTCCGGGCGGGGGACTCTTCGGCCTTTGACCAGATCATCCAGAGATACTGGGATTTGATCTACAATCGGGTGTACAGCTTGCTGAAGAACCGGCAGGACGCCGAGGAGGTTACTCAGGACACTTTCCTCCGCGCTCACCGCGGACTCGACAAATTTCGCGGAGATGCTTCATTCTCTACATGGATTTACCAGATCGCGACCAACCTGGCCCGCAATCGTTATTGGTACTGGTTCCGTCGCAAGAGAGAAAAATCGATGTCATTGGATGAACCGTTTTCCGAGGATAGCTCCTCAAGCCTGCAAGACATCATTCCTTTCGAGGGGATTGAGCCCGCGGAGGCTGCCCAGGCTCAGGAGTTTATCGAACAAGTAGCCATCGGATTGGAGAGTTTGAGCCCTGACCACCGTGAGGTGTTGGAGATGAGGAACCGCGACGGTTTATCGTACGACGAAATCGCCTCAAGGTTAGGAGTTAGTATCGGTACAGTGAAGAGCCGAATTGCGAGGGCTCGCAGTCGGCTTTGGGAACTAATGGGAGAGGAATTCCATGAAGGACAGTGAGTTCAACGAGTTGGTAAGTGCGTTCATCGACGGCGAGGTGACTCCGGCGGAGCGGCGTGTTTTGCTATCGATTTTGCGCGATGATCCGCGGCGGCAGTATCAGTACGAGTCGATGATGCGGCTCCATCAAGCGTCGGTTCGAATCTTGGGCGGGGGCGACCGAAGGGTGCAACCTTCCAAGCCACAGGTTCTAGCCGCTGTAAGCGACCGGACTTTTGAGGACGATGTGGAACGTGCTTCAAGCAATTGGTTTATTCGGATCCTGGGGCTTTCGGTGGCGGCCTCCATTGCATTAACAGCAGGATTTATTATCAGCGATCAGATTGAGGGGAGGGCGCCCCAGGAGAGTTTCGCCGAGGACGTTATCGGGGAGGGTTCAACCTCTCCGTCGAAGCGAATTGTCACAGCTTCCGGCGAATCCTCAAGACCTCAAGCCCGCCCGGCTTCGGTTGAAGAGATTGAATCCGTTCTAGCAGCGCTCGACACCTCAGGAATTTTCGAGGGCCCGGCGAATGTTGCCTCCGGAAAAGTGTCCTCGAGGAATTCTGTTGAGCTATTGGCATCACCCATTGCGGTTGGGAATTTCAGCCTCAGTGAGGTTGAACCATTCCGGATCGACTTCACCCGGGCTTCGAAGGGTTCTGAACTGCCCATCCTGGTGCCTTGATGCGGGTTTTGGCGGATTGCTCCAGCCTGCTCGCCACGCGGAAGTTTCCCTCCGAGATACAGCTCTCATCCCCTGAGATCAATTGGTCTTTTGCGGCGATCCAGTAAAGGTTGGGTTTGCTAAAGTTTCTGGAATATTTGCGATGATCTGGTCGGCTGCTACGGAAGCGAATGGTTTGATGAGATCCTTGGAAGCAGGCCGATCCTTCGGCGATTATCCCTTGAGATTCAAGGTGAGGAACTATTAAGCGAAGGCCTGATCTTGAGATGATGAATTTGAGCGAAATCGCAGATCGGGGCCGAGGAAGGATGAGCGCTCCTATGGGTATGATTGCTGGAGACCGAGGCGAGTTTGGGTCTCGCTGGTTTACCAGCCTACTCGGGCGGCACGGTTATTGTGGGAGGCTTTGCTTTGTACTCTTTGGGGCGGTGATTCTGCTTCTCCCTTCTGCGGCTCAAGCTCTTGAGTCGATGGAGGTGAGGGACTCGCATGTGGCGGTTTCAATCGTGTCGAATGTTGAGACGGTGGCGCCGGGTGAGACCTTTTGGGCTGGAATCCGCTATCGAATGGATCCTGACTGGCACATCTACTGGAAGGTCGCCGGGGATTCCGGTTTGGCGCCGGAGATTGAGTGGGAGGTGCCTCCGGGGTGGGAGGTTGGTGAGGTGAATTGGCCTGCCCCAGAGTGGTATGAGGCTGGAGGATTCGTGACCTTTGTTTACCACGGGGAGGTTATCTTGTTTCAGGAATTTCGGGTTCCGGAAACTCAGGAAGCGGGGAGCGTAATCCTTCGGGCAGAGACAAATTGGTTGATGTGCAGTGTGCCATGCATTCCAGGAAAGGCTGCCCTTGAATTGGAGGTGCAGGTTGGGGAGCAAACGATTGGGAGCCGGTCTGGGGATCAACTGCTGAAGGCGGAGATGCGAGGTTGGGCTGTTGAGGCGGCGGATGAGCTTAAGTTTGAGGCCTGGTTTGTCAGTGGTCGGGGGAAGGTGAGGGGTCATTTTAGTGGGCTGAGCCGCGAGTTTGAGGGACTGGAGGCGACCTTTTTCCCTGAGACCGAGGATTTTCGTATGGAAAAGCCCGGGATAGTGAAGGATGGAACAGTCGGTTTCGCTGGGTCATTCTATGAATACGCTGAAGTGGGAACCGTAATTGACGGGAGGCTCGTCCTTCGCGATCGATCGAGCGGGGAATTGAGAGCCCACCTGAAGGTAGGGGCTCGGATAAGCGACGAACCTCCTTCCGGGTTGGCGAGTGAGGTTGCCCCGAAATTGAGTGCCTACATCCTTGGAGCCGCTTTTCTGGGCGGACTTATCCTAAACCTGATGCCCTGTGTGCTGCCCGTACTCGGAATCAAAGTTCTCCATGTAGTTGGGCAGGGGGGGAGTGGGAGCAAGACCGTCTGGACCCACACGGGAGCCTATACCCTGGGAATCCTTGTTTCCTTTTGGGTGCTGGCGGCTGTTGTTTTGATCCTCCGGTCCCAGTTTGACATCACCTGGGGGTTCCAGCTGCAGGAGCCGGGCTTTGTTTTCGCACTGATGGTGATCTTGCTTATTTTCGGACTGAATCTAAGCGGGCTTTTTGAGCTGGGTGGAACTTTGGTCGGTCTCGACCAAAAAGCGGGAAAAGGACTGGGGGGATCTTTCTTCTCTGGAATGTTGGCGACGACAGTATCGACCCCCTGCTCAGCTCCAATCCTGGGAACTGCCTTCGCGGCGGTTCTGGTGTTGCCCCCATTTGGGGTTTTGCTGGTGGCGACCACGATGGGTTTGGGGCTGGCTCTGCCCTTTGCCATTTTGGCAACGGCTCCAAGGTTGCGGCGCTGGATCCCCAAGCCGGGTGTTTGGATGCAGACCTTCAAGCAATTTCTGGCCTTCCCGATTTACGCAACGGTAGGTTGGCTGGCGTGGATCGTCTCCTGGCAGGTAGCAGAACAGGCCTTGCTGGCGCTCTACCTCTCTTTGGTTGGAGTGGCCATGGGAGCGTGGGTCTACGGGCGCTATGCGACATTTATTCAGCCCTTGCGGGTGCGCAACGGGGGAAGAATTGTGGCGGGTATCCTGATCCTCTCTTCTATTGCAGTTGGGTGGCCAGCCAGGGAGGCGCCTTTGGTTTGGGAAATCTGGTCGCCCGAGCGGGTTGAGGAACTCCGGGCTGAGGGCAGGCCGATCTATGTTGATTTCACGGCCAAGTGGTGTCTGACTTGCATGTGGAATAAGTCGCGAGTTTTTGGCTCCGACGAGGTGCTGGACCTATTTCGAGGCGAAAGAGTAGCCCTGTTGAAAGCCGATCTAACGAATGATAACCCGCAGGCATCAAAAGTGATCCATGAGTTCGGGAGGGGAGCGATTCCAATGAATCTGGTGTATCCGGCAGATGGATCGGAGCCAGTCCTTTTACCGGAGTTACTCGGACCTGCAGAAGTCCTTGAGGCATTTGGAAGATGAGGGGAATCGATGAACAGGTTGCCAGGAGCGGTTGGTCGTTTCGACCAGCCGGGGTGATCTGGTCTGCTCTGGTCGCTCTGGGGGGAGTCCTGGTTTTCGGGGGTTGTTCCGGAGAAAGCTCTGAGGCTCTCGGATCGAATGGGCTGATTCCTTTGAGCGCGAAATCCTCTCAGGTGGAGCTTCTGGGACTCGATAGGGCCGATGGGCGGGCGTCGATAAGGAATCTAAAGGACGGTCAGGAAAGCGAAGTTTTCTTAGTGGGGGGAGACTTGGTCATCTATGAGGCGGGCCAGCATCTGGTTGGAAACGTAGTAAACCGCGGCGAGAGGCCCCACCTGGAATCGGTCTGGCCGATAGGTCAGGCGGATCTAGCCAGACTTCAGCAGAGCAACAAAGATCTGGCTCGGATGGCAGCAACGATGTCTGCCCACCAAGTGGTAATGGAAGGAGACTTGGTGCCCGAATTTGCGCTGGTCGACCACGCGGGCAAAGCTTTCGCAATCAGTGATTTCCGGGGACGCCAGCTCGTTATGAATTTTATCTTCACGCGGTGTGGCGATGTGCGGATGTGCCCGGCGGCCAACCAGCGGATGGTCCAGCTGGCCGAGGCCGTGCGGGCTGATCCGGAAATCGCGGCACCCCGGTTTTTGGTGATTTCGTTTGACCCGATGGTTGATAATCCGGGAACGCTTTATCAGTTCGCGGCGGGACTAGGCGTTGTGTATCCGGATTTTCGGTTCGCGTCCGGGGCGCCAGAGGTCATCGCAAACTTGTTGCGTGCCTTCGGGGTTCGCGCGACGGAGCGCGAGGGAACGATCGAGCACACGATGGTAACCCTGCTCGTTGATGCCGGGGGCAGGGTGCAGTACCGGAGGGACGGGAGCTATTGGACGTTGGATGAATTTCTGAGACGATTCGATCGGGCAAAAGTGGAGGGGGAAGGATGAGGGAGAGGATTCAGGCGGCGTCGATGACTGCCCTTTTCCTGGGTCTTTTCTTCTTTTTTCGAAACCTTCCGTCCTCCGAGTGCGGGTTTTTGCACTATACAGAGGTCTACAACCCGCGAACAGGCGAGACAGAGCTTTGTGCGGTGGCCCCGGCGTCGTTTCTAGATTTGGTGGCCCATCCGTTTCCTTTGGAGTTGGTCTTCGAAGAGAAGCCGGAAGTGGTTGGCCAAGAGGGTGGGTGGATGAACTTCCAGATCAAGGGCCCTGAGGGTTCGATGATTGAGCCGGGAGAGATCGGGATAACTCACACGGAAAAGGTCCACATTCTTTTGGTCGACGCCGAGCGTAGCCGCTACCTCCATCTGCATCCGGAGGTTAGTTTGGGCGGCAGTTCCTTTCGGCTCCTGCTCCCGGCTTTGGGAGCCGGAGACTGGGTGATGTTCGCAGAGTTCGTTCCTCTTCGGACGCGGAAGATGGTGATGTTGCGGCATGCTTTTTCAATCGAACCAAGCGAGACTGCCAAGCCGTGGGGAGGAAGGGCAATGGTCGCTGATACCAGACCAAGTCCAAACGGTCTCCGCCTGGAAAAAGTCGGTGGCGGGTCCCTGGTTGCCGGGCGCGACCAACGGATGGTTTTGAGGGTGTTCCCGAGCGATAGCCTTCCGGTGGTTGACCTTGAACCAGTAATGGATGCCTATGCCCACCTGGTCGCCTTTGAGGACTCTCTGCATGGATACATTCACATGCATCCCCTGGCCGAACGGCTCGAAGCGGGAAGGGGGGGAGAACTTGATTTTCTCTTTCACCCCCCGAAACGAGGGTCTTATCAGATCTGGGTTCAACTACAGGTAAATGGTGAACAACGGTATGAGGCCTTTTGGTTCGAGGTTGGTTAGGCTCTGATGAGCCCGGTTTGCGGAATGGCTGCCCGCTGGTCGGGAGAGGGTCGGTTGTTTTCCAGATACCAGCCGTAAAAGCAAATAGCCAGTAGCGGAAGGGCAAAGGCCATGCCTCCCACCTTCATGATGACGGCGCCCAAAACCTGGTCCTCAATGGGAGAGAGGTCCGTAATGCGGGGTGCGTAGATATAAGTTGGATACAACGGTTCGCTGGTGAAGGCGAGAAAGCCGAAAACGGGAAGCTGGCCGACCATGAGGGCAAAAACAACGAGCATGCGGGCGGGCCACGGGAGGAGAGTTAAGCCCTGGTTGGGTGCGAGAAGGCGAAAGACGATGAGGAGCGAGGGCAGGAAAAGGGTGAGGTGCTCAAGAACGTGGATGGCCCGGTCGGCGAGGGCTGCTTCGTAAAGGCGCGGAATATGCCAAGCGGTAAAGCAGACGGTGAGGAGACCGACTTGCAGGACCGGGTGGGAAATGGCCCGGAGGAAGCGGGCGGTTTTGGGGTGGTGTTGGGCAAAGGCCGCGATGCGGGCAGGGGAAAACCCGAGGGCTAGTCCGATAGGTGCCACATACATCAGCAATAAGTGCTGAAACATATGGACGGAAAAGAGGTACCGTTCGGCGATTTGGTCGATCGGGGACCCAACGGCCAGATAAACGGTGAGGAGACCCAGGTAAAAGCTAATCGAGCGGGGGATGGAGAGGGGCACTCCGGGGGCCCAACGTTTCCGATAGACAAAGGCATCCAAGGCATAGAGCCAGCCAATCCCGCAAATAAGGCCGAGGAGAAGGGGTTCTGTATGCCAGTGGAGGGTGAGCATCTCAAGATCGATAAAGACCCCGAAGAGAATGGTGTGCGAGGGAGCGGGAGGGAATGTTTTTCGCCGAGTGCTAGCGAATGAGTGGCTCCACCCCGCTCAATTGCCAAAGGTGGAGGAATAGACCGGTCGAGCGGATCGGTTTGGGCTAACTGATGAACTTGGCCTGGCGGAACTTTTCGAACAGGGCGAGGGCTGGACGAAAGCGGTTGAGGATGTAGAGGTGGATGCCGGGAGCTCCCGAGGAGAGGAGATCTGCTGATTGCTCGAAGGCCCACTCGATCCCGACCTCGGTTTGGGCGGATTCGGAGCTCCCGGCCGTCTGCAAGCGGCGACGAAGCTCAGAGGGGATACTCGCCTTGCAAAAACCGGCAAAACGCTCGAGTTGATCGAGACTTAGGGGGATGAGAACGCCGGGGAGCACTGGTTGTTGGTGGCCCAATTCGCGGATCCTGCGGACGAACTGATGGTAAACGGCGTTGTCGAGAAAGAGTTGGGTCGTGATAAAGTCCGAACCAGCCCCCAGCTTGATGCCCAGGTTATGGAGATCTTCAGTGGCGCTTTTAGCCTCCGGATGGGTTTCCGGGTAGCCTCCGACCCCGATCTCGAACTGGGGAAACTTAGCGCGAATCAACGACACGAGGTCGGAGGCGTAGCGGAGGCCGTCCGGGTGGGGGACAAAGTTTGAGAGACCCTTGGGAGGATCGCCCCGCAGAGCCATGATGGCAGGAAAGGATTGAGTGGCAAAGTCGGAGAGCAGCTCCAGGAGTTCGGCCTGGGAATGGCCGACGCAGGTGAGGTGCGGCATGACCTGGTAGCCAAACTCGTGGGCGAGGCGCTTGGCGTAAGTCAAGGTCCTTTCGCGGGTGGTGCCACCAGCTCCGTAGGTGATTGAAGCAAAGTCTGGATTGATAGCAGTCAACTGCTGAGCCGACTCCAGCAGCTGGCTTTCCGCTTCTGGAGTTTTGGGCGGGAAGAACTCGACCGAGAGGACCGGACGGTCCTGTTGGAGCCGCTGGAGAATCGAGCACTTCATTTACATATCAATGCATCATGATTCGTTGATGTGTCAATCTTTTGAGCCAAGCCCAGGTGAAGCGATTTCCTGAAGAACGAAATCAAGGAGAGAGGGGAAGCCTGAATTCTGGTTTGAGGATGGCCTGGTTGGGGGCTGGATTTGAGCGACCCGAAGGCCAGCCGCTCGGCCACAGGCGAGGTCGGAGTCCCGATCTCCGATCATCCAGCTATTTTCAACCTGGATATGGTACCGTTGAATGGCTTCGAGAATGAACCTGGGGGAGGGTTTTCGGTAAACGGGCTTTTCTTCAGGAAGTTCTGGAGCAATACAAATTTCGCAGAAGCCACTGGGCCCTGGCTGAAGGCCGAGACGTTTGGCGGTTTCGCGACAGCAGCGGATGGCCGATTGAAGGTTGAAGTATCCCCGGTTGATGCCGCTTTGGTTCGTGAAGAGGAAAAGGAGGTAGCCTGCTTCTCTAGCGAGGGCGAGGGCCTGAGCGGCGCCGGGCAGGGGCACAATGAGATCGGGCTGGTGGAGGTAGGGAACATCGCGGATGAGGGTATCGTCGCGGTCGAGAAAGAGGGCTGGCGACATTAGCCGGGTTCAGAAGTTTGGTGTTCGCGGGCGAGTTCAAGAATTTCCTCGGGAGAGGCGGTAGCGGTTCCGATTTTCCCGACCACAACTCCGGCAGCGAGGTTCGCAAAGGGGATGGCCTCTTCGAGGCAAACGCCTGCCGCGAGGCAGGCAAGGAGGGAAGCTACCACGGTATCGCCAGCGCCCGAAACGTCGTAAACTTCGCGTGCAAAGGTGGGGAAGCTGGCTTTAATCACGCCCTCCCGACTGAGGAGCATTCCATCGGGGCCGAGGGTTACGACCAGATTGCGGGGAGCGTGCTGGGAGAAGATTTGGTGACAGATAAACTGGGGATCAAACTGATTCCGGGAGAGGGGGGAGAGGCCAGCCAGTTCGAGGGACTCGGAGCGATTTGGAGTGATGAGGTCGAGACCGGGGACCGGGAGAAGGCGACTTGGTTTTGGGTCGTGGGCAATGGGAATGGAATGGCGGCGGGCAGCATCCCGGAGGCAAAGCGCGAGAGGGGTGGAAATGGAACCCTTGCCGTAGTCGGAGAGGATGACCCCATCGACTTGGGAAAGGGAGGCGAGGAGAGACTGGATCGATTCGTGATGGTCGAGGCGATACATCTCGGGGTCTCCCTCCCGATCAATCCGGCACAGTTGCTGGCTTTGGACAATGACACGGGTTTTCTCAATGGTGAGGGTTGGCGCAGCCTTTGGAAGGGTGAGGACCTCAACGCCCGCGGATTGAAGGATGGAGTGGAGGGTGGCTCCAGCGGCGTCTTCGCCGATGGACCCGGCGAGTATCGGTTGGACCCCGAGAGCCCCCAGATTGAGGGCTACGTTGGCAGCACCTCCGGCCGAGTAGGAATCCCGCTCCACACTGACGACCGGGACGGGAGCCTCCGGTGAAATGCGGCGCGCATCGCCCCAGATGTAATGGTCGAGCATCAGATCGCCAACCACGAGGATGCGAAGCCGGGCGAGGCTCTGGAAAAGCCCGGTTAAAAAATCTGATGAGGGCATGGAGGGGCCCGATGGGTCAGTCATGGTAGGATCCAGCGATAGGGGTAGCGGGAGAGGAGTTCCGATCCCTCCGGTTTGAGCCAGACGACATCTTCGATGCGACAGGCGCCGAGGCCGGGATAGTAGAGACCGGGCTCGATGGTGACGACTGCATTAGCCGGTAGGCGGCAGGTGGAATGGCGGCTACCAAGGTTGGGGGCTTCGTGGATTTCAAGCCCGAGACCGTGGCCAAGACCGTGGATGAATCCCTCGTAGTGATTGTCGACCTTACCGCTGGTGTAGCCGGCCTCGGTAAAGAAATGGACGGTGTCATGGTAAAGCTTGTTGCCGAGGATTCCTGAACGCACCTTCTGGAGGGCGGCTTTTTGGGCATTGCGGACCGTGCCTACAAGGGCTGTCTGGCTGTCCGAAGGGGTGCCTTTAAGAAAGGTGCGGCTCATGTCCCCGAAGTATCCAGTTTTCAGGCACTGGGGGAAGACATCGACGATGATCAACTGATGTGCCCGGAGGGGACCGTGCCCTCGCTGGTGCGGATCGCAGGCCTGATCTCCGCCAGCGGCGATGGTGCCCTCAGCGCGGCCACCGGCGCTCAGGCAGGCGATTTCGATCTCACGGCGGAGGACCTCACTGGAAAGGCGTTTCCCCTGGTGGATGAGGTAGCCGTGGCTGATGGTTGCCTCACGGAGGATGGTTTCGGCACGTTTGAGGCCTTGGGCGGCGATATGGTTGGCCCGACGAATGGCGGTTGCCTCAACGGGAGTCTTACTGGCCCGGCCCGGAATAAACGGTGATTCGCCGACCTCGATCTGAAGGCCAAGCCCCTCGAGTTCCCGGGCCAGGCCAACGGGAAAAGAGGGAGGCACGGTAAAGGTAGGAAACCCGAGTTTATGGCCGAGGCAGGCGATGACTTTGGCGGGGTTGAGCGGGGCATCCGGGAAAAGTTGCCTCACCTCCCCTTCCAGGCTGGAGAGTTCGATGACTTTGGTAAAACGGCTCTCCTTCTGGGCACGGCCATACTCGAGCGATGAGACAACAGCGAGGCGCTCGTGGTCAAAGCCCATGGCAATGAAGGGATCTGGTGCTGAAAACCCACCGAAGTATCGCAGGTCGCCATCCTGATCGGGGCAACTGTAGAAAAGAATCGGGCGGCGCATGAGGATTGATCGGGAGGATGGAAGAGGGTAGGGGTTTTGGCAATGAAAGTGTTTGAAAGCAGGAGATTGAAGGGAGAACGACGAGACGGATCGAGAAACCGTCAGGCTTGGATCTGGTTGCTCATGGCGTCCCTTTTCTGGGGATGTTCGCCCTCTGAAAAATCAAGGGTCCCAGACGATTTTGACAGTTGGTACGAGCTTCGAGTGGGCTCGGCGGTGGTAACCGTTCAGGTTGCTCTGAGGGCATCAGAAATGGCGGTGGGATTGATGGGGCGGGAGAGTTTACCGGCGGGAAGTGGGATGCTTTTTCTCTACCCCGAGCCACGGGAGATGTCGTTCTGGATGAGGAATACCCCTCTGCCTCTGGACATCGCCTTTATCGATCAGGGTGGGGTGTTGCAGGAGATTCGTCGGATGTATCCTTATGATGAAACACCGGTTCGGTCGGCTTCGAAGGCATTGATCGGAGCACTGGAAATGGAGCGCGGGGAAATGGAGCGATTAGGAATCCGGAGCGGATCGAAGGTCGACGCTGAAGGATTGCGCGAAATTCTTGAACGGCGCGGGGTAAACGCGGATTTGTACCTTTTCCCTTGATACAAAAAGCATCGGCAAGCCATGATCGAGGTTTGTAAGGTTAAGGGAATTTGATGGAGGAAATCAGAGAGAATTCACGAGAGAGCTGGTACGTGCTGAAGACCCAGCCGAAGCGGGAACATTTGGCAGCAAGGCAAATCCGGGACCGAGTGGGAATTGAGGTTTTCGCGCCGCGAGTGAGCTACTCGAAAAAGACCGTTCGGGGGAAACGCAAGTTTACGGAAGCCCTCTTTCCGGGCTATATTTTCTGTCGGTGTGAAATCGAGGTTGAGATGAGGTTTTTGATGTCGATCCAGGGGGTCCAGGGCTTGGTTCGTTATGGAGGTGATATCCCTTCGATCCGGGACGAGGTGGTTGAGCTTTTGCGAGAGCAGGTGCCGGAGGAGGAGTACGAGCGTCCGGATCCAGTGATTGAAGTGGGGCAACGCGTCTTGGTGGTCGAAGGACCTTTGAAAAACCTGCAAGCGGTGGTTAGCGAGGTGATGGCGGCGGGAGAGAGAATTAAAATACTCCTCGATTTTCTCGGTCACGAACGGGAGATCGCGGTGCCCAGGGAGGGCGTGGTGCTCGAAGATTTTGAACCCAAAGACATTTTTAGGAAAACGAGAGATGAATGATTGGCCGCAGGAAATTTCTGGTGAGGAGGTGGCACCGCTGTTGGCGGAAGGGGCAATTCAGCTGATCGACTGCCGTGAGGAAGACGAATGGGCGATCTGTCGGATCGACGGTTCGATTCTGATCCCGATGGACTCGGTCCCGGATCGTTTGGAGGAAATCTCCCGGGAAATACCGGTGGTCGTGCATTGTCACCATGGGATGCGAAGTGCGAGGGTTTGCAACTACCTTCGCCAGCGGGGTTATGGCAAGGTGGCCAATCTGAGGGGTGGGATCGATGCCTGGAGCCGCGAGGTTGACCCGAGCGTAAGACGCTACTAGCAGCTCGCGAGAGCAAGCACCCAAGGTGGATAAGCCAAGCCAATACTATTGATAATAAGATTTGATCTCATAAATCCTTAACAGGCCCATTTTCCTTAAGGATGCTTTGAGAATGCAAATCAGTCTCAGTATTAAAAACGCGCTCTTTTTGGGAGCCTCGGTCGGTTTATCAGTGGAAGTGTTTGGGAGTTCACTTCCCGACAGAAGCGGGCCGAAAGATGAGGATCTTTTCCTACCCGCTACCGCAGTGGTCGGCTCGACGCAGAGGGCCTTCGAAACTCCGGGGGCTGCTGCTATCGCTTTTGCGGAGGACTACACCCAATTGGGGTATGCTGACATTAACCAGGTTATGCGAACGATCCCGGGAGTTTACGTTCGGGCGGAAGATGGCTACGGGCTGTTTCCCAATCTGAGTCTTCGGGGGGTGGATACCAACCGCAACTCAAAGATCACGGTGATGGAGGATGGAATTTTGGCGGCACCTGCAGCCTACTCGGCTCCGGCAGCCTATTATTCACCGGTCACCGGAAGGATGTCGGCGATCGAGGTCTTGAAAGGTTCAAGTCAGATCGGCTACGGACCTCATACGACAGGAGGGGTGGTCAACTACCTCTCGACGCCGATCCCGAATGAGCGGAAGGCCTATCTGAAGTCCTCCTACGGCACCGATAGCGACATTCGGCTACACGGTTGGGTTGGCGGACAGGAGACCCTTTCCGGGGGAGTCTTTGGGTACCTGGTCGAAGGATGGCGCCGCTCAGTCGATGGTTTTAAAACGATCATTGGATCGCCGGGCTTTGGAGGCAGTGATGAGACTGGATTCGTGCAGAATGATGTAAATCTGAAGTTTTCTTTCGAGCCAAATTGGGAAACCCGGCACCGTTTTGAGCTCAATCTTGGATACACAGATCTGGATGCTGACGAGGGATATTTGGGGCTTTCGAATGAGGATTTTGCCCGTGACCCTTACCAGCGATACCCCGCCAGTCGCTTTGATAATATGACAAATTCTCAGGAACGTTTGGTTCTTCGCCATGAGGTAGCGCTTGGAGTTGACTCTCGATTGTCGACGGCGGCCTACTATACCACCTTTGAGCGGAACTGGTATAAGCTCCAATCGGTAAACGGTAACAACCTGTCCTCGGCCTTGTTCAACGGCACCGACGACTACTTTACCCTTCGCGGGCAGCGGGCTGGGGAGTTCGTCGTGAGAGCGAACAATCGCTACTATTACCAGTACGGGGTCCAAACTCGGCTTGATAAAATCTGGGAAACTGAAACCGTGCTGCACCAGCTAGAGGCCGGTCTGCGGGTGCACTCGGATCGGGTGCGGCGGTTTCAAAGAGATGATCTCTTCCTCCAGGACGGCGGCGGAGCAATAATCGGAAACGAGGTTGGCCAACCGGGCGGAGCTGGAGATCGAGCCCAGGAGGCGACGGCGATTGCGTTTCACGTTCGGGATCGGATGGAAATTGGGAAATTGGCGGTCATTCCCGGTTTCCGGTTTGAAACCATCGACTACTCTTTTGAAGAGTTCAGTCGGCCCGAGTCGGGATCCGACCGGCTGAATGTGTTCGCTCCGGGGATCGGAATCGAGTATCAAGCTAACCCTGAGTGGATGCTTTTTGGAGGTTACTACCAAGGCTACTCGGTTCCGGGTCCCCGGGCCTTTGTCCGCAGTGGGATCGAAGAGGAGCGGAGTGATGGCTTCGAGGTTGGCGTCCGCCACCAACAGGAGGACTGGTTACGCGCTGAGTTGATTGGCTTCCTCACTTTGTTCAGGGATTTAATCGCCAAGGAGAACATTGGTGGCGTTGGACTCGGAGATGCGGAAAATGTGGGGGATGCCTACTCCGGGGGGCGTCGAGGCTCTTCTGGAGTATGATCCGGCAAGACAAATGAAGGCGGCGTATCGGGTGCCCGTTCGGTTGGCCTTTACTTGGACCGAGGCCAAGATCGACGGATCGGCGACCAGTGATGATGCGGAATCGATTTTTGCCGGAGCGCGGGACGGCAACCGGATCCCCTACATTCCGGAGTTTCAATTTCGTGGTTCAATCGGCTTTGAAGTTGGCGGCTTTACCAGTGTAGTGGCTCTCAACTGGACGGATTCCGTATTTACCTCTGCTTCGAACAGCTCGGAGAATATCAATCCGATCACTGGTAAGGCAGACGCCCGTTTTGGGAAGCTCGACTCCTTCACGACGGTGGATGTGGGGCTGGGCTACCAGGTCAATGAGGTTGTCCGCCTCTTTGGATTCGCGAACAACGTCTTTGACGAAGAGTATGCGACATCCCGCCTTCCGCACGGGTTGCGTCCGGGGGCACCTCGGTCTGTTGGCGCCGGTGTTGAAATTCTGTGGTAAGCAGGGAGTAGCAGGATTCTCAGGCAGCTAGGTAAACGGAGCTGCTCGCCCGGGGCTCATGTATCCATTTATCGGATACACGAGCCTTGGTTTTTTTGCACTGGGTCGGTGAAGCTTGGGCAAGAGCTTGGGCTTTTACTTCTCAGCGGAATCGTGGGGACCGGACCCAAACACACCGGAACGGTTTCCGGTCCTTGAGCTCAGTTGATATTTCACCATCCCAGACTAAGGAGAAGGCTGCAGGAGCTTCTGGTTAAGCTGGCTGGCAATGCCCCAGCGAAGGTTGTAGCTGGAGTGGAGAATTGACTGGCAAGAGGCGGTCCTGGTTACGGCCTGGATGATGTCGAGGGCGATGGGAATGATGTCGGCTCGGGCGGGGGGAAGCCCAGGGTAGGTTACCCTCCGATCAAGGGGGATGGCGTGGAGCTCATTGGCGAGTTTTGAAAGGTCGGAGAGGGCCAGCTCGGGTGAGCTGGAGCCGAAAGGAATCTTCGATTTGGCGGCTAAAATGGCTCGGGATATGGTGAAAGCTCCGCCGGTACCCACGAGGGTGGGAGCCTCCAGCAGCTTCCGGTGAATTTCATTGGAGGCAAGGTTTTGGGAGACATAATCCTGAATGTTTTGACGGGTTGAAGGTGCGAAGACCCCATTCGGGAGGGGTGGGAAGAGGCGCAGGAGACGAACTGCTCCGAGATCCAAACTGGCAAACTGAATCGATGGAGATGCGTCAGGATGGCGGAACACGATCTCCAGGCTACCCCCTCCGAGGTCGAGGGCGGTAAACGCCTTGATGCGTTGCAGCTCGGGATCACAGGCGAGCCCAGCGGCGATTGCCTGAGCCTCCTGGAGGCCAGAAAGAACTTCAACGGGATGACCTATGGTATTGAGGACGGCCTGACCGAAAAGATGACGATTTTCCGCGTCGCGGAGGGCACTGGTGCCCACGATTCTGACGGGGCCCGCAGGAATAACCTCACGGGCGCGGGAGAAGAGGGTTTGGACTGCTTCGACTGCTCTCTCAATCGCCTCGGGGTGGAGCCGGGGAGGTTGATCGGTCATACCCTGGCTGATACGAACCTCAATTGTCTGCTGGAAAGGAGCCGTAGCGACCGGATGGGACGGCAGCGCGAGTGTTTTGATCGAGTTGCTGCCGACGTCGATGACGATACTGCCTTTGGCTGGCTCAATCATTGAATGAGGATTGGTTGGAGAGGGGGCCAAATCCCGACGGGGCAATCAGAACGACAAACTCCCCTTTAACGGAGGACTGCTGGAAATACTTGAGCACCTCCGCTGCGGTCCCTTCCTTAAAGGTCTCAAATTTTTTGGTTAGTTCGCGAACCACGGCGACCCGGCGGTCGGGCTCGAGCCACTGGCAGAGTTCTTCGAGCAGGCGAAGAATCCGATGGGTTGATTCGTAGAAGATGGTGGTTTGGTCCAGTTCGAGGTGAATCTCAAGGAGTGAACGGCGGCGCCCGGCTTTGACGGGGAGAAATCCAAGAAAGGAAAAGGCGTGGGAGGGCAGACCGGAGACAGAAAGGGCGCTGATGAGTGCGGTGGCACCTGGGATGGAAAAGACCGGGGCGCCAAGATTGCGGCAGGTCCGGACAAGGCGGAAGCCGGGATCGGAGATGAGGGGGGTGCCAGCATCCGAGACGAGGGCGAGCCGCTCGCCCTCGGCGACTGCTTGGGCAAGAGAGGGGGCAAGGCGCTGCTCGTTTTCGTCCCGGTAGGAGACCAAAGGCTTGCTGATCCCGAGGTGGGCGAGGAGCTTACCGGTTACCCGGGTGTCTTCGCAGGCGACGCGATCAACTGCTTGGAGAATCTCGATCGCCCGGAGGGTGATGTCTCCAAGATTTCCGATCGGAGTGGAGACTAAATAGAGTCCGGCGGGAAGGCTGGCTGTGCCCTCGGGTGGGGCCATTTCCACAGCAGAGGCTAGAATCCAGCCCCGCGACTAAAGCCCGGGGCGGTTCCTTCCCAAGAAGCCGGACGGGACCACGGGAGAGTGGACTCGTCCTCGTCCTTGGTGGCGCAGCCTCCGAAGATGCTTCCGATGGCGATGGCCGAAAGGAGAATGATCAATGTCTTCAAGGAAGTGGAAGTGAGGAGAGTCCGGCGATTAGAGGGTTGCTGCGCGGCGGGTGTTGAGCGCCTTGCCCCGTTCGAGGGCCTTGACCTGTGGTGAGGACGGCAGGATCTCAGCAACGAGGTGGTTGGGCAGAACACTTACGAGCCGCACATCGGCAACTTTGATGCCATCCTCGAGTAGGTTGAGGACCATTCGATTTTCGAAATTGAAATCTCCGAGTGGAGCGAGGATGACGAGCCCGTCTTTAACGCTGAGGGAGGAAACGGATACGGCGTCTCCAGTGCTGGTGGCGAACCTGGATTGCCCGGCCAAATTAGCAAAGGCGTCGAGGGTGGGGTTGTTTTCGGTGGCGGCGACCTGAGCTCGAAGCCGAGCAATTTCCTGCTCGAGGTTTGCGATGCGGGCGGAGCCGTCCGCCGGATCAGAACTACTTTCGGTCAAGGTCGGGCTTGCTGGTCGTCCAGTGGAACCGTCCTGGAGGGATTGAATCTCGAGCTGGGCGGAGGCGAGCTGGGCGGTCAGCTCATCGATCCGCTGGGTGTCAGTCAGGCGAACCTGCTGAATCTGGATCCTTGACTGACGCTCAGACTCAACTTCGCGTTCAGCGCGGGCCAGCTCCGTCTGCAGGGCACTTACCCGCTCCTTGACGGTGGCTACCTCGTTGTTGGCGAGGCGAGCTTCCTGGCGAGCTTGCCGGAGCTCGTTGGTGCGGGAGTTGAGTTCGTCGCGGGTGGAGGCCAGTTGGTTGTTGAGGCCTTGGTTCGTCACTTCGGAAGCGTTGAGGTCTTGCTCGAGTTCGTTGATCTGAGCGACGGCCTTGTTGATGTTTTGTGCGAAGGTGTTGCCCTCAACGCCTACTTTGGCAGCTACGTTTTCTTTGGCCTCTCCCAAACGAGCGATCTCTTCCTTGTTGGAAATGTAAAAGTAGAGGAGGACCGCAATGAGCAGGACAGTGACTACCTGGAGGAGGATTTGGATGATTTTCATGGAGCAGTTTTTGAGGACCTGAAGTAAGTAAAAACGGATTCGTTTCGAAGTGTCAACGTTGGTCTGGAGAGGAGGATCTGCTTTGAGGAGACCTCGGTCGCATGACCTGAGTTCAACCTGGGACGGGCCTGGCCAGAGACTGCTCTTCAGCTCAGGACTAACGCTGATGGTTCAACCCGAGATCAAGAGGCGATCGAGACTAGATCCTGGAGAGGAGATTCCCCGAGGGAGAGGTGGAATTTTTCCGGATGGTTGACGGCGAGGTGATGGATGATCTGGTGAGCGTTTTCGATCGAGTCGCTGGGATCGAGGAGGGCGGCCACTTCTTCCATGGTCAGTTTTTGACCGGGGTGCTCGGAGAGCAGTGTGGCAATGCGGGCCTTAAACTTAAGAAGCTCAGTGGCGGCCTTTTTCCCGGCTTCGACTCCGGGTTGATGGTAGGCATTGATGTTAATCAAGGCTGCGTAGAGACCGACAGCGCGCTCAAAGAGGGCAATCAAAGCTCCGACCGACTCAGGTGAGACCTCTTCGAGTGTGATGGTGAGGGAAGGGCGATCTTTCTCCGATAGGGCCTCCCGGGTGCCGAGGTAAAATCCCTGGAGATAATCTCCCGAGGTGATGCCAGGCTCGACCTCGAGAGATGGTCCATGGCGGTCCTTGAGGACCTGGATGAAGGTGACAAAGAAATTGGGGACCCCGTCACGCAGCTGTTGGACGTAAGCATGTTGATCGGTTGAGCCCTTGTTGCCGTAGACCGCAATCCCTTGCTCAACCACCTTCCCGTCGAGGTCGAACTCCTTGCCGAGAGACTCCATGACCAACTGTTGAAGGTACTTGGAGAACAGGGCGAGGCGGTCTTTGTAGGGAAGTACCACCATGTCGCGCTCGCCTCGACCATTGGTGAGGAAGTGCCACATGAGGGCGAGGCGGAGGGCGGGGTTGGTCGAGGATTGGCGGGATCTCGTGGCGGCATCCATTGCGGCGGCGCCCCGGAGAAAGGCAAGGAAATCGATACCCTGGAGGGCTGCGGGGAGGAGCCCGACTGGACCGGTGACCGAGGTTCTTCCGCCGACCCAATCCCACATCGGGAAACGAGCCAGCCAATTTTGTTGGAGGGCGAGTTGGTCGAGTTTGCTATCCTCACCGGTGATCGCGATGGCGTGGCGGGCGAAGTCGAGCCCCACCCGTTGGTAAGCCTGGGCGGTCTCAAGCATGCCATTGCGCGTTTCCGGGGTGCCTCCGGACTTAGAGATGACGAGGCAGAGAGTTTTGCCGAGGAGAGCTCTGAGCTGGCCGAGGGTGAAGTCGATCCCGTCGGGGTCGGTGTTGTCAAGAAAGTGAAGCTGAAGCTTGTCTGAAACCGGGTTGCCGAGAGCTTGGGCAATGAACTGCGGTCCGAGAGCGGAACCTCCAATACCGATCACGAGAAGGTGCTCAAAGGCTCCATTGGCACCGCGGATAACTCCTTGATGAACCCGCTCGGAGAGGTCACGGATCTCGGCAATGGAACTGCGGATAGCGACGCTCAGTTCCGGGTCCGGGGCGAGTTCAGGAGCCCTCAGCCAGTAGTGGCCGACCATGCGGCCTTCGTCCGGGTTGGCGAGGGAGCCCTTCTCGAGTTGGTCCATGAAATCAAGGGCCTGCTGGGAAGGCTCTTCCCATTGGGAGAGAAAATCGTCCGGAAAGGGAGCGCGTGAGCTATCCAGGGAAAGCCCAACGGCTGGTACACGGATGAGGTGGGAGGCGTATCGATTCCAAGACATGTCTAATCTCTATCAGAAAAGGTGGTGGTCTGTAACCGCGCCGAGCGAAGCCGAGGTTACAAGTTTGGCATATTTGGCAAGCGTGCCGCGTTTCTCGCGAGGAGGTGGCGGGGTGTAGTTTTCCATTCTGGCCTTGAATTCAGCCTCCGGGATGAGGAGCGAGATGGAGTTTTTGACTGCATCAATCTCGATCAGGTCCCCATTCTGAACGATTCCGATGGCACCACCTCGGGCGGCTTCGGGAGTAATGTGACCGACATCGAAACCGTGGCTACCGCCGGAGAAACGGCCATCTGTGATGAGGGCTACATCTTTGATCAGACCCCGACCGGCCACCGCAGCGGTGGGTGAGAGCATCTCTCGCATCCCCGGACCTCCGACTGGACCTTCGTTCCGAATGACAACAACGTGCCCCTTCGCTACCTCGCCGCCGAGGATGCCAGCGAGGGCAGCCTCCTCGCTTTCGTAGACGCGGGCCTGGCCCTTGAAGTAGAGACCTTCCTTGCCGGTGATTTTGCCGACTGCGCCTCCAGGCGCCAAGTTACCGCGAAGGATGCGAAGGTGGGTTTCGGATTTGATTGGGTCCTCCCAAGGACGGACGATGTCCTGTTTTTCTGGATACTCAGGGTAGGGTTGGATACCTTCAAGGGAGGCGGCGAGGGTTTCCCCAGTGACGGTCAGGCAATCGCCGTGGAGAAGGCCTCGATCAAGGAGATCTTTCATAAGCGGGCGAATTCCTCCGATGGTGATGAGGTGGCTCATGTTGTAGCGTCCAAAGGGTTTGACATCGCAGAGGACGGGAACGCGCTGACCGATGGTATGAAAATCGTCGATGCTCAGCTCCACCTCGGCTGCATGGGCCATGGCGAGGAGGTGGAGGACCAGATTGGTAGAGCCGCCGAGGGCAGTGCAGGTGACGATGGCGTTCTCGAAGGCCTGGCGGGTGAGGATGTCGCGGGGACGGATGCCCTTTTGGAGAAGGCTGACGACGGCAGCTCCGGCACGGGAGCAGTCCTCTTCTTTGGCTTTTCCGACAGCGAGTTGAGCACTGCTGTTGGGGAGACTCATGCCAAGTGCCTCGATGGCGCTGGCCATCGTATTGGCGGTGTACATACCGCCACAGGAGCCAGGGCCGGGGATGGCACAGGACTCGATGATCTTGAGGCCTTGATCGTCAATCTCTCCTTTGGCGTGCTGACCAATTGCCTCGAAGACGGAAACAATGTCGAGGGGTTTGGCGCGGGCGGTATCATGAGGATGGAAGCCGGGCAGGATGGTGCCCCCATAGACAAAGACGGCTGGACGGTTGAGCCTTGCAATGGCGATGAGCGAGCCCGGCATATTTTTATCGCAGCCGCCGATTACGACCAGCCCATCGAAACCCTCGGCAGCGGCGACCGTTTCGATCGAATCGGCAATGATTTCCCGCGAGACGAGGCTGTAGCGCATTCCGGGCGTACCCATGCTGATGCCGTCTGATACCGTAATGGTGCTGAAGTTGATTGCTTTACCACCATTTTCATTGACGCCGATCGTCGCGTGTTTGGCGAGGTCCCCAAGATGCATATTGCAGGGGGTGAGATCCGAGGGCGAGGCGGCGATCCCGATCTGAGGCTTCTCAAAGTCTTTGTCATCAAAACCGACGGCACGCAGCATGGAACGAGCCGCAGCTCGGCTGACGCCATCGACGACGACGGAGGAATGAGGGCGATTATTTGGGGAGGCTGGCATAGAAGCTGGAGAACGGAGAGATTGGAATCCTGTCAAAGGGAGTCGCCTCGAGATTGAAGGTTTGGATGACTGCGACCAATCCACTCCTGGATCAGGGTAGAAACAAAAACTTGGGAGGGAACTCGCGTGAGTTGTTCTTCAATGGCTTGGGAGAACTCTTTGAAGTCCGCCTCGGAGGGACCGATCCGCGATTCAACCCGGGCAAAGACACCGTCTGGGCCATTCCGAAGCATGGGGGAAACAGGGTCTTTGGCGATTCGAGGCAGCTGTTGGAGAACGGGGAACGGGATGCTGAAATCGGGAGCAGAAAGGCTGAAGGGCCGAGACCGCTGGGTAGCCAGTCCAAGGTCAGCGGCAGTTTCCTCAAAAGTTCGACCCTCCTCAATCCCGGCAAGAAGGGATGCCCGGAGATTTTCCCCTTTGGCAAAGAAAGCCTCGAGTGTTTGGGCAGCCCGGAAATCCTCTTCGACCTGGGAGCGAATTTCGGCGAGTGGTGGGTCGCTTGGAGGGATGACTTCGGCCCGAAAAACAAGAACAGGTCCCTCGGGTTCGTCAATGGGATCGCTGTAGTACCTTTGTGGCGACATTTGAAAGGCTTGATTAAGGGTAGCACGGGCAAGGGGAGTCTCGCTTGTGTTGACCTCGTCCAACGCGAGGGGAGGGACGGTTTCAAGGACCAGCCCCCGATCGGTGAGCAACTGGAAAAACTCGGTTGAACCGAGGGCGATTCGATCGAGATAGAGTTTTTCTGCGGTATTCTGGGCTAGGTCGGCTGCCGTTTCATAAGCAGCCTCGTCAAGGTAGGCGGCGAGGATAGCCTCGCGGTGAAGAGTAAAGCGGCTGGTCGCAGCATCCTCGGCTTGATCCGCTTCAAGGGAGGCGAGGTCTTCGAGATCGAGAGCTTCCTCATTTTTCTGAAACCATTCGAGAAGCTTCACCTCCGACGGAGGATCGACCTGTTCAAGCGCACTGGAGGGGGAAAATCGCACGTACTGGAAGACGGTTTTCTCGGGTGTCCGGTAGTTTGCCAAACGTTGTTGATGGAATGCTTCGATGGCTTCCTCGGTGACTTCGATTTCCGGATTGAAGGAGTCGAAGTCAAGAGTGGCGACCGAAACTTCCCAAGTGCTGTGGCGCCAGAGGGTGTCTCGGCTGAGTTCTTCGGGATGGAGAAAATTGACCGATTCGAGCGTATCGAGGATTTGCAGCATTTTCCAATCGCCGATCAGGGTGTCGGCTATTCGGGCATCGGTGATGCGGGCATTATTTTTCAGGTATTCCAAAGTCAGGGCGTAACGTTCACGGTCAAAGCCGCCCTCCTGCCGTTGATAGGCCGGAAGCTGTTCGATGAAAGCGCGGAGTCCGTCTGGTGATGGGTCGGTGATTCCCAGTTTCGTGGCAAGGGCAATGGCGGCGACGCGAACTTCAAGGTGCCTTGCGAGGGCCTCGTTTCGAGGAGGCTGTCCCGTCTGCAACAGGTAACTGATGAATGCCTCTGTTTCGAGTCGGGTGACCTCCCGGGTATTGTTGAGGTCAACCCCGAAGAAATCGGTTCGGGAACCCCGCTCGTCTTCGGAAACGATGCCGGGAGTGTTTCCGATGGTAAAGACAAAGGCTATCGTCACGACGACAAGGAGGATTATGAAGACAATTTTACCCCGTCTTTGGATGAGGTTGTTCAACCACGTAATCATAACCGACCATCGAATCCACCTCCTGACGGATCTGTCAAGGTCGCTCTATGTATCGGAAGGCCGTTTGACGGAATCCCGGATGGCCAACTTCTTCAGTTAGGAGCAGGGATTTGGGGTAAAGATTCTGGTCTGCGACCCAGAAAACGAAGACCAAAGTCCAGACTGGACAAGCTGGCCCCGTTTTCGGAAGTGTTTGCGGGTGGTTTGCAGTTTTATCGGACTCGGATCGGTTCCGTCCCGGAATGAAACTCCCGTCAAGCCGCGAAGCCAATATTTATCAATGCCAACCTACGACTACCGATGTGCTGCCTGCGGGCAGGATTTTGAGATTTTTCATTCCATGCTTGAGCCTGCGCGGACGGAGTGTCCGGCTTGCCGAGAAAACCAATTGATCAAGCAAATCGGCGCCGGGGCAGGCTTGATTTTCAAGGGCTCCGGATTTTACGAAACGGACTATAAGCGCTCCGGGGATGGCAAGGAAGAACGGAAAGCAGACTCTTCCGGGGGCGGGGACTCTAAGGCAGAAGGGCAACCAGCCAGCAAAACGGCTGAAGCCAAAAGCTCAGAACCGAAGACCGAGGTAACCAAGGAGAAGCCTGCGGTCTCGAAAACGGAGACTTCTTGAGAAACTCCCTGAATGGAGATCAAGAAGGCACTCTGAGCGGGTGTCCACCGATCAGAGGACCGAGGATTAGCGGCTGATGATTGGGGGACTTTGTTGGATCGAGGACTCGGGATAGCGTGAGCTGGGCCGATTTGAAGCAATTGTATCCAAAGAACTGATACGCACTGGATGGCGATTACCTCGCTGCGATTCGACTCGGAACACCCGCGTTTTGCCCCGGCATGACTTTAAGAATTCAATATGGTCGGTTTTAAAGCCGGTCTGGATGGGGGCAGGGGCGGAGGCCAGAGATCGTTAAATCTTTGTTTATTGCTTTTGGGGAAAAGCCTGTCTTGCTGCGCTATAAGAAACTTTTATAGCAATTCGTGGCTGCCTTCTCCGTGAATTAAAATGAGGGTATCCTCCGTATCAACCAACCACGCAAACGAAATTCCTGTTATGAAGTACCTTGCAAAGAAGAACATTGAACTGATCGCCTTGATCTCCGTAACAACCGCAACCTCTTTCGATTTGGAGGCTGCGCCATCCCTCTTAGCAGATGCTGGATTTGGCTACTACAATGAGTCGGAGGGCTTCGCGGCGGTGCTCGATTTTGAGCAGTCTGGTGGAGCTTTCGTCGCGATCAGTGGCGCGGCGCATGATGATTTCTATCAATTCTACGGGAATGCATCGGCATCTGCCGCAATTAAGAAACTGAGGGCGCAAGGAGGGGGTTCGGTTGATGGTAACCTTATTGACGAGGGGTTCTACGTTGAGGAAGCACCGGATTTTTACACTGCAGACGGTATTGCAAGCTTTAGTGAGACACTGGCTTATGGCGGTACTGCAGTGAATTATAATTCAAGATACATCCTCGGGTTTTCCGGTACCATTACCGGGAATGCTTTTGTCGTGATCACCCTTAAACACGCCAACAATCCATCTGACATGTGGATCTTTGACACCCCGGGAATTTACAACGAGGTATTGGTCTCGGACGCCTACGTCCACGGAGGGTCCCCTCAGCTTTTTTCCCTGACGCTGCAAAGTTCGGTGAACCTCAACCCGGACAACATTGTTCCGGACTCTGGCAATGCCGACTTTGGAAGCACCCTCGAAGTCCTCGGCATCGATCTCCGGGACAATGACACCGGGGAGCTGCTGACGGCGGAGACTGTCTCGGGAGAGTCGGGTAGTCGCTACGAAGTTATTCCTGTGCCAGAGCCAGCCGCCTTCTTCCTTTTTGGGTTGGGTGGCTTGTTCGGTTGTCTGCGGCGTTCGCGTCGCTAGCCTTGAGGAGGCTCTCGCCGCTGAAGCGGAGCGGTTAGAGCGGAGGAGCGGAGAGCGGGGGGCTGAAGCTGAGTTGCCCGGGTACCCTGGCAATGGTCTACTGCCGGAAGCTGGTTAAGGGGTGAAATCAAGCAATCTGCAGGCTGTTATTAATTCGTAACACCGAATTGAATTCGATTGAAAAGCTGTTCCCCGGGCGGATGATCATTCTCGAGGAAAAAACTACTTCTTCTCTCTAGCCTCGCCTTATTGGCGACGTCGGTTTCTAGCCATGCCTTCTTCTCCAAGAAGTCCGAAAAGGACAGTTGGCCAAAGCCAATGTTTGTGACGATGATCCCGGTTGGCGGATCTGAAGGAGAGATCAAGGCGGCCGAACTTGTGGCCGAATTCCTTTCGGGTCAGCTCGATTACCGAATCGGGGCTTCGACGGCTGCCAGCTATGGCCAAATTTCCCAGTTTCTGATTGAGGGAATTGCGCAGATTGCCTATCTGGGACCTAAGTCTTTTGTTACCACCTCGGATTCAGTCCCGCTTGAAGCCCTGGTGGTGGAAGTCGGACCTTCCGGGCAGCCGGGTTTCATTCCGATGTTGGTCGCACTGAAGAGCTCCGGATTATCCTCCATCGATGGCGCCCTCGATGGATCGAAGGTGATCGCATTTACCGACGAACAGGCGACCGCCGGGTACCTCGTTCCCGCGAAATTTTTTGGCGAGAAGTTAAACAGTTCTTTCTCGAGTATTGAGATGAGTGGTTCTCATGCGGCGAGTTTGGTTGGCCTCAAGGAGGGGAAATACGATGTGATTGCCACCGATGACATCGGCTTGACCCGATTTGCCGCCGAAGCTGGACTGACCGAAGATGACGTAGTCATTCTCAAGAAGTTCGATTTGGCACCTGGTTCTACCTTTGCGGTCCCCGCTTCATTGCCGGAGGATCTTAAAGATGCCCTTCGCGGCGCATTGATCCAGATGGGTCAGGATCAGGCCATCCTCAGCGCAATGGGGATCAATGGATTGGCCCCGACTGCTGCGGACGGGAAAGCATACTTCGACTTTATCTCGAACCTCTAAGTTAAGGGCACGCGAGCTAAGTTTAGAGAAGGGCTGCCAATAGACTCGGCAGCCCTTTTTTCTGCACTCCTCTTTCCTGGAATCGGTTCTAATCGCTGGCGGCTGGTTGTTAACTCTCCGGAGATGATCCCACCAGCCTGGCGACTTCTCTTTGGGTTTCGATGAGTGAGGGAGGGTCAATAAAGTAGATCCCAATGGATTGTCGTCCGATGATCCTCAGCCCGTTGATGGCAGATTGGACCCGCTGTCGTGCGGTAGTTGCCGGGCTGATGAGCTCCCGCCCTGAGGACAAATCGACGACGCTGAAATACACGACCATCCGGTGCCCGGTATGGTGGGTAAATTGAATGACCTCAAAGTCGATGGGCCCGCCTTGGGCAACGACTGAGAAGGTCTTTCCGTGATTCGTCAGGGTCCATCCTACTGAGGGAAGGCAGATCTCTGGGCGATGGACGCCAACAAAGCTGGAGACACGATTTCGGTCCCAAGATAAAAGGAAGATTTTGATTGGGTCACCCTCGTTGGTGTAGCCCTCGCCACTATAGCCTTCGGAGTAGCGGAGGATGGCACGCGACCGGTTCGGGATGGGTCGAGAAGTCCAGTCGGAAGGTAGATTAAAGTCGGATATTTCGAAAAGACGATGCCCAGAAGGGGTTGATCCTCTGAGCTGATAGTGGACCGTGACCCAGGCAAATCCGAATACCAGGGTGAGGACAGCAACGAGAGTGACGGTCCATGATGGCCAAGCCGGGAGGTTGGTGACGGGGTCGTGGCGGGGTTTCGAGAGAGTCCGACGTCGAACGAGAAACGAGATGCCGAAAATGAGGCATACCGACCCGAACATGGTGAGGAAGCCGACGAAGTCGTGCCACTCCTGCATCAGTGAATCGCCGCCCCGATGGAAAAGAAGGGTAAGGGCCAAGGTGCGAAAAAGATTTGATGCGAAGGCGACAATCAAGGCAGCGAAGAGGAGCGAGATGCGGACGGCCGGACGGCAGCGATGGAGATCGCCAAAGAACCAGGCGACAAGGAGACCCAGTTGGAAAGAGCGAATACCGCTGCAAGCTTCTTCCACGCCAACCGGGCCGTTGGTAAGGAGGATGAGGTTCCCTTGTTCTTCGGCGTAGATTCCAAGCAAGGGAAGGATCCAAACGACGACGGTGGTTACGGCTGAGATGAGCCCGTCAAGGATGGGACCTTCGATTCGGGTGGGCCATGGGACAGCCGTGAAAAAAATGAATGCTGAACCAACAAAGTGAGTGCCCCAAGGGCGGCCCCCAGTGCGGATGGCGAGGAGGCAGATGGAGAGGAAGATGAGTAGTGCGACGACCCAGAAAATGAGTCTCCAGTCCGGGTTTGCCTTAAAGAGAAGGAGAAGAGGGCCGAATAGAAGTAGGGTGAAGAAGAGGGTCAGGTCGAGGAGCTTTTTGTGCGCGAGGGAGAGGGCTCGGGGGAGGGGAGCACTTGGCAGGCGTTGAACGAGGAGGTAGAGAAAGAGGAAGGGGATGAGAGATCCGTGAGAGTATTGCTCGTTGGCCATCCACTCGACGTGGAGGAAGTAGGCATAGACACCGAGAAGAATCGCGACGAGGGAAAGGGACGGAGCAACCCGCCTAAAGTCTGCATGATCGAAAGGTAGGCTCACCTGATCGATTGGATACTCAAAAACTGTTTAGAGACCTGTTCAAAATCTGCCCATTTTTGTTCCGGCGACTGGTTCCCGAAATAGATGATGTTGAGGGTTTGACGCCCGTCGATTCTCCGCCCGGCGAGAGCATCCCCCACGATTCGGGTGCCGTAGCCGTCTCCCAGACCGACAATCTCCGTGCTTCCCAAACGGTCCCAGATGGCCCAGAAGGAGTGAACGATGTCACCGGATGGCGACTCGAACTGATAGGGGGTGATAGCGATGGAAATGTCGAGCTCATCGAAGGTAAGAGTCTTTGTTGGAAGAGTGGCCACCAGACTCCAACCGGCAGAAGGAAGGCAGATATCGGGCGAGTGGCCGGTGACCGAAGAGCTAATCTTACCGGGTTCCCAAGTAAAAAGGTGGAAGGCTACGGGTTCAAGGGAGCCTTTGGTTTCAAAAGTTCCCGAAACCGCGTGACTGTATCTGAGGACCTCTTTGACCTGGTCTGGAAGGAAGATGCGATTCCAGGAATTGGGTAGGCGTTCCTCGAGGGCGACGAGGCGGAGACCGCCATCCTGCGGTGAACGGAGTCTGTACCACAATTCGCTGAGGAAAAAGGAAGCGATACCGATGCTGATCCAGAGAACGGTTGTGGACCTCGATAGGTCCTGGAGCTTGATTGAGCAATTAGTCGGAGCCAGGTGGATTTTGGACTCGTTTGCGGCTTGGTGGTGGTTGAAAAAGTGGTCGTAGAGTGACGCGATCGCGTAGAGAAAGCTGACGAGAAAGAACATCACGACTATCCCGATGGTGTCGTGCCATTCGTTCATAAGCTCCTGCCCGCCGCCGTCGAATAGAAGCGACAGGAGCAGACTTCGTATGATATTAATGAAGAACGCGAAGCAAAGGCTGACCAAAACGAAGATAGCGCGACTGAGGTAACCAAAGCGGAAAACCTCGCCGAGAAAGATGCCGAAGGTGAAAGAAAGTTGGAACGAGCGGATGCCACTGCAGGCCTGGTCGATTCCCACGCTTCCATTACTCAACTGAATCAGGTTTCCAGTGGCTTCAGCAAAAATTCCG
Source organism: Puniceicoccaceae bacterium (assembly GCA_036822055.1). Taxonomy (GTDB): domain Bacteria; phylum Verrucomicrobiota; class Verrucomicrobiia; order Opitutales; family Puniceicoccaceae; genus DAISIK01. Next base: position 37,268 of record DAISIK010000014.1, read on the forward strand.
AAAAAGACGAGGATTTCGCTGACCCCGATTGCAACAAAGCCCATCAGGCCGTTGACGAGGGGAGCATGGATAAACTCCGGCCAAGGAATGCTAACGAGAAGGATCGCCCAGGGAAAAGCGAAATGGAGGAGCCAGGGGAAACCTCCGATCAGGTAGAAGTTGAGTAGACCGATGAGGACGACCCAGAAACCAAAAACCCAGAGGAGACCGCGAAACTCTGGACCTGCGGCATAGACGATGAAAAAAGGCAGGCTTCCAAGGGCTAGGAGGGTGATCAGGGTTTGGACGACTCTGGACCGCTTTGGATCGCCCAGTTCAGGGTCTGGCCGATTTGACCAACGAAGGTAGAGGGTTAGCAGAACACCCGGCGCGACGACCCACCCGTATTGATAATCATCGCTGTAGCTCCACTCGAGGTGAAGGACCCAGATGAAAAGAAGAATGAGTGAGGTGAGGAAAATTGCGGTGTTCCAAGGGAAATCTGCGCGACTTTCATTCATCTAACTTTGAGAAACCGGTGGGCGAATGGCTGTGGAGGGATTGGAGAGCTGTTGAGCTAACGATGGCCTATGGGACTTCTGTTAAAATTTGAAAGTGCTCAAGTGCTGGTCCATCCACCCATTGGCAGTGGAGAAGGAACTGACCACCGTCGGCGATGGTTCGGAGTAGACCTTGAGCTAAAGGTCCTTTCCGGCACCTTGGGTCATCCGCTGCAAGAGATCTTTTTCAGTTGGAATCTGAAATCGGTCTTCAAGGAATCTGACGATGGCGGGATGGGGTTTTCTGTCGGCCAGATTAGCTTCCAAGATGGCGACCGACATGACCAGGAAGGCGGGATAATCCTGGGGACGACCGGGCAGGGGAGTGGCTACCCGTTTCGCAGTCTCAGGTTGGCCCAATCGCATGTAAAGAAGGGCGACAATATTCTGAAAAGGAGGGTAGGCTACGGAAGAGACGAGCAGGTCCTGAATTTCTGAGTGTAACTCGTTTACCCGGATGTTGAGAATGATGCGTAGGTAGGCAGCAAACCAGGCTACGGTTCCCGGTTGTTGGGCGAAGGATTTAAGATTTTCCCGATTGAGAAGAATACGAAGCTGAATTTCGTCACCGGTCTGGTAGGCCCGCAAGAGAAGGAAAGCGTTTCCGGTTTCCGGGGCATCAAACGAGCGACTCATGTGCTCGTGGAAGACGATGAGGGCATCTTCCTGACCTCTTTTACGAAGGTCCTCCTCGATCATAGACCATTCTCCGGGCGTCGAATTCCGAAGAACGGAGGTAAGGCTATAAGTTGAGTACTCGCCACTTTGCTCCTTATCAGCAATTGAACGAAGGTAGTCGAAGTGGGCTCGGGTAAGTCCCAATTCTCGTCGGGTAGACTCGTTAAAGAGCTTGATGGCTTCCTGAGCGCGACCTAACTCAAGCAGTGCTGAAACATATTCCCAGGTGATACGCCCGTTGCGGTGTTCGCGGGGGTCTTTAATCGATTCGATTATTTCGTCGTAGAGCCGATGAATTGCCAGAAGGGAGGTCCAAAGAGCACGATCGTTTACTTGGTCGAGATTAAACTCGGGCTTGATTGATTGAAGAATGGCGTCGGCATCTTGGGGGCGGTTGCGGATCTTGAAGTTGGCGACAAAAACGCGATCCCCGCGGTCAGCGAGGGGGTGGACTTCGAGCTTGGAGAGGAGGGTTGAGTTTGATTGATCGAGCCTCGTGAGGATTCGGAGGGCCGTGATGCCGAGTTCATCCTCGCGATTAATGTACTCGAACCACAGGGGACCCATCTTTTCGAGAAACTCGACCGACCGAGAAGAAATGGCTGCGTCGAAACCGAGTTGATGGAGGGTTGGGTTCTCAGGATCTTTGGGAATGAAATCTTCGGCGATTTCCAGGGCTTTGAGCGGTTCTCCATCGTGCAGGTAGAGTCGAGCGAGGGCTATCTGCACCCGTTGGTCGTCTGGCAGCCGTTCGCGAAGGTGAAGGATGAGGGGGCGCACATCGAAAAAGCGCTCAAAACGGATGCCTATTTCGATGAGTTCCAGCATCTGATCTTCGGTGTAACCGAGGCGTTTGCCATTTTCCATGCCCCAGACCAGAGAATCCGGGATGCCAAGGGGGTAGGTCATTTCGTAGATGAAGGAGACCGGGTCGTTGAAGGTTGGATCGACGCGCAGGGCTGTGCGGGCCTTTTCAAAAGAATCCTGGAATTGACCTGCCTCCTTGAGTTGAACGGCCTCGTTTAAGATGGCGGTGGCCCGGTAGCGCTTGATCGAATCCCAACCGAAGAAAAGAATGCTCAAGCCGATGAATCCCCCGATGACCAAACTTTGAAAGGCCAGGCGGAACCATCTGGGAAGGCGGTGGTATTCGGAAATTGGCCGCTCAAACCTATCGAGAAAGAAGGTTTCGATTTTAAGAAGGATTTTGCTGAGCATGCTTTTTCAGTTGTTAGCTGAGGTTGTTCCGGAGTCCAGGTCAGCGGCGAGTTGAAGGAAAATTTTTTGTTCAGGGGGTAGTAGCCTGTTGACATCGACTTTTTCATGGAGGCTGCGAGCTTCCTCATAATTTCCGAGATTGAATTGAATGAAGGCACCGAGCAACCGGGTCGCCGGGACCTGTTCTACGATTGTTGCAGGAATCTTACTGAATATTTCGAGCGCCTCTTCGAAATTCCCTGTAACTACCCGGGAAAAAGCCTGGGTACCGTGGAGAACCTTGAGGTTGGGAAATCGTTCCACAACCGAGTTGATCATTTCAGTAGCAGCTTCGGTATTTTGACCGAGGGTGAGGGCCACATAGGCGTAGTTGTTAAGGAAAAAGGGGAAGTCCTGCATTTCCTCGACTAGACCACCGGAAAACTCAAGGGCCTCCTCCAACTGATGATCGAGGATCAGGGAATTCAGCTTGTTCTGGATGGCCTGCAAGCGGATGGGGCCCGTGGCACCCTTCTCAATGCTGAGGCTGAAAGCATCAATCGCCAGTTGGTGTTGCTGCCCATTTTGGCAAAGACGCCCCAACGCGTAGCTCAGGGCGGGATCGGGATTGGCCCTGATTGCTTGAAGGGAAAGCTCTGCCTGGTCGATGAAATCTTGATCGAAGCCGGAGCTTCGGGCGGCAAGGACGGTTCGCAAATACTCCGCCTCGGCGGTGTCTAGGGAGGGTGAAGCTTTGAGGAGCTCGACCGCTTCGGCCTGTTGATCATTTTGAAGAAAGGCTCTGAGCTGCAAGCGTACGAGCTCCCTCCGATCTTCGATCGAAAAGCGATCGGCCTCGATGGCTTCGATCAAACTGATGGTTCGGGAAAATTCACCCCGGGTTTGCAACCATCTGGCGAGGAGGAGGGGTTCGTTTTTTTCATACCGCTGGACGGCTTGGGCGATGAACTGACCTTTTTGGTCTGGATTGAGTTCCGTGCGAATGGATAGGGCAATGAGATACTGGGTCGGATCGGATTCGGGGTGCTTCTGGATGAGATCGGCTAGCCGATTGAACTCAAGCGGGGCAAAGACAGTCTGCTGAGAGAGGGTGAGGAGGAGGTTGATCGCCTCAAGTCCTGTCCTGTCGGGAGACTCAGCTGCGATAAAAAGGTGCCGAACCGATTTGAGGATGGAGAAAAGGCCGCCTTCCCGAAGGCGAACCTTTCCAGCGAGCAGGTGGGTGGAAGGCGCGTTTGGACTGACCTTGACGAGAGTATTAGCCCATTCGATGGCATCCCTGGTCCGTTCCTCGTGGAGGGCCTGTCTGGCTGCAATGAGAACGGTGCGGGGCTCTCTCGGCAGGTCGATGACTAGTTGGTCAATAAAGGGGGTAAGTTGGTCCCACATGCCGCGCGACTGAAGGATCTCGACAACTGCCAGGTTGGCCTGAGGGCTTAGGGCGCCAGAGGGTGGGACGAATTGATCGGCGACGGAGTTATCTCTTTCGAAGAGAGCCCGAAGGCGAAGCACCTCGACCGAGGGTTGGCTGCCCTTCCACCGAAGGGCGCTGGCTGAGGCGTCCAGAACGCTGCTCCAATCAGCCTTTTCGGCAGCCCACTCGGTGCGTAGTGCCCAATACTCCGCCCGCCACGGAATCAGTACCAAAAAGACTGCTGCGAGAAAGGTGAGCAGAACAATGAGTAAGAAGGACCAAACAAACCAGTGGGGTTGGGGATTTTGATCGTCGTGGGGGATGGGGTTGGTCTCTGCCACAAAAGCTAAAGGACAAGAATGAGGTGATTCGGGTCAACGTAAATTGATACGTAGATTTGGGGAAACTCGGCGGGCTTGGGGAGCCTCTGCAAACGCAGACCGTGAACCAAGCGTACCCTTGAGGCCCCAGGGGTGGGAGAACCTGTCTCTGGCAGGTTCATGCCATAGGTGGGAGAAATTAGGTCCTAGACAGAAACCCGTTTTAAGTTGGGGCGCCGCAGGCTTCGGAATGCGATGAAGAAAGTGAAGAAAAGGCAACCGACGGTGGTTGAAGAAAACTCAGGGACGGACGAGAGAAACTCAAACCCAACCTCCCCGATGCCCCCACTCCCCTGAAACTGAACGGTGAAGTAATCGAGGGAGAACCCAGGCGGATTGGAAAGGTCGGCAGTCTCAATGACGTCAGCGAGCGGCTTTGGATTTGGATCACCGATACCATGGAGGGAGAGCACTTGATTGTCTTCAGGAACCGAGTAAAATGTCGAAGCATTTCCTAATATAAAGCGATTGGAGCCGTCAGTAAAAAAGAGCTGCACCTTGACGTTTACGTCATCGACGAAGACAAAGTAGTCGAGTCTGGCTTCGACAGACCCGGTTTTGTTTTCTGCGAAAGACCCAGTATTGTCGATGTCGAATCTGATGGTTGGATTGACGTTGGCATCGTCGGGGACCCCATCACCAGGGTTCTCTTCAACAATGAGGAGGTTGCCCATCGGTTGTGCTCCGAATAAAGAATTTTCCTTGCGGGTGCCCCCCGGATTGGTGTTGACATCGGTACCCGTGAGGAGGTCGTTGTCACCAGTCACAGAACCTGTGGTCGTGAAATTGTCATGGCTGTCAAAGAGCCCAAGGGGGAGGGACGTACCTGCGGTGATGGAAATACCGATCCCGTAGTCGCGCCAGAGCTGCCCGATAGGGGTTCCGCCGACTGCGGGTGGGTTGACGCTATCAGCGCTGACGAGGACCGAATTTAAGTCAGCCTTTCCAGCTGCCCGCTCTGCCGGAGTGACATCAGCGGTATCGTAAAGGAAATTAACCGGGTTGCCAGAATTAGGGTTGCCGTAGAAGTCGAAGCTGAGGATGAAGGGGGCACCGAACCCGGTGATGGGAACGGCCGAAGATGCAATGGCGAGGAGGGCCAGCTTCGCGCTGGGCAGACCACTTCCGAAGGACAGGCTGGAAGGTAAAAAATTCATGACAAGGTGGTTATAGGATTTTTAAGAATTCGAGGTCAAGGGCGAAAGTACGGATTTTCTAAAGGTGGAGATTTTGTAACTATGGGGGCGCTAGCATTATTTAAGCCATCTGCGGCCGGGTTTTACGGAAATTGATTCAGGTAAGGGGCCAAAAAAAAGCCCGAGTCGATACTCGGGCCTTGAAAGAGGCTATTTGCCTGTAGAAGGGTTGTTCGCGGTCGCAAGTAAGGACTCGCCAGAAGGGTGCCTGCCCGGATAGATCAGTCTCGGGTGAGGAGAACGAGGTAAATCAGATTGGCGAGGCTGCTGATGAAGGCTGCCACATAAGTCCAGCCGGCCGCGTTTAGAGTCTTGACCACCCCGGGGCGTTCATCCTCTGAGATGATACCGAGCCCCGCCAACTGGAAGGTGGCTCGCTTGGAGGCGTCGAATTCCACGGGCAGGGTGACCAACTGGAAAACGGTGAGGACGAGGTAGACGAGAATTCCGAGCTTGAGAAGGCCGAGGCTACCGAAAATGAAGCCCCCGATGATGACAAAGGGTAGAGCCTGGGAGGCGATATTGGTAATCGGAACCAAAGCCATGCGGGCTTTCAGCATCCCGTAGCCGGTGGCGTGCTGGATGGCATGGCCGGCCTCATGAGCAGCCACCCCGAGAGCAGCGAGGCTGGAGCCTGCGTAGTTTTGCTCTGAGAGGACCAGGGTTTTGGTCATCGGGTTGTAATGATCGGTAAGGTGCCCCTTGGTCGAAGCGATCTTCACGTCGTGGATTCCGGCACTTTGAAGGACGTAGCGAGCTGCTTCAAAGCCAGTGATCCCGCTGCGAGCGCCAACTTTGGAGAATTTCCGGTAGGTGCTCTCGATACGGTTCATGGCCCAAAAGCCGATGATGAAGGTGGGAACGATGAGGAGGAAGAAGTATGGATTCATGGTACGCTGTGAGATTCTGGCCTGTGCTGGAGGTTCCAGGAATTCGAACAATCAAAGTTCGAAATCCGATTGCAGGAAAAAACCAAAATTAGACCGAGGTCAAGATCAGGCGGGTGCCAAACCGCTCTGGAGGTCGCGGACGCGTTGGCTCTGACGCCGACGCACCTGTTCGAGGGTTAATTTGGGAATGGTGTAGATTGGCTGATCGTCTGGTGTGTTCTGACAATGTTCCTGGACGACATCGTAGAGGAATTTGAAAGCATCCCGCGGTTGGTGCATTTGATCGAGGCTATCAATGATATCGGCATGAGTAACATCCTCGCTGAAAAGATTGCCGAGGCGTTCGATGCGGCGCCCTCGCTCGCCCTGGCAGCCCTGAAGGCGGCGGGTGCAGATGTCGTAGAGGGTGGCTCCCGTCCATTCGAGCCGCTCAATCATGTTTTGTTTATCCATGCGGGCGGTGCGGAAGAAGTCGGCGTTCTCCCGATTGAGGAGGTACCCGAGTTCGATCGGCAGCAGCAACTTGAGAGCGTAATTTTCCTGTTGGAGGAACTTGTTGTTAAACATTGGCCAGACCAGGGAGCGCATCTTGGAGGGATCTCCACTTACGGCAACGGGTTCATCCATGCGGTCTACGAGGACGACGACACTTTGGTAACCGAGGTGATTGAGGACGCGAACGAAGCGCTGGCTGAGATCGTAGCGGGAGTCGTGATCCTCAACGGAGGGGACCGGTTCATCCTCGATCATGCGGGCGTTGATGCGTGAAATGGCAGCCGCGAGGGCGGTCGGGCTGTACTCGACCGTGCGGATGGAAGCGGTGATGCGCCTGCGAAGGGAGCGGGCGCCAAGGGCCCCGCTGGCCCATTTCCAGAGACCAAAGAGGGTGGTGGCCCCGCCGAGCATAGCCAGCGGGATGCTCCAGACCTCCTCAACCAGTTTCAACTGATGGAGGGCGATCCCCGCTGCGAGGGCGACTGCACCAACGATGGTGACGACGGCGGGAAGTTGACCGGAGAGAGGGCGAGAGAGTTTGAGAAGCGATACCAGCCGTTCCCAGCGCTCGGCGCGGGTTCCGCTGGTGGGCTGATCGTAGAGGAGGGCGAGGGTGGCTAGATCAACACGTTTTTGACGGGGAAGTTTCCGGATGGTCTTGCGGAGGGCTTTGGCCGGGGTCGACTCCTCGGTATCAAACTCGAGTTGATCAATGAGCTGGGTGACTCCGATCGAGAGGATGGCGTCCTGATGGTCGCTGAGTTGAATCGCCTGGAGGTAATCCTTGCCCTTGACCGATTTTGAGCGGGAGAGCCGATCGAGAATCGGGTTCAGGTCGTCGTAGCGAATGACCCAGATTTTTTTCTCTGGATGTTCTTTGTTGAATTGGAGGAAGCGCTGCTCCATGAGCAAGCGGATGGCGGTTTTGCCACTGCCTTTTTCTCCGAAGACCACTGCGGTTGCCGGGTGATGAGGCGATCCATAGATTTTCTCGAAATCTGGATGGGTCATCGCCTCGATCATGATCCGCTGGTAAACCGCATCATGGCGCGCCTCTTCGGCATTAAACGGATCTTCCTGCAGATTCCAGTAATCGAAAAAGCGACGGATATTCATAATTTGAGTTGAGTCTTGGGGCTGAGATGGGGGACTGGCAAACCTGAATCAAAGATGTGGTGAACAATCTGACCGCATTTTATTTTTAGAAAGCTGCCGCAGGGGGAAGTTGAAAAAACGAGCGGGTGCTCCGGGTGGAGAGGTGGGAAAACTCCACAGGGGAGAGGTTGTGGAGGCTGGCGAGGTAGTTGCCGATGAGTTGCGTGTGGGCGGGTTCATTCTGCTGGCCGCGGTGAGGTTCCGGGGCGAGAAAGGGACAGTCTGTCTCGATGATGGTGGATTCCGGGGAAACGAGGGCGACAGCTTCGCGAAGGAGGGAGGCGCTCTTGAAGGTAACGATGCCCGTGAAGGAGACGCGGATGCCAAGCTGGAGGAGCTGCTGGACCTCGGCGGGGGTCCCCGAGAAGCAGTGAAAGATAAACCTCCGGGGATCGATTTTACTCTCTTGAATGATTTTGAGACAATCGGCCTGGGCTGACCGGCAATGGATGACGATGGGAAGGGGGAGCTCGGAGGCGAGGTGGAGCTGGGCGCGGAAGGCGGCTTGCTGCAATTGGACAACTTCGGCCTTGGCAGCGGTTTCCCGGGCGGGGAGGCGGAAGTAATCGAGGCCAATTTCACCGATCGCTACGGGCCGCGGGAGATCATCGGCGCGGTTGAGAAAGGCTGAAAGTTGTTCGACCGCGGCGGGCCAGGCGGAGGTCACTTCACTGGGGTGTATCCCGACCGTGTAGTGGATGATGCCCGGGTGTTGGGTGGCCAGCCCCTGATAGAGATCCCAATCCTCCGGGGAGGTGCTGACGGTGATCATCTCCCGGACATTTGCCCGGCGGGCCCGCTCGAGAACAGCGCTCAGTTCGCCCCGGGCGGCGAAGCGGTCGAGGTGGCAATGGGAATCGATCCAGATGGGATGTTGGGTGGATGGGTTCATTCCGGGATTGAGGAGGCGGGGAAGCGGGTCGCTTTAAAGTAGCCCCAGTGAATGTCGGTTTCTTTTCTGAACCGATCGGTTGAGATGGCAAACGGTGCCGGTGGGTCGCCAGGTACCGAAGTTTGGGACGGGTAGCGGGCGCTGGTTTCGGATCGAAGCGCGGGGCTGGCCGGTATTAAGGGATGGAGCAGGAGGTAAGCCGATTCTGGAGCGGCGATCGGTGGCGAAGCCGGCCCGCCTGCGGGGAGGACTGAGGGGGGGAGGATCGAGGGGGGGTGGTCGATGGCTCGAAGGACGAGGTTAGGAAACGGTTGGCTGGAGTTTTCGGGGGAGAGGGAGGCGGTCAAAGTGCTGGTCACGTGCTCAAGGTCGAAGCGAAAAGGAGGGTATCTGTCTACGAGGGAGGTGATGAGTGGGGGGGGGCTGAAGGCAAAGCGGAGGGAGCGGGTGGTTTGAAGGCTCGACTCGCTATCCGGGGTAAATTGGAGAAACAGGTTTTCGGGGGAGATGAGTTCGCGGTAGCGCCCGGGCGACGGTCGGAGGGAATAGATGGAGGGGAGGTACAAGACCGACGGATCGGTGAGCAGGGCAGAGGCGGTACGGGTGGTGGCTGGACTCTGGCGGATGAGGATGAACTCGGTGGTTGCTGAAGGACCGGGACCTGGAGGAACGAGCTGGACCCGCAAGGTGACGAGAACCCCGAAGTGAGCGATGGCTCCGATCAGAAGACCGACGATTAAGTAGCGGTTCATCGGCGGGGTTCCTCGACGGCGATGATGACCCGGGCAAAGCCGGCGGCGCGGGCTCGTTCCGAGATGATGGTGAAGTCCCGAAGCTGGGTGGAAGCTGAGATCTTTACCAGGAGGGTTGATTCGGGATTGTTGAGGCGACCAAAGGTACGGGTAAGGACCTCGTCGAGCCGGGAGACGGGATAGATGCCGCCGTCGATGATGAAGGCCTCGTCCTGTACGGTAAGGGTGGCATCGGATTGGTAGCCCGAGATCTCCATTTCGGAGGCGGTGGGGAGATCGAGAGCGATGCCGGGTGAAAAGACAAACCTGCCCGAGAGGATGGCGAAAAAAGTGAAGAGGGCAAAGAAATCGATGAAGGGTACGAAATCTACCCGGAACCGGGGCTCTTCAACGGTGGCGGCGAGGTTGAGGGGGCGGGTGAGACCGCGGGCGGGAAAGTCGGAAAACTTGGGCATGCCGACTAGTTATTGGGGGGAGCTTCGAGGGGTGGGCGGGAGAGAAGGAGTTGGAGGGTCTCGTTGCCGACCCATTCCATATCGTGAATGACAGCCCGCAGCCGTCCGTAGAGAAACTGATGGGCGATGTGGGCCATTACTCCGACGGAGAGCCCGGCGATGGTGGAGACGAGGGCCGATGCAAGCAGCCCGGAGAGGACCTCGACATCGGCATAGTGGCCCATTTCCTGAAGGGCGGTCAGGGCGGAGAGGGCGGAAAGAAAGGTTCCCAAAAGCCCGAGGATAGGAGCAATGCGGGCAATCGCACCGATCGAACCGATCCGTTTCTCCAGGGTTGGGATGACGACGATGGCCGCCTGTTGGACCGATCGGCGCATTTCCGGCTCGGGACGGTCATGGGAGAGGATGGCGGCCTTGACCATGCCGGAAAAGGGCCCCGGGGTTTCTTCGCAGACAGTGAGAGCTTCGGCGAGGCGTTGTTTGCGGACGAGGTTGCTGATTCCCTCAATGAACTCCTGAACGCCGATCTGACTTTTGTGGAGGAAGATCAGGCGCTCGAAAAAAAACATGAAGCCGAGAATGCTGATGACCAAGAGGGGCCACATGATGGCTCCTCCGTAGTCCAGGAGGGTGATGTCGAACGGCATTGTTGGGGGGTGGCTTCGATTGGTCGTAGAACGGGCGGATCAGTTCGGAAAAATGGAGGAATCGGGAATGTGGAGTTGTAAAAATAAAATCAGAAGGGAAGCAAATTTTTCTCGGGCGGTTTGCAGAAAGGTGGCAGATTGACGGGATGTCCTACGTCGAGGAAACTTTAGAGATCGTCCGGAAACGGAATCACAGCGAGCCGATTTTCATTCAGGCTGTCGAAGAGGTACTTGAAAGTTTGATACCGGTGGTGGCGAGGCACCCGGAGATCGAGGAGAAAAATTTGCTGGAGCGAATCTGCGAACCCGAGCGCCAGGCGATCTTTCGGGTGGCATGGCAGGACGACGCGGGGCGAGCTAATGTGAACCGGGGATTTCGGGTAGGATTTAGTTCGGCCCTTGGTCCTTACAAAGGAGGATTGCGGTTTCATCCGACGGTAAATTTGGGGGTTATCAAGTTTTTGGCCTTTGAACAGATATTCAAGAATAGCCTGACCGGGCTCCAGCTCGGGGGCGGAAAGGGTGGGAGTGATTTTGATCCCCGGGGAAAATCAGACACCGAAGTGATGCGGTTTTGCCAAGGGTTTATGACGGAACTGCACCGGCACATCGGGCAGCAGACAGACGTGCCAGCCGGGGATATCGGGGTGGGGAGCCGGGAGATCGGTTATCTTTTCGGCCAGTACAAGAGGCTAGCCAACCGCTATGAAGCGGGGGTGATCACGGGCAAGGATGCGGCCTGGGGCGGTTCGCTGGTGCGTAAAGAGGCGACGGGTTTTGGGAGTGTCTATTTCGCGCGCGAGATGTTGCGGTCGGTCGGTCGAGAGATTGAGGGGCTGAGGTGCGTGGTATCGGGGTCTGGCAACGTGGCCATTTACACGATCGAGAAACTGCAGCAGCTCGGTGCTACGGTGGTGGCCTGTTCGGATTCCGGGGGGAGCATCTTTGACCCGGATGGAATCGATTTGCCAACGGTGAAGATGATCAAGGAGGGGTCGCGGGGTCGCATCTTTGAGTATGTGGATCGAAGGGCGGGGGCCGAGTATCGAGAGGGGAAAAAGGTATGGGACATTCCCTGCGATGGGGCTTTTCCGAGTGCGACGCAAAATGAGGTAGATGAGAAGGATGCCGAGGCGCTGGCAGCCAATGGATGTTTCTTTCTCTGCGAAGGGGCGAATATGCCCTGCACCCGAGAGGCGGTAGTGGTTCTGCGGCAGGCCAGGATCCTCTACGGACCGGCGAAGGCAGTCAATGCCGGGGGCGTGGCTGTCTCCGCCCTGGAGATGCAGCAGAATGCAGGACTGGAGACGTGGACCTATGAGCAGGTCGACGAGCGCCTGCAGACGATCATGAAATCAATCTACACGCGCTGTTGTCAGTTTGCGAAGGCTTACGGACGCGAGGGCGACCTGGCAGCGGGGGCGAATATCGGTGGGTTCCTCCGGGTGGTTGAGGCAGTGCGGGCGTTTGGCCTGATGTAGGAGACCGGGTGCGGAACCAACGGGGGGAAGGTCTACCGCTTCTTTCGGATGGTTTCGTCGTAGAACTCCTTAAGGACCTGCATGCGCTCGCGTTCAGCCTCTTCCTCACGGATTTCGTCAACCGAACGCTGGCGTTCCCGAGAGACGAAGTTGCGCCTCATTTTGGTAATGGCGATGTTCTGAATCTGGCGGACTCGCTCGCGGGTGACCCCGAAGATCTCCCCGACCTCCTCGAGGGTGAGGGGTTTCTCGCCACCAAGCCCGAAGCGGAGTTTGATGATTTCTGATTCCCTCGGTTCGAGCTGATCAACCACCTGCTCAAGATCGACAAGTTGGCTCTTGTCGCGGAGCCGGTCGAAGGGATTGATGGCATTTTCATCGCCGACGAGGTCCCCGAACTCGGTATCTTCGCCCTCTCCGACGGGAGCGTCGAGAGAGGCCGGGCGGACGCTGACGGAGCGCAGGTGGGCCACTTTGTTGACGGGTATGCCCATCTCGTAAGCTACTTCCTCTTCGCTGGGTTCGCGGCCAAATTCATCCGCCAGTTCAGCGGTGATTTTACGCATTCGGGCGATTTTATCGACGAGGTGGACCGGGAGGCGAATGGTTTTGCTTTGATTGGCGAGGGCTCGCTTAATCGACTGTTTGATCCACCAGGCGGCGTAGGTGCTAAGTTTGCCGCCCTTGTCGGGGTCGAAGCGCTCGACGGCTTTGACGAGACCGATGTTCCCCTCGCTGATCAAATCGAGAAGGGGCAGGCCAAAATTTTTGTAATCATGGGCGATCTTCACGACGAGCCGAAGGTTGGCCTTGACCATGTGGTTGCGGGCCTCTTCGTCCCCTTTCTGGATGCGGCGGGCGAGGGATACTTCCTCCTCGGGGGTAAGCATTTTGATTCGCCCGATCTCCTGGAGGTAAAGCTTGATCGGCGTCTTCTCCGAGGAAGGAAGATCACGCACGTCCTCGATCTCATCGTCGGGTCGGTCCACGGTGCGAGGTGTTGTATTCATTTTAAAGGAGTCTTCGCGGGGATTGAAATGGGCGGCTTTAGAAATCCTGGACGATATCGAAAGGGGTAATGTTTCGTGGTAGCGAGTGGATTTTTCTCTTTGGGGGCGGCGCCGTGATTTTGATTGTACTAAAGCCATAGGATTTTACGCAACTGCCAGAACAACATTCCTAGCACCATAATCCCGACACGCAAATCAGAGCATAGTTTCGGCCATCGAAACAGCTTTCAGGAGACCCTTGGCTTTATTGATGGTTTCCTCGTATTCCAAGCCGGGGTTAGAATCGGCCACGACACCTGCTCCAGACTGAATCAGGACGGTTTGATCGCGCATGACAGCAGTGCGGATGGTGATGCAGGAATCGTGGTTGCCGTCGTAGGAAAAGTAGCCGAGGGCACCCGAGTAAGGACCGCGGCAGCAGGGCTCTAGGCTATTGATGATCTGCATGGCGCGGATTTTGGGGGCTCCTGAGACGGTCCCGGCTGGAAAGGTTGCGCGGAGAAGGTCGAAGGCGTCTTGGTCGGAGCGGATTCTTCCTGTGACGTCGGAGACGATGTGCATGACGTGGGAATACTTCTCGATGTGCATGAATGCTTCGACCTGGACGGACCCGATTTCGCAGACGCGTCCGATGTCGTTCCGGGCGAGGTCGACCAGCATGAGGTGTTCGGCGCACTCTTTTTCGTCGGCGAGGAGGTCTTTTTCCAGAGCGGCGTCTTCGGCAGGGTTTTTCCCCCGAGGCCGGGTGCCGGCTATTGGTTTGATATGTACCTGGTTCCCGGTAAGGCGGACGTGGACTTCAGGGGAGGCTCCGATCAAGCTAAAGTCCTCCGTTTCGAAGAGGAACATGTAAGGGGAGGGATTGATGGTGCGAAGAGCCCGGTAGAGATCGAGTGGCGATCCTGCGAATCTATGGGCAAAGCGCTGGGAGAGTACCCCCTGGATGATGTCGCCGGCTTTAATATATTCCTGGATCCGGCGGACAGCTGCCTCAAACTCGGGGCGCTCAAAGTTGCCATGGGGAACCGGCAGGATGGGGACTTCCTGCAAGGGGGTGGGTGGCAGTGGATTGGGTTGAGCGAGGCAGGCAGCGATCGATTGAATCTCCTCCACTGCTTGGGCATAAGCATCACCGGGACTTTTTTCGGACAGATGGGCGCAGACGCAGATACGCATGGTCTGCCTCGCACTGTCGAAAATGACAACGGTGTCGGTAAAGAGGAAATAGAGGAGCGGGAGTTGATCCGGATCGGTGTCGGCCGGAAGGACAGAGGGCTCGATTCGGTTGACGTATTCGTAACCGAGAAAACCAACCGCACCGCCGAAAAAGGGCGGCATTCCGTCGATCGGTACGGGTGAGATTGCTGCAAATTCTTCCTCGAGCAGTCGAAGAGGGTCGGCTGGAGTGGTCACGGTGATCGGGCTAAAGCCCGACTCGAGGATGCGGGTACTTTCGGGCCCGCAGGCGATGATCTTGCGCGGGTGACAGCCGATAAAACTGTAGCGGCTGATTTGCTCGCCACCGGAGATGGATTCGAAGAGGAAGGCAGGGTTTCTCGAGCGCAGTTTGGCAAAGGCGGAAACCGGGGTGTCGCGATCGGCGAGTAGCTCGGCGTAGACCGGGATCAAATTTCCGTGGCGAGCGAGGGATAGAAACTCCTCGGCAGAAGGTGCGAAACGAAGTGATGAACTGCCCATAGCGATGAGAATCAAGAGTGTGGCGGAGGCGGGCTGGAGCAATGGCTAAAATGGGCTGGTGAACGATCCAAGCCCCTGACCGCTCTGAGTTTGGGACCGATTGAGAAGGATTCAGCGACCCATTCCAGGGAAGCCACCAGGAAAACCGGCCAAATCGCTACCGCCTTCGGCACCCATTTTCCCGCCCAGGGCTTTCATCATTTTTTTGCCTTTGGAACCCCTCATCTGCCGCATCATTTTCTGCATTTGGGTGAACTGTTTGAGGAGTTGATTTACATCTTTAACCTGGGTTCCGCTCCCGTTGGCGATCCGCATGCGTCGGCTCCCGTTGAGGATGCGGGGATTGCGTCGCTCCTTCTTGGTCATGGAGAGGATAATGGCCTCGGTTCGGCCCATGGCGCTTTGCTCCCTGTCCCCAAATTGCACGCCGCTCATGCCAGGTAGCATTCTGAGGATGGACCCCATGGAGCCCATTTTCTTCACCTGCTTCATCTGGGAAAGGAAATCCTCAAGGTCGAACTCGGCCCGCTGCATTTTCTCGGCGAGCCGTTCGGCTTCGGCGGCGTCGACCGTGGCTTGGGCCTTTTCAACGAGAGAAACGACGTCGCCCATCCCGAGGATCCGGGAGGCCATTCGGTCGGGGTGAAAGACGTCCAGGGCATCAAGCTTTTCGCCAAAGCCCGCGAATTTTATGGGCACCCCGGTAATTTCTTTCATGGAGAGGGCGGCACCTCCGCGGGCGTCTCCATCGAGTTTAGTGAGGACGATGCCAGAGAGGGCAACCGCCTCGTGAAAGTGGGTTGCCACGTTGACGGCCTCCTGGCCGAGGGCGGCATCCGCGACGAGCAGGATCTCGTCGGGGCGGACACGATCCTTCAATTCCTGGATTTCGCCAATCAGGTCGTGGTCGATTTGGAGGCGGCCGGCGGTATCGAAAATGAGGAGGTCGTGGCCAGCTTCGGAGGCCTCGCGCAGCATTTGCTTGCCGATGGCTGGAACATCCCTGGATTGCCGGTTGGCGAAGAAGCCAAAACTCCCCTGTTTGGCCAATTGCTCCAATTGGTCGATGGCGGCGGGGCGGTAGACATCGCAGGCAATGAGGGCAGGTTTGTAGCCCTTTTTAGAAAGAAGAAGGGCAAGTTTGGCGCTGGTGGTCGTTTTTCCAGAGCCGTGAAGGCCGACCATCATTATCTTGAGGGGCCGCTTGTTGAGGAGCTCGGTCGAGCCTTCGCCGAGCAGGCGGACGAGTTCGTCGTTGATTATTTTAACAACCTGCTGTCCGGGGGTGACGGAGGAGAGGACGTCTGTCCCGACTACCGTGGCCTTAACGCGGGAAACAAATTCGCGAGCTACCTTGAAGTGTACATCAGCCGAAAGCAGGGCCGTGCGCACTTCTTTGAGCGCTTCCTCCATATTCGCTTCGGAGAGTTTTCCTACTCCACGGAGGTTGCGCATCGCCTTGCCAAGGCGCTCGGTGAGGGAATCAAACATGGAGCTGATCTAAGGTGAAGAAGATGCAGGTTTCAATCTGGTTTTCCGATAGGCGGAGGGGGAGACCCCGGTTTCACGTTTGAAGGCACGGGTGAAGGCGGCCGGACTCTCGTAGCCACACTCAATGGCCACCTCGGAGACGTTGAGGGGGCTGACCTGGAGGAGTTGGGTGGCCTTGGAAAGACGCAAGCGCTGGAGGAAGTGCCCCGCAGAAATGTGGAAATGCTGGCGGAATCGGCGGTTGAGGGTGGCAATCGACATCCCGGCCAGGGAGGCGAGTTGGGGTACCTGAAGCCCCTCGGAAAGGCGGTGGCGGGCCGTTTCGATGAGGCGGCCGAGGGTTTGGTACGGGGAGGGAAGGGGGCGATGAAATGGATCGAGCGGAAGCGAGATCCCGGTGGTGGCGATGATTTCACCGCTCGCCGGGTGCCAGACGGGGAATTTGCTGGTTAACCGCCATTCCAGCCCGCCGAGAGGGCTGGCCAGGAGTTCGTATTTTCCCCGGATTGCTTCTCCCGTTTCGAGGACCCGAAGGTCGTCGGCAGCGAAGACTCGAGCGAGTTCCGAGAAATAAAGTTCGGCATCGGTGCGCCCGAGTACCTGCTCGGGGGGGAGTTTGACGCGCCTGGCAAAGGTTTGGTTGATGGCAACGAGTTCCAGGCGACGGTTTTTGACCCAGAAAAGGGTTTCGGGAAGATCGGCAACAAGTTGCACAAGGGCGTGGACGAGTCCATCGGACGGGAGATCGAACTGTGGATCCTGGAAGATCATAGCTTGATCGAAAGTGCAAAGAATATGCCGCGCACGGCAAGGCATTCTGAATCGAAAATCGGTAGAATAGTCTTTTGCAAATCCCTAACCCCCGAGCGTATTCCCATGAGCGATTATTTTAACTTGCCGAAAATTCCTTTTGAAGGACCCACTTCACGCAACCTGCTGGCGTTCCGGCACTATAACCCCGAGGAGGTGGTTGAAGGGAAGACGATGCGCGAGCATCTACGATTCGCCGCTCCCTACTGGCATGTAATGCGCAACGGGCTGGCCGATCCATTTGGGGTTGGTACGGCCTTGATGCCATGGGACGATGGAAGTGATAGCTTGGAGAATGCCCTCCGGCGGGTGGATGTCTTCTTCGAATTTTTGGACAAGATCGGGATCGACTTTTATTGCTGGCACGATCGCGACATAGCCCCGGAGATGGGTGACCTTGGAAAAAGCAACGAACTCTTCGATGCGGTGATCGAGCGACTGAAGGCCAGGCAGGAGGCCCACGCGAAGCAGCTTCTTTGGGGAACGGCCTGCCTTTTCAGTCATCCGCGCTACGCCCATGGGGCAGCAACCTCGCCCGATTTCAGTGTTTTCTCCTACGCCGCGGCACAGGTCAAGAAAGCCCTTGATGGGACGCTGGCCCTCGGCGGCTTGGGCTACACTTTCTGGGGCGGGCGCGAGGGCTACGGCTCACTGCTGAACACGGATATGAGGCGGGAGCTGGATCACCTGGCGCGCTTCCTTCACCTGGCCGTCGATTACAAGTTGAAAATCGGTTTTGAAGGGCCCTTCTACATCGAGCCCAAGCCGAGGGAGCCCTCGACCCACCAATACGATTCAGATGCCGCAGCTTGCCTTAACTTCCTGCGCGAGTATGGATTGATGGAGCACTTCCGCCTGAACATTGAGACCAATCACGCGGAGCTGGCCGGGCACACCGTGGAGCACGAACTGGTCGTGGCGGCCAACGCCGGGATGCTCGGTAGCATCGACGCCAATCGGGGGGATCAGTTGATCGGATGGGATACAGACCAGTTCCCGACCAATATCTACCAGACCACCCAGGTGATGCTGGTGGTTTTGGGAATGGGCGGATTCACGACCGGAGGACTTAATTTTGATGCCAAGCGTCGACGGGAGTCCCACGAACCGGAAGATCTCTTCCACGCACACATTGGAGGGATGGATGCCTTCGCGCGCGGACTGAAGATTGCGGCGGCCATTCGGGCAGATGGGAGGCTGGCTGAATTTGTCCAGAAGCGCTACGCGAGTTTCGACTCCGGAGCGGGGGCTCGTTTCGAGAAAGGGGAACTCTCTCTTGAGGACCTTGAACGAATTGCCTTGGAAAACGGCGAGCCGATGCTTGCCTCAGGGCGTCAAGAGATGCTGGAGAACCTGATCAACACCTTCCTCTAACCCGCTAGCTCCGATGCCTTATTATCTTGGAATCGACGCCTCGACCCAGAGCGTTTCGGCGATCGTTTTAGACGCGGCGGAGGGAGCAATTGTCGCTGAAGCATCCGTCAATTTCGGTGCTGAACTCCCTCACTACGACGCACCCAACGGGTTCATCTCCGGAGGGGAGTTGGGTGAAGTGCATGCCGATCCGTTGATGTGGTTGGAGGGTCTGGAGCGTTGCATTGAACGCCTCAAGGAGAAGTCGGTTGACCTTGGTAAAGTGATTGCATTGAGCGGTGCGGGGCAGCAACACGGGACCGTTTATTTGACGCAAAAGGGGCTGCAAACTTTGCAGGTGCTGGATCCTGCCAGACAGCTCGTCGATCAGTGGGAAGGGGCGTTTTCCCGGAGCACCTCACCAATCTGGATGGATGTCTCAACCGGAGCGGAGTGTCGGGAGATCGAGAGCGCGCTCGGGGGTGCGGCAGCGGTCTGCCGGCGGACCGGATCGGTGGCCATCGAGCGATTCAGCGGACCCCAGATCCGCAAGTTTGCGAAGCGTCAGCCGGAAGCGTGGAAGGCCACGGCGCGGGTCCACCTGGTTAGTTCCTTCCTCAGTTCGGTACTCCTGGGGGGAGACGCCCCGACTGAGCCGGGCGATGCGGCAGGCATGAACTTGCTCTCGCTGACGGAAGGTTCCTGGGATGCACAAATGTTGGCGGCTACAGCGCCTGGGCTCGAGGAACGACTGCCAAATTTGGTGCCCTCCCAAACTTGCCTTGGGACAATCTCAGATTGGTGGGTGCAACGGCACGGATTTTCTCCTGGGGCCAAGGTGTGGGCATGTACAGGGGATAATCCGAGCAGCCTGGTGGGAATGTTGGCAGCCGAGGCTGGTACAGCGGTGATCAGCCTGGGAACCTCGGATACCTTTTTTGCGGCGATGGAGGCTCCACGAACCGACCCGGCTGGGAGTGGCCACGTATTTGGAAACCCGCTCGGGGGATGGATGACGCTCCAGTGTTTCATCAATGGCTCCCTCGCTCGGGAAAAGGTTCGTGACGCGGGGGGCTGGAATTGGGAAGAGTTTACCCATCTTCTGGATGCAGTAGAAGCCGGGGCAGAGGGATCAAGGATGCTGCCTTTCTTCGGACCAGAGATCAGTCCCCGATTGGATGTTGAGGCCCCCCTTGTAGCTGGTCCGATTGCGGATGGCTGGGCCGGGAGCCGCCTGAGTCCTCGTGCCTGCGTCGAGGGGCAGTTTTTGAACATGCGCCGGGCAACGGCCTGGATGCAGCTCAATCTGGATCGCCTCTACCTGACCGGTGGAGCAGCAGCGAATGATCGCATCGCATCCATCGCGGCGGATGTTTTCGGGGTTGAGGTCGCCCGCTTGGCAGTTACCGGTTCGGTGGCCCTTGGCGCCGCTTTGAGGGCTCTGCGAGGAGGGGATGAGCTGGGCTTCGATCGGGTGGCGGCAGCGTTGCGCCGACGCCTGGCAACGTCCAGAATCACCCCGAACCTTGAGCTAAGGAATCTTTACGAAGAGGCAGGTCGGGGAATCGAGCAACTTTTGGAGATTTAACCCGGACTATTCGGCGACCTCTTTAATCAGGGTCCAAAGGTAGGGTCCCCGGATTGGTTTGGCCGGACGGGGGACACCCTGCCTGGAAAACCACTGATCGACCACGTTAGCCTCTTCCCGACCACCGGGATGGTCTGGGTAGACGACAACCGCGAGGCGCCCGGCAGGCAATAGGATTGGAAAGATGGCATTGAGTAGGGCAACCGTGGATTCGGGCCGGGTGATGATTGATTTGTCGCCACCAGGAAGATAGCCGAGGTTAACGATGGATGCGCGGAGACCACTCGGGACGGGAATGGCTCGTGTGGGGAGATCGGCGTGGTCGAAGGGAAGAAGCTGCAGGCGCCCGAGGGCGTCACGTCCCAGGGATTCGAAAACCCTTAGCTCGGTTGCCTCGAGGGCGGCGGCTTGCAGATCGAGAGCGTAAACGATGGAGGACGGGCTCGACTCGCGCAGGAGAAAGACCGTATCGAATCCGTTTCCACAGGTAGCGTCGAGCAGGGGACCAGGCTGGCTGAGGACTGGGCGCAAGAAGGCATGAGCCTCCTGAATGGGTCTGGACGGGCGAGCAGTCACGGAGAAGGTGAGATCGAGGGTAGATAGTGCCCTTTGTTAGTCGATTCGAATTCGCCTTGAAACGCTCAAAAGCCCAATTCCCCCAAATATAAAGGGTGAATAACCAAGCTCTGGAATGATTGAATACGATATCCGATCGATATCGCCTCGAAGGGTGATTGGACCTGCAAAAAGATTAAGGCCAGTTTCAGTAAATTCGGTGAGGATTAAAGTTTTAACTAAAGTCCCAACGCCCAGAGCGGTGCGGGTATTGGCAACGAGAAAGGAATGGGAAAAAGCGCCAGTGCTTTTTTTCGATAAATGCCGCAACCTCGAACCGGTCTGGATTGAAGGGCACTTCAATTAACCTCGTCATCTTCGCTGCTGTCGTGGAATCCTGATCCATGCGCGTGAAGAGCGGAAGCAAGTAGCGCAACATCTTCGACACCTTCAGCTACGTGGACACGATGGCAGCGCGCAAGTCGAGCCTTGAGCGGCTCGGTATCATTGGCTGGGAGGGCTTCCGCTCGAACCTTCTCAAGCACCTTGCCTACGACGATCAATCCCGCGGTGGCAGACCTCCATGGTGTCCGGTTCTGATGC
>DAISIK010000015.1:0-19411 GCA_036822055.1 Puniceicoccaceae bacterium
GCTCTCCGCTTCCCCCGGGAAGCGGCCCCGTTCTACTCCACCAGGCACCGAAATCAGTCTTCAGCAGCCACCGGCCAGTGAAACCAGATCACAAAATGCTCTCTTCCAATCCTTACTCCGTAGTAGCCAACCTCTTCACCAAAGGCATTTCCGGCCAATCCGTAGGCATTTGAAACCGATTGGGCCACCACATTGAGGCCCCATCCTTTTCCATTCAGCGAGGTGCCAGCGTCGAAAAGGCTGTGTCCATCGGCGATCAGCTCCAGGAGCCGCAGGCGACTTTCCGGACTGATTGGATTCGTCAAAACCCAGCGAAGGTTGGCCCCGCCGTCGCAAGTGTCCACTTGGCACTGCAACATTTCCCCCATCCCATGTTGCACGGCATTCTGCATCAATTGGTAGATCAAACGATCCACCTCGGCAAACTCCACGCAACGCTCCGCCACATTGCCCGAAAAACTGGAATCAAAGCGGACTTCAATCACCCTATTATCCGCGCGAAAACGTGCCCCGTCCCATTTCTCGGTCATCAGCTCGATTGAGTGGGTCTGGGTCTGCTCATCCTTTGCGCGAGCCACTGGATCGAGGTCTGGGATCAACGTCCGCATGATCTTCAAGTGGTCTCGTGTCAGGTAATAAAGTGAACTGAAACCTTCGACCGGTGTCTCTCTGGCTCTGGTGAGTTGCACAATGGCGTAGATCCCGTGGAAGGCTCCACCGGTTAACTCCCTCAGAATCTGCACGAGCTGACGGTCAGCCGTGCGCTCCGCACCAACTGCCACCTGCTCCAACTCAGAAGCCAATCGGATCAAGCGGGTATTCTCAAAAAAGGACTCGAGAGCTGCTGCTCGGGATGCCTCGTGTACCAACGATTCTGGTTTGGGCCGACTTAACTCGAGAAGACGCTTCAACTCATTGTAAAACTCCGTTACCAGCTCCACTTCTTCGTCGCCCAAGTCGCGGTCTAATCGCACGTTAAATTCCCCTCCCTGGTACCGACTGGTCCGGTAGGAAATGATCGGTCTGGTCGTTAAGTCGCGTATCTCCTCGGAGGAAAGTATCAAGTTCGGATGAATCGACATCTCCTCAGTGTGCGATAAATGTAACCTCCTGGGCGAGGAGATTCTGCAAATCGAGCGACTCTATACGGATCAATCCCCAGGAAGCAGGACCGGAGAGCATCTGCCTCAGAACCTTTTTCTCCCAAGGCTTCTTCAATGCTGCACTGTAAGCTTGGTTCCCTTGGATTGCCCAATCGAGGTCAGCATGGCTTCAAACCAGCGCTGATCGATGTCAAAGGGCTTACCGCCTTTAATCCTCGGAAACTCAATGGCCCGGAGAACCTCGCCGTGGTCCTCGTCGTGGCCGATCACTCCACTTTTGCCTTCGAAGGCGCATTGCACAGCGTAGTCGGTGCAAGACTTGATCAGTCTTAGGTCTTCGGCGTTGGCCGCTGCCGCACGGGAGTAATAACCCGACTTTTGGACCATCACCTTTTCAGCTCCCAACATTTCAGCGAATTGCTCACCGAAGTATTTTCCCGGGTTAATGGTGTCCAGTTTGACGTGGCCAAAGGCATCCCGCGTCACGGTGCCACCAGCGGCCTCTATCTCACGAACGATTCCGTCCACCCCGGCCCCTTCACTTACAAAGATATTAACACAGTCTATCCGATCCATGATTGCCCTCAACCGTTTGGCTTCAGCCTGCATATCGATATCCATTTCCGGAACGAAGACCGCATGGACGTCCAGCCGCTCCCGCATCAGGCCGAGACCCTCCGAGAACCCACGATCCCCCAACAGGGTTTCCCGGTAGTGACGGGCCGTGGCAGCGGTCAACCATCCACAATTGCGACCCATCACCTCGTGGATGATCAACATCCGAGGATTGGCACCGTGCTCACCCACCACATTTCGGAAGAACTTTGCCCCCTCCTCTGCCGCAGTCCAGGCCCCAAGACTTTGCCGGATCGGGTAAACATCGTTGTCGATCGTTTTCGGCAGACCGATGACCAGCAACTCGTAGCCGTTTTCATGGAGGAAGGCCGCAAGATCGGCCGCTGCCGTGTTGGTGTCATCACCCCCAATGGTGTGGAGCACATCCACCCCATCTTTAACCAGTTGATCTGCCGCTACCTGTTGCGGGTTCTGGCCCTCCTTGACCAAGCCGCGGCGCAGGCAGTCCTTCAAATTCGTCAGCTTAACCCGGCTATTGCCGATTGGGCTGCCACCATATCGGTGGAGAACACCGGCCTCGAGGCGCATTTGAGGAGTCACTAAAAAGCTGTCTCCGAGCAAGAGTCCCTTGTATCCACTTCGGTAGCACAAGATTTCAACCTCCGGATCAATCTCGCTGTAGCGTTCGATCAGGCCGCCAACGGCGGAAGAGAGGCAGGGAGCAAGTCCCCCTGCGGTGAGGATGCCAACTTTTTTCGGTTTCTTCATTGCAGAACTTCAGCTAAGCCGTTGCCCACCCTCATGACGAGGTAGAATTTTCCACCCGACTCTCCACGAAAAAGCTCTTCATCCCGGCAGCTCTGGCGGCCTCGATTCCACTTTGACCATCCTCAAAAACGAGGCACCGTTCGGGTGCCACTCCCAACCGCCTCGAGGCGAGTAAAAACATATCCGGAGCGGGCTTCCCGTGCTCAACATCGGCCGGGGTCACGATAACCTCGAGAAGCTCAAAAACTCCGATCTGCTGGAGAAGTCGCTCCACGGTCTGCCGCTCACTGCCCGAAGCGACTGCGATCGGTACCCCCGCACTGGCTGCTTGCCGGAGGAAGGCCACCACTGGCCGGATCGGCTCCAGTTTGTCAATACCGAGCGCAAAGAAGGCCTCCTTTTCCTGCTTAACGATCACCGGATCAATCGCATCATCATAGATGTCGTTTAACCGCCCGACGACCGCCTCGATCGACATGCCCGCCATGCTGTAGTACAGATCTTCCTTGAGCTTGGTTCGCGCCCCAGCCGCTTCAAGACCACGCTGCCAGGCTTCGTAGTGGAGCGGCATCGAATCAACCAAGGTTCCGTCGCAATCAAAAATGTAGGCATCGAATTCCTTGTTTGGAAAAGGTGGTAAGTCCATACCTCCATACAAGAATGCCTTTGCCGCCGATTCAAGACCCGCAGCCATCAGCTGTGTCACGGGTGCGTCACATCACAGCCCCGACCGGAAGTCCGCCCGGGAGCTTGCCCTCCTCTTGCAGGCGGAGTTGACCACATGCCGCAGCGATATCATGCCCCTTCTCCCTGCGAATCGTCACTGACAATCCCCGGGCACGCAGTCGCTGGACAAAGGCATCCTGCCGCGTCAGGCTAGGCCGTCTCCACTGCAGCCCATCAACTCGATTGTAGGGGATGCAGTTAATGTGAACATGGAGCCTCTGGGCAATCGCCACGAGGGCGTCTGCCTCCCCGAAATCGTCGTTAATTTCGTCAATCAGGATGTATTCAAGCGTCACCATCCGCTTGTGTTTTTGCTGGAAATATTCGATTGCCGGAATCAACGCCTCGATCGGATACCTTCGGTTGATTGGCATAATCTTGCCCCTCACCTCGTTGGTTGCGCCATGAAGCGAGACGGCTAGTCGCACGCCCAGTCCCTCGTCCGCGAGCTGCCGAATCTCAGGCACCAGCCCAGATGTCGAAACGGTAATCCGCCGCGCCCCCAGGTTAAAGCCCCACTCGGAAGTGAGAGCCCTCAAAGCCCGCACCACTGCGTCGTAATTGGCCAACGGCTCACCCATCCCCATGAAGACGATGTTATCAATGTTCAGGTGATCGGCTCTCCGCGATGTTTGATCGGCACCCGGATCATCACGGATTTCGAAAAACTGCGATAGGATTTCTCCCGCCGTTAAATCCCGCTTCAGGCCCCGCAGCCCCGATGCGCAAAATTTGCAGCCATAGGCACAACCGACCTGACTGGAGACGCAAACCGTATTCCGGGACTGCTCCTGACCGACCCCCACCTGCGGGGCGTTGATCAGGACTGTCTCCACCATTGAGCCATCCTCGAGCTTGCTCAGGTATTTAATCGTCGTGTCTCCGGATCGCTTTTTCAGGATCATCTCCGTGGAACGGAGGCTGAATCGCTCATCCAGGGCAGACCGCAAGCCAGCCGGGAGATTGGCCATCTTGCCGAAGTGATTCACTCCCTGCTTGTAGATCCAATCTTCCAGCTGCTTCGCACGAAACGCGGGTTGGCCAAGTTCCTCTATCAAGGCAACCAACTCATCCCGCGAGAACCCGAGCAAGGAGGTCTTTAAAGGCTGAAATGCCTGCCCTTTTCTCATCGCGTCCACCCTCCTTCGAGCCTCGGTTGCGGAAGCCCAAGGACCCGCCTCATTTCATGAATTCGTTGATCGAGTTCCTCTCCTGTATCCGCATAGACATTACAGTGCCCCATCTTGCGCTGTTCCCGAGCCTCCGCTTTTCCGTAGAGGTGTAGATAAGTTTCTTCAACCGCGAGGAGACCCTTCCAATCTGGGACCTCCGTTTTCCAAACCTCCCCCAGTAGGTTGATCATTGCACCCGGTCGCCTGGGTTTGACCACCCCGAGAGGCAGGTCGCAGATCGACCTCACCAGCTGCTCAAACTGGGACGTTACTCCGGCATTCATCGTTACATGCGCCGAATTGTGGGGCCGGGGAGCCATCTCGTTCACCAGCCAGCGACCGTCCTGGGTAAGAAAAAATTCAATAACCAGCAGCCCTTCCAAACCGATCGATTGAGCAAACCTCATCGCCAGCTGGTCCACTTCAGCCACTTTACCCCCGTCCAAACGCGCCGGAAAAATGGTTTGGTCGAGGATGTGGTTCCGGTGACGATTCTCGAAAGCCGGGTAGGCCACGACCTCTCCCTGCGGACTTCTCGCCACCGCGACCGAGTATTCACCAGCGTACTGGATCAGCTCCTCGAGAACACAGGGTCCTCTGGCCAACAAAGATGCCGCCTCCGCCATTGTTGCCTGATTGAGAGGCGCTTCAACTCGCAACTGCCCTTTGCCGTCATACCCAAAACGCGCGGACTTGAGGATGCCTGAGCCGCCAAGTTTCTCCAAAGTTGGTTCAAGCTCTCCCGGCTCCTCTACCGCAAGATAGGCTGGAAGTGGCATTCCATGGTTTTCCAGAAAACCTTTTTCCAAAAGCCGGTTCTGGGAGGCTGCCAACAGCTTCGGGTGCGGTCTGACGGGTACCTCGGTTGCTATTTGCTCCAAACCGGCCACCGAAATATTCTCAAACTCGTAGGTTACCACGTCACACAGGTTGGCCAGCTCCCGAAGCGCACCAGCATCCCCATACGCTCCAACTACCAAATGGTCGGCCAGAGACCCCGCCGGGCAGTCCCTCGTCCTCTCAAGAATGGCCACCCGATAGCCCAGGCTCTTGGCGGACTGGGCAGTCATTCGACCGAGCTGCCCGCCGCCGATGATCCCCATGGTAGACCCCGGGGCGATCATGAGAGTTCGGGCAGAACGGCCGCCTCAACAGTTTCCTTCTGGTTGGACCGAAAATCCCGGAGTTCCTTCGCCAGTCCGGGATCCGAAAGGGCAAGGATCGCCACCGCTGCCAGTCCCGCATTGATTGCTCCCGCCTTGCCAATGGCAAAGGTTGCCACGGGAACTCCGGCTGGCATCTGGACAATGGAGAGGAGCGAATCTACCCCTTTTAAAATTCTGGACTCCACCGGAACCCCCAGAACGGGCAAGGGCGTCATCGCTGCCATCATACCTGGCAGGTGGGCTGCTCCCCCAGCTCCCGCGATCAAAATCTG
The DNA here is from genome assembly GCA_036822055.1 of Puniceicoccaceae bacterium. GTDB lineage: Bacteria > Verrucomicrobiota > Verrucomicrobiia > Opitutales > Puniceicoccaceae > DAISIK01. The sequence goes on from DAISIK010000015.1 coordinate 5,784, forward strand.
GATCCCCCGGTCGGCAGCAGTCCTCGCGTACTCAAACAACAAATCCGGAGTGCGATGGGCACTCACCACCTTCGCTTCGTAAGCCACCCCAAAGTCTCTGAGTACCCGCGCAGCTTCTCCCATGGTTGGCCAATCAGAGGTACTCCCCATCACCATGCCGACCGAGGGAGCCCCGGAGTTTGATCCCATCTCGTTCATCGGGAGATTAGAACACCCCCACCCTACCGCTCGCAACGCGAAAAGCTTAACAGACGAGGCCGATTACCCGACAGCCACGCCCCGGGACCTCCGCCGCCAGAGCACGCTCCAATTCCCCACGATTGCTCACTCGTGTATACCCGATCCCGTGCGCCGCACACAGATGCTCCATCTCAACCGCTTGAGGAGTCAGAAAAAAACGCTCAAAGGCATCGCTTGCCCCGGCTACCGGCAATCTCTCAAAGATCCTGCCTCCACCATTTTCGATCACCAGAATCGTCAGGTGGCCCGCTACCTCACGCGCTAGCAATAACCCGTTGCTATCGTGCAAAAAGGCGAGATCCCCGATCAAACAAATCCCCCTTCCGCCCCGATAGACCAATCCAAAGGCAGTTGAGAGATTTCCATCGATCCCATTGGCTCCCCGGTTGGCGCTTAGTATCAGGTTTTTGGATACAGGCTGAAAGTAGTCCTCACCCCAACGAACCGCCAGACTATTGGCAAAGAAAAGAGTCATCCCCTCGCTCAGGTAGCCCTGAATCACCTCAACGATTGAGCGCCCGACCAGAGGATCCCCCCCGTCGATCTCCAAGCTACCGTCCTCAAGCTGTTCTTCAAGGCTCAGGCAGCGTCTCCCGTATTCGCTCTCCCGCTGCCCGCCGAGGGAAACATCGGCGAGTCCCTCTAGATCGATTTCCAAGACTCGCGAGCCCATCCGGAGGGGATCACGGTCACCCCCGCCGTCGTCGACCTGATAATAATCGACCTCTCCTCGAATCGACTCCAGCCAAGCCCGCAGGCGCTTGGATGTGGGAAGGGTTCCGATCTGGATGATCGCTTCCGGCATCAACTCATTCGGGAGCCCCTTCTCGAGGATCTGACTGTAGCGGGTAATCAGGGCGCCAAACTCCCCTGCCCGTCCGCGCGCCGACGAGATCACATCGGCCAGAATAGGAAAACCCAGGAGGCGCCCCAGGTTGGCCACCCCCCGCAGTCCCTTCACCTCATCGTTGAAGAAGGGCCCTCCCAGAAGAATCCAGCCCCGCTCGTACTGTTCGCGTATTTTCCGCAGGGCTCCGAACCGAGTCTCCAGGCGTCTGCGCTCGAGGCGCTCAATATCGCCCACAAAATCGTCCAAAACGATCGGCTCGTCATAGACCCCGGCCCCCTCGCATCCCAGCGGAGCCAGGGGGTCCCGGAAAGGAAAGTTCAGGTGGACAGGGCCCGGAGCGGAGCCAAGGGCCAACCGTATTCCCCGCAAAACTGTGGATCGAAAGTAGCGTAGCGATTCGCGCCTGCCTTCCGGTACACCCAAGGCGATCTCTGTCCTGACGAACTTTCCGAAAATCCCCATCTGATCAATCGTCTGCCCCGACCCGCACTCCTGCAGCTCCGGGGGACGATCTGCAGTGAGTAAAATCATCGGAGTCCGACTGTAGTGGGCCTCGATCACCGCTGGCAGGTAGTGGGCCAGAGCACTGCCCGAGGTGCAGATCAACCCAACTGGGCGACCGGATGCCTTGGCCAAACCGAGGGCAAAAAAACCTGCTGAGCGTTCATCCAGGACCGGCACGCTCAAAAGGTCCGGGTTACGAGCCGCCGCCAGCGTCAACGGTGTCGAACGGGATCCGGGGCTGATCACCACTTCCTCCACCCCGGCCCTTGCCAGCGTCTCCATCACCACCGCACCGTGTACCATGTTTACGGTGGGGACCTCCCCGGCTCCGAGATAGCGCGTCCAATCCGCCGTCATCCTAATCCTTTCCTCATTGCTTCAAACTTCATCTCAATCTCCCGCTCCTCCGCCTCGGGTGTAGAATCAGCCACGATACCGGCACCAGCAAAAAGAGTGGCCCGGTTCCCCGAAATTTTTCCGCAGCGAAGGGTCACCACCAGCAGGCCTTCACCATCCGCCCGCAGGTAGCCAAAAAATCCCGTGTAGTGCCCCCGATCAAAAGGCTCCTCATTACTAATAAAACGCAGGGCCTCTTCTCGAGGAGTCCCTCCCACGGCAGGCGTCGGGTGAAGGGCTTCAGCCAGCACGATCAACCCGCCCGGCGGCTTAGTTCCGCTGATTGGCGTCTTCAAGTGCTGCACGTTAGCCAGGCGAATCAGGCGCAGCGGCTCAGTCGTCACCTCAGCCAAGCCGAGGCTGGTCAATCTCTTTAAGATCGCCTCGACCACGAAACGGTGCTCGCCGAGATCCTTGGCGCTCGTGAGGAGGTTGCTCCCCAGCTGGGCATCATCCTGCGAGTTGGTTCCCCGCGGCGTAGAACCAGCAATAGCCTCGGTCTCAAAATGATCGCCAGTAACCGCGACCAACCGCTCCGGCGAGGCGCCCACCCAACTCTCCCCCCGGGTTGTCGAGTGGGAGAAGGCGTAGCAAGCAGGAAAGGTTTCCCTCAATCGGTGCACCGCATCAAGCGGTCGAAAGTCCTCCGGCCCCTCAAAATCCAGGCTTCGGCCGAGCACGACCTTATTGAACTGCCCGGCATCAATCGCTCTCAGGGCAACCGCTACCCGATCGCGAAATCCCCTCGGCCCGCCAACTTCAACCACCCGGCAACCCTCCAGCGATACCGGGGCGCTCTCCGCCGGCGGAGTCCGATAGCTAAACTTGCTAAACCGGCTGTGAGCCCGCCAAACCCTTTCTGACATCTCCTTGAGGAAAGAAGCAGAAGTGATCCAGAGGTTTGCCGTTGCGACACAGTAGCCGCCCCGTCGAATCACCTGCCACCGGGGGACAAACAATTTACCCGTAGTCCTGCTAGCTCCGGAAAAGGGCATGGCCCAGAGGAAGGCTGGACCGTCCAGACCATTGACCCGATCTCCAGTTTGGACGAGTCGATCCTTCATTCGACCCATCCATTGCCGGGCCAATCGAAATCGGTCCTCGCCCCTCAGCTCAAGACCGACAACCGTCTCGGCTCCGGCAAGGGCAAACTCGCCCGCCGGATTTTCCAGGTAGAGGTGGTCCTCGTCCGGCTCAAAGATGCTCTGGAGCACAGCCAAAGGATCGAGTTCACCCACTTGCAACGAAATCGATCCGAGAATCCCCTCGCCCGAAACCACTGCTCTCGCCGCACAATCTTCCAGAAAGCGGAGCAATCCGGTTTCGTCACGATTTCCAAAGACCTCAGGAGCAATATATTCCACAAGCGAGGATGTTCTCCACCTAACCCTTGGGTCAATCTTCCCGGAAGATTTCCCGGCCCCCATTTTCACTCCCGGGAACCACCCTCCCAGCATCGACAAACTCTGGATCCAGAGCATTTATAAGTGATGGATATTTACCACGCGTGGCTGCCCACCCAAGCGACCTACCTTTTCCACCTCCTCTTCTGGATCGGGGGAATCATCCTCCTCCAATGGATCTTTTTCTGGCGCCTTTTTTTAGGAAACTGGCGGGCCGTCCTTCTCGGTCCCTTTCTCCTCGGCACCTACCTCATTGCCACCGATGTTGTCGCCGTAAAGCTGGGCATCTGGTATTTTGACCCTCAGCGAATCCTCGGCCTTAACCCGCTCGGCGTACCGATTGAAGAGTGGCTCTTCTTTTACCTCACCGCTGCCCTCGTCGCCCAGAGTTTCGTTCTCTTCCTTCCCGCCAGCTATCGGTATCCTCCCCGCCTTGCCAGGGCGCGGTCCCGACCGAAGCCAGCTTCTCTTGACATCGACTCGACCCCTCCGAAGAGTCCGAATTCGAACCGCGATTAATCTTTTTTCTGATGTTGTCCAATTCCACTCCCTACCTCGTCACTGGGGCCAACGGCTTTACTGGCAGCCATCTCGTCGGCGAGCTGACCTCTCGCGGGATCAAGGTCCGGGCGATGGTCCGCGAACCATCGAGCGCCTCCCACCTTGAGCATCCGCTCGTTGAGCTGGTCAAGGGAGACATGAAAGATCCCTCCACCCTCGCCGAGGCAGTCGCCGGAACGGCTGGCATTTTCCACATTGCCGCCCTCTTCCGCCAAGCGGGGTTTCCCGATTCCGAGTACCGCCTCATCAATGCCGAGGGTACCAACCACCTCTTTGAGGCAGCCATCGCCGCTGGAGTTCCGAGGATTGTCCATTGTTCGACCATCGGAGTTCACAGCACCATCGAGAATCCACCTGCCGACGAAAGTACCCCCTACTCTCCGGCTGATATCTACCAACAAACAAAAATGGAGGGTGAGGTGATCGCTCTCAATCATTTCAAAAAGGGTCCGGTTCGTGGCGTGGTCATTCGCCCGGCCATGATTTACGGCCCCAACGATACGCGCACCGGGAAGCTTTTCCGTATGATTGGCAAACGCCGATTCTTTTTTGTTGGTCCGGGCCAGGCCCTCACCCACTGGATCGATGTTCGCGACCTCGCAAAATCGTTTGTCCTCGCCATGGAGCATGAAGAACTCAACGCCGAGGTTTACATCATTTCGGGGCGAACCGCCATTACCCTCAAAGAACTGACTCGACTGGTTGCCGCTGAGATCGGCGTCAAGCCTCCCTGGCTGCATCTCCCCGTCAAACCAATGCAGTGGCTTGGTACCGCCGTCGAAACCGTCTGCCGACCGCTTCGGATCGAGCCTCCCATTTTCCGCCGCCGGGTCGATTTTTTTATCAAAAACCGCTCCTTCAACAGCGCCAAAGCACGACGCGAACTCGGCTTCGAACCCACCCAGGATTTGATTGGTGAGATTCGGGACATCGTCGCCGCCGAAAAAGCAGCCGGGCGCGTATGAGTGATTCCCAAGTGCTCATTCGCCAGGTACGGCCTGACGATTTTCCTGCCCTGATCGAGCTTAACCGAGCCTGCTTCCCCGAAATGGCGCGGATCAATGTAGTCTGGGAAACCAGGCACCTCAGCAACCACCTCAGCGTTTTCCCTCAGGGCCAGCTCCTCGCCGAGGTAGATGGTCGCGTCGTGGGAGCCATCGCCAGCCTGATCGTCAATCTTGGAAATGATCCCTACCGTGCCCATACCTACTCCGGCATCACTGATAGCGGTTTCTTCCACGCTCACAATCCCAGTGGGGACACCCTTTACGGAGCTGATGTTTACGTTCATCCGGAAATGCGCCGCCTCGGCATAGCTTCTCGGCTCTACAAGGCCAGGGAGGACCTCTGCCGCCGCCTCAACTTGCGTCGCATCGTCGCTGGAGGTCGGCTGCCGGGCTACGGTCAGTATGCCAGCGACTTCTCTCCGGCTGAGTACGTCCGCCGCGTCGAGGAGAATGTCATCCGCGATCCCGTCCTTTCCTTCCAGTTGAGCCAGGGCTTCGTTGTCCGGAAAATTCTCGAGAGTTACATCTCCGACCCCCAGAGCCTCGACTATGCCGCTTTCATCGAATGGCTCAATCCAGAGTACGATGATCCGGGCTCGGGCGCCCGCAAGGTCCGGGTCGCCTGCGTGCAGTACCAAGTCCGGGGGATCGAGACCTTCGACGACTTTGCTGCACAAGTGGAGTATTTCGTCGAGACTGCATTCGACTACCGGGCAGATTTTGTGGTCTTTCCCGAGTTTTTCTCCGTCCAGCTACTCTCCCAGAGTGCTCTCCGCAGACTCCCCTCTTCGGAAGGAATCGCCCGTCTCGCCGAGCTTGAGGACGCCTTTCTCTCCCTCATGCGCCGTCTCGCCATGGACTATGGGGTAAACATCATCGCTGGCAGCCATCCCATGAAGCGGGGCGACAAGCTGCTCAACATCTGTCCGGTCATCACTACCGACGGCAACATCACCCTCCACCCCAAGCTGCACATCACCCCGGCCGAATCCCGCTACTGGGGAATCGACGGTGGGAGCAGTCTCCAGGTCCTCTCGACACCGAAAGCACGGATCGGCATCCTCATTTGCTATGATGTTGAGTTTCCTGAAGCGGCCCGTTTCCTCGCCGACCAGGGAGCCGAGATCATCATGGTTCCCTACTGCACCGATGACCGCCAGGGATACATCCGGGTCCGCACCTGCTCCCAGGCTCGTGCAATTGAGAACCAGGTCTACGTGGTAACTGCCGGCGTTATCGGAAACCTCCCCAGCGTCGCCGCCATGGACATTCACTACGGCCGGGCCGCCGTTTTTTCTCCCAGCGATTTCGAATTTGCCCGCGATGGCATCCAGGCCGAGGCCGATAGCAATGTGGAGATGCTCCTCATCTCGGACCTCGATATTGACGACCTCTATCGCAACCGCCTCTCCGGTAGCGTGAACCCAACCCGCGATCGACGGCGGGATCTCTTCAATTTTCAGATCGACCCGAGTCTCCAAAGTGGACCTCCAGCACCCTTCACTCGCGATCCCGCTTAATCCCCTGCCCGTGCACTGGTGGCTCGCCGCAAGACCAAAGTTCCTCCGTGACAGCGGGTCCCAATTTTTGCAAACTTCAGGTTAGGAATTTTTTGAATGCAGTCGGCATTGCTTACACCAACTCACCTTCAGCCTCATCATATTGCCATCATCATGGACGGCAACGGTCGCTGGGCTCGTCAACATTCCCTCCCTCGCCTTGAGGGGCACCGGCGAGGTGCTCAGGCAGTCCGCAAGGTAGTGGAAGCCCTTGCTCAGACCGCGGTTCGACGCCTGTCGCTATACGCCTTTAGCGTCGAGAATTGGCAACGCCCCAAAGATGAAATCAGCGGATTGATGGCGCTCCTCGTTCGCTCCATCAGTGCGGAGATTCCCTATCTGATCAAAAACAACATCCGCCTCGAGTTCATTGGCCGAACTGCTGAACTCTCATCGGAAGTCCAAGAATCTATCCAGCGGGCGATTGAAGAGACGTCTTCCTTGACCGGACGGACCATTGCAGTGGCGCTCAACTATGGTTCCCGCTCAGAAATACTAGACGCCGTAAACCACTACATGATCGCCCGCGATAGCGGGGAGGCCCCCTCTCAGTTGGAATCCTGGGAAGATTTCGAGCCTTTTCTCTACACTGGTGGCACTCCGGATCCAGACCTCGTCATCCGCACCTCTGGCGAATACCGCATCAGCAACTTTCTCCTCCTCCAGTCGGCCTACGCCGAGTTTGTTTTCACTCCCGTCCTATGGCCTGATTTTTCGGCTCGCGAACTATATCTGGCGATTGAGGAGTATGCCCGGCGCGAGCGTCGCTTCGGGAAAACCGGCGCCCAGGTCAATCCGCGGTCTCTTAGCCAGCCGCCATTGGAGTCCAGCCAACCCTCGCTTGCCCCTTTGCCGCACCACCATCACGTGTGATCTCGCCCAATACTTTTTCCACTCATGGGTAAGCGGGTATTCTCGACGCTTCTTCTGTGGTCTGTGGTTCTCGGAGTCGTGGCCTTCGCCCGTGCCCCGGGCGGTGTCATCCTCCTGTCCATCGTGGCCTACCTGGCCCAGCTCGAGGCCTATTCCCTTCTCCGGGCTGGGGGCCAGCGCCCGCTCTCCCAGGTTGGAAGCCTCCTCGGAGTAGCGACCATCCTCGGCCTCTATTTCACGGCAGCCAGCCTTCCGGGCTTCTCCGGGCTCGCTTGGCTGGCCTTCTCCATCGTGGTCCTCGTTTCCATCTGCATCCTGCGTTCTCCCCTCGAGGAAATACTCTCCACCCTTTCCCCGACGCTACTTGGCTACATCCTCGTTCCCTTCTCGCTTTCCTTCTATGTCTTCACCTTGTTGTTGCTCCAGGAGAACGACGGCGGAGACCAGCCGCTCTACTGCATCATCTGGATGATTGCCGTCGCGAAGTTTAGCGACGTTGGCGGCCTGATCATCGGATCGCGCTTCGGGCGCACCCCCATGTCACCGATTCTCTCCCCTCGCAAAACGGTAGAAGGAGCTTTCGGGGGCCTTCTCTTTTCCGTTCTCACCAGCCTGGTGCTCTACGGGCTTGCGCCCGGCTTCTTTCCTGCAGCCTTCACCTTCGGCAGCGCCATCTTTGGCGGCATTCTCCTCGGAGCGGTGGCCATTCCCTCCGATCTGTTTGGCTCGGTCCTCAAGCGAATGGCCAAGGTTAAAGATTCAGGTTTCCGGATTCCCGGTATCGGAGGCCTTCTCGACCTAACCGATAGCCTTATTCTCACCGCCCCGGTCGGCTTCATCTTTTTTCTGGTTATCACCTAATGGAGCCTAAACGTCTTATCATTCTCGGCGCGACCGGCTCCATCGGCAGCACCACCCTCAGAGTCCTGCGTGCCCACCCGGAACGGTTTCAGCTAGTCGGCATAGCCGCCAATGCAAATGTCCAGGGTCTTGCCCAGATCGCTTCCGAATTCTCCTGTCAGGCAGTTGCGATCTCTAATCCCGCGCCCCACGAGCCCCTCGAATCAGCTTTTCCAAACCCCATCGAGGTTTATCACGGTCCCGATGCCATGGTAGATCTCGTGGAACAAACCCCCGCCGATTTGCTCCTCGTCGCTGTCGTCGGGACCGCTGCTCTCCTCCCGACCCTTGCTGCCATCCGGGCCGGAGTCGATATCGCCCTCGCCAGCAAAGAGATTCTTGTCCTCGCTGGCCACCTTGTTACCGAAAGTGCCAGCAGGCACGGCGTTCAGCTCTTGCCGACCGATTCGGAGCACAACGCCATCTTCCAATGCCTCCAGGGTCACCCTTCGGAACATCTCGAGGAAATAATCCTAACCGCCTCGGGGGGTCCATTTCGAGAGCTGCCCCTCTCCGAGTTCTCCAAAATATCACTTCAGGAGGCCCTGCTTCATCCAAACTGGAGCATGGGACCCAAGATAACTGTCGATTCGGCTACCATGGCGAATAAGGGATTGGAAGTCATCGAAGCCCACTGGCTTTTCAACCTTCCCCCGGACCGAATCCAGGTTGTCGTCCATCCAGAGTCTATCGTCCACTCCATGATTCGCTTTCTCGACGGATCGATCCTCGCCCAGCTCAGCCCCCCGAGCATGGCCTTTGCCATCCAGCATTGCCTACTGTACCCCGACCGGGCTCCCTGCCCCGACCCTTCCCTGGACTTTCAGCAATTCCTTAATCTCCGTTTTTCCCCACCCGATTTTCAGAAGTTCCCCTGTCTCCAGCTAGCCTTCGAGAGCCTCCGAACCGGCGGTCTGGCTCCCGCTGCCTTCAATGCGGCCAATGAAGTCGCCGTCGAGGCCTTTCTTTCAGAGCAAATCCACTTTTTGGACATTCCAAAGGTCATCGAAACAACCCTCGAAGCGAGCAGTCAATTTGCATTAACCGTCAACCTCATGGATCTACTAGGAGTCGAGAACGAAATACGCGCCATAGCTGCCTCCTTCCTGTCGTCCATCAAGGCTTGAATCGCTACCCTCTACCGTTTTCTTAAAACCAACTTTATTTATGTTCGATTGGATCTTCAGCAGCATCTGGACTTTTCTCCTCGTCCTCCTCTTTTTCGGTGGCTCGATCTTTTTTCACGAGCTTGGTCACTTCCTTGCGGCCAAGGCCCGAGGTCTCAAGATTCTCCGCTTTTCAGTCGGCTTTGGCCCGGCCATCCTGAAATTCACCCGCCAGGATATTGAGTACCGTCTGGGGATCCTCCCCCTTGGCGGATATGTAGCCCTCCCCCAGCTCGCCGAAATGGGCCGCCTTGAGGGCTCCGAGGAAGGCGATACCAACAGTGGGGAGCTTCCACCGATCTCTTACAGCGATCGGGTCATCGTGGCTGTGAGCGGCCCATTCGCCAACATTCTCTTTGCCCTCGTTCTCTCCACTGGCCTGTGGCTTTTTGGCCGAGATGTCCCTGCCTCCTCCATGTCCACCACCATTGGACATGTGGTGGAGACCCTCGAACTGGAGGACGGAAGCATCGTCCCCTCCCCTGCATCCAATGCTGACCTTCGCACCGGGGATCGCGTCCTCAGCGTCGATGGCAAGGAGCCTCGCGACTGGATGGACCTCACCTACGGCATCCTCGCTGGCTCGGCTCGGGATGCCGAAGGCAACCGCCTGACCCGGCTCAAAATTGACCGCGATGGAGAGATTCTCGAAAAGGAGGTCTTTCCGGTCCTCCACACCGGGGAGAGGATTCGTACCATTGGTATCCAGCCTGCGGATACCGTTGTTCTCTATCCTACCCCCGATGGTCCAGCCGCTAAGGCTGGAGTTCTTGAGGGAGATCACTTGATCTCCCTTAACGGGCAGCCTGTTCAATCCTTCACTTTGGTCTCTCAGATCATTGGAGAGAGCGGAGGGCAGCCGGTCCAGGCAACCCTTCAGCGGGGCAGCCAAACCATCGAACTCGAGATCACCCCTACCCTTCAGGAACATCCCGAGCGAGGCCAGATCTACCTGATCGGGGTCCAAATGCAGCCCCTCTGGATCACCGTCCACATCGGTCCCTTGACCCAGATCGAGCAAATGGGCCGGATGGTTATGGTCACGTTGAGCGGGCTCATCAATCCACGCTCCGACGTTAAACTGCGGAACCTCAGCGGACCAGTGGGTATCATCCACAGCATCCACCGACTCTCCGTAGAGATCACCATGCTCATCTGGTTCGTCACCTTCCTCAACATCAACCTCGCGATCCTTAACCTGATGCCCATTCCGGTTCTCGATGGTGGCCATATCATGTTTGCCACCATCAACAAGGTACGGGGTCGCCCCCTTCCTCGCCGAATCCTCGAAACGGTCCAGGGTGCTTTCATGATCCTCTTGCTCTTTGGGCTGATGGTGTTCTTAACCTATCACGACATCCGAAGAATCTTCTTTGAATGAACACCCTTGTTGCAGGCAACCCGCTCCGGGCTGATCGGCTCCCCTACTGCCACTCCCGCTACCAATCGCTCCGTCGGCCCGCCCGCGAGGTAAACATCGGTGGTGTCATCATAGGGGGTTCGCGCCCCCTCGCAGTCCAGTCGATGACCACCACCAACACCGAGGATGTGGCGGCCACTGTCCGGCAGACCATCGAACTCGCCGAGGCCGGTTGCGACATCGTCCGGATTACAGCACCCACCACTCGCGCTGCCCGTGCCCTAAAGGAAATTCGAGCCCAGGTATCAGCCGCTGGATTTACGGTCCCCTTGGTTGCAGATATTCATTTTGCCCCCAAGGCCGCACTCGAGGCAGCTGAACACGTGGAAAAAGTCCGCATCAACCCCGGCAATTATGCCGACAATAAAAAGTTTGCCGTTCGGGAGTATTCAGACAGCGAATACGAGCGCGAGTTGGAGCGACTTCACGAAGAGTTTTCTCCCATCGTTCTGAAGTGCAAGTCTCTCGGACGCGCCATGCGGATCGGAACCAACCACGGGTCCCTTTCCGACCGGATCATGAATCGTTTCGGCGATACCCCTGAGGGAATGGTCCAATCGGCTTTAGAGTTCATCCGCATCGCTGAAAGCCACGGCTATCGCGACATTGTGCTCTCGATGAAGGCGAGCAACCCCAAGGTCATGATCGAGGCCTACCGGCTGGCCGTCGCCCGAATGCTGGAGGAGGATATGCACTACCCCCTCCATTTAGGGGTCACCGAGGCGGGCGACGGCGAAGATGCCCGGGTCAAGAGCGCCATTGGAATTGGAGCCCTGCTCTACGATGGGCTCGGAGATACCATCCGCGTCTCCCTGACGGAAGATCCCATTCACGAGGTCCCCTTCGGTCGCGAACTGGCACGCCGAACAGACCTTTTGTGGTCAAGTCAAGGCGGACAATCGGCGCAGGCCGCACCCCGGGCATTCGACTCGGTCGATCCCTTTGAATTCTCCCGACGCGAGGTGGCAACCATTAGGCTTACGGCACCACAATGCGACCAATCCGCTGCCGATACCGCAGCAGAACCCTTCACTGGCAGCGGTCAACCTCCCCGTGTTCTGGTCCCCGTTCGCCGTTCAGCCTCCGCCTGGGAGACCATCGCCCGCGACGTTTTGGCCGTTCAAAAGCGTTTTCAGGACGCCAAGATCGAGGGGATCATCCTCACCGTCAACGAGCAGACCAACCCAAGAGACTTGACCGCTCTCGCTACCAGCCTCAATGGGCTCATCCAGCTCCTCGTTCTGGAGGGTCCTTTGACCCCCCAACTCGGGGAGGCCCTCGCATCCAGCCCTCTACCCATTGGTTGGTCGGCACCGGTTGAACCAGACGGTGAATCCATTGGCTCGTTTATCAGCCAGGTTGCAGCATTCAATTTCCTGCCTATCCTCACCCTCAATCCTGCCCGGATCTCTGCTTTGTCCATCAGTGCAGGTTTCAACCAACCAGCAGTTGTGACCCTTCAGGCGCCCAAAAGCGACCATGGGAACCACCACCCTCTGGGGGCTTATCGCTACCTGGCCGAGTGCCTCAAGGAGGCCTCCGTAGCTCCAGCCCTTTGGATTCGCAACCAAACCACCACGGCACTGCTCCCGGATGATTATTTCACCTCGAGGCTCACCGAATCGAGTCTTCTTGCCGGTGCCCTGCTTTGCGATGGACTCGGAGACTGGATCAGCGTGGAGACTGAGCCTGATCTTGCCCGTGCTACCGCTCTCGCCTACAACATCCTACAAGGCACTCGGACCCGCGTCACCAAGACCGAGTACGTAGCCTGCCCGAGCTGCGGGCGGACCCTCTTCGACCTGCAGTCCACCACCCAGAAGATACGCAGCCGCACCGATCACCTCAAGGGCGTGACCATCGCTATTATGGGATGCATCGTCAACGGCCCCGGAGAAATGGCCGACGCCGATTTTGGCTACGTTGGGGGAGCCCCCGGCAAAGTGAATCTCTATGTAGGAAAAACCTGCGTGAAAACCGGCATTCCAGAAGCTGAGGCTGTTGATCGGCTGATTGATCTAATCCACGAACATGGCAAATGGTTCGACCCTCCACTAAAGGCAGATTAGCCACCCTTTTTTTCCTCTTCGCCGTCATCCCATGGCTGACAGCAGTTGGAGGGCCATCCCTCAATTGGAATCTTCATTCAAACCGCGACGGCATCCTCATTGAGGTAGCCCCCACCCCCGGCTCATCGATCCGGACGTTTCGCGCCACCACCATTCTGCAGGTTGGCCACCGGGCGCTGGCCGAATTTCTCATCGATCCAAACCATTATTCAACCTGGATGCCTGACACTTCGGAAGTTCGGATCTTGGAAACCGATCCCGAACGTTCAGTGGCTTATTTTGTTTCCAATACACCGTGGCCAGCGAAGGATCGAGATGGAGTCTATGAGTCTACCCTCCAGACTCTTGACGACGCTGAAGCATCAATCCTGATCAACATCCGCGCCCTCCCTGATAGGCTCCCCCCGGTTAAGGGAAAAGTCCGGATTCCCAGCGCCGAAGGCTTCTGGCTTCTTCGGCCGATCAGCCCCTCCAGCACAAAGGTAACCTATCAATTTCATTGCGAACCAGGTGCCTCCCTCCCGTCCTGGATCGTTAATCAGCAAACGACCACCATTCCCAAAGAAACCTTCATCAATCTTCGGAAACTCTTTTCCGATCGTTCCTAAGCCTGGCATCGCCAGCGGAACCCGTCGAAGGGAAGAACAAGGGAAGAAGGGGTCAAACGCAAAATTTAAAGA
>DAISIK010000015.1:19511-56825 GCA_036822055.1 Puniceicoccaceae bacterium
GAAGAAGGGGTCAAACGCAAAATTTAAAGATTTTTCCGATTGACCAAACTACCCACCTAGTTTGGATGCCCCATCGCAAGTCGTTTTGCCATCCGCGGCTTCTTCGACGTGGTCTCCTTCCGCAGCTTCTTTGCGATCCGAATTTTCCAGTCGGCGCCTTTGGGACTGCCGGCGAGGGCCGAGGGAAGAAGCAAAGGCGAGAGGAAGGGGTCAAACGCAAAAAAAGGAGGGAAGAAGGGTTTTGGAAACCAAAGGCATTGTGAAGCAGGTTGGAGACTCCAAACGGGACCGCGTTTCTCGCGCCGGGGCAGTGCTGGATATTCTCGAAGAACCAGCCAAGTTGATGCTCTGAGGTCGAAGCGGCAGGGAATTGCTCTAGGATGGTACATCCAAAAAGGGGTTAATGACGGTAAGCCGTCCATAGAACTGGCCGTGATTTAGATCTTCGCTGTAAACGATGCGTGCACCCAAGCGCTCGGCTGCCGCAAGGATGGCCCCATCCCAATACGAGATCTGGAATCGAAGCGAGTTGCGGATGCCAAGAACAACTAATGAGGCATCGACTGCTGCCAATGGAAATTTTTCGAAACGCTCGATTAAGGCCAGTGCCCTCTCTGGCGAAAGAGGCTGCTTCAATTTCCCCGTCACCGTAACGTAAAACTCTTGTAGCACTTGAGCGGAAAGACCGAATTCCTCCCGCTCGATCAGGCGTAGCGCGGCCGCTTTTTTACCGGTACCCGCTTCCGAACCATCCACCGCGTAGATGAGAATGTTCGTATCGAAAAAGCTCTCAACGGTCATAGATATCCTCCCTAGACCATTTTCGCTCACCAAGCTCAGCGGTCGACTGTGTGCAAAGATCAAGAATTTCCCTTCGGGCTTCCTCCCTGCGCCTTTGATCACTGACTAACCCCTGAAGATAATCACGCACTAGCGCATTGACGGAGGTAGCCCGGCTGGCTGCAATTTCGCGAGCATCGTCCAGCATCTCTTCATCGATCCTCAAAGTAATATTTTTCATTTTGCACATAATTATGTGGATTATGTGCATTGTCAAAGCTGTCATACCTCAATTCTGATTCTAGTCGAGCTGTGCGAGAAGAAGGGATCAAACGCTAATGGCACTTAGTTAAGGTCAGGTGCGGCACTCCAAGGCTCTTTCTAAACAGGTGCGAAACCCCGAAAAACGGACTTAACTAAGCGCCATGGGCGTTTGACCCCTTCTCCGCACCCGCCTTCTTTAAATTTTGCGTTTGACCCCTTTTCCGCGTAAGAAACTTGGGTTACCTAAGCGCCTCAAAGCCGTTGGCCGCGATCTGGGCGAGTTCTGAGCGGGTAAACCTCAAGTCGATTGCCAATGCGTAGTATTCTTCACTCAGCGTGTTCCCGAACATAAACGGGTCGTCAGAATTAATCGTACAGCGGATCCCGGCGTCAAAAAGCTGGCGAATGGGATGCTTCGTCATTTCGGGGATACCCTCGACCTGCAGCTTTAGGTTGCTAATCGGGCAGACATCCAGAGTTACTTCTCGCTCAAGAAGGAGCTCCACCACGGCGGGATCTTCGATGCAGCGCACGCCGTGCTGAATCCGGCGAACGCCCAGCTCCTCCACGCAGCGTCGCACAAATGCAGCGGGCATGAATTCCCCCGCGTGGGCCTTCAGTACCTTACCAGCCTCCCCCGTCTCCCGCCAGACCCTCGCCGTCCACGACTCAAGCGGTAAGTATTCCGGACCGTGGAGATCAATCCCCGCAAGTTGGGCCCAGTTCTTGCAATCGTCGATAATCTCCCGGCCAAGCCCGTGGTAATCGTTGTGGCACATACCCATGAAAACCTTTACCTCGAGACCTTTCGGCGCAGCTTCAAGAATCGCACTCACCACCTCTTCGCCACTCATTTGACCACTGAGAAGCGCCCCGTGGTGAAAGCTTGTTTCGACATACCGGCAATTCTGGTCGGCACAGTTCCTGAGAATAACCTTGGCAGCTTCATGATAAGCCTCCGCGGAATTGAAAACTGCGGTCGCCACCTCGGCGTATATCTCCATGAAGTGTTCGAAGTCGCGGTACCGGAAGCCATCGTCCCACATCGGTGGCTTGTCCAGATACCGTCCCGGGATAGCTTTTTGAAAGAGTTCGAGCGGGCAGGCTCCCTCGAGGTGGAGGTGTGTCTCGGTCTTGGGAAGAGATTGCACAAACTCGCGGAGATCGGGATCTGGCGTGTACATTCTATTTTGCTTGGGAGGCCATGATGCGTCCATGAATGTAGTCGCCCGCTGTCATCGAATCGTAGCGAAGCGGATTGGCTTCGCTGACGCAGCTTGGAATAGTCTCGATCAGAACGTCGGGGTCGGGGTCGCTGAAAAAGGCAATGGATTGCCGACCATTTTTCATGGCCGCAGGACGGGGAACAACGCGATGCGGCGTTGATTTAAAAACGTCATTCGACCAGCGGGCCATCAAATCACCGGTATTGATGACCACGGTTCCCGGAATCGGTGGAGCGTCGATCCACTGCCCGGCTAGATTCTGCACCTGAAGTCCTCCTGCATTGTCCTGAAAAAGAAGGGTCAGGGTGCCGTAGTCGGTGTGGGCGCCGGCACCCAGCTGTCCTTCCTCGACTGTCTCAACCGGCGGGTAGTGGAGGAGACGAAGGGTTTGCGTCAAGCCGGTATGACGCTCGTCGAAGTAGCCCAAGGGCAAGTCAAGAGACAGGGCAAATGCCGCCATCACATCTGAGGCGACCCGAACTACCCTTCGATGAAAGACCCGCATAAAAGCCTCAAACTGAGGGTTGGGCCAGTAATCCGGACCACTAGGGCAGGCGGCAAGGTTGCGAAAGGTGAAGGTCTCTTTGAGATCCGCTGGCTTGGTCGGGTCGAGAGCCTCGCCCTGCATGCCGGTATAACCGTGATTCTTCTCTGGATCAAAGGGCACCTTGAATTTGTCCTCCGAACCAAACTGAGAGTGCGCTACTGTAAAAGCCGCCTCAAGCAGGTCCTCGGACATCCCAAAATTTTTCAGGTAAGTGAACCCGACTTCGTGAGCCGCCTCATGGATTTCAGACGCCACCTTTTCGCGCCCGCTTTGAGACCCTTCCAGAAAAGGCCCCATATCGATAATCGGTAATCTGAAGCTTGTTGACATACCGCAGATTCAAGCAATCCCAGTGCCATTCTCCTTCGACCACGGCAAAGATCTCGCGAACATCGGTGCCATGATCCTTCTAAATCCTCGACCAACAAACATCAAAACTCGCAGCTAACCAATCAGCCCGCCCTCCTCGCTTGAGACCACTCACGAGAACCACAGCCCAACCTTTTAGGTCGTACAATTCGGAATGCAACAGGAACCTATGGGGTCCCCCAATTCAGTTCCTTGTTGAAAGCCAAACGCAAGCGACCCCTAACAAAAATTTCGATCGAACCCCATCCGGTCTCCAAATCCCCAAAACAAATCCCAAATGGCCAGGGTCACCTTTTCGTAATCCATCCACCGGCCAGGTTGACACTTGATCCGAAATTGCCTTAGAAAATCATTTCAAACTACAAACCATGAAATTGCTCCCCAACACCTTCCGTCCCGCCTTTCTCGTCGGGTCACTCCTCGTGCCTGCCGCTGTCATGGCTACCATCGATGTCGCCATCAAAGGGGGCGTCATTCTTCCGCTGTCAGGTACGTTTCACGAATCCATTAGCGATGGCTTCTTTTCCATCGATTCCAAATCCTTCGACGATATCTACGACCCCATCGGAACCATCGGCATCGAGGTGATTGGACATACTGGATCTCGAAGCCAGATCTTCGCTGGATTTGCCTACGAAAATGGGGAGGCTGACCGTCTCGCCGTCGGCAGTGTTCCCGGTCTCGGCGGAAGCGAGGTATTGGCAAAATTTGACGACTATACTGCCTACAGCTTTTACCTCGGCGCCCGTTACATTTTCGACGCTCCCGGCAATCTCTATCCATTCGTCAGTGTCCTCGGGGGCTATAAGCGTGTTAACGAAATCAGCGTCGACCTGACCATCCCCGATGCCAACATTAACACTGGCAAGGTAGCTTTCTACGATGAGAGTGACGTCCTCTTCGGAGGATTTGACGTGGGCCTTCGCTACCAGTTCTCCCCCTCCTTCTCGGTTGTTGGCGAGGTCGGACTTCGCTACCAAACTAAACTTGACGATGACGACGCAGCGATCTCTGCCCTCGGTCTCGAGAATCTCAACGACGGGGAAGGTTTCCTGACCGTACCCCTCACCATCTCGGCAAACTTGACCTTCTGAGCGATTTTTTGATCAAGGCAATCTCGGTCCCGACTATCGCCGCCCTGTCCCGCCTCTTGCAGATTCCGACGATAGGCAGGTTGACCCTTGCCAAGACCAGCCGCCCAAACTGAGATCTGGCTCGGGCCACTTTTCGATCCTTTATCCCATCGGCGTCGGCATGCGGTCTTGCAGACTAGAGACGCTTTTAATGGCCAGAGATTGGTTGATTGAAATACCCTCTCGAAAAGGCAGATCACAGCGCAAACCCACGCCTCGAAATCAGCCAGATAAACGGACTCGGTTCGGCGAATGAAAAAAGATAGACTCCTCCGCGACGGGAACCGACGATCCTCCAGTGCCCCCTCGCTCAAAACACAAACTTGTAGGATGGAAGGAAATCGTTCATTTCCCCGAATGGGGCATCTACGGGGTCACCGCCAAGATGGATACGGGCGCCCGTCGCTCCGCCATTGATGTCCGCAAGATCGAGGAACTTTCCAAGGGCAGAATTCGGTTCCAACTCGCACTTGAAAAGGAAAAAAAGCTCCCTTTCATCACCGCCGCGATTCGCCACCAAACCCACGTGCGCTCCAGCAACGGTCATACCCAGGAGCGGTATTTTATAGAAACCGTCCTCCAGATTGGTGAGATCGAAAAAACCGTTCAATTCAGTCTCGTCAATCGAACCTCCATGAGTTGCCGGGTCCTCATTGGTCGTCGGGCCCTGGCCCCCGAACTCCTCGTCGATTCTCAAAGTACTTTCCTTTTGGGCAAAAACTCTCCTTCGTTAAGGTCGTAGCCTAGCTTCCATGAGTCCCGAACCCGCATCTCCCCAGCTCTCGCTCGCCATTCTTTCTCGTAGCCAGAAGCTCTACAGTACCTCGAGGCTGGTCCATGCCGCCAGGGCGCGGGGACATTCGGTCAAAGTACTCGATCCCCTGCGCTTTGGAATATACATGAGTCCTGGCCAACCTGACCTCACCTACAACGGAAGGCCCCTCAAGCGCTTCGATGCAGTCATCCCCAGGATCGGGCATTCAATCACCTACTTCGGCTCCTCAGTCGTCCGACAGTTTGAGCAAATGGGTACCTTCTGCCTCAACACGGCTGACTCCATCATCGGGTCCCGCGATAAATTGGCCTCCATGCAGTCCCTTAGCCGTCACGAGGTTGGTATCGCTCAAACCGCCTTCGTTCGCCGACCGGAGGACATCCTCTCCGCCATTCAAAGCATGGGCGGTGCTCCGGTTGTCATCAAACTTCTCTCCGGCACCCAGGGAATAGGAGTGATCCTCGCCGAGACCAACAAGGTCGCCGAAGCGATAATCGAGACCCTCGGCAGCATCAAGCAGAGCGTTCTCGTGCAAAAGTTTGTTTCGGAGTCCAAGGGCCGGGACATCCGCGCCTTCGTGGTGGGAGACCAGGTCGTAGCGGCCATGCGGAGAACGGCGGCAGGTCAGGAATTTCGCAGCAACGTCCACCGGGGCGGTTCCACCGAGGTCGTCGAACTTGATCCTGCCTACACCCGGTCTGCCCTCCGCGTCGCCCAGATTCATAACCTCAAAGTAGCCGGCGTTGACATGCTTGAAGGTGCCGATGGTCCAGTTGTCATGGAGGTAAACTCCTCCCCGGGTCTCGAGGGAATCGAAAAATCGACCGGGGTCGATATCGCCACCGAAATCATCCGTTATATTGAGTCTCGGGTCCGCTTTGGAAACTTCGACGTTCGCGAGCGCCTCTCCCTCACCCGTGGGTACTCCGTCGGGGAATTTTCAATACAAAAGGACTGGCTGATGATTGGAAAACAGATTTCGGAATCCGGCCTTCGCGAACTCGATATTGTCGTTCTTAGAATCGTTCGAGGCGCCGACCATATTGCCAATCCCCGACTTGACCGCATCCTCCACGAGGGAGATAGCCTACTCTGCTACGGTCCTGAGGAAGCGCTGCGCAGCTTTCTCCCAAAGCAGATTCGCCGCAGACGAAGCAAAAAGAAGGTCGGATCTCAGGTTGCAGATAATCCCAGCAGTCCCGAGCTGCCTTCGGCCTAGCCCTGGTTCATTCCGAGTCGGTTCCGCTCTCGTTACCGCTCGCCTTCACCGTAATGATGTCGTGGGTAGCTGATTCCCTTTGGCCCGCTGGACTTACCCGAATATACCGAGCCTTCTCCTTCAATTCAGCAAGGTTTCGCGCTCCTAAATATCCCATTCCCGATTGTAGGCCACCCGATAGCCGGGCCAGAGTTTGATCCACCGATCCGCTCACCTCCTTGAGCGCCTCCACCCCCTCTGCCGCGATTTTTCGGTTCACATCCTTGGCAGCATGCCCATATCGCACCGCCGACCCCGCTTTCATCGCCTCTTCGCTACCCATCCCTCGGTACTGCTTGTAGAGTTTCCCGTTGATCTCCAAGAGCCGTCCCGGTGCCTCCCGGCAAGCTGCGAGCAGCCCACCGCACATCACCGCGTCGCTGAGAGTTAGAGCCTTTACGATGTCACCAGATTTTGTGATGCCCCCATCCGCGATGATCTGTCCACCCAGCTCCCTTGCCACCCGCGATGCGACATAAAGGGCAGTCATCTGCGGGATGCCTACCCCGGCCACCTGCCTCGTTGTACAAATCGAACCCGGGCCTTGGCCAACCTTAACAGCATGGGCACCCTTTTCCATCAGGAAGCGAACCCCCTCCCCCGAAGTCACATTACCGGCGATAATCGCCAGCTCTGGAAACGCATGAGCCACCAATTGAACCGTCTCGCCCACTCCCGCAGAAAAGCCGTGGGCCGTCGAAATCGCTACCGCATCCAATCCTTCGTCTACCAAGGCACCAACGTGTCCAAGGATCCGTTCGCGATCCAGGGATCCATCGGCTTTCCTCACCCCGGCAACCGCTGCCCCGCAAACCAGTCGAAAGCGGCGGTCTCTGGCCGGTCGGAGTCCCGAGCTGCCCTCCTCCATGATTCTCTCAATGTCTGAGAGCGTGAAGAGCCCCTTCAGATGGTCCTCGCCATCCACCACCAACAGCTTGTGAATCCCCAGATGGTCGTTGAAAAACCGATCGGCCGAGGCGATCGGATCATCTCCCAGATCCCTTTCCAGAATCGTCTGGACCTTCTCGCGTGGAGTCATCGCCTCCCGCACCGTCCTTTCGGCGTAGCGCCGCTTGACCACCCGACCCGGCAACAGACCCAGTAACCGGTTTTGCGGACCAACCACCGGGAAGGTCCGAAACTGGAAGTTCTTCCGTTCCACCATCTCGAGGACATCGCCAATCATCTTGTCCACTTCCACAACAAATGGCTCCTGAATCAGCCCGTTGACGTGGTTCTTCACCCGAGCAACTTCCTTAACCTGCAGCCGTTCCTCCATGTTGTAGTGGATCACCCCCATCCCTCCGGAAAGCGCCATTGCAATAGCCATCGGAGCCTCGGTCACCGTATCCATGTCCGAGGAGAGGATCGGAAGGTGCAGCTCAATGCGCTCCGCGATCGTTAGATTGAGTCGAGTCTCCCGCGGCAAGACCTCCGAATAACCGGTTGCCAGGGAGATATCATCGAAGGTTAGGGCCGTGGGGAGGGTAGATCGGAAAAATGCTTCAGCAGGCTGGTAGAAAGCTTCGTCAGGGGAGGTGCTCGTTCCAATCATCTTCCACGCAAAAACAACCAGAGCCCAAAGGTCAAGGCGATTACCGGAGGCAGCCAGGCCGCGAGGATCGGTTCGATCAACCCGCGACTCCCCATCAACGCGAGAATCCGACCGCCGATCAGGTAAAGCAGGAAAACTCCAATCGCCCGCGACGTTCCAACAAATGGGTTTCTCCGCACCCCCGATGCTGCGAAGGGCACCCCAAACGCCACTGCCACGAGACAAGCCAGGGGCTCCGCCAAGGCCCGTTGGTAGACTATCTCATATCGAAGCAACCGTCCTCCCTGCCCCACGGAGAATTGCCCTACCACCTCCCTCAACCGGGCCAGAGATAGATCCTGGGGTTTTGCCTGCAGGGATGCCATCACTCGCGGCGAAAGCCCATCAGCAGGGATCAAGAGCTCCTTGAATGGAATCTCCGCCACAATCTCGGTTCCCAGGGGCGCTCGCTGGATGATCAAACCATCGTAAAACATCCATCCTTCACGAGCTTCGTTCCACTCGGCTCGCTCACCAACCCGTCGCTCAAGCTCCCGGCCGTCTTCAGCAATCGAAAACCAGGATGCTCCCTCCGCCATCCCCTGCCTCGTGTCGAGGAAGTTAAAGTGCCAGAGAGCCTCACCACCGGGCATTGAGAATCCAAGATTCTGATACAGCCACGGTTTCCGTGTATCGTCGGCGGCTCTCCCCTTCCCATAGCGAAGCTGCTCGTATTCCTGACGTGCCAACTCCTGCGTCTGCGGAACTACCGAGGCTCCCAACCAGAAAAGTCCTCCCGTCAACCCAATCCCGGCAGCCCAGAGCGGCAAGCTGATCCGCCAAAGGCTGATCCCCGCTGCCCACATCGCCGTCAATTCTTGCGTCCGATGAAGGGTCCCCACCGCAAAGAGCACCGAGACCAGCATCCCTAGAGGCACCAGCGTTGGGATGAATCCGGGCACCAGAATGAGGAAGTATCTAACGATTTCCCCGAGGGTTGCTTCCGAATCCAGCAATGCCGGCAAGTCATTATAGGTCTCCTGGAGCAGGAGGACCGCAACCACTAGTCCGAGGCAGAGAAGAAATATCTTCAACCACTCGCCGAGCACATACCAGTCCAGGCACCTCAATCGCAAGAACCTCTCTTTCAGGATTGTTCTCCCGCTTGGCCACCCTGAGTAGCGCCAATTCGCCCTTCCATCATCAGTTTGGCTATCCTTTCCCGCACCGCTTCCAAATCCTCGCGGTAGGTCACTCCCATCCACTCATCTTCGGTCGTCAAAACCGCCACCTTTCGGCCTGCCTTCCTCACCAGATCGACATAGGAGGGAAGGTAGTATTCAGATTTTGGAGACGATGCCTCCTGTTCAAAAAACTGGACGATATCTGCCTCCAGCTCGCTCAGTGCGTTGCCCCGAAACCCAAAGAGATTCAAACTTACCGGGGTTTTGAGCGGGAGGGATTTTCGATCACCCTTGAGCGAACCTATCCCTGCCACCACGGCCCCTTCTCTCACTAGCTCGTGGTACTCTTCCAATCCTTCCAGATACCCCCCTGCCGTCGAGAGAACTCCCCGGGAAACCCCGCCATGAATGGAAAGGGTCTTGCCCAGCTCGAAAGCGATCACAGCAATCTCAGAGTCCCTCTCCTCGTCTCCCGACAAGTAGGCCGCCAGCTTGGCAAATGCTTCTCTTCCATAGAAATCGTCCGCATTGATAACCCCAAAGGGCCCGGTTAACGCGCCCTTCGCCACCCATACCGCATGCCCCGTCCCCCAAGGTTTGGTCCGGCCCGCCGGCAGATGGAAACCCGGTGGCAGGATGTCGGTTTCCTGGAATACAATATCTGTCCGAACTCCCGCCGGAAGCCGATCGAGAACCGCGCCGCGGAAGTCGTCAGCAAAATCCCTGCGGATTACAAATACAAATCGATTAAATCCTGCTGCTTGAGCATTGCGAAGAGAATACTCCATCAACGTCTCGCCGTTATCCCCAAAACTCTCCAGTTGTTTCAGCCCCCCAAAACGACTCCCAATTCCGGCCGCCAGCACCAAAAGACTCAATTGATTGCCGCCATCCTCCATGCTGCTGGTTATCCGATTTCGATCATCTTTTGTCAATCTCCCAGCTACCCCCGCGCGCTTTCCGATCGGCCTTACCAGGCTTCCGGATCAGCTCTGTCACCCTCCAACTCGAAGCCCTCTCCTGCCCTCAGCCATTTCTTAAAAGTCCTCGGATCGACCTTTAACCGGTTTGCGGCTTCCCTATCGCTCCGGGTCGTCCTCCGAACCCGCCGGGCATAGCCTCCAAGAAGCTCAAGATAGTCCAATTGCAACCCTTTCGCCCGGGACCAGAAGAAATCCTCCGTCAATCGTTCCTGAAAGATTACCGGTTCATAGGTTCCATGGACCAAAACCCGCCGGGTAAATTGCTCGAGCTCCCGGAAGTTACCCGGCCAGGGGTAATGCGGACCCAGGCGTTTCTCCACGATTTCCAGCAGTCGGCAGACAAGGTCGGGAACCGCCTCGGCTACCACGTTTTTACCCAGAATATATCGGAGCATCGGCTCCAACTTTTCTACCTTCCCATCAATCAATTCCTTCAAGCCACGGGTGCGAATCCGATCTCCGTTCAATCGGAAGAAGAGATCCTCACGCATCTTCCCGGTCGCCACCGCCTCCTCTGGATCGCGGTTGGTGGCCGCCACCACCCTCCCCCGAAACTGCCGCAAGTCGTTTTCCCCCACCCTTCGGAAGGTTCGTGATTGCAGCACCCGGAGTAATTTAGCCTGCATGAAGAGACTCACCTCCCCGATTTCATCGAGGAAAACAGTCCCCCATTCACCCGAGGATTCGAAGTAGCCCTCTCGTTCCTTCCACGCTCCGGTAAAGGCTCCCTTGGCATGACCAAAAAGCTCAGACTCCATCAACTCGCTCGGCAGGGCTGCCAAATTAACCGCCAGAAAGTGATCCTCAGGTCTTGCCACAAACTGCTCCGTTTGCCGTTCAAAGGGAAGGTACCTCGAAAGGCCGATCGCTTGAGCGACCAGCTCCTTACCCGAACCCGAAGGTCCTGAGATTAAAGTGTGGACCTCACTCAATTTCCGAAAAAAACCCCATGCATACCGCCTGAGGTCCGAACCGAAAATCGACTCCCAGATTTCCTTCCGCAGAACCATCGCCGGTTCCGTCTCTCCGATCACGTAGCGATCGATCGACCGGAAGGCCCTCCTCGCCTGGAAGAAGAATGCGAAGAGCTGCTCATCCGGCATCCACTGGCCAACATCCTGCCTTCTTTGTCTCGTCGCAATCATCAGTTGCTGGAATTTTCGCCAGGCCATCCGTGGACTGGCTCCATCAACGACCCGATCCATTTCGGGAATAAGTTCATGGAAATGGATGAAGGCCACCACCTCGTCATATCCGGTTCGCTCCAAATCTGTGAGAGGTCTCTTCAATCGATCCAGCTTTCCCAAGGCGCCCCTCATGATCTTGAGGAGAGGCTCGAGATTCGAGCTGAAGTACTGGAGCCCTCCTCGATTGCCGAGGGGCTGATAGCCTTCGCCAAGAACGCGGCGCTCCGCCACTTCCCTTCCCTTGGCAAACGGATTCTCCCAAGCTACCTGCCTCAAGCTTTCCAGCAACGTCATGCTGCAAATTCTGCACTATTCAGTGCATTTTGTGCAATCTTTTAGAAGCAATTTCTAACCTCACATATTATTATATTCCTGATTACCAGCATTTTAACAATGGAACAAAAATCCTGGCATTGGTTGTGATTAAGTATAGTTCATGAAAATTAAATCGACTATCCTTACCATCCTGGGCGGCCTGACGGCCACCCTCGGTGCCTTCGGCGCGGGGACCCTTACCCCGATTAACAGTGCCCAGAAACCAATCGAGATCCGATCCCACGACGTTGAAATCATCATTAATAATGGTTTCGCCAAAGTTCAGGTGAGTCAGATCTTCTACAATCCTAACCCCACCGATCTAGAGGCGGTCTATGCCTTTCCAGTTCCGGAGGATGCCTCTCTCTCGGAAATGTCTTTTGCATCTGGAGAGACCACCCTGAATGGCGAGGTAATTGCCAAAGAACAGGCCGACCAGATTTACGAAGACGAAAAATCAAAAGGCAACCAGACTGGTCAGGGAACCCAGAATAACTTCCAGAATTTCGAGTTTCGGGTCTATCCAGTCCAGGCCCAAAGCGAGGCACATCTCAAATTCGTTTACTATCAGCCCATCGAACTCACCGCCAATATCGGTAGGCTTCTCTATCCCCTTCAGGAAGGGGGCACCGACGAGGCGGCCATTGCCTTCTGGACGGCAAATACGAAGGTCACCAATTCCTTCTCCGCCCGCGTCGAGCTACGCTCCGAGTACCCGATCAAGGATCTTCGGGTACCCGGTTTCAACGGAGAGTTCACCCAACTTGACGAGAACCGCTATCAATGGCTCTACCAATCGCTTCAGGGTGGGGATCTTGATCAAGATTTGGTTGTGTACTACCGACTCGAAGAAAACACCCCCGGGCGCGTGGATCTCCTGACTTATCGCGATCCAGCATCCGACCACGGCACCTTTATGCTCGTGATCACCCCTGGCATCGACCTCAAGCCTCTCAATGCCGGTGCCGATTACCTATTCGTTCTCGACAAGTCGGGCTCCATGGGTGGAAAAATTGCCACCCTTGCAGACGGAGTCTCTCGGGCCCTCGACAAGCTCTCCGATCTCGATCGCTTTCGAATTATCGTCTTCGACAACCGGGCCTTCGAGATAACGTCCTCCTGGGTCCCCGCCACCGAGGCCAACGTTAAAGCCTGGATCGAGCGGATCCGCAACGTTCCGGCCAGCGGCGGCACCAACATTTACGACGGTCTTTCCCTCGCACTTCGCCGACTCGATCAAGACCGCGTCACCAACTTGCTCCTCGTTACCGACGGGGTGACCAACGTTGGCAATCTGGAACCAAAGCATTTTGACCGCTTGCTCCGTTCCCATGATCTTCGCTTTTTCGGTTACCTTCTCGGGAACAGCGCCAACTGGCCACTGATGCGCACCCTCACCGAGGCCACCGACGGAAAATACCGGTCTGTCTCTACCGCAGACGATATCTTCGGCGTCATCCTCGAAGCACGCGACCAAATCACCACCGAAGCTCTCCTCGACGTCGACCTCTCCATCAAGGGGGTGAAGATCTCCGACGTTTCCCGCAATGCATGGAGGAAACTTTACCGCGGCCAGCAACTGGTCCTCATTGGTCACTATCGAGGCCACGGCGATGCAAAATTGGATCTTGGGGTGAGAACCAGCCAGGGCACCCAAAACTATCGAACCACGGTTCACTTCCCCCAGGGAGACACCACCTATCCCGAACTGGAAAGGATTTGGGCCAATGCCCGGATCCAGCAAATCGAACGGCAGCGAGACCTCGGAGTAATGCCAGAGGAGGAAGCCAAACAAGGAATTCAGGATCTGGGGATAAAATACCAGATCGTTACCGATGAGACGTCCATCCTGCTCCTCGACGACGCCCGCTTCGACCAATATCAGATCGAACGCCGCAATCGCGATAGGACAGCCATCGAGCATCAGGCCCAAAACCAAAGAGCCACTCAACCGGTCCAACCCACCCGAGCCGACCGGGAAGAGCCCATGTTTAACTTCCCCGCTCCTCATGCGGGCGGCGGCTCCTTCGAGGGTCCAGTCGCCATCTTGCTCGGTATTTTCGGATGGCGTCTTTTCGCCAAGAAAAGAAAAACGTCCTGACCAGGCTTACAGACAAAGGGTTAGTCGCCGCCCCTTCAATGGCGGCTAACCCTCGGTCTTTTGCTGCAGACCCCAGAATTCCAAAGCATTCTCTCGCTTGGCGACCCAATTAAGTCAAACGCTCCGCATCTCCACCTCTCATGATTATTCTTCACCTGATCATCGCGATCTCCATCTATTGCTTCCTTCCTGAAAACGGAGCCGCTCTGCAATGGGAGCGAGATCAAAACGCGCCCCTTACCTGGTGGACTTCTCACTTTGTCCATTGGTCAGCCCTTCACCTTTTTTGGGACTGCCTTGTGTATTTGATTTTTGGATACATTGCGCGTCGGTATTATCGGCTCAATCTTTCAGCAACCTACCTTCTCTTTGCCCCCATCCTACTTGGATGTGTGGCACTCCTCAGCCCTGAGATTACCACCTACCGGGGATTGAGTGGCTTTGATACCGTCCTCTTTACTTATGTGGCAGTGGCCGCGATCAGAGAAGCAGTTATCCACGCGGAATGGGCCGATGGCTTGTTTGCTGGAGGCTTACTCGTCGGAGTTTTCCTTAAAATCGCCTACGAAATCACTGCTGGCCGCCCTCTTTTTGCCCAGGACCTCGGCGAGCTTGTTCGACCCCTTCCCGAGATCCATCTTGTGGGCGTAGCACTCGGGTTCCTCCTTGCCCTCGGCATTTCCAATCGCCCAAATGAGCCTGCCTCATCTCCAAAGCCGCTTCCCTCTACTCCCTAGCGGATTTGAGGCACCCTCATCCGTTGCCACACTGGCCTTCCGTCGGTGAGATACCTTAGGTTTCAGCCCCATATCGCTCCTTTCAGGGATACCTCTTTGGTTTTACCTTGAACCGCATTTCCGCGGTGCCAGTCTGGTGGGTTTTCAAATACCATGTTACCTCCATTTGAAAGCCAGATACTCGCAGACGTTGGCATCGCCTTCGGAGACGAGGGAAAGGGGCGTCTGGTTTCCGAACTCATCCATGAGGTCCGCCAGCAAACCGGCCGAGACGCTCCAGTAGAGATGGTCTTGAAAGTAAACGGCGGTGCCAATTCCGGCCATACTGCCGGGGGCCTTAAACTGAATCTACTGCCCGGCGGGGTCATCGAGCCGACCGTCAGGTACCTTGGTATCGGTTCTGGAGTGGTGGCAGATCCCCGAAAGCTTCTTTGGGAGACTCGCACCACTGAATCTAAAGGCTTTCCCGTGCGAAATCGTCTCCTCATCGACGAAAGAACCATGGTGAGCGATCTTACCCATCGCCTGCTCGACCTCGCCTGGGAGAGCTACCGGGCCAATGTCCTCGGAGAGCCGGCCCGCGGCTCTACCGGCCGCGGAATTACCCCTGCCTTTGCCGATGAGGTTTCGCAGTGGCAGTTCTTCTATGCGGATTTCCGAGCCGATCGAGCCACCTTTTCAAGGCGCCTTCAACAACGGGTCCGAAGAGCCCTCGATACCATCCGACACGTATGCCGCATCCATCCGGATCAGTGGTTCGAAATGTTCGAGCAGCTGACCATAGCTGAAACTCGAGCCAATCAGGAATCGATCAGTTCCGGAGTTTTTCCGGTCGAGGAATTCGACTTCCATCGGTTCTCGACCAAGGAACCGTTCGAAATCAATTTCAACGAGCTCGAATCCGTCTATTGGACAACCGGATCCGCCTGGGTAGATCGCGTTGTCGACCTGCGGGAATCCATCCTGGATCTCCTCGATCGCGGCCAGTACCTCATCGGCGAATTCGGGCAATCCTACTGGTTGGACAAACGCCATGGGTACACCCCGAATGTCACCGCCTCGCACACCTTTACCCCGGAGCTCTTCCAGAGCGCCGGCATCCCTGTTTGCCCAGTGCAGACCTTCGGTGTCGCCAAAGCCTATGACACCAAGGTCGGCACCCACCTCTTTTTGACACAAATTGAGCCCGACCACCCGCTCGGCGAGGCACTCGCAAAGATTGAGTTCGGAACCTCGACTGGTCGGCAACGCATGGTGGGCTGGTTCGATGCCGTTGAAAAAGGAACCGCCCTTCGTTACGGAGGATTCAACGACCTCATCCTCAACAAGCTGGATGCGCTGCGTTGGGACAACCTCGCCAGTCCTCCAATCAAACTCAAAATTTGCTATGCCTACGAGGAACCGTCCGGCAAAATCTACTTTCAGGTCCCGCGAGATGACTCTCTCAGGTGCAAACTGAAACCCCTCTATTTGGAACTTGAACCTTGGGCGGAGGATATATCGACGATTCGAAACTATCGCGACCTTCCACCTGCAGCCCGGGTCTACGTGGCCACTTGCGTCGCGACCCTCCTCTACTGCTCCGGTCCCAAAAATTTTCAAAATCCGACCCTCAACCTTCGCTACATTGGGGTGGGTCCTGATCCAGAAGAAATCATTGCCTCCATTCCTCCCCTTCCCGAAATTCTTGAAGAGGCGGACTTTCCAGCTGACCTCCGTCCATTAGCCCCGCTCCCCCGCACCCTTGAATGAGGCACCAGACCACCTCCCCGAGGGTCTAGCCGGTCCCCTCGAAGATTTTTTAGCCTGGATTCAGCTCCAAAAAGGACTCTCCGAAAATACGGTCGCGGCTTACGGGGGTGACCTCCTGCAGTTTGCCAGTTTCCTTCACGAGCATGGCGAGGATGCCTGGCCCTCTGTTTCGCCCGAGCAAACCAACTTTTGGCTTTCTGAGCTAACCTCCGAGGCGTACTCCCTCCGCAGCCTCGCCCGCAAGCTGACCGCCCTGCGCGTTTTTGCCCGCTACCTGATCGCGCAGCGGCTTCGCCCGGATAACTTGACTGACTTTGCCATCGGTCCGAAAGCCCAACGAAAAATCCCCCAGACCCTGAGCATTGAAGAGACTCGGCGACTCCTTGAAACTCCCTCCCCCAGCCACCCCCTCGGGATACGGGACCGCGCGATCCTCGAACTCTTCTACAGCAGCGGTCTCCGTGTATCCGAACTATCAGGACTGCGCCTCGAACAGATTGATTTTGCCGAAAGCTTCCTTCGTGTTTTTGGCAAAGGTTCCAAGGAGCGCCTCGTGCCAATCGGCTCCAGCGCCCTCGCCGCTCTCGAAACTTACCTTACCCTCGCCCGCCCAACTCTCGTCCGCCCCATCACAACCACCTGGGTCTTTTTGAGCAACCGGGGCACGAGCATCTCTCGCAAAACCATCTGGGTCATGATCAAAAACCATGCCGCAACAGCCAAAATCCAGAAGAATGTCAAACCCCACACCCTCAGGCACTCCTTTGCCACCCATCTTCTGATGGGCGGAGCCGACCTGCGCAGCATCCAGGAGATGCTTGGCCACTCCAGCATTCTCACCACCGAGATCTACACTCAGGTCGAGACCGGACGCCTCCTCGAAGAGCACGCTCAATTCCATCCGCGAGAGAAACTGTGAACCCCCCTCGCTGGAGGTTCAGGCGGCTGATTCCCGACGATTATTTTTCCAGAGCTGTCGCAACTCCCCGAAGAGAACCCTAGCCTCCGCAACCGGCGTCTCCCTTCCATAGCGGATTCTGAGGAGACTTTCACGGAGCCGGGTAATCTCGCCCGGCGGCAGAGTTTCCTCCGCAAGGCTGGGAAGCATCTGGATCCATTCTCCGGCTCGCTGCCTTTCTCGAGAGAGTCGCAGGAGCTTGCCTCGATCTTCACCAAAACGGAGATGGGGCAAAACTTTGGCACCAAACCGAAGCAGGAGCAGAAAAAGGCCTGAACCAAGCACGATCACACCAAACAAAATCCAGTCCAGGTGGGGCAACCCGGATACCTTCTCCTTCAGCGCCCGAGCCTTCTCTCTGAGATTATTCCAGCCAGCCTTCACCGTCCCCCCGACAGTCTCCCACCAACCGGTAACCTGCTCTGCCAGGGCTTCCTGATCAGTGTCGTCAAAGTCAATCACTCGGCGATACCAGAGCACCCTCAGGCTGTCCACCCAAGCGCTGATTCCCCGCTCGAATTCGACGCCCCCGGAGATTCCCTCGCTCGAACCACCTCCGGCCAACGGGTTCTCAGTCCCCAGGGCATCCAGCCTCACCCACTCTCCCTCCGAGTAGATTTCAACCCAGGCGTGGGCGTTGCGATTCCGAACTACAAAATACCGTTCATAATCATTCCATTTACCCCCGCGAAACCCAACCACCATTCGTGCTGGAATCCCCGCCGTGCGGCAGAGCAAGATCAAGCTTGCCGCGAAATATTCGCAGTGTCCGGGATTCTTTGAGGCGAGCCAATAAACAACCGGATCGCCCCGCTTCGATGCTGCCGGAGGCGAGAGAGTGTAAGCGTGCGTCGAGACCAGATAAGCAAGAAACTGCCTCGCTCGCTCCTCTGCAGTCGATGCCTCTCCAACGCTCAACTCATCGACCAACCGTTCAAGGACAAGCCGATCGTCTCCCCATAAGTTCATCGCCAGGGTCGTCTCGGGGTAGGCCAGATTCCTTAAGCCGGTTCGGTCTGCTGGATCGATCCAGATCGGCTTAGAAAAGGCCTCAAAAGCCCTCACGTCTGCCGCATCTGCTGGAGCCCGATCACTCGGAGAAACTCCGCGAGCCTGAAAAAAGAGAAGGTTATTCAGGGTTTCATTCAAGGCAGCTGTAAAATAGGCACCATTCAACTCGAGCCTCTGACTCTGCTGAAATCTTATCTCGGAAAGCCCTCCGGGCAGAGGCAGATACCGGCTGATGCCTCCTTCATAGTAAAAAACCCAGGGTTCGGCGTTTTCCGTCCGCCTTCGACCAGTCCGCAGAATATCACCAACGCTGATTAAATTAGACTCAGCGTAAGAAGATGGTCGCGCCCTCGATGCAACGTCGGAATGTTCAAAGGTCCCCGCATCATAGCGGTCCAGGGCCATCATCCGCCAGTACTGTTCCGCTGGTAGCGAATCCTCGGAAGGCAAGTCCACCCGGAAGGCCACCCCGTCGTTTTCGACGATATTGGTCACATCGCCCAAAGTTACGGTTGAATTAAAGCCCGTTTGGGGACTGCCTCTCGTTTGGAAAAAAGGAAGTGACTGAGCCCACTTGTAACGAGGCATCGTTACAAAAATCAGCACCGACATCCCGAGGAGCATCGCCATCAAAACAACCCCGTATCCGAGGACCCTCAGATCAAAATAGCGCCAGAGCTTGATCAAAAACAGATGCCACCGAAAATCAGGCCAGCGACAGTCAAAATTTGAATCTTCCTCCTCTGCCGCCATCAAATTGGAAACGAAGAGAAATCCGATTGAAAGAGGCGCTAGAATAATGAGCTGAACCGCAAACTGGAGGGAGAGCGTGAATACGCCGGCCACCACCACCAGAAAGAGGCAAAGCAGCGCGAGCTGGAGGTCCTCCCGCTGACTCCGGACCTGTGCAACCCGCAAAACCGTCAGCAAAGAAATGAGCCGAACCAGCGGAGGCAGAAAGTCCCGCCCACTGGTCACGAAATCGAGTCCAGAGACAATCAGTAAGAAGGGGGCTGCGACTTTTGAAAAAGAGGCGGGTAAGGCGAGGATCAGCCTTGGTTTAAGCGTCACGCCGACTGCCACGGCCATGATTCCGATCCAGATGAGGGGATCAAGAATCTCCAAAATCTGGATGGCAAAGAGTGAGGTTATCGCCAGAACATTGCCGACGATCCAACGCATCCGCCCCAGATCAAGGGTCTCAAGCGACGACCGACTGCTGACGACGGCAGTTTGCATAAACACCCAGCTCTCCCCCTTTCTCAAAAAAGATAGCCTCTCCGGGAACGAAACACTCTCGCGTTGGAATCCGGTCACTTGGCTGAAGGATGGCCAAACGATCCAGGAGGCGGTACAATCCGGAGCGATCTCGAATCATCTCTACTTCCTCACCCGGAATCAGGTAGCCGAGGAGGTCTCCCCGGTCAAAGAGGACACGCGCAAGTGTGGCCACCGTAGAACAAAAGGTCTCAAACAATTCCTCCTTACTCCACAAAAGCACCGATGGATCAATCACCAAAGTAAAACCCGCCGTTCCATCCTGCTCGGTTTCCCGCACCATCAAGCTTCCCGTCTTCGCCGTGGCCTTCCAGTGGATGTCCTGAAAAGGGTCACCCCGACGATAGGTGCGGATTTGGCGCAGGTCGGTCCCCCGGCCCCGCGACTGCACCCTCGCCCCTACCCGGTGCCTCGGAAAACCTCGGAAAAGGAAGTGTTCCTGGACGATCCGCTTCGGCCACACCAAAACCTCAACTTCCGTGCGCAACCCCAACCGCTTACGAAGGAATCCGAAAGGAAAGGTTGATTCCACGCCAGACAATTCTACCTTCAGGCTGCCCCTCTTGACCGGTGTAACCCGCTGCACCAGCCGCCTCCTTTCTCCGGGCCTGAGGCTACCCTTGAGCACAAGTCGGCCCTTGCCCCCAGAGGTACTTCGTAGGTGGAACCACACCGCAAAAGAGGGGAAATACTTTTTTTTATTCTGCATCTCCACAGCCAACTCTTCCTCCTCACCCGCTTCGAATCTCGGAGGAAGAACCATCCGCCACTCCAATCCGCGGAAGTTCAAAACCGAAAGGAAACCACTCAGAAGCAGACTGCTCAGCAGAGTCGAGAGCGCCAGGAAAAGGATGTTGCTGCTGGTGTTGTAGGCAGCTCCGCCCACAGCCATCGATATCAAAATGATCATCCACCCAGCCCCGGTCGGATAGGTTCGATGGTTTTTCGGAGGGACCACCAAAGCCAGCAAAGCGGCCCAGAATTTTCCTAGAGCACTATCGCCGACCGGTCGCAGGCGGGTCGATTCCCATGGCGTTACCCACTCCCCGTGCTCGAGTTGGTTCATACGGGAGGTGCAACGGACTCAAGTAGACTGTTTAGTACCCTCGACACGGTCGCCCGCTCCTCAAGATACTCGAGCGAACGTCGCCTCAGCGAAAGCCGGTGGGCAAGAACCGGCACCGCTGTGAACTGTACGTCCTCAGGGATCACAAAATCTCTACCGCAAATCAATGCCCTCGCCTGAGCAGCCCTTTTCAATCCGATCAAACCCCGCGTACTGATTCCCGCCCGAAACTCAACTTCATTACGGGTTGCTGTCACCAACCTCAACAAATAATCGAGAAGGGTTTCTTCGACGTAGACCCCGTTGACCGCACGCTGGGCACGAGCTACCGCCACGGCATCAACCACCGGCTCAATCTCCATTTCGTCGTAGCGGGAATTCCCTGCCCGGAGGATCTCCATTTCATCATCCCTGGAAGGGTATCCCATCGATAACCTGAGTAAAAACCGGTCCATCTGGCTCTCCGGAAGCGGAAACGTACCCTCGAAATCAACGGGGTTCTGCGTGGCAAAGACCATAAATGGCAGCCCGACATCGTAGGCTGTTCCATCAACCGTTACCTTGGCACGCTCCATGGCCTCCAGGAGACTCGATTGGGTCTTCGGAGTGGTCCGATTAATCTCATCCGCCAGGACAATATTGGCAAAAACCGGACCCTTTCGAAACTCGAACTGACGGGACTGCTCATTGAAGATCGATACCCCCAGAATGTCCGATGGGAGCAAATCACTGGTAAACTGGATGCGGGAGAAGTCACAACGGATTGAGCGGGCCAACGAGTAGGCCAAGGTCGTCTTTCCGACTCCGGGTAAATCCTCGACCAAAACATGCCCTCCAGCGACCAAGGCCACCAAAACGTGATCAACAACCGTCTCCTTGCCCCGGATAACCCCACATATGTTCTCCTTCAACCTCCTGAAATCCTCGCGGATATCGAGGATCTGAGTGCCTGAAGCTCCAAGTGTCTGCATTTCTAGAGGTAAAGGGTTATTTCAAGTCCTTGCAACCGAGTCTTTGGAAAGCCCCGGTAACTTTACAAATTCAAAAGGCTCGAAGATAGCCCAATAAATCTTCGGAAAACTCGATTCGTGATCTCGAGGGAGAAAACTGCTAAGCCTTCTTCAGGAAGAGCATCTTGACCTCTAGAGTACCAAAACCAGGCCAACCTGGATAAAGCCGACCACCAACCCGATGAAGAATCCCCACCATTCAATTGCCCGAAATTCCTTATTTGCAACCTTTCGGACAATCGCTTCCAAAACTGAATTATCGAATGCCTCAATCCGCTCCCGCATTAACCCAGCAAAATCGATGCGCTCGGCCGCATCCTGGCCCACCTTCTCCAAAAGGACCCCAGCTTCCCGCTCCAGTTCTTTTTCAACCCAGGCTTTGAGCTGCTCCAGAGTCGAAGGTCCAAGCAGTGCGCTCACCAAAGGCACTTTTTGCAGTCGGTTGACGAGGACCTCGTTTACCAAACGATCGGCCAAACCTTTGGTGTAGGAGTTGAGATCAAGCTTGCGAATCTGCTCCCCGATCAACTCTGCCGGTAGAATACTCTGCGCCACCGTTTGGCTAACTTTATCAGCCAGATCCTTTTTCCGGCGAGGAAGTAACCCTTGGAATTTAAATCCCAAGAGCCCTACGGGTTCCTTCGGTCGGAAGATAAACCGAATGGCCAGACGGTTCGTCAGCCAACCGATTCCCGCAGCTATCAGCGGCAAGAGTACTACCAGCTCCAAAGGCATTGAAAGCTACCCAAGGATTCCGCCTTGGGAGATCAATCGTCACATGTTTGAGATGACAGCGTCGCCAAAGTCAGAACACTTGAGCTCGGTAGCACCATCAATCAGACGAGCAAGATCGTAGGTCACGGTCTTGTTTTCGATCGCTCCCTCGAGACCACGGATGATCAACTCAGCCGCCTCGGTCCATCCAAGAAAGCGGAACATCATCTCACCAGATAGAATCACCGAACCGGGGTTAACCTTGTCCAAACCAGCGTACTTCGGAGCCGTTCCATGGGTGGCTTCAAACACCGCAAAGCCAGTTTCGTAGTTAATGTTCCCACCCGGAGCAATTCCGATCCCTCCAACTTGAGCCGCCAAAGCGTCGGAAATGTAATCGCCGTTCAAGTTGAGGGTGGCGATCACGTCGTAATCTGCCGGACGGGTCAGGATCTGTTGGAGAAATGCGTCGGCGATCACATCTTTAATGATGATGCCGTTCGGAAGCTGCATCCAGGGGCCACCGTCGATTTCTCTGGCTCCAAATTCCTCGGCTGCGAGCTCGTAACCCCAATCGCGGAAGGCGCCTTCGGTGAACTTCATGATGTTACCCTTGTGGACCAGGGTGACGCTCTTGCGGCCTTCTTCGATGGCATATTTAATTGCTGCCCGAACCAATCGCTGGGTCCCTTCCCTTGACACTGGCTTGATTCCGAATCCGGATGTGCTCGGGAAGCGAACCTTTTTAAACTTCTCCGGGAATGCCTTACTGATTATGCGACTGAATTCCGCTGCCTCCTCAGTTCCCTCTTGGAACTCAATGCCAGCATAAATATCTTCAGTGTTCTCGCGGAAGATGACCATGTCGATTGCCTCCGGTTTCCGCACCGGCGAAGAGATACCGTTGAAATAACGTACCGGACGTTGGCAAGTGAAGAGGTCGAGCTCCTGGCGAAGAGCGACATTGAGCGAGCGAATCCCTCCCCCCACCGGCGTGGTAAGCGGTCCCTTGATCCCAACCAGATACTTCCGAAAAGCCTCCAGGGTAGCTGCAGGCAACCACTCTCCGGTTTTCTTAAATGCTTTTTCCCCAGCTAGAACTTCCAGCCATTGGATCTTTCGAGACCCGTCATAGGCCTTTTCCACAGCCGCATCGAACACCCTCACAGAGGCGGCCCAGATGTCAGGGCCAATTCCGTCGCCTTCGATGAAAGGTAAAATCAGATGATCGGGCACCACCAGAGCGCCTTCGTGTTGCGTGGCAGGCATTGCCTCAGTGGAGAGTGTTTGGGTTCCTTGCATGGTTGTATAGAAAGCAGATTCGACTCGCTGACGGAAAGCAAAAATTGAGCCTGAGGGTCGGCCAGTCCCCCCTCAGGCTCCTTCGTCCGGGAGACCGGCGGCCCGCCGAATATCTTTCAGACCGTCAAGGATTCTAACCTCGCCGGTTATCGCCCCCCTTCTGAACACACTCACCCACTTTGCGAGGCCCGCCTCAATCTTCGCTGAATCCCCTTCGTCCTTACCCTTGAAGTAAATGGCATTGAGGACCGGACGCACACTCTTTGTTGAGCGGTCGTAAAGATCAATCAACAAATCTGACCAGAACCGGTTGAAGGCATCCGTTGGAAGGGTCATGGTGGTCGAAAAGTCGTTGGGCCAACCTGCCAAACGAGTCCGGTACTCAGGGTTGTTAGACATGACTTGAGACTCGGCCCTCGAGCGCACCCCGTCTTTTTCCCCGTCTCCCCAAACCTTTGGGGGCAAACCCTTTTTGACCCGGTCGCCCTCAATGCTCTTCACCATTTCATTAAATACCTTGGATGTCTCGGCGTCCATCCGATTTCGAAAATCTCGCGCTTCTTTCATCGATGCAAAACCCGACCGCTTCAAATAAGCCTCCACTCTTTTCTCGTGTTCGGCACGGCGCTGCTCAATAACTTCGTCGCTGGCCTGCAAGGTTATGGCGGAATCCATTGACTTTGAGGTAAATAAAAAAATGGTGTCCGGAAGCATTGATGCAGCGGTAGCGAAGATAAACTGATTGAGATTTTCTCTCAATGTCCTCGAATCCGGATCTGGCCCCAGTGGTGCCGGCACCTGCTTGAAAACAGCCGTTGCACTTCCCCTTGGTATGCCATAAGAGGTGGCACTTTGATTAAGGCCTCGAATGGTGGTTTCAAATTCGGACAAATTCTGGTCAGTCACTGGGATTAACTGCGGACGCCAGGCCCAAATCCGCCTTTCGTCAAGAAAGATCACGTTAAACAGAGTCCCTCTTGGAAGGGCCCGTGTCTCCTTGACCAGCGAATCCTGGAGAATCTTGAAAGCAGGCAATCCCCCCTTGGAGTCGCGCATTGTATTGCCGCTGATATCAACCATGAAGAGGAATTTCTCCCCTCGCCCTCCCACGCCGAAAAAGGAAACCTGGGGCGCTGACAACGACAAACTTCCGGCCTGCATCCCGGCGCCAAGACCTCCGATGTTTCCCCCGATATTTGCAGTTGTCGCGATCGTGGGTAAGTCGATACTAATCGATTGCAACTCGACATTAGCGAGGGACTTTACCTCGATCCGGTTTCGTGGCCGCGAACTCTGTGCCTGTTTCTGCTTGAGTTGAGCCTGGAAATTTAGTTTCTGCGGGTCAATCGCTTGAATTTGCTCGGGCGGAATGAAGTCCTGGCCATCATCAAGAGCATACGAGAGCATGGTCCATCCGCCGAAAATGATCAGAGCCACTCCATGTACGATCACGCTGATCAGAACGATGTACCAGATTAAGGGGTTATTCTTCCGGTTTGGTAGTTTAATCATTTTAAGCTCCTTCTACGCTAAAGGTCACCATTTCAATCCGAGCTGCCGCACAGGCGTCCAAAACATCAATCGTTCGCTGATGGGGAGAATCGGGATCCGCATCAATCAGGATAACGGTTTTCACCCCAGCTTTGTCCGAAGAAGCCTTTAGACGCGCCAAAATGCTGGTAAGTTCCGGCAATCCCGAAAAACTTGCCCGATCCACCAACTGATTGTTCAAAAATATAAAACCGTTGGGCGCGATGCTCACCAGGTGCTCACTCGGCATCTTGTCTGGATCAATGTCCTCCGGGGGAATTTCCGAGGGGATTGGCAAGGTCATCCGCAAGTCCGCCTCCTGTTGAATCGGAAGGAACATAAAGTAAATCAACAGGAGAAAAACAACGTCGATCATCGAGGTGAGGTCGAACCGGTCGTTCGACTCAAGGGCTTCAATGCGCTTTGATTTCACAATTTTACTTTTGCTCGGTTGCGAAGATGATATCGAAAACCCCGGCGTCAGCCACCGCCTCCATCACCTTCCTCACCTCACGATGGGCCACCCCTGCATCACCACGGATATATATTTTGAAGTCGATCTCGGTGGAAGCACGTCTGCGGATCTCGGCTGAAAACGCATCCATGTCCTCATAGAGGAAGGCTCCGAGAAAGACGCTACCGTCGGAAGCGACGGTTACAAATTGCCGGTTTCGCTTCTCCTCAGGGACCTTGGCCTCAGCCGCTTGCGGCATCGTAATCTTGATCAATTCATCGGAGAGCAAGCTCGAGACGGTCATGAAGAACGCGATCAAGAGGAAGACCACATCAATCATCGGAGTGAGCTCGAAGTCGTCCGCCGGCTCTGATAGAGGGTCAAATTGAGCTTTCATAAAGGCCAGTCTTCCAATCGTCTGACTCAGGCCTTTTCGCGAACGCCAGAAACAAAATCGTAGTGGAACTGACCGATAGCGCGGTTAACCCGCGAGACGATCCGTCCGTATTTGTTTTTGAAAAAGAAGTAGAAGAACATGGCAGGGATACCTACCGCCATTCCCGTTGCCGTGGTGATCAGCGCCTCCGAGATATTTCCGGCGATTTCTTGGGGGCGACCCACTCCACCTTGCATAATCTGTTGAAAGGCCTTGATCATCCCGAGCACCGTTCCGAGCAATCCGACCATCGGCGCCAAACTCGCTATCACCGAAAGATAGTTAACATAGACATAAGGCCCGGCAAGCTCCTCGGTGGAGCTTTCTTCCATCGCATCGGAAATAGAACTTGGGTCAAAGGCTGCCAAATTGGCTCGCTCCATCCCCGCTAGCGCAATGTTCGTGACTGGAGAGGGGTTGGCCCGCAAGATCTCACAGGCCCCCTCGAAATCGAGCTCGGTCGCCTTGCTTTCGGCCTCGTTGAGGACCCCGATCTTCAAGAACTGCTGTTCCCGGATCGCGAGGAAGTTGTAAATGATCAGCCCGATTCCCGCCGATGAGAGGAAGAGAAGCGGATACATTGCGAATCCACCCAGCTTCCAATAATCCAAGAGCGTCAGGGTCTCCGTTGCCTCTTCCGAGGCTGAAGCTTGGGCCTCCGATTGGGCAGAGAGCACTTGAACGGCTAGCAGGCTCATTCCACAAATTGAAATAAGCGCTATGAATTTACGTATCGTCGGGGTCATAGGTTGTAGTAAAAAGTTATAAACGATTGGTCCAAACCGAGTCGGGGTAGAGAACCGTCAACTCGAGAGAAATAGCATCAGCTGCCTCGGTATTCTGAAGTTCCAAGTAAGTCTGCCTCGCGTAGTAAAGAATTTCCGGGCGCGAAGTTGCCGAGAGAGCCCCGTTAACCAGGGCGTTGCCGAAATGAACCAACGCTCCCATCGCATTCCCGTCGCCGAGGGCCAGCCGCCCGAGAACCAGGTGGTAAAGTGAAAAGTCAGAAGTTTCCTCGTCTGGCAGATCGATCAACTTCAACTTTCGCGCTGCCTCAGCAAAGCGATCGTTGGCCACGTCAAGGTATAGCAACCAGAGCTGCGCCGAAACCGATATTGGTCCGCCGACCTCGGCAACTTGACTATAAAGAAGCCTTGCGCTCTCCTCGTTCCCTGCTGTTCGGAGGAGATTGGCTCGCTCTAGCCGCTTCTCAAGGTCATCTGGATTCAATGCATCAAGAGGAATTCTCACCGCCAAATCAGCGGCATCAGAGAGGTATTCTTTCTCAACGAGCATGTCGAAAAGGCGGTCGGTGGTTGCTGCTAGCTTCTCAGCCTGAATCGATACGGGGAGTTTTTGATGTAGCCAGAGCGCCTCTTCCACCTCTCCAATGCGCAAGAGAAGCTCAATGGCCACCCCGAGAAAGGAGTGCAGGTTGGTGTTGGCTTCGGGGATTGGTATAAAGGGAATCAGGGGATAAAATTCCCTCCTTAGATTCGCAAAAACGGCCTCTCGCTGCCCCTCTTCAGCGAACTGATAGAGTTGGCGCATATCGGAGTTGACCCGCACCGAGTAGAAGCCTCGGAGGGCGTTAAACGGAGTCATTAATTCCCCATCCCCCGGAGCCTGAGAGACGAGGCCGATCGGGTCGGTCCGAAGCAAACTCACGGTTGACCGATTCATCCCAAAACGAACCTGGGCCTCCACCGGTCTGAGACTTTGATTGAGCCGCGCTTCGAATTCTTCGCTCGAAGCGCGTTGGGCGAACAGCACCTGCGGCACAATTCCAGTACCGACCAGCGCCGCAAGCAGAGCCAAAAATCCTCTATTCCGAAAAAACTTCATAGGCGCACCCTCATCTCTCTCGCCAACGGATAACTTGAAGTCTCCGAGAATCTTTCGTCGTTTAGGAGTTCATCCAGGGTCCGTCGGGCTCCAGCCATATCACCTAGTTTCTCAAGAGACTGAGCATCATAAAAATAAGCCGCTGCTGCAATTTCCGGAAAAGATGGGTAACTGACAAAAGTCCTCTCAAAATACCCGTGAGCGGTGGAGAAACGTCCCTCGCGAAAAAATGATATGCCAGTGCTTAAAAGCGCTGAAGCGTGAGCCTCGCCTCGCCAGGTCGGGGTTTGGATGATTCTGGTGTAAGCGTCCCTGGCCGCATCGTACTGGGATAGACTGAGCAGAATGTCTCCCTTGAGACGATGGGCACGGTAGATGTCCGAATCTCCCGGGAAATCCTCCAAGGCACTTTCAAGCAGGGCAAGGGCTCCATCAGTATCCTCCTGATCAAAAACCAGCTCAGCTTTTCCGATCAGCGCATCTTTGGTCCAGTCTCCAAGGGGAAACTCATTGAGAACATGATCAAAAGCCGCCAGGGAGAGAGCGGGGTCTGCCTCTCTCTCACGCTCCGCAATCCAGAGTGCCACCGCCGGGCTGGCGAAGATCAGTTGGCTCTCGTCAATGAGCATCGGATTGTCAACCTGCACTCGATTGGTCTCCAGAATCCGAAAGAGCCGGAGCGCAAAGCTAATGTTCCGTTCAGCACGAGCATCCCGGTAAAGATTGAGAAAGGTAACTTCAGGAACCTCCTCGGGAAAAGCGGAACGCTGCAGATCGTACCGCTTGATCTTTTCCCGAATCTCCTCGTGATGTGCTCTCAGGAGATCGATCAGACCATCATCAGCCCGAAACTCCTGGTAGACGGCCCGATCAATACTCGGATTATTGATTATCAAGTGCTCAAAACGGAAGCCCGGGCTGCTGAGGAACTTCTCCCTGAAGGCGTCATCCGATCCCAGGCGCACAAAGAAGGCGTAGGTTTGTTGCAGGCTGTCTTTCTCTTGGTAGAATCCTGTGAAATAAGATTCCATGATATCGTCCACCGACGCCATCTTCGCGTTCTGGCCGAAATTCTTGATCGCGTCGAGGTAGGTATTGAGCATCTCGGCAGGACGACTCTGCAATTTATAAGACTCGCCCAACCTCAAAACGGCGCGGGCGAGGTCGCCGGTGTCACCAAACTCGTCAACATATCGCCTGAGTACCTCAGCCATCCGGCGATACATTCCGTTGCTCTCGAAAAGGGCCGCCATCTGGAAGAATGAACTTGTGATGTAGTCCATGTTCCGTGTGAAGCGAGCCACCGCTTCGTAATGGATCAGGGCTTGGTCGAGATTTGCCTCCGAGGCTGCGATCTCCCCCAGAAAATACTCAACCTCGCCCCGCAGGGGCTCGCTGGGGTACTTTTCCACAAACTCCTCAAAAAGCTGTTGAGCCTTGCTCCGAATCGCCGAATTTTCGTCAGCATAGTGCGCAATCGCGTATCGATAGGTCCCATCAATCAAGTATCCAGAGTCTGAGAACGATGAAATTAACCGTTCCAGATAGCCCCGAGCTTCCTCAAACTCTCCTTGAAACAACTTACTCAGTCCGAGCCAGTAAAGAATGCCATCGCCACCGGTAATCTCGGGGACTTTGTCCACCAGGCCCTCAAATACCTCGCCCGTCTCGACAATCATTTCCTTCTCAAGAAAGGTCGCTCCAAGCATAAAAATGGCTTGGATGGAGTACGAGTCCTTCGGGTAGGTCGCGATGAAATCAAGGGCTGCTGGTACCAGACGATCAATGTCTCTCCGGTCATAAATAGTGGCCAATTCTCCAAAGATCGCCTCTTTGGTAAATGAACTTCCCATGTCGCGCAGGCGCTGCCCTAGCAGCTCTGCCTCTCCTGTCTGTCCGGTCTTCGTGGCCAAAGAAAATGCCGCGAAGAGGAAATCCTCAAGATTCGGATGCTTCGGGAAATTCTCCGCCAGATTCCGATAGGCCCAGTAGGCCTCGGCATCACGGGAGGCAAGGAAGTAATTTTTCGCAATCCGAATCGCTACATCGGCCGCGAACGTTGGCGCTTCCCGATAAGCGGTAATTCTCGCTTCAAGGCCTTCGATCTCGCGGTTTAGCTTGGCCATCTGTTCTTCCACATCGCTCCCACCGAGGCGCCTTACACCCTCAACCCGTGCTTTAAGCCGCTCGACTTGGCCTTCCAAATGAGCAACCACTTGACCACCGTTGCGTACCAGTGAGAGGATCAGGGCAGAGTTCCCAAAGCTGGCCGAGTCAGCCAGCGCATCACTCGCCTGGATCAATGCGACGTTGAGTGGCAAGTTCTCATCCAGAACACCGAGCCTCACCAGAAATGGGAGGTATTCTATGATCTCCGCAGGGCGTCCAAGGTTAACCAAGGCCTCCACTAGCGAGGCAGAGCCAAAACTGCGGTGCTCCAGGTTGGTCCCGGTTTCTGCCAACCTGCGAAAAACGGGGATCGCCTTTTCCCACTCTCGCAGGGCGTAGAGCGCTTCGCCGTACTTCCTCCCGAGACTCGAGATGTCATCGGGACTCATGGTCATCGAAAACCG
Source organism: Puniceicoccaceae bacterium (assembly GCA_036822055.1). GTDB lineage: Bacteria > Verrucomicrobiota > Verrucomicrobiia > Opitutales > Puniceicoccaceae > DAISIK01. Next base: position 49,834 of record DAISIK010000015.1, read on the forward strand.
CTCCAGAACCGCTTCATAGTCTCTCACTGCAGCGGTGGAATCGCCCAAGACCCGGAAAACATCGCCTCTAGCCTCCCGAGCCTGGCGGATGAAATCACCCCTCCCAGAATTCTCAATATATCCAGTGAAGGCCTGAATCGCCTCAACCAACAGCTCCCGCTCACCAGTCAAAAGAAAGGACTGCACGAGCCCGGACCCGAGAAAGAACCTTGCCTGAGCGAGAAATTCCCTTTCGTCCCGATTCTCGGTGTCGGCAAAGCGTAGGACAATCTCCCTCAGGAGTGGCACCGCTTCGACTAATTGCCCTCCTTGGACGAGCTCCGAAGCATCACTAACAAGCTGTGAGCGAGAAAGTTGGGTGACGTCAGCCCGAAGCGAAGCGCAGAAGAAGAGGGCTAGAAAACAGGGGAGGATCCTCGCGAGAACCTTATGGGGAACTGGGAGCATTTTTGGGAAAAACAACAGAATTTTTTAGACTCAGCTTTGCCCTCAGGGGTTTCAAGCTAAAAACCCTTTTCCCGAAATTTTTTCTGCTCGAAATCGATCAATCTTCCTTCTGGGCAGGCGCTTGTGCTTAATCAAACCAATCTTGCGGGCCGCTCTTTCCTTCCCCTAAAGCAGGTCGGCTTGGAGGTTTTCCTTCGAGACGATACTGACCGGCGACGGCGGGTGGATGTGTCTGGGAGCTTCGCCGACTCTCCGCTTTAAGGCCATTTCCCGAAAGGTAACTACCCGTTCGGCAATCCCCAAAATATGCATCCGCAACCACATTGAGGAACTGCTGCCCTCGCGAAAATCAGTCGGGCCGTAGCTGTGGATCCTTCCATCGCGAAGCAAACGATCATTTTGAGCAAATTCTGCTTCACTCTGCGGATCATAGACAGCAAAGGCCAGTCCGCCACCGCTTTTTACAACCGAGAAGACCGGTACGTCACTCGGCCCGTCCGCCACGTAAATCATATTCTCCAACGGAATCCTCCGGTCCTCCGGAGCAACCCGGGCATTAACATCGATTTCCCGATTGAGGTTACTCCCCTTGTTAATCTCAAAAACAAACCTCGTTTTGATCGTATTATCGACCATCACACCAATTTGGCTGATCTCCCGCTCGCACTCGATTGGCAATTCGTCTTGATCAAGAAATCCTGGCGGCAGGGGCTCTTCGATGAACTCACACCCAAAAATCCCATCAACGTAGGGCGCGATCTCGCTGCCACGAATCATCTCTGCCAAACCTGTACTGACCACATAGTGTTCCAGCTTGAGGTCGTGCCTTTGGAAGACCTCCCGCTCCCTTAACAGTTGCTTGAGGCGCTTAAACAAATCCGGAATGCCCGGATTGAACGCCAATCGTTGCCCCAATGCCCTCAACTTCTGGTTTGAAAGTCCTTTCAAAGGCCCGTTCTTAACGTAGCTGAGCAAGTGGTTGAGGTAGACGGTCTCTCCCGAGACCTGAACCCCGCGTTGCCGGTAAATCGCCGGAAGCTGATTGACCTCGTGCCAGAACCTGCGCCCATCGATACCGTACTCCTCAAAGAGTGGCGCCTGCATGTAGCCCGGGATCAGCGTCTTATCAAAATCCCAAATACAGGCAATGATGCTTTGACCATGGTTGTGATTATCCGCCATAATTCTTCTTTTGGCTCTCTTCAGCCCCCCCGGCGATAGTAAAGCTTGCCTCGCTTCTAAATTTTGACAGTTCCGCTATGAAGCTCCCTCCCCTCGACACCTTCAGACAACGCCTCGAATCCCTCAATGAGGAACTCGGACAACCCGAGGTTTTTGCCGATCCGCGGCGAGCTGCTCTGCTTTCAAGGGAACACCAGAATCTGACGGCCCTTCTCGATCTCGAGAATCAATTGATCCGCGCTCGCGAAAGCCTTCTTGAAACGGAGGAGATGCTTCGCTCGGAGGACGAATCCATCCGCAGTATGGCAGAGGAGGAGCACCACCTGCTGCTCTGCCAGATCCCTGATCTCGAGAAAAGCCTCCTCACCCGAATGCTTCCCGCCGATGAAAACGAACACCGCAACACGGTGGTTGAGATCCGGGCTGGCGCGGGCGGCGACGAGGCGGCTCTTTTTGCCTCGGTTCTCCACCGGATGTATCTTCGCTATGCCGAAAAGAAGGGCTGGAAGATCGAGCTCATGCACGTTAGTCACACCGACGGTGGCGGCCTCAAGGAAATCATCTTTCTGGTCACCGGGGCTGCCGTCTACCGTTATCTAAAGTTCGAGAGCGGAGTCCATCGCGTCCAACGCATCCCCGTCACCGAATCCGGCGGTCGCATCCATACCTCGACAGCGACGGTCGCAGTTCTGCCCGAGGCCGAGGAAGTCGATATCGCCATCGATCCGGCAGATTTGGAAATTACCGTCAGCCGGGCGAGTGGACCCGGTGGCCAAGGAGTCAACACCACGGATTCCGCCGTCCAAATCATCCATCGACCTACCGGTATTATCGTCAATTGTGCCGATGAGCGTTCCCAACTCAAAAACAAGGCCAAGGCCATGCAGGTTCTTCGGGCACGCCTCTTGCGGGCCAAGGAAGAGGAGGAGGCTGCAAAATATGCTGCCGAACGCCGCGGCCAGGTCGGTTCCGGCGATCGGAGCGAACGGATTCGCACCTACAACTTTCCTCAATCCCGCCTTACAGATCACCGCATCGGTTTCACCGCCCACAATCTTGAGGATGTTGTCGAGGGAGACCTCGACGCCGTGATTGAAGCCCTCCACGCTGCCGACCTGGCAGCTCGCATTCGGGCCTTTTTCAATACCGACTTTTGAAAAATGCTCACCGTCCTCGAGGTCATCCAAAAAACTGAATCCTTTTTCCTTCGCAAAGGTATTGAGACGCCCCGCCTGGACGCCGAGCTCCTCCTCGCCCATCACCTCAATTGCCGTCGTCTCGAACTCTACCTCCAATTTGAAAGACCCCTCGGGGACGAAATTCTTGCCAGTCTGCGCCCGGCCGTTCTCCGTCGAGGCCATCGGGAACCGCTTCAGCGCATCCTCGGCGAAGTGCCTTTTCACGAGGTTATCCTCAAGGCATCTCCCCAGGTCCTCATTCCGCGGCCAGAAACCGAGGAACTCGTTGAGTGGATCCTCCTCTCATCCCCATCCCCTCCCGCCTCTCTCCTCGACCTTGGCTGCGGCAGCGGAGCGATCGGGATTGCCCTACTCAAAGCCTGGCCTGCATGCCGGGTCGTTTTTCGCGATCTTTCCGCGGCATCAATCGCTGCCACTCGACAGAACCTTGCCCTTAACAAACTCGAGGCGGAGGTTTCACAGGGCCACTGGTTTGATGGTCTTCAAGGTCATTTTGATGTCATCGTCTCCAACCCGCCCTACCTCACCGATCAGGAATGGGAAGACGCAAGTCCTGAAGTAAAGGACTTTGAGCCTCGCGAGTCCCTCGTTGGCGGTGGACCCAACGGCACAGCCGCCCTCGAGGAAATTATTGAAAAAGCCCACACCTGCCTTGCACCCCGGGGCTCCCTCTTTCTAGAAACAGGCGTCGACCAACATCCCTACCTCTGCGAAGTCGCAAAAAAACGGGGCTTCAGCTCCGCCCGATCGCGACTCGATCTCTCCCGACGGCCAAGATTCCTGCACCTGCAAACACCCTGAGGGCACCGCCCCTCCTCCAAAAATGGGGTTTACAACCTTCTTTCCCGACCTTTCTATCTCCGTCTTTCCTACTCAAGAACCAGTCCATGTCATCTTACCAACTCAAGCATCTCGACCAGCTCGAGTCTGAGGCTATCTTTATTCTTAGAGAGACCGCTGCCCAGTTTAACCGTCCCACGCTGCTCTTTTCAGGGGGAAAAGACTCGATCGTCGTCGCGCACCTCGCTCGCAAAGCCTTCTGGCCCGGTCGTCCGCCGTTCCCCTTCCTTCATGTTGATACCGGGCACAATTTTCCAGAAACCATCGAATTCCGCGATTCCCTCATCGCTCAGCTCGGCGTTGAGCTTAAGGTCGCCCTCGTCCAGGACTCCATCGATCAGGGACGCGCCGTTGAAGAAAAAGGCCCCAACGCCAGCCGCAACGCTCTCCAAACCGTCACCCTGCTGGATGCCATCGAGGCAAACCAGTTTGATGCGGCAATCGGCGGAGCGAGGCGCGACGAGGAAAAGGCCCGAGCCAAGGAGCGCTTCTTTTCTCATCGTGACGACTTTGGCCAGTGGGATCCCAAAAACCAACGTCCCGAATTGTGGAACCTCTTCAACGGACGGAAGAATCCGGGCGAACATTTTCGAGTCTTTCCGCTCAGCAACTGGACCGAGATGGATGTCTGGCAATACATCAAGCGCGAGGCCCTCGCCATACCCTCCATCTATTTCACCCATCAGCGTGAGGTAGTCCAGCGCAGCGGCACCTGGCTCGCAGTAACCGACTTTATCGAGGTCCGCCCCGAAGAAACCATCGAGCTGCGCAATGTCCGCTTCCGTACCGTCGGGGATGCCACCTGCACCGGAGCCGTTCTCTCCGAAGCGGCCGATCTCGACAGTATCATCGCTGAGGTGGCCTCCGCACGCCAAACCGAGCGGGGTACCCGGGCAGACGACAAGCGATCAGAGGCCGCTATGGAGGACCGCAAGAAACAAGGATACTTCTAATGAACGAGCAAGATTACATGGATATGGACCTCCTCCGCTTCACCACCGCGGGAAGCGTTGACGATGGCAAAAGTACCCTCATCGGTCGCCTGATGTATGACACCAAGACTATCTTTGAGGATCAGTTGGAAGCCATCGAAGATACCAGTCGCAAGAGGGGTGACGCTCGCGTTGATCTCGCCCTCCTTACCGATGGCCTCCGCGCTGAGCGGGAACAGGGCATCACCATCGATGTTGCCTATCGGTACTTCGCCACGCCCAAGCGGAAGTTCATCATCGCCGATACTCCCGGACACATTCAGTACACCCGAAATATGGTTACGGGCGCCTCAACCGCCAATCTCGCCATTATCTTGATCGATGCCCGGAAGGGAGTCGTCGAACAAACCTGCCGCCACTCCTTCATCGCCTCCCTCCTCCGCATTGAGCACCTTGTCCTCTGTGTCAACAAGATGGATCTCGTAGAATACGAGGAGAGTGTCTTTGACCGAATCGTTGCTCAATTCAAGGACTTTGCCTCCAGGCTCAACGTAAAGAACCTAACCTTCATCCCCATCAGTGCCCTACACGGAGACAACGTCGTCGAAAAATCGGCAAACACTCCATGGTACGGAGGTCCCTCCCTGCTCTACCATCTCGAAAACGTCTACATCGGGCCCGACGCCAACCACATCGACCCCCGGTTTCCGGTCCAGTACGTGATCCGGCCCCATAACGATGCATTTCACGATTACCGGGGATATGCCGGGCGGGTGGCCGGTGGCGTCTTTAAGCCAGGGGACGAGGTCATGGTCCTTCCCTCTGGTTTCACTTCCAGGATTAAAGCGATCGACCACTTTGAAGGCAGCGTTAGCGAGGCCTTCTCTCCCATGTCCGTCACCCTTCGCCTCGAGAATGAGCTCGATATCAGTCGTGGCGACATGATTGTCAAACCGATGAATGTGCCCGCTTCCGGCCAAGACATCGACGGCATGATCTGCTGGTTCGACAACGAAAAGCCTCTCCAGGTCGGCGGGAAATACCTCCTCCGGCATACTACCAAAGAAACCAAGATCATCCTCAAGGAATTGGTCTACAAGATGGACATCAACACCCTCCACAAGCTGGAAGGAGTCGACTCCCTCGATATGAACGACATTGGACGGGTCCGTTTTCGCTGTTCCGATCCGATCTTCTACGACAGCTACCGCCGCAATCGGATCACCGGCAGCTTCATCATTGTCGACCAGTTCACCTTTAAAACGGTAGGTGCTGGAATGATCCGCTGAGATCCGGGCACTTCCGCTAAATCATCCCACCCCGGAATCATCCATCTCCCCTCTTCAAGATAGAACTTGCCTCTCAAAGGATTATTTCAGTAGCCTTAAGAATTCGGGATGTGGCTCAGTCTGGTAGAGCGCTGCGTTCGGGACGCAGAGGCCGCTGGTTCGAATCCAGTCATCCCGACCATTTTCTAATCCCCGGCTTTTGGTGCTCCTCGACAGCACCCCAAAATTCACTAAGGTTTCCTTTGTGAAGAACGATGTTGTCGAAGTTACTATCAAGGGAGTCATGCCCACCTCCAATGGGTGCGCCGTTTTTCTCGGATGCTCCGAAAAAACCTTTGTTATCTATGTTGATCCCGGCATTGGCAACGCCATTTCGATGGCCATTAACGGAGTACGCAAAGAGAGGCCCTTAACCCACGACCTCATCTTCAATATTTTCAAAGGCCTCCAGATCAGCCTGGAACGGATCGTGATCAATGACGTGGACGACGGAACTTTCTACGCCCGAGTCATCCTGAAAATGGATAACGAGCTCGGCGTAAAATTCGCCGAAATTGATGCCCGCCCGAGCGATTCCCTCGTCCTCGCCGTCCAGAACCGCAAGCCTATTTTCGTAGCCCGTACCGTCCTCGACGGCGTTGAAGATATGAGCGAAATTCTCGAGAAGATCCTTTCCTCCGAAAGCGAAAACACCTTCGAAGACTAGCCCGCAAATCTCACAGTCTCTTAGCGAGATGGTGCACGGGGGGATGAAGACCCGCTTTGGAGGGTCAAGTTTATCGAATCAGAGTCTCTTCTGGCCCCAGGGGGATCAATTGCGGGGTTTTGGCGGTCGCCGCAGTGCATTCAGGCACCTTTCCTGATCATAGAGGGCACGACCGATCTTCCGGGGCCTTCGGGGTGTCAAGCCCCGGCACAGTAGTCGGATTCTGCCGGAAAATCCCGGGCTTGCGTTGATACCAATCTTTCATCATCCCCTGTGGTTTTTTGTGGTTCAGTGCTCGTTGAGCGACGTGGTGATTGTAGACGTTTCGATACCGCCCGAGGGCATCGCTCAGTTCGTGACTTGAAGTAAATCGATTGGTTTTCAGGATCTGGGAGAT
>DAISIK010000016.1:0-19366 GCA_036822055.1 Puniceicoccaceae bacterium
TTGTACCGGGGTTGAAACCCCGGCCTTTGGTCCGGTGTGCCTTCAGCACAAGGGCTCTGCCATACGCTGGCATTCATTCCTTCGTTTGCCGAACAGTCTAAACGCAATTTGACTACCTATAGGGTCAACGCCCCGGTCAGCTTTCACGGAGTGGAGAAGGGGCGGAGCTGGTGCCCGGCGGTTGGCTGAGGTTATCGGGTTTTCGGTCTCTAGATTGAAGACTGTTCCGATGTCTGTTTGATAGCTCGGGCGGAAGCTTCGAGATTGATTTAACGGTTTTGCAGGTCTGTTTGAGCCTGCGCGACTCGGTCGTCCGCTGGGAGATCAGGTTCCGAGGCGAAAGTAGTTGCGGGCATTTTCGTAGGAGACTTTACGGACGAGGGAGCCGAGCAGGTCGAGGTCGTCGGGGAGGAGGCCAGCCGCTACGTCGTGGCCGATGATTCGGCAGAGGAGGCGACGGAAATACTCATGGCGGGGGAAGCTCAGAAAGCTTCGGGAATCGGTCAGCATTCCGATGAAGTTGTTGAGGAGGCCAAGGTTCGAGAGGGCGTTAAGCTGCCACTCCATTCCTTCAAGTTGATCGAGGAACCACCAGCCGCTGCCGAACTGCATTTTTCCGGGAATTCCGGCTTCGAAGAAGTTACCGCACATGGTGGCAAAGGCGTAGTTCTGAGCGGGGTTGAGGTTGTAGAGAACGGTGCGGGGTAGGCGATTGCTCGCGGAGAGGCTGCCGAGGAGGTGGCGTAGGCCGGCAATTTGCAATTGGTCACTGATGGAGTCACAACCAACATCCGGCCCGAGTTGATTGAAGAGGCCAGCATTGACGTTGCGGGTTGCCCCGAGGTGGAGCTGCATGACCCAGCCGCGAGCGTGGTAGGCTTCTCCGAGCCAAGTGAGGAGATGGCCGCGGAAGGCCTCGGCCTGAGCTGGAGAAACTGGATTCCCCTGGCGGGCAAGCGAGAAGATTTCGGCTGCCTCGGACTGGGAAGCGCTCAGGGTCGGGCAGGCTTCCAGCCCGTGATCGGAGGCCATGCAACCGAGGTCGGCGAAAGCCTCGAGGCGTTGCTCGAGGGCGGAAAGGAGGTCGGAATAGCTCCCGGTGGAAACTCCGGAAACCGAAGCGAGCTGATCGATCCAAGCGTTCCAGTTTGCGGTCTGATCTATAAGGAGAGCTTTGTCAGGCCGGAAGGTCGGGGCGACTCGGAAGGGGTGGGCGCCGGCCTTGAGGGTGTGGTGATGGGGGAGGAGGTCGTTCGGATCGTCGGTGGTTCCGACCAACTCAACCTTGAATGCTTTGAGGATGCCACAGGCGGAGCGGGTTGGGCTGCTGAGTTGGCGATTGGCCTCGTCCCAGACTTCGGGAGCAGTGGAAGGGTTGAGGAGTACATCAATCCCGAAGTAACGGGAGAGCTCGAGGTGGGTCCAATGGAAGAGGGGGTTGCGGAGGGTGGCGGGAACGGTGCGGGCGTAGGCCAGAAACTTATCGAAGGGATCGGCGTTACCGGTACAAAACACTTCAGGCTCACCATTGGCCCGCATGGCCCTCCATTTGTAGTGGTCTCCCTCGAGCCAAACTTCGGTCAGGTTTGCAAACGTTCGGTCGGAGGCAATATCGGCTGGGGGCAAATGGCAGTGATAATCGAGAATGGGGAGGTTCTCGGCGTGGTTGTGAAATAGTTCCTGGGCGGTTTCGGTATCGAGGAGGAACTCGGGATGAATGAGGGGTTTTTTCATCGTGATTTATCGCAGAGGAAGGTTTCCTGAGATGGGTGCGGACGGGTTTATCGCTCGACCCTTGCACCGCCTCCGGCGACGAGTTTTTCAACTTCCTTAAGGGAGGCCATGGAAGTGTCTCCCGGAGTGGTCATGGCGAGGGCCCCGTGGACGCAACCATAGCTGACGGCCTGGGCGGGATCGTTGAATTTGAGGAACCCATAAATGAGGCCGCTGGCGAAGCTGTCTCCTCCGCCGACCCGATCCATGATTTCAAGGGCTTGGTCTCCCTCGAAGGAGCGGCTGGGTGTGTAGTACTGACCATCGTGCCAAACGAGGGCGCTCCAGTCGTTGACGGTCGCGGTTCGGGCAGTGCGGAGGGTGGTGGCGGTCGCCTTGAAGTTGGGGAAGGTGGCCACTGCCTGGCTGATCATTTTTTTGAAGGCATCTGCCTCAATGGTGCTGAGGTGCTCGTCAACGCCCTCGACCTCGAAGCCAAGGCAGGCGGTGAAGTCTTCCTCGTTACCGATCATGACATCAACGTACTGGGCGATTTCCCGGTTGACCTCGCGGCAACGCTCAAGGCCGCCGAAGTCTTGCCAGAGGGAGGGGCGGTAATTGAGATCGTAGCTAACGATGGTCTGGTGCTTTTTAGCGGTTTTGACAGCGTCGATGACAAAGTCTGGAGTGGTATTGGAAAGGGCGGCGAAGATGCCGCCAGTATGGAACCAACGAGCGCCGAGCTTGCCGAAGATTTCCTCCCAATCGACATCGCCGACGCGAAGCTGGCTGGCCGCGGTATGACCGCGATCGGGAGTGCCGCGGGCTCCACGTATGCCGAAGCCGCGCTCGGTAAAGTTGAGGCCGTTGCGGACGGTGCGGCCGATGCCATCGTAATCGACCCATTTGATGAAGCGGGTGTCGACCCCCCCCTGGAGGATAAAGTCCTCAATCAGTCGGCCGACCGGGTTGTCGGCAAAGGCAGTAACGACGGCGGTGCGGAGCCCGAAGCAGCGCCGGAGTCCCCGGGTGACGTTGTACTCCCCGCCTCCCTCCCAGGCGGTGAATTGGCGGGCGGTATGGACGCGCCCCTCGCCCGGATCGAGGCGAAGCATGATTTCTCCGAGGGAGATGCAGTCGTAGGCGCAGGCGGAACTATCTTTAATGGTGAGCATGGGGAGGGGAGGTGTGGGTGTTTTTCTATTGGAAATGATTAGCTTCAGTTTGAGCGGGAGATTGGGGGTACCCCGGCTTCCACGGCAATTTGATCGAAGGCTTCCAGTTCGGCGACTGAAAAGAGAAGGCCTCCAGCGGCATCGACCTTAGCGGCCCACTGAGCCTCGATTTGACCGGGGAGGATGCAGTTTTCATTGCCGTGGCCGAGGATGTCGGCGAGAACAGCCTTAATGTTTTCAGAACGGGTGCGATTGAGGGCAAACAATCCAGAAGAGATGGCATCCGGATGGATGACCTGGAAATAGAAAGAGGGGGTTCCTTTTTCTTCGGGGGGGAGGTCTCGACAGCGGATGGTGGGGAGGCTACCGCCAATGAAAGCGGCAACGATTTCGTTTATGAGGGAGAGGCCGTAACCCTTGTGGGCCCCGAAGGGGAGGAGGGCCTTGGCGGCGTGGGGGTCGGTGGTGGGCTGGCCATCCTGATCAACGGCAGCCATCGGAGGAAGGGGAAGACCCTCGCGCTGGAATTGCTGGACACGGCCCATGGCGATGACGCTGGTGGCCCAGTCAATCACAACGGGGAAGCCGATCGCCTCGGTGGTTGGAAACCCCCAGCTATGGGGGTTGGTGCCAAGGGTGGGAAACTTGCCTCCAAAGGGGACCACTTCGGCTAGGGCGGCGGTGCAATTGGTGTAAGCGATGTAGCCACGGTTGGCTGCCTCCATGACGTAGCCGCCTCCCCAGAGGTAGTGGAATGCCTGATCTACGGAGACCTGGCCGATGCCATACTGGTCGGCGAGCTGGATGGCTCGCTCAATGGCGGCGTAGGCGGTGGCCTGACCAAGCTTGCGGTGGGCATTCCAGACCTCGCTAGCGGCAAAGCGGGAAGGGAGAACTTCAATCTCTGCATTGGGCACGCAGCCGCCATTTCCGCTGCCGAAAAGATGGTCGAGGTGGAGGGCCTTGATGGCATTATGGGTACGGATGCCGTGACGGGAGGCGTGGGCCGCGAAGCGAGCGGCAGCATCCGATTCCGAGGGGCTGTAGCCACGGGCGAGGTAGGCGGCCTCGACAACTCGCTGGTGTTCCGCAAAGGAAATGGTGTGAAAGGTTTCTGACATGGGAGGGGGCGTTTAGATTTGGTTTACCTGGGCGAGGGGCTTTTCGCCTTTGAGGAGCAGGAGGAGATTTTCAGTGGCCATGGTAGCTTGGCGAATGACGCTCTCGTGGGTGCGGGAGGCGATGTGCGGAGTGATGATGGCATTGGCTGCTTGAAGGAGCGGATGATCGGCGGGGGCGGGTTCAACGTCGAGGACGTCGGCACCGTAGCCTCCGAGTTGGCCAGTTTTGAGGGCTTCGACGACGGCTTCGGTTTGGACCAGTTCGCCCCGGCCGCAGTTGATGAGGAGGGCACCGGGTTTGAATTGGGCGAGGCTTTGGTGGTTGACCATCTCCTCGGTCTCCGGGGTCAGGTTGGTGTGGAGGGAGACGATATCGCACTGGCGGAAGAGATCGGTAACCTCCTCAACCCGCTGAACTCCGTGGGCCTCGGCAAATTCACCGGGCCAATAAATGTCGTAGCCGACGACCTTCATGCCAAAGGCATGGGCACGGATGGCGACCTCGCGACCGATGCGACCAAGCCCGACGATCCCGATCGTCTTGCCGGCAATCTCGTTTCCGGTGACCCGCTTCCAGAGGCCTTGGCGGGTCCAGAGGACGTGATCGATGAGTTTTTTCTGGAGGGAAAGGAGGAGCATGAAGACGTGCTCGGCGACCGTGGTGTGGTTGACGCCGGGGGTGAAGGCAACCGGGATGCGGTGCTCGGTGGCGGCGGCAACATCGATCTTATCGACGCCGATGCCGTATTTGGAAATGTACTTCAAGCGGGGGAGGGACTTTTCGATGACGGCCCGGGTGATGGCGTCGTCCCCGCAGAGGAGGGCATCGAATTGGCCGGCGGTGGAGAGCATCTCGGATTCTGGAAGGGGGCCACGGGCGGTGACGATCTCGGCGCCGGAGGAGGCGAGGAGTTCGTGGTGAGGACCGGGGGTGTCCTGGTAGGAGGTGGTGGAGAGGAGGATGCGCATGGGGGATGGTTGGGAAAAAGGTACGAGTTAGTTTGTGATTGGAGGGTTCGTAAAGGTGGTCGAGTGGCCGGACTAGACGCCCGTATAGATCCCAAAGCCTCCGTCGATACTCAGGATCTGGCCGGTGACGAACTTGCTGGCTGGGCTAAGGAGGAAGTGGACGGCGCCGCAGACCTCATCTGCCTCGCCGAAGCGGCCCATCGGGGTCTTGGCGACGATTTGTTGGCCTCGTTCGGTGAGGGAGCCGTCGGAGTTGAGCAAGAGGGCGCGGTTTTGGTCGCCAATGAAGAAGCCTGGGCAGACCGCATTCACTCGCAGGTTGGAGAGGCCTTTTTTGGCGAAGTCGGTGGCCATCCAGCGGGTGAGGTTGTCGACAGCAGCCTTGGCATTGGAGTAGCCGAGAACCCGGGTGAGGGCCTGAGCCGAGGATGCAGAGGAAAAATTGATGATGGAGCCACGGGCGGCAGAGACCATTGGTTCGGAGAAGACGAGGGAGGGGATCAAGGTGCCCTTGAGGTTGAGTTCGAGGACCTGATCATAATCAGCCAGATCCAGATCGAAGACCGTTTTCCCTGGAGGAATGGTAGCCCCGGGCATGTTCCCTCCTGCTCCATTGATGAGGCCATCGATGCGTCCGAACTTGTCGAGGACGGCTTGGCGAACTTCCTGGAGCCCATCACGGTCGGTCACGTCGCAGGCGAAGGGGGTAGCGTTAGTGGGATTGCCGAGCGAGCTCAGGGTTTGGGCAAGTTTCTCTTCACTGCGCCCGAGGAAGACAACCTCGGCCTGGTTTTCGACAAGGTGACGGGCAACCGCTCCGGCGAGAGCACCGGTCGAGCCGGTAACGACAATTACCTGACCAGATAGATCAAAAAGATTTTGGGGCATGGTTTGATACTAGTGAGACGAAAGCGGAAAGTGAAATTGCAAAACTGGGAAACTATTTGCAAATATCCGAACATGGCGGCGATGCCGAAAGTTTTGATGTTGTTGGGAAGTTACGACATTGCCGCGCATTCGGGCATCGCCCGTGCAGCCAAGGAGCTGGGCTGGCACCTGGATGTGAGCGTCCTCAAGACATTTCGTTTGCCGGAAAATTGGCGTGGCGATGGAATCATCTGCTCGTTGAACAATAACCCTCGCCTGGCCAATTTTGTAAGGCGGAGCCGGATACCAGCGGTGGACCTTTCGATTTGGAGGAAGGACCTGCGATTGCCCCGGGTGGTGGCGGACAATGAGGAAATCGGGAGGTTGGCGGCGGAACACCTCCGATCGTTTGGGCACCGGAATTTTGTGTGGTTTGCGCTGACCAATGATCCGGTGGGGGAGGCCCGGTGCCGGGGGTTTCGCGAGGGTCTGGGATCGCGCCGAATGAACCTCGTTCGCCTTGACCGCGGTGGGGGAGGGAGCCCGGAGGTGGTGGGGAGGCGTTTGAGTGAAATGGAGCTGCCGGTGGCATGTTTTGCCAAGAGTGATGATGAGGCGGCTTGGTTGATGAATGTGACGCTGGAGGTGGGGCTAAAGGTGCCGGAGGACGTGGCGATTCTCGGGGTAGATAACAATCCGCTGATCTGCAACTATCAGCCGGTGAGTCTCTCGAGTGTGAATCACGATCTGGAGCGGATCGGATACGAGGGGGCCAGACTGCTGGGGCATTTGATGCAGGGAGGGAGAGCGCCGGAAGCGGTCCAGAAAGTGAAGCCAAACGGAGTGACGCGTCGGGAGAGTACCGACCTTTGGGCGGTATCGGATCCGCTGGTACGGGAGGCGCTGGAGACGATGCGGACCTCACTCCGGAAGGCGGAGGGAGTCGATGCGATTGCGGGGCGGCTGTCAGTCTCGCGGCGGCTTTTGGAGAAGCGCTTTCAGGCGGCTCTAGGAGTGGCGGTGCACCAAAAGCGGCTGGAAATGCGACTGGAAGAAGGGGAGCGGCAGGTGCGCGGGAGCGATGCACAGATTGAGGACATCGCAGTGCAGTGCGGGTTTTGCCACGCGGCCCATTTTTCAACGGCTTTTCGGAAGAAGTTTGGATTGAGTCCGAGCCGATACCGGCGGGCGCTCGATTAGGGGGTCCCTCGGAGGGAGGAGCTGTCAACTATTGGCGAGGTGGGGATGGATAAGGGCGGGCTGGAGCTTATTCAAATTCTGGTTGAAAGGAGGACTTGTCGCCCGGTTTGAGGGTGATCGGATGGTTGCTAGCGGGGATTTTGTCGTTGAGCCAAACCTCGCACTGAATGGGCTCGCTGAGTTCGGTCTTCCACTCCCACTCGCCGATTCCAGTGATGCTGAGGGGGATTCCGGTTTCTACGTTTAACCCACCACCCGAGCCTCGGAGAAAGATTTTGTTGTTAATGCCAACAAAGGCGGTGATGACGAGCCGGGTTGCCTTGGCTTGCGGGATTTTTAGGGATGGCTCACCGGGATCTTCGGGATTGGGGGTGGTTTCCGGCGTCTCTGCGGATTGGCTGGTGGATCGTCTCTTCGGTGGTGAAGGAGGGGAGAAAGTGAAGGCGGCAGCCGGAGAGTTTTTTTGGGTGGGTTTTTCGGTGGCAGGTTCGGGAGCGGCGGGAAGGATCTTTGAGGTCGAAGGGGAGGGGATAGCGTCTGCGGCGGTGCCAGGGGATTCCGAGAAGGATGGGGCGGAGGTGCTCCCGGGTGATAGATCAGCCGGGGAGAAGTCGCCGGGCATTGGTGGGGCAGGGGGCTTGGTGGGGATCGGTGGATCGACGAAGCGAGACGTTGCTTCGATTGGGATTTTGGCTGAGTTGGGGTTGGGATTGGCCGTTGCTTTTTCGTTTGGAGTTCTGGTCGGCGCTTTGGATCGTTGGTTAATCATCTGCTCGAGGCGCTCCTCGATCAAAGCGGGAAGTTTCTCGGTGAGAAGGTCGGAGGCCTGCCGCTGGTTTTCAATGTGCTCGATTTTTTCGATGAGATGCTCGGTGCGGTTAAGGGCATCGACAACGTTGATGCTGACCTGATTCGACTCCAGACGGGCGGCGAGGCGAAACAGTTTGTATTCCAGGGCAAATGGAAGGGCGAGCAAGGAGGCACCGAGGGCAAAGGCAAAGACGGACGCAAGGAGGATGGGGATGGTGAGTTGATGGAAATTCTGAAAGAGGAGGAGAGCGGCTATAACCGTAATGACCACATCCCCGAGGATGAAGGGGGCCTTGGGGACGCTGGGGATACCGCTTGAACCGGAAGAACGCATGCAGTGAGATTGGGGGTGAAGATGTTGAGGTGCAAGAACAGGGTGGTTGTCGGGTTGCTGGCGCTCTGCTGTTGGACTCTCGGAGGGGAGCCCGCGTCTTTTGAAATGGTGAGCAAAGGTAAGGCCTCTCTGAGGCTCTTTGTCGACGAAATGGAGAAGCAGGAAATCCGGTCGGCAGTTTTTGAAATGCAGCGGTGTTTGGTTGAAATGGTGGGGAGGGATTCTGTGGAGGTGCGGCTGGTCTCGAGGTTGCCGGAGCCCGGGGAGGAAGGGGTGGTAATCTCAAGGCGGTCCTTTCCGCTGGTTTTGAGCGAAGTGGGCTCTGATACGGCGGTTTGGGAGGCAGCGAGTGGGAGGTTGGTAATCAGCGGACAAGATGCACGTGCCACGGCTCGGGCGGTCTATCGGTTTTTGGACCATGAGGGAGGCGTCCGCTGGTTTTGGCCGGGCGAGTTGGGCAGGCACGTGCCTCGACGGTGGAATTGGCGGGTGCCGGAGGGGCGGGTGGTGTTGACCCCGGCGTTTGAGAGTCGGCATCTGACCGGGCTGCGCGGGCCAGTGAACTCCAGGTGGGGCGAGCAGAATGGCCTTTTTAACCACCACCGAGGCTTGCACGGGCTGCAGCGGATTTTTTCGGAGAGGATCTATTTGGAAAATCCGGACCTGGCAGCGGTGCCTTTCAATCCGGAAAAGCCGCCTGGAGGAGGGAGTACTTTCTGGCGGCAGCAGCCCAATTTAGCGAGTGCCGCGGTGGCTAAGAAGGTGGCGGCGGCGGCTCGTGATTACTTCGAGGCGAGACCTGAAGCCGAGAGTTTTGCCATCGGGGTGGCGGACAACCTCGGGTATGGGCGTCGGCCTGAAGTTCTGGCGCGGATACGGGAGGGAGAATGGTTTCGGGGGAGACCGGTCTACACCGACCTGATTTTTGAATTTGCGAATGGTGTGGCGAGGGAGCTTGAGAAAACGCATCCCGGAAAGCTTTTGACCAGCCTCGCCTATCTCTGGGGAGAGCAATCCCCCGAGATTGAGCTGCATCCGTCGGTGGTGCCTTTGCTGACTGCAGACCGAGGGGGCGGCTACAACGTCGGATTTACTGTGGAGGATCAAGAGCTGATCCAGCGGTGGGCAGCGAAGCAAACGCGCAAGCTGGCGGTCTATGAATATTGGCACGGGATGCCCCATCTCTTTCCACGGCAGGCAATGGTGCTCTGGGCGGCGAGGTTGCGAGACATTCGGGAGGCTGGGGTGACCATCTTTCGAGGTGAGCTGAATCCGCATTGGGGTTTGGACGGTGCGAAGCCCTGGGTTTTGGTCCGATTGCTGGAGGACCCGTTTCAGGATGTTAAAGTCTTGGAGGGCGAGTTTTACGGAGACTTTTTTGGTCCGGCGGGCCCCGCTTTAAACGCTTACTTTGATCATGCAGAAGGAGCGTGGATGAGGCAGCGAGGGTATCCTCACTGGATCCGATACTACAATGCAGAGAACGGTCCATTTCTTTTTGCCGGTGAGGATCTGGCGGTGATGGAGACCTGGTTGAAGCGAGCGGAAGAGGCGCTTCAGAAGAGTCGCGAGCCGCGTTACCATGAACGCTTGGAAGTGGTGAAGGAGGGTTTCTGGGTTTTTAAAGAGTTGCATGCCCTGCAACAGGAAAGGGAGAGGCTGCTTATGGCGGAAGACCCGGCGGGGCTGGCTTCCTTTCTGGAGAGAGCGACAGCCTGGGAGATGCGGGCTCAGGGGCAGATGGTGGCTCGAGAGTACCGTCCAGATTTTCGTGGATTGCACCGCTATTTGAGTCTTCCGGTAGGGAATTTTTTGTCGCTGGCTCAGGGGGACGCTCGTTTTCGCTGGAGTTTGGAGGGCGAGCTAAGCCGGACGGCGGTGCCCTTGGCAGGTTATTTTTTGGAACTGCTCTCCGATTTAGAGAGGATGGAATTGGTTGAGGAGATGGAGGATTGGGGCTGGCCGGATCGGGACGGTGAAGTGATGGATGCGTGGACCTTTCAAAGTGGGGGTGCATGGAGCTTTGACGGAGAGCCCTTTGAGCCGTTTCGGGGAGTGCTCATGGAAGGCGGCCAGCTACTGAGGTTGGAGGGGGCGACGGCCTCTGGACTGAGCAGATTGATTTCGGTGGAGGGGAGTGACCTAGTTGGAGTATCGGTGAGGATGCGGGCCTCGATTTCTCTGGGGAACCGAAGTTATTTTTTTCTGCGTTGGATCGATCAAGGGGGACGGGTGCGGGTGCAATCTCTTCCGGTGGTCTTGCCGCTGGTGGGTAGTGAAGAGCGCTTGAGGGAGTATCATTTGGTTGCAGCAGTGCCGGAAGGAATGGTGGCGGCTGAGGTGGTGATTTCGGCTACCTACCAACAACCGGCTGACTTTCTGGAAGTTGGCGGAGTGAAGATTTCGCTTTGGAGGAAAGGCGAAGCCGGAGGTGAAAATGAATTGTGAAGCCCCTGTAACCTCAGAGCTTAGAACCAGAATTCTGCTTGGCAAAGTGGGCGGTGTCAATTGGGGTGCTAGGGAAGGACTGACCTATGGAAAATCAACGTGAGACGAGAACAACTGGACTAGATCACGAATTGAAACATTTTGTGGATTCGACCTTTCCGTTGACGGAGCAGTTGAGTCGGAAGGATTACGAATTTCTAAAACTGCACCTCCAGATCGAACTTTTGAAGGTGCAGCGGTGGGTCAAGGAGCAGGGCCAAAAGCTGGTAATCATTTTTGAGGGTCGGGATGCGGCCGGCAAGGGAGGGACGATCAAAAGGTTTATGGAGCACCTGAATCCACGCGGAGCGCGGGTAGTGGCGCTTGAGAAACCAACGAATCGGGAGAGAGGGGAATGGTATTTTCAGCGCTATGTGTCGCATCTGCCAACGGCTGGGGAGATAACCCTTTTTGACCGCTCCTGGTACAACCGGGCTGGGGTCGAGCGGGTGATGGGTTTTTGCACGGAACCTGAGTATCGCGAGTTCATGCGTTCGGTGCCGGAGTTTGAGCATATGCTCGTGAACTCGGGAATTCGGCTCTTTAAGTACTGGTTTTCGGTATCTCGAGACGAACAGCGGCGGCGTTTTGCGCAACGGGAATCGGACCCCTTAAAGCAATGGAAGCTGAGCCCGATCGACAAGGCCTCACTTGACAAGTGGGAGGCCTACACAGCGGCCAAGGAAGCGATGTTTATCAAAACGGACACGAATTGGGCGCCGTGGACGGTGATCAAATCTGATGATAAAAAGCGAGCCCGCATCAACTGCATGCGGGACATCCTGCATCGGCTACCCTATGACAATAAGGATCCGGAAGTTGCGTGCGAGCCGGAGCGGTTAATCGTGGGAAGAGCAGCGGATTTTTTTGGAGCGGAAGCGGGCCATGAGAGCCACGATTCTATGATCTGAGGCTGCGGGGCAAAGGCAGCGGGTATGGTGGGTGGTTCTGAACTGCAAGACCTAATGAGAAGCCCCAAGGGGGAGCGTTCCGTTTAAAGGACACCGGCTATATCCCAGGGAGTTAATACTGGCCGCGAACGTGGCTGAGGACCTGATCGCGATAGAAGGCGGCGAGTTCTTCATGTTTTCCAGCCGGGAGCGGGGATAGGCTCGACGGGTAAACGTTTTGAACGACCTGCTGGGGACTGCTGGTCCCGGGTATAACGGTGGTGACGGCTGGATGGTCCAGAATCCAGCGAATTGCTTGAGTAGCGAGGGGCGGGTCGTTTGGCAGGATGGTTTGCAGGGTCTCAACCAGATCGAGACCCTTGTGGAAGGGGATGCCGCAGAAGGTCTCGCCGACATGAAAGGCTGCTCCATCTCGGTTGTAGTGTCGATGATCGTCTTCGCCGAAAGTGGTGGAGGCGGAAAATTTACCGGTGAGGAGACCGCTGGCGAGGGGGAGGCGAACGATCAGGGCAATGCCCTTGGAGGAAGCTTCTTCGAAGAATTCATCGCGGGGGTGCTGACGAAAAATGTTGAAAATGATCTGGAGGGAGGCGAGGCCGTCCTGTTGCATGCAGTAGCGAGCCTCTTCCACTGATTCGACACTTGCGCCGAAATGGCGGATCTTTCCCTCGGACTTGAGGGCTCGGAGGGTGTCCCAAACAACCGGTTGATGCAGATGTTCGGGTGTCCAACAGTGTAGTTGAATGAGATCGAGGGCTTCCATTTGGAGCCTTTCCGAAGAGGCGGCAACTCCCCGGCGGAGGTGAGCTTCAGTAGGCTCCTTTCGCCCGATCTTGGTGGCAATGAAAAGGTCCTTTTCGGGTAAGGATTGGCGGAAAGTACCAAGGATACGCTCGCTACGCCCGCCGCCGTAGCCTGCGGCGGTATCGAAGAAGCGGATGCCGTTTTGGTAGGCCGTGTTCAGGATTTCGACGGCAGCTTCATCTTCGAGATGCCCCCAGTCGGCCCCGAGTTGCCAACAGCCGAGGCCAATTTCGGTAATATATTCTTGTTGGAAGGTGCGAGTCTTGATCGGTGCGGACATTCTTTAGTTTCTGTCTGATCGAGGGTCGGGATGTCTAGTCCGTAAGTCCTCAACGAGTCACAGGATATACAGAACCGCATCCAGGTTTCTTGCCGGAAAGGATGGTTAGGATTGCGATTTGGTGACCTTAACGGTCGCGATTTGATGTGGCGTTAGATTGAGAGTAATGGCGGGGGCAAGTTGGGTGGTTTGATTGCCGAGAAAATCAGACGGAGCACCTTGCCAGCCATCTGCGAAACGGAGGATGATTTTGCCAACACATCCGGCGGTTTCGTGGAGGCGAAGCAGACCGCCCGGGGCATTCTTGTGGGACGGTTTGGCCCAGCAAGGGACGACATTTGGGGTGATGGATTCGATCTCAAAGGGCGGTTGAAACTCGGGACCACTGTAGGGAATCGGTTTGGTGAACGCAGCGTCGGCGAGGGCGGCAGCTTGCTGAGCAAGGGGTAGATGGGCCTTGTGCGAACCGAGGACAAAGTGCAGGTGGTGGGCACCCAGATCGCTGAAGACGGGTGGGTTCTCGAGCCGACTTAGCTCGGGCGGCCAAGCGAGGTCATGCTGCTCCTGACCAGTGATGCGGGGGCTGCGAACCAAACTGACGCCAATAACTCCATCCCGCACGGATACCCCGTAGCTGGATTCACTGACGAGGCACAGGCCCTCGGTTTCCAGCTCATCCCCGATTGCCAACCAGCGGCTGAAGGGGACTTCCCATTGAGCCTCAGAGACAGGACCATCGGGAATCTGGGAGCGTCGGACACTGCCAAAAGGAGCGCCAAAGCGAGCGGTGCGGGCTCGATAGCTGGTGGGGAGGTGCAGTTTGAGGAGGGTTTCCGGATCCTGCCAGTCGAGTTCGATCTCGAGGTGCAGGAGGGGTGACCCTGGAGTCAGATAAAAGTGGCTGACAGCTCTGCTCTGGTTCCCGATCGGGCGAGAAACCGCGAACCCGGAGGCGCCATCGGGTCGGGTGAAAGGCTCAATCTGGCAGTTGCTCTGACAGACCCGGGCGAGGCAAGAGACGTGGCGATCAATGTCCCAGGCCTCGAAGTTGGAGGCTCGGTCGGGAGCAATGGTGAGGCTTCCAAAGTTTTCTTCGATGGCGGCCGGAAGGTTGTTCCAGAGAAGGCTTTTGAGGGAGCCGTCAGAGTTGAGCTGAAAGCTCGTTAAACCGTTGTCGGCGGAACGGTTTTTCTCGTCGAGGGAGACCGGTGGGACCGGACGAAGAGCGAGCTGCTCCCGATGGATACCGGAGAGGGGCGGGAGTTCCGCGAGAGAGGCCCGCTCGGGCAGGAAAACTTGAACGGGTCTGGGGAGGGGATTGAAGAGGGCCGGTTGGCCGGGAATTTTTTCGAGAACCGAGACCGTGGCTTCCTCGAGATTTTTGATGAGTGCGGCAAACTCGGTTTCACCCTCGGCGTAGACGTCCCATACGGAACTGCCCGGGATATAATCGTGGAACTGGGAGAAGATGAGGCGTTTCCAGGCGGGAGTGAGTTGAAGATCAACCCCGGTAGCAAAGGAGACGCTCTCGGCCATTTGGAGGCAGCGTTCGGTCGCCCGGAAGAGCTCTTTGACGCGGCGATGGGTGGTAAAGGTTCCGCGGTGATATTCGAGATAACACTCGCCTTCATGGATGGGCAAAGAATCCCGAAGGGGAGCCATGCGCTCAAAGAAAGCTTCGGGTTGGTCCCATTTGAGCTGGGGAAGGGAGGCCAGGCGATCGAGGCGCCTTGCCCTTTCGCACATTTCGGCAGTGACGCCACCGCCACCGTCACCGTAGCCGGTGGGCATGAGAAATTCGTGGTGGAGATCGGACTGTTGGTGACCGTAGGCAGCCTTGCGGATTTCTTCGGCCTCCACGGTGCAGTTGTATCCAAAATCCTGAGTCACGTGAGCAAGGACCTCTGAGCCGTCGTGGGAACGCCAGCGGAAGCTGGAGTGGGGGAATCGGTTGAGGGCGTTCCAAGTCATCTTGGTGGTAAAGAAGCTCTCGATATTGAAGAGCTTCATTAATTGCGGGAGACAAGCGGCGTAGCCGAAGACGTCGGGAAGCCAGACGGTGCGGGAGGGATGTCCGGCAATTTCGCGAAAGCAATCCTGGCCAATTTCAAAGCTGCGAGCGAGGGCCTCACCGCAAGGCAGGTTGGTGTCTGACTCGACGTAGAGGGCGCCAGTAGCCTGCCAGGAACCAGCGGCAATTCTATCGCGGACGGATGTTAACAGATCTGGAGCTCGGCGAGCGACAGCTTCGTAGCTGGCGGGTTGGCTGTAGGCGAAGCGAAGCTCTGGATAGGTTTCGAGAAGGCGGTTAAGGGTGGCGAAGGTGTGGACTGCTTTAAGTTCGCCAATTCTTTCTGGCCAGAGCCAGACGAGATCGATGTGGGCGTGGCCAGTTAGGGTGCAGGTGAGAAAGGATTTCTCGGTGCGAAGATGTTTGTAGGCGATTTGGAGGACCTCAATCAAGCCGTCGAGGTTGGAGGTTTCCCATCGGTTGAGTGCCTGATCCAGAAGGCGAAGGAGTTGGCGGTATTCGGGAGGGTAGGATTCCACCTTTGATTGAAGACCGACGAGAGGCGGGAGGCGGGTAAGGGTAGGGTTTTCTAGGCGGCGCCAAGTGAGCATGAGGTCAGTCAGGCAGGCCAAATCGTGGTAGGCCTGCCATGCTTTCTCGTCCCGTTTGACAGACCGAGCTTCGCGAAAACGGGCACCCTCCGGGGTCATCGGCACTTGGTCGGGGTGCCAGATGGCACTTTGGAGGCAGTTGCTCTCGATCCAAATTTCTTCGAATCGCGAGGGGATTTGGCAATATCGATGGGCGAGATCAAACCCGAAGTAAGGGCTGCCGTCCAGATAGAGGGTGGCCTCTGATTGCTCGTCCCAGTGAAGCCAGCGATTGGCCAGGGTTTCCGTTTCGGGGATGGAATACCAGCGTTGGTCAAAGAGGCGTCCCCAGTGGCTTCCTGGAGGCACCGGGGAGAGGGGAACCTGACGGGCCTGATCCAAAGAAAGCGGAGAAGGTGAGGGCTGGGAGCCCAGAACCTGAAGGGGTTGGGGATCCACCCAGATCAATTTGGATAATCGACGCAGGGCTGAAGTCACGCGCACCGGTACAAGGCTGAGATGGTGATGTTGTTCTGGCATGTTAGAAGTTACGGAAAGGGACCAAGGTTGTTCTAAGGAGAAAAGGATTGTTAGGGTTGGAACTCAGGAAGAACCGTTTGGGGATTGGAGGGAAGTCTAGAGTCATTGGTGTGCGATGGGGGTGGACCTTTGGGGAAGTTAGGGATCTGCATAACGATAGCCGGTGAGGGCGATGATGGCGAGAGTGGGTTGTGCTGCAGGGTTGAGGATTCTAGTAGTTAAGGTTTGAAGGGCGGAGTTTGGGTCGGGATTCTTCCAGTGGTAGATGTAAAGAATGCGGAGGTATCTCCTGGGGTCATGGTCTAGGGCGACAAAGTAGGGAATGGTTCGGTCGGATTTAAACCAGGGACACGATGGGTGCCAGTCGGCGAGGTTAGAACGATTGCGTCGTAATCGTTCCAAGTCTGGATCCTTGGAACAGGGTTCCGTACCGTAAGGTACAACTTCGACAAGGTCTTTCCCAACCTCGGTTTGAAACTCGTAAATGGCGAAGGGTTCATGATATTTAGCCCAGCCTGCGGCATGGAGGATGAAGAGACCGTCAAGATTTTGATGGATGGGGAATTCGAGATGTTCCGGGAGCGGAGCGCGGCGATGTTTTCTGGCATGGCTGGAGCGAAGGACGACTGCCTGCTTTTCGATTCGGAAAGGGATATCCTGAAGGTATTGAACGCCCGGTGGAAAATGGAGGAGCGGCAGGCGTCCCATCCATCCGTTGTGGCGGGCGAGTTCCCTATTGAGGTAGGGGGAGAGAGAAATGTTGGAGAAAGTGGGATTTTTTTCTTTCGGCAAAGCGAAGGAGAGGCGATTCAGCTGGCGAAGGTTTCCAGAACTGAGGTGATGAGCTGGCACAGGGACGCTCTCCTGCTTTGACGGGACTGGGATATCCTTGGGGGCTCTGGGTGATTTTGGCTCCACCGTTGCTGCCAGATTTTGCAGGGCCAGAACTTTGGCCGCAGGTGGAGGGGCGGTGGATTCCCGGAGGTAGAGACGCGGTTGGCAAAGTGCTGACTGTTGGATCGGACGACCGGTTTCGCTGCGCCGACTCTCAATGTCATCAAGGAGCATCAAGGTTGCAGTGCGGAGCATTTGTTTTTCATCAAGGTACAGGCCGGAGATCCTCCAGTCGGAGGATGGCTTACTTCCCTGATTGTAGACCTGCATGATGGAAAGGTCTTGAGGAATCTCGATTCCGTCAGCTCGGGCAAGGGCGGCGAGCGATTCCGATATGTAGAAATTTTCGCAAATTAAAGCAGTGACCTCGTGAAGTTCCCGACGGATTTTTTGCCAGGCGCGGAGGAGGGAGGGTTTATCATCAACATCATCAATCATCCTTTTGGCAGATGATTCCATCCCAAGAGCGAGACACTCTCGTTGGTAACTACTTTCCACTTCGACATGCATCAAGGGAAAAGGCTGGGTGGATGGGGGCGCGATGAAGGCGATTTCGGAGTGTCCAAGTTCAACGAGGTGGCGGAGAGCTGTCTCGACCATGGAGCGGGGGTGGTGGGTGACGAAGCTCAAGTGGCGAGAACGGTCACCGACGACCACAATAGGGATGCCCCGCGAACGAATCTGGAGCAACTCAGCCTCCCACTCAGCACCGTAGATAAGGACTCCGGAAGAACCTTCCCGGTCATCGAGAAGCTCCAGCAACTGACGACGGCGATCGGCTGCTTCCCCAGAAAAATGGACACGGACCTGAATGGCCCACCGGTCCATGATTTCCTCAACTGGCTGAATATCCAGAGATCGCTCAACGAAGACATCGATTGGGAGGCGTGAGAGTACCTGTTTAGTGCGATGTCCGGTGAAGAGGCGATTGCCCCTGCGGATGAGGACACCGCGACCGACAAGTTCGGTGACTGCCCGATTGAGGGCCATTCGCCCAATGTCCAACTCTCGAGCCAGAGCCCGTATAGAAGGAAGACGGGTGCCGAACGGTTTTTCGTTTGCGTTGAGCCAAGCCTGGAAATTTTCAACCGCTTTCTGGGGCATCAACGGAAGACGGTGGGTTAGACTCTACTTTGGGGAAGACGATGAAGATTCTGCAGGACATCTTACTATTGGTGCAGAGAAGATCTCAGATCTCGTGCTATAGGATGGTGCTGGAATTAGGCTTGGCCAGCAAGAAGCGATCAAGGTGGCGCATGAGCAACCACGAATTGCAGGAATTTGTCTATGTCCTGCCGTCCGTGGAGTTCTAGTCCCTCGCGATAGAGGTGACCTTGAGGGAGCGAACTCCCCAGCGTGCCGCGTCTCCGGTGCGCCCACCGTTGGAGACGTAGCGGATGCCAATTCGGAATGGACCCTGGGCTCGGATTTCGGCGGGGACCTCCAATTCGCCGCTGGCCCTCCAGGATTCCCTGTTGGCAGGCAGACTTGCCTGGGGAGTTAGATCGAAGATGGAGGCCTCCCCGGCCGTTTCCTCTGGGGAGATCTTAGCCTTGATTACCCAGATTTGAAGATCGGGTCCGTCAAAATCCTTTTTGGTTTCGAGTTCAAAGATGACGCGGCTGCTGGGTCTGGTGATGATGATGGGTGAAACAAGCCAGTCATCACTCGGCTCCATGCGACCTGCTCCGTAGCCGTTGCAACTTGCGAAGGTTCCGTCCTCGGCATTGGTGACCGTCCGCCAATTGCGATCGCTGCTAAGGTCAACCCGACTCCAGACACCAAAGTCATCGCGACCGAAAGAAGTCGTCCAAACTGTCCTCGTGTCGTCGATGCCCTCCACCCAGATGGTTTCCTGGAGTTCGAGAATGCTCCAATCCTCATAGCCGAATTGAGCTTGGAGCATGAGAGGGAGAAGGAAAAGTGGCAGGACGATTTTAAACGGCATACTTATTTATTGGCGGAGGGTTGAGGCTGTCTCAAGGGAAAGACAAGTAAAGATTTTGTTACTTTTATTGTTGTTTGAGTTTCGGGTTCTGTAATATAAGCGAGGATAATGCGGCTGGGACCCCCAAGAGCTTCCGGCCGTTGGGTAATAGCGGCAGGATTTCGCCGAGGAGGGGAACTGTTGCTACAGCAATGAGAGACTGTTCGGCTCGGAACCCGGGTATGCAGGATGCTGCCTTGCGGGCTGACTTCCTGAATTTGCAGATCTCGCCAATTTCAACTTCGAAAGTGGCCTGAGTTTTGGTGTGGAGAGGGTACTCAATCGATCGCTGCAGGTGTCTGGTCGATCGGTTGGTACCCTTCCTTTGCTCCCTTGAAGGTTACCCGAGGATCAACCAACCTGACAGAAATATTTGGGTTTAGATGCTCTCGTCAGAGAAAGCTACTACCGACAAGGGGTTACTCGGCAAAAATACCGTCAAGGGTTGTGGATTCGAGAATGCGCTCGCTCCACTCTTCAATTTGTTTCGAAGTGGCTGACTCCAATTTGATGGAGACACGCTCGGGCAGGATGCCAAACCTTTTAGTGAGTAGTCGTTCCAGAAGAATTCGCTCACCGATGAGTTGGCCTTCCTGGCGCCCCTCCTGGCGCCCTTCTTGGCGCCCTTCTTGGCGCCCTTCCTGGCGTCCTTGTTGGCGCCCTTCCCGCAGGC
>DAISIK010000016.1:19466-54492 GCA_036822055.1 Puniceicoccaceae bacterium
TGGCGCCCTTCTTGGCGCCCTTCCTGGCGTCCTTGTTGGCGCCCTTCCCGCAGGCCTTCTTGGATGAGTTGTTCAGCTATGGTCATGGCTTCTTCTTTCAAAGACAGAGACTCTACTTACGAGATGATAGTGTAGAGGGTCTTCCGGTCAAGGGTCTTACCCGCTTTGGTTAGATAGGTGAGGCAAGTGCGCATAAAGGTATCCTGATCTGGTGCGTTAGCGAGGTCGATTAACGCTCGTAGTCCGGTCTCAAAGGCTTCTTTTGGATCGGGTTCAAGGATAGCGCGGAGTACCTTAACGATCACTCGAACTGTGAGGTCGTGCTGGATAGGTTGTAACGAGAGTCCGGAAAGGTTGATGACCGCGTGCTGGAAATCGGGAAGGTACTCTCGCCAGGCTGGGTGCAGTTCCGCTGGAAGGTCGACGAGGTCTCTGAAATGAAGGGATTGGGTCCATTTTCCCCGATTTTGGAAGAAAACGATGGGGAGAACCGGAGGAAGACGTTTGGCCTTTGGGTATCTCTGACGGAAGTGTTCCCAAATGCGGAGTTGATATTGGAGGAGCCGCAAGGGCATCCAGGGATCAGGGAATCTTTGGTGCTCGAAGAGGAGGTGGACAAAAATTGGTTTTTGGAGAAGGCGGACCGAGAAGAGGAGATCGGCGTGTCGATGGTGTAGTTGCTCGTCGAGGAAGTTGGTATTTTCGGGCTGGAGGGATAGCCAATCGATCCCCTCGGTTAGTTCTGAAGGTAGGTAGGCCTTGAGAAATACGGACATCCTCCGGGGATCGCCCAAGCCAGATTTAATGAAAGCGTCGTGGGGGTTGTTGAGGGGGGCATCTTCCATGCGGGATGATCCAAGCACACCAGCTCCCGATAATGAAAGGGAAATGATCTGGAAGCCTGATACTGAGCGGTTTAGCTGGTCCTGGATTGAGGTTGGAATCGAGCCTTCATGGGCAAGCAAACCGCATTCGGATGTCGCTTTGCCGTGTTGATTGAATTCGATTTAGCTCATATCTGGATGAGGGCGCTTGCATTCTCGAAATCCATGAACGTTGATTAGGAATTGGCGATTGGCGGTTGGTGGGCCAGGCTGGAAATCGGGTTCTGAGGGTTTATATAAGTGGCGGAAGTGCTGATTATCGGTTTGGGTGCAGCGGGATGTTTGCTAGCAAATGCCTTCGCCGCCCGCGGGGTTGCAGTGTGGGGAGCTGATGATCCCGAAGGCTGGGCAGCCTCGGAGATGGCTCCGGGAATCATCAATCCACTAGCTGGGAAAAAGTTGCGACCGGGTCCTTGCCTGAAGCAGGAACTGGTGGCAGCGAGCGAGGCATACTGCCAGATTGAGCAGAAAATTGGAGGAAAGGTCTTTCATCCAACACCGTTGCTTCGCATCTTGAGAACCGAGAAACAAGCAAAGCTTTTCGATGGTGGCGATTGGTCGGAAGAGCGGGTCGAGTGGGTTGGAGAGCGTTATAGGCCAGGAGCATTTGGAGGAATGATCGACGATCGGTTTGGGAGTTTCCTTACCAGGCAGAGCGGTTGGGTCGATGCCCAACAGATGAGAGTTGGGATAGCCAATGAATTGCGGCGGTCGGGACGCTTTATCGCTGAGAAGATCAGCTCGAAGGAGGTCTTTCCAGAGAGGGATGGGGTGAGGTGTCGAGGAAAAAAGTGGGACCTGGTAGTTTTTTGCGAAGGATGGAAGGGGGCGATTAACTCCTGGTTTCCTGAAGTGGTTTTTAACTCTGCCAAGGGGCAGGTTTTGGAGCTGCAATGTGAGGGGGGAGACCCTGGCTGGGAGTGGATCTTGAACCACGATAAGTGGTTACAGCCGAGGGGCGGCGGTCGGTACCGGGCTGGTTCGACCTTTCGCTGGGATGAGTTTGATGAGCTGGTTACGGCGGAGTCGCGGAAGGAAATCGAGGATGGAATCAGGCGGTGTTTTCCGGGTTTTCCTTTCCGAGTGGTCAATCAGCTCGGAGGGGTTCGACCTGTCGTGGTCGATTATCAGCCGGTGGCGGGTTGCCACCGCGAGTGGAGAGGCTTGGGGGTTCTCAATGGTTTGGGGTCGCGGGGTCTTTTGGTGGGACCATTAATTGCAAAGCGTTTTGTGGAGTATTTGATTGATGGAAATAAACTTCCCGAACAGGTTTCGATTGAACGTTTTTACCAATGATGAAAAGCTGTTTTCAGGTGTTTTTGGGGAGATGCGGGGTCTGGGCCTGGGCATTTCTGAGTTGGTCACCGATGCTTTGGGGAAGCCGAGGGGGTCCGGTCGATGATCCCGTGCGCTTAAATTTCACTTTCGCGAACGTGGGGAATGCCTCCCTGGATGATGGAGGGAAGTTTGGATTTACCCATTATTACACGAGTTTGAATAGCCCAGCGGTGAGGTGGGGTGTCCTTTCGATCGGTTTGGGTTTGGCCTATGATTACGAAGACTACCGATTTGAGGGCTTCAATCGTTTTCAGGATGGTTGGGACGGGGTTCACCGTTTTCAGCTTTCGGCACCGATCTTCTATCGCGTTGATGAGGACTGGCAGGTGATGCTGATTCCGTCTCTGGGTTTTGCCAGGGAAGGGGAGCTGAAGTGGGGAGCGGAAGATCTGAACGTCGGGTTGGTCGCTTCGGTTGGTCGATCTTTTGGGCGGGAGCGTTTTGTCGGTCTCGGCTTCGGAGTGTTTGATGGGTTTGATGAAACAAGCGGCTTTGGTTTTGTGGCGGTCCGCTGGCGCTTTGGCGAAGATTGGCTCATCGCCAACCCATTTCGTCCGGGCCCGACCGGCTCGGCTGGCCTGGAGCTGTCCTGGTCGGGTTTACAGGGGTATGAAATTGGGGTCGGTGGATCGTATCGAAAATTTACGTTTCGGCTTGACGACTCTGGATTGGCCCCGGGCGGGACTGGCGAGGTCTTATCGGTACCAGTATGGTTACGGGTAACGGCAATCTTGAGCCGGGAGGTCAATTTGAACCTCTACGGGGGCGCTGCGCTTTTTGGAGAAGTTACTGCGAGAGATGCTGAGCGACGACGGTTGGCGAGGGATGACTTTGACCCCGGGCTTCTTATTGCGATCAATACAAGCATCCATTTTTAGGTGAAACCCTAGAGCAAAGCTCCTAGCTATTAGTGGGGAAGGTTGAGGCTCTCGATGAAATTGCAGAACTCCGGACGTCCGCTGTAGTAGGGGTTCGAGCGCAGGTTTGGATGGAAGGTTTCCAAAGGGAAGGGCGAGTCCCCCAGAAAGTTGAAGGCGAGGCCGGCGGCAGCGGCAATTGCGTAGGCCGCTGAGAAGTCCCAGACCTTTACGCGATAATCCAGGGAGCCCGAAAAGAAACCGAAAGCAGCGTAGGTGGCAATAAGGGTGCCACTCCCGAGGGAGCGACAGCGGTACTTTTGGAGGAGCGGTTCGACGCGAGAGGCCACTTGAGCCGGTAGGGGAAACTGGAGGCCAACGACACTTCGTTGGTCGAAGGGTTCGTCAACCGGCTTGTACCGTCGATTGCCGATGAAGATCCCAAGACTTTCCCCTCCGTGGAGAAGGCGACGGCCGGGGTAATCGTAGACCCAGCCATAGACGGGAACTCCGCGATAGAGGAGGGCGAGGGAGATGGCACAGACGGGGATCCCAAGAGCGTAGTTATTGGTTCCGTCTATCGGATCGATGACCCAGGCATAGTCGCTTTCAAGGGGTATGGGAGTGCCATCGATGCTTGATTCCTCACTGCAAAAAACATCTCCGGGGAAGTCCTTGCGGACTGCGGCGTGGACGCGCTCGGAAATTGCAAAGTCGGCGAAGGTGACGCGACTTTGGTCTTCCTTCCAACTGCTGCTAACATCGCCAAACTGTTTGTCGAAAAACAGGATTTGATCTTCCAGAAAATGGCGCCCGGCATTTACGCGATGCCGACGTTCTTTCTCGTGGTCGACTCGCGATTTGGTAGAGGGCCGCTTCATGAGCCAAGGTTGGGTGGTTTGCGGAAGGCTGGTTTCATTTAGCCGAATGGCTTTTATGGAGAAGATCAAAGCACTCCTCGGCGATGGCGCATGCCTCGTCGATGACTTCCTCATTGTGCGCGGCGCTGAGAAACCAATTGTGGTGAGGATGGAAGAAGACACCTCGAGCGATAGCCAGTCTGCAGAACTCCTGGATCAGATGGAGGTTGGGGTCGTTATCAAATACAGGGTAGGGGGCGGCCAAGGGACCGGTAAGGTGAAATGTAAAACCGTGATCGGAAGCGGAGCGCGTGAGCCTCTCAGAGAGGCGGGAGCCGAGGAGTTCCAATCGCTTTGGGACATCCTCCTGATTGAGGATTCTCAGGCACGTCAACGCCGCTGCCTGGGCCTCTCCGTTGTTCCAGTAGCTCCCGGTGAGGAAGACCTTGGACGCCGCATTTTTCAGGCTTGAGCGCCCGGCGGCTGCTGAGATGGGGTAGCCGTTTCCGAGAGCTTTGCAGTAGCAGGCAATGTCCGGCTGGAAATCGAAGAGCCGATGGGAGCCACCTGGATGCAAGCGAAAGCCGACCCTGATGTCGTCGAGGATGAATACGATCCCCTTTTTTCGGCAAGTTTGGGCAATGGTTTGATGAAAGCCGGGCGCCGGAAGCACAGAGGCTGCGAAGGAGGGGTGATGGTAGGGGGTGACGACAACAGCGGCCACATCCTCGTGATGCTCACTTAGAAGATTCTGAAACGCTTCGAGATCATTCCACGCAAAGGAATGAACGTGGGTTCGGTCTTCTTCAATAACTCCGCCCCAGCCGGGAGTACACCAAGCATCCACCCCGTGGTAGGCGCCTGATACCTTTAAGATTTTACGACGCCCGGTAGCTTGGCGGGCTACCTGAACCGCCCAGGTTGTGACATCGGACCCATTTTTAGCGAAAACAGCCCAGTCGGCGAAATCGATTTGGTTGGTCAGCTGCTCTGCAAGTTCGACCATTACCTCGACCGGATGGTTGAAGACCGAGCCCCGAGCCCTTTGGACAGTGGCTGCCTCTTCAACTGCTGGATGATGATAACCGAGGATGATCGGACCGTAGCCGCACATGAAGTCGAGGTAGGAGTTGCCATCTACGTCGTAGTAGCGGCAACCTTCTGCCCGAGTAGCAAAATAGGGTGAGGCCCCGGGGAGGGCCGCGATGGGACTGGTGTGCCCATAGATCCCACCGGGTACAACTCGGGCAGCTCGCTCGAACAATTGTAGGGAACGGGTCAATTTTGGTGCTTCCTCAAGGAATCCAGACATCCTGAGAAGATGAGGTGAGGGGGGGATACGTGCAAGCCAATCGGCAAAGCGGGAAGGGTGGGGCTAAAAAAGGTTGGTCGGGGCCTGAAAATTGAGGAATTAGGCTTTGTTTTAGAGTCTACGACGCTCAGTTTGTGATGATGCGCTTCGTGTTAGTTACCGAGACTTTTCCTCCAGAAATCAATGGGGTGGCGATGTCCTTGAGGCGAATTCTCGGGCAAATGCAGGCACTTGGCCACGACGTCCGGGTGGTGCGTCCGAGGCAACCGGAGGACCGGCTGGGAACCGGGGTGTTGGAGTTCAACGACGTGCTCGTGCCCGGCATTCCGCTTTGGGGTTATAAGGGTTTGCGGATGGGCCTGCCTTGGTATGCCCGGGTGAGGAAGGCTATAGAAGAATTTGAGGCAGATGCAGTTTACGTGGCCACGGAGGGGCCGCTCGGCTTGGCAGCCATCTGGGCGTCCCGGCGGCTGAAGCGCTTGGTCGTGACGGGCTACCACACCAACTTCCAGCAGTACATGCGGCACTACCGCTTGGGCTTTCTTTCAGGTGCGATGAATGCCTTCATGCGGCGGGTCCACAATGCAACAGCCGGGACTTTTGCGCCGTCAGACGCTTTAGTCGAAGAATTAACTTCGCTGGGATACCGCAATTGCAGAGTTTTGGGAAGAGGGGTCGACGTTGATTTGTTTAGGCCGGAACGGAGGAGCGAGGAATTGCGAGCCAACTGGGGGGTTAAAGGCGAGATGGTGGTTTGCTTCTATGTAGGCAGGATCGCGGGCGAGAAGAATCTCGATCTTTTCTTTCGCGGCGCAGCAAAGCTGTCCGAGGAAGCACCCGGGCTGGTTAAGGCTGTGGTAGTAGGAGACGGCCCGGAGCTCGGGAGGCTGCAGAAAGCCCATCCCGAGGCAGTTTTTACCGGGACCAAGCGGGATGTTGAGCTGGCAAACCACGTGGCATCGGGGGATATTTTCCTTTTCCCCAGCCGGACAGAAACTTTCGGTAATGTGATCACGGAGGCGATGGCAAGTGGTTTGGTAGTGGCCTCCTATGATTATGCTGCCGCAAGACGATTCATTCGAGATGGAGCGAATGGTTTTGTAGCTCCGCTGGACGACGAGGGGGCTCTGGTCGAGGCAGCCTTGAGGGCTTTCAGATCGAGGGAACGGTGGATCGAGATTCGAGCCAAGGCGAGAGAGACGGTGCTGGAGGTTTCGTGGCGATCGGTTGTGCAGCAATTCGTAGCCGTGCTGGAAGAGATGCGAGCGCCCTTAAACAATCAAGATTCTGTAAACGGTTAGGAAAGCGCTAACATGACCTTAGGCGAGATTTGTGCCAGAGGATAGCGAATGACCAAATTTTAGGTCGCCGGAGAGAAAAAGTTGTTTCCAAGTCCCCCTCCAAGGGGTAATCTTATCTGTTTAATGTCAGAAGAAGCAGTTCCCCAACCAGAAAATTCAAAACACAACTACGACGTTGATTCGCTCGGAAAACTGGAAGGACTCGAGGCTGTCCGAAAGCGTCCGGGAATGTATATCGGAGATCCAACCAATGGATCGGCGTTGCATCACTGTGTTTTTGAAATCGTCGACAATTCGATAGACGAGCACCTGGCAGGCTATTGCCAGAATGTTGTGGTGACCATCCATTTGGATGGATCATGTTCGGTGGAGGACGATGGGCGGGGAATTCCGGTCAAGGTCCACAAGGAATATGGGAAGACCGGGGTGGAGATGGTTTTGACCGAGCTTCATGCGGGGGGGAAGTTCGGGCAGGGTGGATACAAGGTTTCCGGTGGATTGCACGGGGTGGGAGCCAGCTGTGTAAACGCGGTTTCGGAATGGTTGATTGCTGAAGTTCGTCGGGATGGAGAGCTTCACCGGATGGAATTCGCACGAGGTGCGGTGACCTCTCCGCTCGAAGTGGTCGGCAAGACAAAGGGCACTGGGACCAAGATTACTTTCCTTCCCGACAACGAAATCTTCGTCGCTGAAAATGAATTCAAATACGACACTCTGGCCAAGCGTTTCCGGGAGATGGCCTTCCTCAATCCCGGAGTGAAGATTGAGTTCCGCGATGACCGGACAAAAAAGTC
The DNA here is from genome assembly GCA_036822055.1 of Puniceicoccaceae bacterium. GTDB lineage: Bacteria > Verrucomicrobiota > Verrucomicrobiia > Opitutales > Puniceicoccaceae > DAISIK01. The sequence continues at coordinate 26,813 of DAISIK010000016.1, forward strand.
GGAAACGTTCAAGTTCGACAACGGTTCGGCTGAATACGTGACCTGGTTGAGCCGAGGAAAAAATCTGCTCCACGACGAGCCGGTCCACTTCACGGGGGAAATCAAGCCGGACGGTCAAGAGGAGTCTGAACCGGTGGTGATCGACATCGCGATGCAGTATAACGATGGATACAACGAGCAGATCTACGCTTATGCGAACTCCATTTTCAATGGTGATGGGGGAGCCCATCTTTCGGGATTTCGAACTGCTCTAACGAGAATCATCAATCAGTACGGAAAGTCCAATAATCTCTTGAAGGAGAAGGATCCCGCGATCACAGGCGACGATGTGCGGGAGGGCTTGATTGCGGTGATTGCGGTGCGGTTGACCAATCCATCCTTCAACAATCAGACCAAGGACAAGCTGTTAAACCATGAGGTTGACGGAATTGTTCAGCGGGTAATGGGCGACAAGTTGAAGTATTTTTTGGATACCGAACCTAAGGTAGCCAAGCGAATCGTTGACAAATGCCTCGGCGCGGCTCGGGCGCGGGAAGCGGCCCGAAAAGCACGCGAAACGGTAAGGAAAAGCGCCCTGGTTTCCGGTGGGCTACCGGGGAAGCTGGCGGATTGTTCGGAGAAGAACCCTGAGCTTTGTGAGGTGTACATCGTGGAGGGTGATTCGGCTGGTGGGTCGGCCAAGCAGGGGCGGGATCGGCGCTATCAGGCAATTCTCCCGATTCGGGGCAAGCTGCTCAATGTGGAGAAGGCGCGCCTCGACAAGGTGCTGAACAACAATGAGATCCGTGCTCTGATCACGGCAGTGGGAACTGGCATCGGGTCGGACGGTGACGGTGCCTTTGACATCACCAAATCCCGTTACCACAAGATCATCCTGATGACTGACGCCGACGTGGATGGCTCCCACATTCGGACGCTGCTCCTGACTTTCATCTTTCGGCAGATGCGGGGTTTGATCGAGGCAGGCTACGTTTACATCGCCCAGCCCCCTCTCTATCGGATCAAGCGGAAGAATCGCGAGCAGTACATCGATAACGACCAGCAGTTGAACCGCATTTTAATTGAGTTGGGAAGCGAGGATATGACCTTGATCCGGCTTCGTGACAATCACGAGTTTCCCAGCACCAAGCTGGACAAGATCGTCGAGCGGTTGACTCGCCTGGAGTTACTCGGTGGGGGAGTAACCCGGTACGGCTGTGATCTGTTGACTTATCTGGATCACCACCGGGAAGGTACCCACGAGCTGCCGCGTTTCATCGCGAGAACCCGGACGGGTAATGAAGAAGAGTTTTCCTTCTTATTCAGTCCGGAGGAGCGGAGTCGCTTCTATGCCGAGCGCGAGATCACAGAAGATTTCTATGAAACGCAGTTTACCCGGGAGGCCGATCTGGACGGGCGTCGGGTACTCCAGCGAATTGCGGTGTACGAGATCCATGAATCGGCGGAGATGACCAAGATACTCCTTGAGTTGGCTCGACAGGGTTTGGAGATCAATCGCTTCACTCCGGATGGAGAGGTTCGCTACCACTTCGTGGAAAACAAGGGTGACGAGAAGAAGGAAAACCGAATTGAGCTCCATTCGGTAATGGAGGTGCCCGAGACGATTCGCTCACTCGGGCGCAAGGGCTTGACGATTCAGCGCTACAAGGGATTGGGCGAGATGAACCCGAAGCAACTCTACGAGACGACAATGGATCCCGAGCATCGACGCCTTTTGAAAGTCGACATTGAGGATGCGGCCTTGGCCGATCAGATTTTTACGATGCTGATGGGTGAAGACGTTCCCTCTCGTCGGGCCTTTATCGAGGACAATGCCCTCAATGTTTCCTATCTGGATGTCTGAGCTCTGAGGAGCCTGGAAATCTTGTACTTATTATTCTGATACGCCCTGATGTACGCCGAGAACGAGAAGCTTATCCCCACCAACATTACTGACATTATGCAGACCGCCTACATCGATTATTCGATGTCGGTGATTGTATCCCGGGCCCTCCCCGACGCCAGGGACGGACTGAAACCGGTACAGCGGCGGATCCTCTACGCGATGCAGCGGGAGGGTCTCCTCCACAACCGGGCCTTTGACAAATGTGCCGGGGTGGTTGGGGAAGTTCTGAAAAACTATCACCCACACGGAGACACCTCGGTTTATGATACCTTGGTTCGGCTGGCCCAAAAGTGGGTGATGCGGTATCCTTTAATTCAGCCTCAAGGTAATTTTGGTTCCCTTGATGGAGACCCACCGGCCGCCTATCGGTACACGGAATGTCGTTTGGAGAACATCGCTGAGGAAATGCTCCGCAACATCGACGAAGACACGGTAGATTTTGTCCCGAACTACAAGGAAAGCACGACAGAACCCTCCGTCCTGCCGGCATCTTTGCCGAATCTTCTGATGAATGGTTCCACCGGGATCGCGGTGGGAATGACGACCAACATCCCGCCGCACAATCTTGGTGAACTGATTGATGCGATTTGCGCGATTATCGACCGCCCGACGATTTCGATTGATGAGATCATCCGGATCATGCCGGGACCGGATTTCCCCGGGGGAGGTGAGATTATCGGTTTGAAGGGGATCGATAGCTACATGCGGACGGGCCGAGGCATCGTCCGGACACGAGGCAAGGCCCATCTTGAGGAGATCCGAAATGGTAAGGAGCAGATCGTCATCACAGAGATCCCTTACAATGTGAATCGGGCTGCTCTGGTGACCAAGATTGCTGAACTGGTGGCAGAAAAGGTTCTCGACGGGGTGAGCGACCTGCGGGACGAGTCGGATGAATCGACGCGTATCGTTATCGAGTTGAAGCGCGGTGAAGTGCCGCGAGTGACGCTAAACAAGCTTTTTAAAAGCACCCAGCTGGAGAGTTCTTTTGGCGTGATTTTGCTCGCTCTGGACGAGCGTCGCCCGAAGCAGATGAACATCCGGGAGATGATCGATTGCTACATCGAACATCGTCGGGAGGTAATCACGCGGCGCACCCTTTTTCAATTGAAGAAGGCGCGGGATCGGGCGCACATTCTCGAGGGTTACAAGATCGCCCTGAGCAACCTCGATGATTTCGTAAAGATCATCCGCGCGAGTAACAACCGTGAGGAAGCCCGAAATCGGTTGATGGAAAAGTACCCGATTTCCGAAAGGCAAGCTAATGCAATCCTTGATCTACGCCTTTACCAGTTGACCGGTCTGGAGCGGGAGAAGATCGAGGCAGAATACCTCGAGCTGATGAAGCGGATCGCCTTCCTCGAAGAAATTCTAGCCAGTGAGCGACGCTTGCTGGAGGTGATCAAGGAGGAGTTGACGGAGATGCGGGATCAATATGCCGACTCCCGACGGACGATCATTGTGCCCGAGGAGGGGGAGTTTCGGATGGAGGATGTGATCGCCAATGAAGGCTGCATCATCTCGGTTTCCCACAATGGCTTCATCAAGCGCACGGCAGTCAGTGCTTATCGGTCGCAGCGACGCGGGGGCAAGGGAGTTCGCGGAGCAGGCCAGTACGACGACGATTTCATCGAGCACCTCTTTACCGCCAGTACGCATGACTACGTTTTATTCTTCATGAACAACGGGCGGGTCTACGTGGAGAAAGTCTATGAAATTCCTGAAGGCTCACGGACTTCCAAAGGACGCATGATCGCCAACCTCCTCGAGCTGCAAAAAGGGGAGCGTCTGGCCTCGATGATTTGTGTCAAGGACTTCTCGGAGGATCTTCGGTTGATAATGTGCACGCGCAAAGGCACGGTGAAGAAGACTCAACTTTCTGAATACAAGAACTTCCGAAAGGGGGGGATTATCGGGATCTCAATCGATGAAGGCGACGAACTTATCGGGGTAAAGCTCACCACGGGAGAAAGTGAATTGGTCCTTGTAACGCACGCTGGAATGTCGATTCGGTTCAGCGAGGATGATGTTCGCCCGATGGGGCGGACGGCGAGAGGCGTTCGCGGGGTTTCATTGAAACGGGAGGATGACTTTGTCGAAACCATTGAGGTGGTTGATAAGAATGCTACCCTTTTGATTTGCGGAGAGAATGGGCAGGGTAAGCGCACCTCCTTTGATGAGTATCGATCACAAAGTCGGGGCGGATCGGGGATCATCGCGATCAAGACCCAGGGGGTAGCAGGGGCCCTCAGTGTGGAGGAAGATGACGAAATCATGATGTTCACCCAAAAAGGTCAGGCTGTTCGCTCTCCGGTGAAGGACATCAGGGTGGTCGGGCGGACTACCATGGGAGTGCGTTGCATCAATCTGGCGGAGGATGACAAGCTGGTAGGTATCTCCAAAGTGATCGAGATCGACGCGGATGATGCCTGAGTCTATCGGTAAAGGCAGTTCCTCGGAATCGAATCGCTATTTGAAAGCGATTGAGCGAGGGATCGACCGATGGGTGCCGGTCGAGGAGACTACACCGGCACGGTTACACCGAGCCATGCGGTACAGTTTGAATGCCGGTGGTAAACGGGTTCGTCCATTGCTTTTGCTGGCCGTGGGGGACTGCTACGGAAAGATGGAGGCCTGCATTCCGGCGGCTGTGGCCGTTGAATGCATCCACACGTATTCATTAATCCACGACGATTTACCAGCGATGGACGACAGTGATTTTCGGCGAGGAAATCCCTCGTGCCATCGTCAATTTGACGAGGCGACCGCTATTCTGGCTGGCGACGCCTTGCTTCCGCTCGCCTTCGAAATTTTGTCAGAGGCCTACCGGGAGAGCCCAAAAATATGCCAGCAGGCGACCTTGATTTTGGCGCGGGCGGCCGGCAGCGGCGATCTGGTCGGGGGGCAGATGATGGATATCGAAAGTGAGAGGGGCAGTCTTTCTCTCGACTTGGAGACCCTCCGGGACCTCCACCAAAGGAAAACAGGTGCGCTCTTGACCGCGTCGATGCAGCTTGGGGCGGTGGTGGCCGAAGTTCCGGAGGTCGAGATGGTCCTCTGGAAGCAGGTCGGTTTAGCTCTCGGGCTAGCCTTTCAGATCGTTGACGATTTGTTGGATGCCACTTGTTCTTCGGAGCAACTTGGTAAGACGGCAGCTACTGATGCGGCAAGGGGAATCCTGACTTACATTGATTTTCTAGGACAAGAGGGGGCGATTGCTGAGGTTAGGAACCTCACGGAGAGTGCGATCAAAGCTCTGGACAAAGTGGCTCCTGATGCGAGCTTTCTGAAAGAATACATCGAAGCACTGGCGGCCAGAACCTTTTAGGATTGTTGGTTTGGTGGCGCGGCGAGAGAGGCTAGAGCCCTGATCGGTTGGAGACATTCTCGATCCAACACCAAATTCTGGATGTGTCGAGGCAGGGTTTGCTTTTGTCGGGTAGGGATCAAAGACTAAAATCATAATGGACGATTCCAAAGCAGAGAACGAAGGTATGGTGGATGTCTTGGTTGTGGGAGCTGGCATTGCCGGGTTGCTTGCGGCTACCCGCCTGACGGAGGGCGGATTGAAGGTCCGAGTACTTGAAAAATCGCGAGGATACGGCGGTAGAATGGCAACTCGCAGGATGGGAGAAGCTGTCTTTGATTATGGAGCACAATACTTTACGGTTCGGACACCAACTTTCGCGGCGCACGTTGAACGATGGGTATCGGACGGATTAATCAGGGAGTGGTTCCGAAAGTTTCCAAACGAGGAATCGAGCACTGGTCATCCCCGCTACATTGGTATTTCCGGGATGACGACGGTACCCAAGGCACTGGCGGCAGCTCTGGATATCGAGCTCGAGAGCAAGGTGGAAGCTGCCTATTGGACAGGTTCCAGTTGGAGGCTGAGGCTGGCGGGCGGAGCTGAACGTCAAGGGAGGTTTCTATTTCTATCCACACCCGTGCCTCAAGCTGTGGAAATTTTACGAGCAGGAGGTGGAGATTTGATGGAAAGTGGACGGATGGACGAGGCAATCGGCATCCGCTACGAGCGCAGTCTGACGGCTATGGTTCTCTTCGATCAGGCGTCGGAAGTCGGAGGATTTGGTGGGATGAAGAGTGGCCATCCCGATTTGAGCTGGATTGCCGATAATCATCTCAAGGGTATCTCACCTGTGCCGGGGTCGATAACCATTCACAGTAGCTATGATTTCGGGAAGGAGTTTTGGGATGCTGATCCCAAGGCGTGGAGTGCTCGATTGATCGAAGCTGCGCGAGAGGTTTGCCCAGGCGAGGTAGTCGAAGTGCGACCTCACCGGTGGGGTTATAATATCCCGGTTAATCCGTTGGAGGACACGGTATTTCTGAAGCGACGCGAGCATCTCGTCTTGGCGGGAGATGGCTTTGGAGGACCAAGGGTTGAGGGCTCGGCGGTTTCGGGGATTGATGCTGCCGAGCGGCTGCTCGATATTATTTAAAAACGGTCGAGGTCTGGGACGAGATTCCTGGGAAGACCTTCGCTGGTCCGCTTCGAGTTGGTCTCTGATTGGGCCAGAATTGAGGTGCAGAATGACCTCCGGTTGTTTCATCGCCAATCTGTGGAAGTGCGGTACCTTAGATGATCCTTTAATCATTGCAGCAGTGCAAGGAGCCTGCTTTGATGAACTTTTGCCGTAAAAGAAACCCTTTACCAATTACTGCTTTGGAAAACATCGACGTAGAAAAAATCGAAAAACTCGTCTCCATTCTCAAGGAAGCCTTGAAAGATGGCGAGCTAACTTCCATCTCACTAGAGCAAGACACCTTCAGCCTGCATTTGGGCAAGGACCATCCCGCTCCGGCTTATGCGGCGCCGCTGATGGGACCGATCCACCAAGCTACTCCTCAGCAGCCGTCGCTTTCAAACCCGCTTGCAAGTCTGAGCGGTGGTGTTGAGGCGATAGATGAGCCGGGAATTGTTTACGTAAAGTCACCGATGGTTGGTACCTTCTACCGGGCGCCATCGCCAGATAGCGATCCGTATGCCGAAGTCGGCACCAAGGTAAAGCCGGAGACGGTGGTTTGCATTATAGAGGCGATGAAGGTGATGAATGAAATCCAATCCGAGGTGAGTGGCACCGTTGAGGAAGTTCTTCTGGAAAACGGGGCTCCGGTCGAGTACGGCCAGCCCCTCTTCAAGGTGCGTCAAGGATAGAGGCGGAAGCGTCAAATGTTTAAAAAAGTATTGATCGCCAATCGCGGGGAGATTGCTGTCCGCATCATTCGGGCTTGTCGGGAGTTGGGGATAAAAACCTTGGCCGTCTACTCGGAGGCCGACGAGCAATCCCTCCATGGCCAGCTGGCGGATGAAGCTATCTGCATTGGTCCGGGTGCGAGCAGCGAGAGCTATTTAAAATCTGACCGGATTCTCAGCGCTGCGGAAATAGCCAATGTTGATGCGATCCACCCTGGCTATGGGTTTTTAGCGGAGAATGCTGACTTCGCCGAGCAGTGCGAGAGTTGTAACATTAAATTTATCGGACCGAAGTCCGAGACGATTCGAATGATGGGAGACAAGGCGCTCGCCCGAGAGACGGTGAGCAAGGCCAAGGTCCCCATCATTCCCGGCAGCCCGGGGCCGGTCTCGAAGGAGGCAGAGGCGCTGGCGATCGCCAAAGAGATTGGATTCCCGGTGATTATCAAGGCAGTTTCGGGTGGTGGCGGTCGAGGGATGCGAGTTGCGCACAATGCGGTGGCCTTTCAAAGGGAGTTTGATACGGCACGAAACGAGGCGGAAAAAGCCTTCGGAGATTCCCGGGTTTACATCGAAAAGTACATTGAGGAGCCAAGGCACATTGAGTTCCAGATTCTGGCCGATGAGCACGGGCATGTAATCCATTTGGGGGAGCGGGATTGTTCTGTCCAGAGGAGGCACCAAAAGGTGATCGAGGAAGCTCCGTCTCCATTTCTCAATGACGATCTGCGGAAAAAAATGGGGAGAATGGCGGTCAAGGCGGCGGAAGCAGCCAACTATCAGAACGCCGGGACGATCGAGTTTCTGGTGGATAAAAGTGGAGCTTTTTACTTCATTGAAATGAATACCCGGATCCAGGTGGAGCACCCGGTGACGGAAGAAGTGACCGGTGTTGATCTCATTCGGGAGCAGTTGCGGATAGCGAGTGGACTACCCCTTTCAATCGATCAGCGAGCTGTCCAGATCAATGGCCATGCGATTGAGGTGAGGATTTGTGCCGAGAACCCGGGGCGGAACTTTGCTCCGTCCCCAGGAGAGATCAGCTTGTACTATCAGCCGGGAGGAATAGGCATTCGAGTGGATTCCCATGTCTACGGCGGATACTCGATCCCTTCTCATTATGACAGCATGATCGGCAAGGTTATCGCCAAAGGCAAGGACCGGGAGGAGGCCCTTACCCGAATGGAGCGGGCTTTGAATGACCTGCTCATCCGGGGAGTGTTCACCAATCGGCGTTTTGCTCTTGCGATCATTCGAGATCCGATTTTCAACCAAGGATCAGCAACTACGCGATACGTGCAGGACTTTCTTGATCGGACGCCGGTTGCTGTTTTCGAAACCCCCGCCAGAGAGTAATCAAAGATGCAGCCAACTACCCACGAACCAATCGATGCTTCCGTTCCAATGATCACCGACGCAAACGGCGATCTGGGAATGATTCAGGTCAATAACAGTGTGGTAGTGCAGATTGTTCGAATCGCCACGCTCGGGGTGCCCGGCGTCTACTCAGTGGGTCGGGAACGGCTGACGGACGTTTTAACGCGGAAGGAAAACGAGCGAGGTGTAAGGGTCGGCGAGGACGAAGACGAGGCTTACCAGATCGAGGTCCGTGTCGTCTTGGAGTTTGGAGTTGAGCTGGCTGCCACGGGTTCCGAGATCCAGCAAACCATTCATGATCAAGTCACTCGCATGACGAGTAAGCGAGTCAGTCGAGTTGACGTGATCATTGATGGAATCCACTTCGAAGAGCCTCGTAAGTAAACCAATTTCCAAAGGCAGGAGGCTCGGGAATTTGGCTTGCTTTCGATATCGAATCTTTTTTTCTTAGGGAATGCGCAAGATTCTTATATCCTCACTGTTTGCAGTCTCAGCCCTGGCAGCCGATCCGGTTCAAGATTCCCTCAACGAGGCGATGGAGGCCTACAAAGCGGGGCGGTTCAGCGAGGCTGCTGGTCAGCTCGACTATGCTGCCCAGCTTGTGAGGGAAAAGAAGGCGGAGGAAATCGCAAAATCCTTGCCAGACCCACTCGAGGGTTGGACCGCAGAAGATGCCACCTCCCAGGCGAGTGGTGGAGGGTTTATGGGAAGCGTGACTCAAGCGGAGCGAACCTACTCCAAAGATGGTGGAGGATCCCTGGAGATAACCATTTTGGCTGATTCTCCAATGGTTGCTCAGATGTCGATGATGTTTAGCAACCCATCCTTTATCCGTCAGTCTGGCGGCGAGTTCATTCGTATCGGAGGCCAGCCTGCTATGCTTAAGAAGGATGGAAGTAGCATCGAGCTGAATATGGTCGCTGGTGGAGCCCTAATCACCCTGAATGGAGGCAGCGTTGATGCGGACGAGGTGAAGGCCTATGCTAGCAAGATTGACTTGGAGAGGCTGACCAAATAGCCGTTCCGTCAGCTTGGGAGAGCGTCAAGAGAAGGGTGGACACTGCGGCTTGGTCCCATATTTAATCCACCTGATGCATTATTTGTTTGAAGCTCCAATCCTCGAGGCGGCAAGAAACCTCAAAAAAGAGGTTGAGGTTGGTTTTCCCCGAAGTGTCCACCGGGCAGAGCGGTTAATTTGCAGCCTTGAGGAATACGAGAACAACAACGATGAGGAGTCTCTTTGGGCGGCTTACGAAGCGGGCTACTCACTGATGGCGGAGATGATTCAGGCCCAGCGAACGGACGCTACGGAGGTGATCCCTCGTCTTTTAGGCGGAATGAAAATCCTTGTAGCGCGGCTAGGTTTGGCTCAGCAGGATTCAGCCAAAAGGAATCTGCCCCTCGTCTTTGTTGAAAAGTACACTTTCGGATTCATCGCCGTTTTCGAAGGATTGACCCTTCATTTGAGTCTCACCGAGGTGAGTGCCCTGGCACCGAGCTGAGAGAGAAGGTATCCAATCCCTGCCGACTCTTCTAACGAGTTTTCTTGGTCCCTGAAAAAGTTGCCAAGGCACTTGTAGGAGGAAAAAAAAGGCCGCCCAGAGGGCGGCCTTTTTTGGAGGAAAGAGCCGATTAGCGTTTCCGGCGGAATTTCGACTGAAACTTTTCGACCCGGCCAGCGGTATCAACAAATCGTTTCTCTCCAGTATAAACCGGATGGGAGTCTGCGGTAACATCGCAGACGACGACGCCATAGTCGACACCATCAATGGTTTCTTTACGGTCAGTTTTGATCGTCGAACGGGTTAGAAATTTGCGCCCAGTGGAGACATCAACAAAGCAGATGGGTCGGTAGGCAGGGTGAATGTTTGCTTTCATGACAAATTGGAATCGAGGAATCTCAGCCTTGGCGTGCTTTGAACCGAGGATTAGTCTTGTTAATGACGTAGATGCGCCCGCGACGTTTGACTACTTGGCAATCAGGATGACGGTTCTTGAGCGACTTAATGGATGAGACAACTTTCATGATCTGAATGGGAAAAGGAAGACAGTGAGGCTGAGCGGCAATGAAGTCAATCAATATTCTCAAGGAGTTCTGATCTCCACGCCAGGATCATGGGAAGCCTGGCGATGTTTTGCGGCTGCTCAAAGACAGGGACCCACTCGTCGATAAATTCAATGGCTCTGGGGATCTCTCGGGCGGAGACGAGAATCTGGATGGCGATGTTGCCAGCGGAAAAGCGATCCTGCAGGGCTGCCTGACGAAAATAATGAAAAGCTTGAAGCGGTTCGTCGAGCGGACCGAGGTAGATCCTCCCGATCGCGATGAGGATCTCGGGCTCATCGGGGAAGTTGGCGAGGGCAGCCCGGAGAATGTCGAGACCCTTGTGGGCGTATTCTTTCCGGATAGCCGTCTCAACTGATGGTGGTGGAGGCCTACCTTTTTCGAGACCGAGGGCAACGATCTTCATGGCCGGGATGTCGTAGGTGATACCATTCGTACCATCGATCCAGAAATATAGGTTCTCCGGCCTGAGGGCGATGGCCAGGCGAATATCACTCTCGATACGGCTGATATAGCCTTGGGACCACGATTGAACCGACCGCAACCAAGCAATATCCGCTGCCACGGTGCGGAGTCCTCCGAGGAACTGAAAATAAGTGGCGGCTCCGGCAGACTCTATCTTGAGACCGGAAAGTCTGGATGAAGGAGTGGGATTGAATGCCCGCTGAGAAAGGTTGATCCCGGCGGAGAGAATGCAACCGAGGATTGCTATTCTGACTAGGTTTAAAAACATGAAGCTGGGGTGGAGCTAAAGTTCTCTTTTGCGGAGGATGAGGATTGCGAGAAAGAGATACAGCGCGACGAAGAGCAAACCATAGGGAATGAGGTCCCATCCAGATCCAGGACTGGAAGCAGAACGCACTTCCAGGAGCGGAGCTTTAAAGAAAGCAGCAAGGTCCGGGAGGAGTAGGGAGATGGTTTGTCCAAAGATTCGCGACAACCCGGCACCCTTCTCTACGAGTCGGTCTGCGCTCTCGACGAGGAGCATCCCACAGGTAAAGAGCAGCGAGAGGATGAGGTGGGTGAAGAGGGATGACGCGAAGCTGGCAATCACAAGGGAGCTGCATCCGAGGATGACCAGGCCGATGAAGCTGTTGGTGGCGATGCGGGGAACTGCGCTGAAAACCTGTCCGAGGTTTTCGGAAACTCCGAGGGCGAGCATCACGCAGAGAAGGGAAACGTTGAGGAGTACGAAGAGGGCGACGATGCAAAAGATTCCGAGAGCCTTTCCAATAATAACCTCGTGGTGATTGACGGGACGAGAAAGCAGCATCAGGAGCCAGCGGTGTTCAAGATCCCTCTGGAAAAGTTGGCTGACGAGAGCAATCGTTAGGATGCCACCGAAAAAGAGATTAATGCCAGTGAAGCTATCGAGAAGAAACTGGGCCAGGTTGTCTCCAAAGTGAAGTTCTCGAAGGAAGAATGCGGAGCTCAGCAGGAGAGCGCTGAGGAAGGCGATGCCCGTGAAAACATGGGCTCGAACGGCCTCAAGGATGGTAAAGGAAGCAATGGTTGTAATCGGCTTCATGATTTTACCTGATTCTCCATTTCAATGATCCTTTCGAAGGCAAGTTTGGGACCGCGGCCATCGCCGACTTCTCCAACCTCAAAGACTTTGCCGGCATGGAGCAAGGTGTAGGTATCCCCGACCTTGGCGACTTGCTCGAGATCGTGGGAACAAAGGAGAATGCTGGTGCCCCGAGTGCGAAGGTCCTGAATGATGGTGGTGATCACATCAGCAACGACGGGATCGAGCCCGGCAGTGGGCTCGTCCAGGATGATGAGGTCGGGCTTGTGAATGAGGGCTTGGCAGAGGGCAACCTTTTGAAGCATACCCTTGGAATAGGTTCGGAGCGGTCTCTTGAGTGCTTCTGGCTGGAAGCGCAGCCGCTCAAGGATGGGGGCGGCTGCCGCTTCGACTTCGGTGCGGGTAATGCCAAATAATGCACCGCTGAGGCGAAGGGTTTCAGAAGCCGTCAATTGGGGAGGGAACCAGGGAGCCTCAGGCAGGTACCCGATCCTCTGGCGAACCTGGGTGGAAGGGGGCTGGCCAAAAACCTCGACCACTCCGCTGTCTGGACGGGTGAGACCGAGGAGAATGCGGATCGAAGTACTTTTCCCGCTGCCATTGGGTCCCAGCAGGCAAGAGACTGATCCTCTTGGAACGGCAAAATCGATCCCACGAAGAGCGATAAAACGTTTGCGAAGGCCGCTGTGAAAGGTCTTGGCAACTCGGCCCAAAGAGCATGCTAAAGGCTCGGAATGTTTCATGGCAGAATGGAGAAAGTTTTAAGATCCCCGAGAGGCTCAAGTTGTTTCGAATCCGTTGAACGAATGAATCCGTCGAGGGCCGACTCTATTTCCGCGAGGAAGGCATCAAGTTCCTCAGGCGAGCCTTGAACGATCAGTTGAACGCGTCCGTCAGCTAGATTTTTGACGGTGCCAATGACATCGTAGCCTCGAGCAATCTGAAGGGTCTGGTAGCGAAAACCGACCCCCTGAACGTGACCTGTAAAATGGACCTCTCTTCTCTCAAGCATCTTCTCTCTATGGAAGCTGAAGTGGGGCAGGAGTCGAGGACGGAAGTCCGGAGCTCCGGATCTCGCTTTGGGATAAAGGGCGCGGTCCGATCAGGACTTGCAGAAGAGCTTCACAAATTGATCTCGCTGTTCGTTGGTACCGAGCATGAAGAGCTTACACTGGGGGTGCAGCACAGCATCCGGACCAGGGTTGCTATTGTATTGATCTCCATCCTCAATGGCGAGGACCACCAAATTAGTGGCCGCGCCGATACCGCTTTCAAGGAGGGTTTTTCCGGCAAGCTTCTCAGGGACGTGCAGGGAAAAAAAGTCGGCACCTTCCCCAACCATGACCGGTTCCCGATTCGAGAGGTAGGCGGTGATGAACTCACAGCCGAGGGATGCATAGCTGATGACGAAATCGGCACCGGCACGGTAAATGGCCTCAATGTTTCGCTCGCGGGTGATTCGGCTTACGATGCCGATCTCTGGTCGGAGGCGACGGCAGTAGACGGTGAGATGGATATTCTGAGCGTCATCGTGTGTCGTGAGGGCCACTGCGCTGACGCTATCGATGCCGGCTCGTTTCATGGTGGCGAGGTCGCTTCCGTTTCCAATAATTACCTCATCACAGAATTCTCCAAGAGTTTCCTCGAGCTTAGGGTTGAGGTCGAGGATGCGAACGTGAACGCCGCGTCGCTTGAGGGCCCGGGCGGTGGATTGGCCAACTTTGCCACCCCCGATGACCAGGACTTGGTGTTTCTTTTTCTCTCCCGTGCCAAGGAGACGGTTTAGCCGATTGATCTGGGAAGCGGAGCCAACGGCGACGGGCACGAAGGTTTCTTCGAGTACGGCGTCTGGTTGGACAGGGCAGAGTTTTCCTGATTTCCAAACGCCCACGACGTTTACTCCAGTACGCTCTCGGAGATTTGCATCGCGGAGGGTGACCCCAGCCAAGGGGGTGTCGTGAACGAGAAACTCGACAATGACGAGATCCCGGAAGCGCCCGATTTCATGGGCAGTTCCAATCCCGGCGCTAACTCGAGTGGCAAGTTGCTCGCCGAGACGAACCTTGAGCGGGAGTGGATAAGTTGCCCCGCTGAGTTTGAAAATATCAACCGAATCCTCCTCTTCAGCGAGAGCGATGATGGGCAGATTCTGATCGATCGAACGCACGGTAAGAATGATGTTGGTGTTGACCATATCCTCTGCGTTGGCGAGGAGGAGGCGTGCATTTTCGACGTTGAGGGCCCGGTAAGTGTCAGGATCATCAATCGGGGCATTGATGACGTTGAAGCCATCTTCTTGCAGTTGCACCGCTTGCTCGGCGTCGTCCTCGAGAAGGCAATAGGGTATGCCCATGACCTTCAGTTTGCGGATCAGACCGTTGGTAATCCAATCCCGACGACAGATGATCAAATGGTCCTTTGTTTGGCCGGGAACCGATTTGGGGACAGCAGCCTTGATCTGCGCCTCGAGCCACGGGGCATAGAAGAAGCGGATGAAAGCAAAGGGCAACATAATGATGAGCAGGATGAGGCCTGAGACGAGGACAAGTGTGCTGAAGAGGCGTCCAGCATCAGAAGTGAAGGTGATGTCCCCAAAGCCAAGGGTACTCATCACGGTGAGGGTCCAATAGAGACCGGTGAGCCACGAGTGTTTTTGTCCCTCGAGAAGCATCAATACATGAAAGCCGATGCTGTAGACAGTAACTAGAACTGCGAGAATGAGGAGGTATGAGCCGAGAGCACCAAGGTTTCTTTTCGCCTTCGGATCGCGAAGGAAATAGGACATTTGGGATACGAGAAACTTCATAGGTCCGAAGGAATCTGAGGAGAGTCGCAGTGGAGTTTGGACAGCTCGAGAGATTCGACAAGCTGGAAACGATGGATTCGTCCCCTGCTGTAATCAGTGGAGGGGGGCTGAAAGGAGGATTTCAGGTTTCAAGACCGGGTAAGTGAAACCCTTGGAACGGGGTTACTGATTTCCTCTGGAAGGGAGTAGGTGAGAGCCGCTCGACGGCGAAAAGCTGCTGGTGAAATTCCCCGAACAGCGGTGAAAACCCGGGTAAAGTGGTGGCGGTCACAAAAACCACAGTCTTCGGCGATGGAGTCGATTTTCTCGTTAGAATGATGGAGGATGGAACAGGCCCAGGCGATGCGACGCTCTTTTTGAAAGCGGGCGGGGGTTTTTCCGGTCTCTGCCTTGAAGAGGCGAATGAAGGCGTTGAGGTTCATCCCGGAGAAGCGGGCGAGTTCCTTGACCGGAGTGTGAAATGGTAAGTGAGATTCGAGGTAGCGTAGAGCCCTGCTGATTGTTTCTGAAGCGGGTGCAAATGGACTCAGCCAGTCGTCTTTTGGGATCAAGGCAAGGACCTGAGTTAGAAAAGCGGCGAGACGCCACGGATGCGCTGCGGACGGATCGGCAGAGGACAGGAGAAGGATTTGAGACTGTAGCTCGGACGTGGCTTCCAGATGGCAGATCTGGGGCGAACGAAGGGTCTCCTTGGTGAGAAAATGGATATAAAAATGAAAAGACGGTTTGACCAATTGGGTGCTGAAGTTTGTTTCGGGCGGGATCAGGTAGATCTTCTCTGGCACGATTTCAACCTCATCTGCCGTAGTACGGATGGTAGCCCCAGCAGACCGATTCCAGTAAAGACGCCAGTAGGGAGCTCGAAGGTCCCGGTAGTTCCACTGCTTAAGGGTTGTCGAGGCTGCGATGAGGATCTGCAAACTGAGGCCATCCAGTCGGCGCAGGCCGGACCTTTCTGCGTATTTCATCCATAAAAAAGATGATTCACTACACAGGGAGGCAAGCTAGTTTATGGTATATTGAAATTGTGAAAACTCCAAGCACCCAACTCCGGTATCGGCAGATTCATCTCGATTTCCACACCTCTCCATTAATTGGGGGAATCGGAACCCAGTTTGATCCGGGGGAATGGCAGGAGAGGCTACTGGAGGCGGCTGTCGATTCGGTTACCCTGTTTGCGAAGTGCCATCATGGATACAGTTATCATCCGACCCAAGTTGGAGAGAAACACCCGCATCTCAATTTTGATCTTTTGCGCGCGCAGTACGAGGCAACCAAAGCGGTTGGCATCAACGCACCGATCTACATCTCCGCCGGAGTCGACAACTTTGCTTCGAAACAACATCCTGAGTGGCGGGAAATTGATAAGGACGGACGCTATAGCGGCTGGGCGCAATCGTCTCTCGACGCAGGGTTTCACCTCCTCGATTTTCACAGTCCCTACCTAAAATACCTCTGCCGTCAGATCGAGGAGGTCGTCTCCCTATTTCCAGATTGTGATGGGATTTTCCTCGATATCATTTCCCAGAATGAGAGCTGTGGGCCCTGGAGTTTGCAATTTATGGAGGAGAGTGGACTGGACCCGAGGATAGAGGCGGACCGAAAGGAGTCCTCGAGGCGAGCTCTTGAGAAATACTATCGGGCCACAACAGCTGCCGCTCGGTCGTTGCGGGCGTCGATGCAAGTGTTTCACAATGCGGGGCATATTCCTCGCGGGCGGCGGGAGATTTTGGAATTTTTTAGTCATTTGGAGCTGGAATCGCTTCCCACGGGTGGCTGGGGTTACGACCACTTCCCAATGTCGGCCAAGTATGCAACCAATCTGGGGTTGGATTTTCTCGGGATGACGGGGAAGTTCCACACCACTTGGGGAGAGTTTGGCGGATACAAGCACCCCAATGCGCTTCGCTACGAATGTTCGGCGATGCTGGCTTTTGGAGCCAAGTGCAGCGTGGGTGACCAACTCCACCCAAACGGTCGACTCGATCCTTCGACCTACCGGCTGATTGGTGGAGCCTACCGCGAGGTGGCAGAAAAGGAGCCGTGGTGTGAAGGGGCGACCCAGGTTTTTGACCTCGGAGTCTTGTCGAGCGAGGCAGAGCTGCGAAATGGCGAGCGGGACAACTCCTCGGATGAAGGGGCCTGTCGGATCTTGCTAGAGGGGCATTTTCTTTTTGGGCTTGTCGATCGGGAGATGGATTTCAGCAAATACAAGGCGCTGATCCTGCCGGACAACATTCGCATTGACGCCGAATTGAAGACGAAGGTTGACGCCTACCTCGCTGGCGGGGGGAAGCTAATTCTCTCGGGCATCAGCGGACATTGGCAGGATGGCGAGGGGCTAGCCTTTGACATCGGAGCGGTTGATGAGGGCCCGAGCCCCTTCTTCCCCAGAGAAAGTGAGCCGCAGCGAGGCCATGACTACATCCTGCCGGTTGAAGGGCTCAGGGCTGATTTTGTGGATCAACCATTGATCATGTACGACCGTTCGCGGCGCATTCGGGTAACCGATGGTGAATCGCTCGGGGAGGTTTATGACCCCTACTTTAACAGGGATTGGAACCATTTCTGTAGCCACCAACACGCCCCAAATCGTCCGGAGCCGTCGGGTTATTCCTGTGGTGTACTGAAGGATCAAATCCTCTATTTCAGCCATCCCGTTTTTCAGCATTACCGCCAGTACGGGGCGGTCGCTTACCGGGAGTTCGTGGTTAGGGCGATTCGAAGATTGATGGGCGAATCGTTGACCCTCGAAACGAATCTTCCATCTACGGCGCGGGTTTCTCTTACGCACCAAGAGGGGCAGGAGCGTTACATTTTGCACCTTTTGTACGCACCTACGGTTGCTCGCGGAGGCCAGGTGATGCTGTCGGGGGGAAATGCAGCGGGCGGGCAGGTGGTGGAGGTTATCGAAGGATTGCCCCCGCTGCTGGACACCCACGTGCGTTTGCGAGGTCTTCCCACTTTGGGCAGCGTGGAGCCTTTCGATAAGGCCCTGGAGGTCTCATCCGGGCAAGCAAGCGGTCTGTTAGAGATTCAGGTGGCGGCATTCAGTTGTCATGCCATGCTTGCCATTTCCTAGACCTTACCGATCCGAAAAGGTGTATCCAGATTTCTGATACGCAAGATGGGAATTGTTAGGGAAACGAACCAAATTCCCTGCCAATGTAATGCTTTGTAGAGTAACAGAGAGTGACTGGTAGGCGGAAGAAGACCGACGAGGCGATGCCCAACGGCGTGGCTCTCTGCGGCGCTATTGCACCAGCTGATGAACCTCCAGTGTGAAGAAAATGGGGTCTTCGGTGGGAGGCACGGGCGCGGTCCAGACCTGGTAGCCTTCGCCGGAGGGAGTTGAGCTAAACGACTCTTCGAAGTCTTCCCAAGAACCAAGTTGGTTACTTTGAAGGATTGAGTAATGAATGTCGATGGGGGTCGGGTTTGGCGTTACAAACTGAAGGAAATGGCCGGACGAAGTGGGTACGATGTGGGGGGAGTGGGGCGCGAGATTCTGGTCGAGATTCAGCCCCAGGGCATAGCTAAGGAGTGCCCTCTGGTAGCTCGCTTGGTCGCTTGTGCCGCTCAAACCCAGGGAATGGCGCCAATGGTTGAAGGGGAGGTCCTGAATCGTAAGCGACGCTAAGTTCTGTGATCCGACGCGATAGCCACTGCCTGGGACGAGAAAAAACTCCAGGGTCCGTTCACCTCTGGGTTGGTCGTCAGATAGCGGATAGACATCCAGATCAATGTATTGCACACCAGAACCGAAGCTGAGTGTGTCGCCCCCAAAGTCGATGTCCTGGCCTGGAATCGCCGATCCGCCAAGGCTGTACTGAACCTCGACTGCAGATGAAAGATCCGTCCGGTGTACTCGAATCTTAGCGGGCTTGAGACCAAACTCCTCAGCCGTTGGTTCAAGGACCTCCACGGAAAACTCGGGTGCAGCAAAGATCTCAACTCGGGGATGTAAATTGGCATCTGGATGGAAGCGGGAGGCGATGCGAACGGTATCGACCGTGAATTCCTCGGAATACAAATGAAAACCAAGTGCATCGATAGTGGGATCTTCCAGCGCTTGATTGAGAAGTTCGGTTATCGGGACCCGGACCGGGAGGTTGACGAAGGGCCGGAAATCAAAGAAGGACGGTCCAGAGCTTGGGCGGTTGTTCCAAGTGATGGTGGAATCTGTCCAATTGGTAGCGGTGGAGGCGACTTCGACAAGGGCGTCGATGGTTCTTGTGGGATTGAGAACCAGTTCTGCCCGGTGAGCTGGCGAGAGACCTTCAGGGATGTTGAATGAAAGGTAGGTCTCTCGATTGAAGCCATCATCGGCGGCCCCGGATTTCTTAACGCGTAATTCGTGCGCTGTTGTCCCGGACATCTGATTACTTCCAGCGTTTGCCGTTCCATCGCGAACAAAGGCAGTTTGTTGAACTGGAAATGATAGGTTGGGAGGAGCGGCGAGCCCCTGTTCTTGAGTCAGCGGACGGAACAAAGGGACGGGGAGTGGATTGCTGTTGGGGAAGACTGGGGTAAGGAGAATGGTCTGGTGAATGGTTCCGCCAGATGGAGCATTCTGATTGACGACGAGAAACTGGATTCCCGGATTGGGGCGTTCGAGCGGATGGGACCCCGGCCAATCCGCCGGTTGGGCGGACTCAACGGAAAAGACGGCACCGGCTGGCTCGAGGATTTCTGCGATCAGGGTTTCGCCGCCTTGGGTCAGGGTGGCGGTGGCCCCATCGAGTGCAATTGCTGCTGCGGTTGCCATATTCCACCGGAAATCGGCGCCGGGTGTTAAGCCAATCACTTTGTCTTCAATCATCACCCGATTGCGCTCCAGAAGGGCGAAGCCGCGCTCGACCGAAGATGCGCTTGCTGTGTAGGCTGGAGTCATGTCAATGACGGCGTAGCTTAGGTCACGCTGGGTTTCAAATGTCCGGACAGGGGTGCGGGCGTAGACATTTTGGTTCAGGCCTTCAAGGGTGAGGGTGTTGTGCCCATGGTTGCGGGTGCGGAGGTAGTTCCAGCGAAGACCGTTTGGCGAATGATCAAAGTAGTTGGGCAAGGCATAATTGCCGAGACCGAGGTCATAGGCCCAACGCTGTCCGCGAGCATCGAGAACGAAAGACCCAATGTCGAGGTGGCCATGGGCCGCTTGATTATCTCCACCTTTGAGGCCGAGGTAGATGGGACCTTCTTCGAGGTCCCAACTGCTTCTCATGGCGGCGACTGAAGCAGAGCCCCTGAAGTACTGGTTGAGGGGAAAGTCGTCTTGAGTGAGCGCTTTACCGGACTCATCGTACCAAACAACGAGAAGGGCGAGGAAGCGATCAAGAGTGTCGTCTTGCATGAGTTGCCCGCTCTTCATTCTTGGGATGTCGGAAGCAACGACTGACCTTTGGTAGAAGGCATAGGCTGGTATGTCGAAACTTTGGGCAAGCCAGAAAAGAACCGGCGAAAAGTAGGCCACGGTTTTGGCATCTCCAAAGTTGAAGTAGAGGTTCGTTGGTCCAACAGTTTGGACGAGGAAGCCGCCTGACTTTCCGAAACCCTCAAAGCCGGGGGCATTTTCCAGACCTTGAAAGTCGCCGAGGGCAGTTCCGAGGGCATCAAACAAAAGCGCGTTGTAGGTGGCCCCGTAGGCCCAGTAGGTCGGGCCTTCTTCCCAAGCGCCATCCGGATCAAAATCGACGAGTGAGTAAAGGATGGAAGCTTTCGCTCGATCAATGATTTCCTGTGCGAGGGCGGGCTCATCCTCGTAAACAGCAAGCGCTGACAAGGTCAGGCCGGCATTGCAGACTTGATTCCAGTTGTTGTTTCTCGTGACCCACCAGTCGTCATTGCGATCATACGCCCCTTTACCTTCGAGGAGGATATTCTTTTTGATCCCGGCAACGATGGTAGAGCGCTCAGATGGAGTTAGGTCATGGTAGATCCAATCGTAAAGAATCCCCATAACCGCCCCCATCTCGCCGATATTGAGAAAATGCTGGGGATAGAAGTTATCGAAGCCAGATGCCGCTAACAATTCATCCCGTATCCGGTCGGTCAGTGTTTGGGCAAGGTCTGGATCGTCCGTAAGACGCCGGGTTACTCCCATATTCAGGAGCCGATACATAGCAGCGCGTCTCTCATCCTTCATTCTTTTTTCAGGGTTGGAAGGATCGTCGAGCCGACGTTGGATGATGGGCTCCGAGAGGCCCGAAACGGCCTCCTCTTCGACAATCTGGATGATCTCGGCGAGGAGGCTGTCGGTGCTGGAGAGGGTCTGGATCCGGTCTACAACTGCATCAGTGAAGAGCAGGCGCGGATGGTCCGCAATTTGGGCTTGGCTACTGGAAGCAGCTGCCCAGGCCAAAGCAATGGCGAGGAGCAGGGCTGCGAGAGGTTGGCGGAGACTGAATCGGGGGAGATTAAGCATTGTTTTGAGAGGGTTGGACTAACGGTGTGCCCGACGAGGGTCTCCACTTGGTCCATCCTCAAAAAACCTAGATATCCACGATGGACGAGATGGAGGATGGGATTTGAGCCGAAGCGAACTCAATCGAGTGTGACCCACTGGGAACTATTTCACCTGAAACCTTCAATCGTAGCGACGGATCAATCAAACAAAAGCGTGCGTGAACCTGTCCATAAGCACTGCAACGCGTTTCAGTGGTCACGGCGACGGTGCCTTGGTCCATCGTTGCGTGAATCTTGATGCGAGAGAATTTGCCTGTTTTGAAATCGAGGGAGGACCCATCGTCAGCCTGATAGGAGTAACGGATGGGAGAGGTGGTTTGAGCCCGTGCAACGATGAGAAAGTCCACTTCGCGAAGGTCGGTGGCAGCGTCGCCTGGGGAATTCGTACGCCGGAGTGGAATGATGGTGCCCTCGCGGAGGAAGAAAGGGGTGGTTTGGTCCGAGCGGCTGATCGACGGAAGAATCTGATTTCCTTCGAGCCATTGATTGGTGAAGGGATCAAACCAACCCTGACTGCCGGGGAGAGGAACCTCACGGGAAGGATTGTCAGGATCGACAAAGGGTGCCTGGAGAATGGATGGGCCAGTCATGAAGGCATCATCTACGTAGTCCAAGACAACCTCGGGCGTATTTTCAAAGTCATAAAAAAGCGGACGCAGCACGGCTGAGCCTTTTTCTGCCTGAGCAACGAAACAGTTGTAGAGGTAGGGCAGGAGGAGGTAGCGGAGGCGAATGAAATCCCGGCACACATCGAGGGTCAACTGATCGAATGCCCAAGGTTCCTGCCTGACTGATTTGGTGATGGTATGATTACGGCAAAAGGAAGAAAGGCATGCAGCTTTCATCCAATCTCGAAGCAGGGTGGGGGTGGTATCTCGGCCAAAGCCTCCGATGTCGCCGCCGTTGAGTGGAAACCCGCTCAGTGCGAGGTTGATCTGCAGCGCGATGGAGCTGCGTAGGTAGTGGTAGTTGGATACGTTATCTCCGGTCCAGACGGCGGAGAATTGTCCTCCGGAAAGGTAGCTTGAACGGGAGACGAGGAAGATCCGACGGTTTGGGTGCGCTGCCTCGAAACCTGCCCGGGTTGCTTGAGCCATTCCAAAGCCATACTGATTGTGGAAGGATTCGTGAGACTGCGAACCTTGAGGGCCAAACCTCATATCGTAGAGGTTTGCAAAGCCGACCGAGGGATCGTTCATGTCGAGCCAAGCGCCGATGATTCCAAGCTCGGCAAAGGCCCGGACCTGCTCGGCCCACCAGGAGCGAGCCTCCTCGCGGGAAAAATCCGGAAAAACGGTGAGCCCCGGCCAAACCAAACCGATGAAATCTTCCCCTTCCGGGTTTTTGCAGTAAATGTCGGCAGTCTTTCCGGACTCGTAGACGGAGTAACCGGGGTCGAACTTCACCCCTGGATCAATGATTGGAACCACGGGGTGTCCCTTCTCTAGAAGTTCGGTGAATTCCTTTTTGGGCTCCGGGATTTTTTCCGGGTTCGTGGTGAAGACCCGGAAGCCATCCATGTAATCGATATCGAGCCAGAGTCCATCCACCGGAATCTGATGCTCGGCAAATTTGGCATCGAGTTCGCGCAATTGGGCGGTGCTCTCGTATCCCCAGCGACATTGTTGGTAACCGAGAGCCCAGAGGGGTGGAAGGGGAACCGTTCCGACGAGTCTCTGAAAGTTCTCGGTGAGCACGGCAAGGTCTGGAGCGGCCAGGATGAAAAGGTCCGGTCGACCGCTCTCTGACCCAAAGTTGATCGAGCGCCCATCGCCTACGTCAACCTTGGCAAAGCCCTCGATATCTACCTCGGCGGCAGCCGAGAGGAAGGCTGCCTCGGCATTGTTGTAGAGAAGACCAACCCAGCCGGCGGGAGTTTTGATGATTAAATAGGGTACCGAAACGTAGTATGGATCGGGTCTTCCGACTTCGATGTGTTCAATAGGAAAGTCCGCAAACGCATCGGTATTCCAAAACTTGGTCCGCTTGCCGGTGTACTCTAGCCCAATCATTTTAGAACCTCCTCCGTAATAGCGGAATTCCGGTTGGTGAACGAAGCGGAAGAGAGAGGCAGTGCCGTTTTTCCCGAAGGTCCGGCCAGGAAGCGATTCCAGAAGGGTGACACCCTCTGCATTGGTTATCCTCAGGGAAGCATCTTCGTTCAAATGAAGCTGGTATTGATTTGCTCCCGTCCAAGGTTGGGGGGAGAGCTTGGCCTGAGATGAGGAATGATCCCAGCCGTTTCCGCCGACACTGAGGCGAAAGACGTCGTCAGCATACTCTATGAATTGAACAGGGCGGGGTTTACTATTCTGAAAAATGAATCCGTCTTCTGGGCGGAAAGCCGAGGCGTAGGAGAAATTCTGGCTAAGGGGGTACTTGTTAAAATACATTCTTGAAACCTAGGCGAAGGAGTTGGGCTGTCTAGCAGATTCCAGGGGAACTTTGAAGGAGGTGAAGGATGGGTGCGTTCAGGGAGGAGTGAGCGGTGTCTTGAGGGACCATCAAGAAGAGCCTTCAATTCCAAAATGCACTTTAACTGGCAGATGGTCCGAGGGAAGGAGGGCATTCTCCAGAGCGAGAATGGTTTCCCTGGTGGTCGGGCGGAGGTTTCCTTTGAAAAGGATATGATCAATTCTCGGATTGTTTTCCGAAAAGATAAAATCGGGCATCGCGGTGGCTTCAGGGC
Organism: Puniceicoccaceae bacterium; assembly: GCA_036822055.1. Taxonomy (GTDB): domain Bacteria; phylum Verrucomicrobiota; class Verrucomicrobiia; order Opitutales; family Puniceicoccaceae; genus DAISIK01. The sequence goes on from DAISIK010000016.1 coordinate 50,843, forward strand.
CAATCAGGTCGGGTGTGTTGGAACGGTTAACGAGCTGCCAGCCTGAGCGCTGGAGCACTTGGACTGGGGAAGATTCCTCTTGGCAATTGAAGTCACCCAATAGAATCTGACTCGGGCTTTGATTGCCGACCTGGCTGCTCCAGTCTGCGATTAATTTGGCCCCGCCAATCCGGGCGGTTTCGCTGCGGTGGTCCAGGTGGGTATTCCAGACGGTAAGGATGGTACCGCAAGTGCGGTCTCGAAGACTGACCCGTGTGACCACCCGGGGAAGCGTGGCATCCCAGCCAAGGCTCGGTTTCTTGGGAGTTTCGGAAAGCCAGAGGGTATCGGCATCGAGTTTTTCAAAGCGGGTATTGAGCCAGAGGATTGCCGCCATCTCGCCCTTCTCCTTCCCATCATCGCGGGGGGTGCCGTAACTGTCGAAGTTTGGAAGTGCGGCTTTTAGATCCTCAAACTGCCAAGGATAGACTTCCTGCAAGCCGATGATATCCGGAGATGCTCCTCTCAAAGAACGAGTTACCTGCGAGAGCCGACGCGTTTGCCAGCCGTGTCCGGCCTGGGCGTCGATGTCATTATCATTCCGGATATTGTAGGTGATGACATTAAGGAAATTGGCATTCATTGAGGCGTCTACGCTTCATGAAATGAAAGTCGACTGAAAGCTTTTTCTTGGCCTGCAAAGGTGGTGTCCTGGTCTCCAGTTCGATGGGCGGCTACGGCCAAAAGTTCACATGGATTAGGCCGAAGGGTTCTCTCGATCCTCTAAAGAGGCAACATGATCCATTAGGGGAGGCATGGTGGGAACAGCCTTAGCGAAGGAGGAGATTGAGATATGTTCCCGCGTCAAAGTCTTCATTCCTGTTCAATCGCGAGCCGACCGAAAGCTCGATCCGTCCCGGCCGGGGCGGTCCAAGTCTGATAGTAGAGGCCGGTTTCGGGATCAAATGTCTCAGAAGATACTCCGGTGGCTGACCACTCAACCAGGTCGGTGGACCATTTGAATTGGTAGGTCAATTCGGGGGCTCCTTTTGCATACCACTGCGTGAGCCGGATGGTGTTGTCGGGCAGAGTTTCTATCTCGACAGGGGTCTCGGGGCGGCTGCCCGTCGCGACGGGATTGCCACCGAGAGCACGTTCGGCATAATTGATGTAGCCGTTTCCATTGGCATCGGCATCGGGAGCGCGGAGGTCTTCAGGGGTGCTGCCCCAGTCGATGGTGGCGGACCAGGCTTGGTATGGGGTCTGGAGGGAGCGGACGCGCCCCGAAATTTTGATGTCGTCGATTTCATTGAGGCCATTGGTGATGGCAGTGGATGAGCCGCTGAAGACGATTTGAAAAACCACCTCCGAGACATTCTGGAGGGATGCGATATCCGATAAGTTCAGATTGTCGAAACTCCGGAAAGAGGTGTTAAGCTGAACGAAATTTACCACTTTAACAGGCGCCGCGCCGTCTCCGCTCGCATAGATAGTCAGGCGGTCAGGTGAATTTTGTCCTCGGAGAGCACGGGTTTCAATGCCCGTAAAATCGAGCTTGTGGCCAGGAAGAGCGGTCACCGTGAAAGTGCTGTATTGCCCGTTGGTGCGCTTTTGATCATTGCCATTTGGGTTGTTGTTGGTCGTCGTAGTGCGCAAGCGACCCTCAGCAGTGGTGGTAACGGAAAAGCCAGTACCCGGACCCTGGCTGACCGCGCTGGCGGCGGTGCCTGTCGTCGGGCCAGAGGCCAAGCTATTACCTTCAAAGGTGTAATGGGCCAATGTTTCGACTTTGAGAACTTGAATGTTGAAGGATTTTTCGAAATACAGACCCGCTGAGTCGGTGCTGCGCACTGTAATGCTGTAGCTGCTTTTTGTGTTGTAATCGAACACGGCAGCGGTGCGGAGAGTGGGGCCTTGGACAGAGAATGCTGCAGCATCCGGGCCAGAGATGGTGTAACTGAAAAAATCGATCGGATCGGCATCAATGGTAGCGAGGACTCCCACCGTGGTTCCGATGGGCAGGCCCTCGAGAACCGAATCTTCGCTTAATGTGATGTCGGTGGGTCCAGCATCCCCAGGCTCGAAATCATAAACGTAACGCAAAAGGTCTCCCGCGGCCGAGGTGTTCTCGCCATCATCCGCACCTAATCCAAAGTAAAAGATTCCATTGACATACTCAAACGATTTGGCGCGGGAAACCGTGTTAAAGTGAAAAAGCTCCTGCCAGCTCGACGAGACTTCTGGAGTGCTGCTGCGGTGGACGGAGATGATGAAGTTATTGTTAGCAACCTTGGTGGTGGCCAACACATAGAAGGCTCCGTCGAGTTCCAAAACATCCTCACCCAACGCTAGAAGTCGGGTGGGAAATTGAATGAAGATGGGCTCACCTTGAAGCTGGGTTTTGACGTAGGCCCCCAAAGTGGCTTGGTAATAGCGGGTGTAATAGTTGTTGTATGAGGTTAGGGAATAAGCGCGAAGCGAATAGACGAGTCGGTTACCAACCGAAGCGGAGGCAAAGAAGCGCGCGAGATACTCGTCTCCATTTCCGGGCAGGGCGACTGGTTTGCTGATCGGTAGAAAATCGCTCGTCTCAATAAAATCGTCGCGTGAATTTACCGTTGCCTCGGCGAGCGAGCTGTAGGAATCCGTTGTGGCATCGTAGATGCCAATCCCATTGATCAGCTTATCCGTAAAGCCCTTGGCGGAGAAGTCGTATAAAAATCTATTTCCGAAATCAAAATAACCGTTGGTTGCAATGGTCAAGCCATTGTAATTGATGACAGAATAGAAGAAACTGTCACTACCGTAACCAAAGTCTCCAAAAAACGGCGGAGATAGTTGAGAGGGGCGCTTCAACTCCCCTCCGTTCAAAGTCGAGGTAACCAAACCAATCTGCGTGCTGGGATTACGGGAATTGCCGACCATGAACAGTTGATTGTCGCCTACCTTGGCGAGGTCGCGGATGTGGGCCATGTTTGGCCCCCCGGACACCGATACCCACTCGCCGCCCGGGTCGCGGTAATAGAATTTTTGGCTGTCACCGCTGGCAGGGTCGGCGGCGGGGAGGTAAAGCCGACCGTCGATGACGCGATAGTTTTCAATCGCTTCGGTATTGGCCAGCAGTTCGTTGGTGAAAAGTCCGGTTGTGGGCGAAAAACTCCACACCCGGTTGCTGCCGGGGTTGGTGGTGGTGTTCCCCGCACCGAGATAAAGACGACCGTCAAACCATTGCAGATCCCAATTGCTGCGGGCTCTGCCGCTGAGGTTGGTGCCGACATGAGGATTTCCAATCCGCTGAATCGAATCCGTAACGTCACCATGATTCGGAGCAGGATCTGAAGCCTCTACAATTGAAACCTGAAACATTAGACCCCAAAAAAGGAGGACAGTTCTGAACAGGCTACGTATCGGTTGTTTCATCATAAAGATCCTCTACTCCAAGGGTTTGAAATAACAAAACTTTTTAAGAATACCCCTAAGAGGAATGGATGTAGAGAAGAAAAAAATATTTTCTTCCGCACCTCTTCCAGATGAAGGCCCGAATGGATTTCGACGTAGGCGATCCCAACCGCCGAGGGCGGATCGCAGGAGGAAATTCCGACTCGCAAGCGGTACTGGCCGGAGCCGGGACCCCACCCATGGCCAAAATCATCCCTAACCAGCTGGCGCGC
>DAISIK010000017.1:0-53465 GCA_036822055.1 Puniceicoccaceae bacterium
CCTCGTCCATCCGGCTGAGCAAATGCACCAAGCCAGGAAATGTTAAGACCTAAATCCTGCCCCAGGCTAAGGGCTTCTCCGCAGTGGAATGATAAAGAACGTCTTCTGGTCGAGGTGTTGAAATTCCTCGCTGTTGGTGTCGACCGGAACACGCCTCAGCAAATTATTTGATGTTATCGCCTTAAAAAGATCCGAACGCTCCCATCAAATATTCGGACTCTCCTTTCTCCGCTCCTCCTACGCGAAATCGAGTGACAATCATCAATCCTCCGAAAGGCCATTCGCTGGATCCTTACGGATACCCCCCTCCCCACCTTCAAGGCATCATTCGGGATCAGAATACCCCCCGTAAAAAAGGCGGCACTCGCAATGGAATGCCGCCTCAAACTTAGCCTCCTATCGAAATCGATTGAGTCAACCGTTGATCAAGAGACCTTGGGCTCAGCGGTCTCGGTCAGCTCACGGGCTTCCTCATCAAAAAGACCTTCACCACCAAGGGTATCAATCTTTAGGTATCGGTACCGTGGCAGACCGGTGCCGGCCGGAATCAGGTTACCCATAATCACGTTTTCCTTGAATCCCTTGAGAGTATCCTTTTTCCCAAGAGTCGCAGCGTCGGTCAGCACCCTTGTCGTTTCCTGGAAGGAAGCTGCGGAAATGAAGCTTTCTGTCTCAATCGAAGCCTTGGTGATGCCGAGCAACACTGCTTCAGCTTCGGAGGGTTGGCCCCCAGCCTCAATGATTCTCTCGTTGGCATCCATGAAGTCGAACCGATCAATCTGCTCTCCCCAGAAGAAGTCTGAGTCTCCGGGATCAGTAATCCGCACCTTACGAAGCATCTGAGCAAGAATCGTCTCAATGTGCTTGTCATTGATCGTCACCCCTTGGAGGCGATAAACCTTCTGAATTTCGGAAAGCAGATATTCCTGAACTGCGGTCGGCCCGAGAATGTCGAGGATCTCATGAGGATCAGCTGCCCCCTCGGTCAAGTGCTGCCCTTTTTGGACGTAATCACCTACTTGAACGATGAGGTGCTTCCCGTGAGGGATGAGATGCTCCTCAGTATCCTCATCATCCTTGGAGATGCCCACCCGCTCAACTTCTTCCGGGCTGAGTCGGGTGATGTAGACCCGCTTCTTGCCACGAATGGTGCCGCCAAGAACTACCCGACCATCGATTTTGGCCATCTCGGCCGCTTCCTTTGGCTTCCTTGCTTCGAAGAGCTCGGCAATCCGGGGGAGACCACCGGTGATGTCCTGGGTTTTGGAAGCCTGCCGTGGAGTCTTGGCAATCCATCCACCCCTCGCCACTTCGTCTCCCTCTTCCACGACAATCTGCGCTCCAACCGGAATTGAGTAATGGGCCAACTCTTTGCCTTTGGCGTCAAGGATGATCACAAGTGGATTCAGATCATCCTTGTGGTCTATCACCACACTGGTGATCCCCTTGGTCTCGGCATCCTGTTCACGTTTGACCGTTACCCCCGGAATCATGTCGTGAAACTTAACGGTCCCTTCTTTTTCAGAGAGAATCGGAACGCTGTGAGGGTCCCAAGCCGCCAGAATCTGGCTCTTTTCAACCATCATCCCATCGCCAACCGGCAGAATGGAGCCGACAGGAATGCGGTAGTTTTCAATTTCCCGGTCTTCTTCATCGCGAAGCGAAATGGATCCAGTTTTGTTCAGAACCACAATTGCCCCTTCGGCCGTCTCAACCTTGCGGAGATCGTCCGAAAAAACAATCCGGCCTGCCCTGCGCACCCGAATCTGAGGATCCTTGAGGACTTGGCTGGCGATACCACCGATGTGGAACGTCCGCATGGTAAGCTGGGTTCCCGGTTCCCCAATCGACTGGGCAGCGATAATCCCGACTGCTGTGCCGATCGCCACCATCGAGTTGGTGGCCGGATTGATGCCATACTCCAAAGCGGTCACCCCGTTTCGTTGGCGCGTGGTCAATGGAGAGAGGACCTTTACCCGCTCAATTCCCAGTGCTTCGATCTTCTTAGCCACCTCTTCAGTGATCAATTCACCGTCATGAACAATGAATTCATCGGGTTGGAGTGGATTGCGAATTGGCTCAGCAGGGCAACGACCGACGAGTCGCTCGGCCAGGGAAACGATTACCTCGTCTCCATCGGTGATTGCCTTTTTCCAAACTCCATTCCGCTCTCCATCGTCGATTACAGTGGTGATGCAGTCCATCGCCACGTCACAAAGCTTACGAGTCAGGTAGCCGGCGTCTGCTGTCTTCAAAGCGGTGTCGGCCAAACCTTTTCGTGCTCCGTGGGTCGAGATAAAGTACTCCAGAACGGTGAGTCCCTCTCTGAATGATGAGAGGATCGGCCGTTCAATAATCGCTCCAGAGGGCTTGGCCATCAATCCGCGGTTTCCGCACAATTGACGGACCTGGGCCTTATTTCCCCGGGCCCCGGAACTCATCATGACGAAGATTGGATTAACGTTCTCTTCGACCGAACTTTCCTCCAGCACGCGGTAAACCGAGCCAGCGATATCGTCCGTCAGCTTCGACCAAATGGCCACAATCTTGTTGTAGCGCTCTCCCTGGGTGAGTTGTCCACGCCGGTACTGCGCCTCCACCGCATCGATCTGCTTGCGGCAGTCTGCGATTTGCTTCGGCTTTTCCCTCGGAATGATCATGTCTTCAACGCCCATCGAGATGGCGCCTCGAGTGGCCGACTTGAATCCAAAACGCTTGAGAGAATCGAGCGCTGTGATGGTAGCCTCTTTTCCAGAGATTTCGTAGGTTTGGAGAATCAAATCTCCCAATTTGCCCTTGGTCGCCACCGAATTGAAGAATCCGATCTCGGAAGGCCAAATCGTGTTGAACATGATTCGCCCGATAGTGGTGCGAAGGACTTTTTTGTTTGAAGTTCCGAAGGGAGTCTTCTTGCCGAAGTCAGGATTCTTGAAATCCACCCAATCGTGCGAATGGATCGCCCCATCGGCCTCCGCCATTAACGCCTCTTCCGCACTGGCCAGAAGCGGTACCCGTTTCCCTTCGGGAACGACCTTCTTCGGTTCAATGGTCATGTAGTAGGACCCGAGCACGATGTCTTGCGACGGGGTCATGATCGGCTTGCCACTCGAAGGCGAGAAGATGTTGTGAGTAGCCATCATCAGCAGCTTGGCTTCCATCACCGCCTCCAGGGAAAGCGGAACATGGACCGCCATCTGGTCTCCATCAAAGTCTGCATTGTAAGCAGTGCAGACCAACGGGTGGAGGCGAATGGCCTCCCCTTCAATCAAGACTGGCTCGAAAGCTTGAATCGAGAGGCGGTGTAGCGTTGGGGCCCGGTTGAGGAGGACCGGATGGCCCTTGGTCACCTCTTCCAGAATGTCCCAAACTTCAGGGGAGCGCTTCTCGATCATCTTTCGCGCACCTCGCACGGTGTGCACAAAGCCGAGCTCCTTCAGGCGGCGTATGATAAAAGGCTCAAAGAGCACCAGGGCCATCTTCTTAGGCAAACCGCATTGATTGAGGTTCAGGTCAGGACCGATGACGATCACCGAGCGCCCGGAATAATCGACCCGCTTTCCGAGCAAATTTTGACGGAAGCGACCCTGCTTCCCCTTGAGCATATCGCTGAGAGACTTGAGCGGGCGGTTGCCTGCTCCGGTCACTGGGCGGCCGTGTCGTCCGTTGTCAAAGAGGGCGTCGACAGCTTCCTGCAGCATCCGCTTCTCGTTGTTGATGATCACGTCTGGCGTTTTCAGAAGGAGCAAGTTCCGCAAGCGGTTATTCCGGTTGATCACCCTACGGTAGAGGTCGTTGAGGTCGGAGGTGGCAAAACGCCCGCCTTCAAGCGGTACCAGAGGTCGAAGATCCGGCGGGATGACCGGGACGGTTTCCAGCACCAACCACTCTGGCTTGGAGCCACTTGAGATGAAGCCCTGGATGACCTTAAGGCGCTTGGAAAGCTTCTTTTTGATCTGCTTCGAGCGCGTGGCGTGCATCTGCTCCTGAAGCTCTTCAACCAGTGGATCAAGCTCAAGATCGGCGAGGCAATCGCGCAGGGCCTCGGCCCCCATCTTCGCGACGAAGGCGTCTTCCCCATACTCGTCCTGAGCCTGGAGATAATCCTGCTCGGTCAGCAACTGGCGAGGTTCCAGAGGAGTTCTCCCCGGATCGGTGACCAAATAGTTCTCATAGTAGATTACCCGCTCGAGGTTTCTCGCCGTCATATCAAGGAGCAAACCAAGCCGACTCGGCATGCTCTTGAGAAACCAGATGTGGGAGACCGGGACAGCCAGTTCAATCTGGCCCATACGCTCACGGCGGACTCGGGAAACGGTTACCTCGACGTTGCAACGCTCACAGACTTGGCCCTTGAACTTGATTCCTTTGTACTTGCCGCAGGCGCACTCGTAGTCGCGCACCGGTCCAAAGATCTTCTGGCAGAAAAGACCACCTGGCTCTGGCTTGAAGGTGCGGTAGTTGATTGTCTCAGGGTTCTTAACCTCCCCGCTGCTCCACTTGCGGATGGTGTCCGGTGAAGCAACCGTGATGCTGACGCGGTTAAAGGACTCTTCCTGGTCTCCGGCCAGGACCTCTTGAATTTCTTCTGTACTCATTTTGGATTCTCCTCCGACGGATTATAGCGAGAGCCTCTCTTTGTCTCGACGGATGTCGAGGCAGAGAGACTGGATTTCTTTCATCAATACATTGAATGACTGCGGTGTTCCGGCGGTCAGGCTCCGGTCACCTTTAACGAGGGATTCATAGATTTTCGTCCGTCCCTGCACATCGTCCGATTTCACGGTCAGGAGCTCCTGCAGCGTGTAGGCGGCACCGTAGGCCTCGAGAGCCCAAACCTCCATTTCCCCAAACCGCTGTCCCCCGTATTGAGCCTTTCCTCCGAGAGGCTGCTGGGTGATCAAGCTGTAGGGACCAACCGCCCGGGCGTGGATCTTCTCCACCACGAGGTGATTCAGTTTAAGCATGTAGATGTAGCCCACGACCGTCTTCTGGTCGAAACGTTCCCCGGTCAACCCATCGGTCAGGTATTCTTTACCCGACTGGGGCAAGCCCGCTGCAGCGAGGTAGTTCTTGATTTCCTTCTCCGGGATTCCGTCAAAGACGGGCGTCGCCACCTTGATGCCAAGCTTCTTGCAAGCCCAGCCTAAGTGAGTCTCCAGCACCTGACCAACATTCATTCGGCTCGGTACCCCGAGTGGATTCAAACAAATCTCGACCGGCGTGCCATCAGGAAGGAAGGGCATATCCTCCTCCGGAACAATCTTTGCCACCACGCCTTTGTTTCCATGGCGCCCAGCCATCTTGTCACCAACCTGGATCTTGCGCTTCTTGGCGATGTAGACCTTGACACTTTTGATCACGCCTTGGTCGATGTCTTCCCCCTGCTCGACTGCCTTCACCTTGCGCTCGCGGTCATACTCAAGCTCATCGAACTTCGATTGGAACGACTTTACGATCTCCATGATCTTGATCCGAACCGGGCTCGGATCGATTTCGATATGCCTGGAAACCGAGGCCAGGCGACGCAGCAAGGTTTTGGTAATCTTGCGATTGGCCGGGATGATGACGTCGCCGGATGAACCATCCTTGACATCCAGAGGAATTTTTTCCCCGAGGAGAATGTTCGAAAGGGCCTCTGTAAGTTCCTCCCTCAAGCGATCGCCGAGGTTACGAATTTCCTCGTTGATCTTTTTGATCTGGCGCCGCCGTTCCGATGAGGAAAGCTTCTCCGAGTCGCCCTCCACCCGGCTTGAAATCTTGACATCCATGACGATTCCCGTGGTACCCGAGGGAACCGTTAAGGAAGAATCCTTCACATCGGCAGCTTTTTCGCCGAAGATCGCACGCAACAATTTTTCTTCCGGTGCCAATTCGGTCTCACTCTTCGGGGTAATTTTACCCACCAGGATGTCTCCCGTCTTGACCTCAGCACCAATCCGGATCACCCCATTATGGTCCAGATTTTTGAGCGCCTCTTCACCCACGTTGGGAATGTCGTAGGTTATCTCCTCGGAACCCAGCTTGGTGTCCCGGGCCACGCACTCAAAATCCTCAATGTGGATTGATGTATAGATGTCGTCCTTGATCATCTTCTCACTCAAAAGAATGGCGTCTTCGAAGTTGTAGCCATTCCACGGCATGAAGGCGACCAGGACGTTGCGCCCGATAGCGATTTCGCCGTTGTCGGAAGCTGCACCGTCGGCGAGCAAATCTCCCTCCTTAACGGCGTCACCCTTGCGCACCAATGGGCGCTGGTTGAAGCAGGTTCCGGCGTTTGAGCGAAGAAACTTTCTCAACTCGTAGACGTAAATTCCCTTGGAGGGGTCGTGGCGCGGTATCTTGCCTCCCTTGGCCCCGAGATCTCCATCCGGGGTCACTACAATCCGACAGGCGTCGACCATTGCGACGACTCCGGGTCCAGACGCGATCACCACGGTCTTGGAATCCCGTGCCACACGCCCTTCGATGCCGGTCCCCACAAAGGGTGCCTCGGTCTTCAGCAGAGGAACTCCCTGGCGCTGCATGTTTGAACCCATCAGCGCTCGGTTGGCGTCGTCGTGCTCCAAAAAGGGAATCATTCCAGCGGCCACGGAAACAACCTGCTTTGGAGAAACGTCCATGAAATCAATGCGATCCGGCTCCAGTTTTGGATCGATCTCAAGAATCTGGTCCCGGTAGCGGCAGGTAATTTTCCCAACCAGGCGTCCCTCGGAATCCAACTCGGAATTGGCCTGGGCAATCACATGTGGCTCTTCTTGATCCGCGTTGAGGTAAACAACCTCGTCGAGAACCACCCCGTTGCGCACTACTCGGTAGGGAGTTTCAATGAAGCCAAATTCATTGATGTGCGAGTAAATCGAGAGGGAGTTGATCAGGCCAATGTTTGGCCCTTCTGGCGTCTCAATTGGGCAGATTCGCCCGTAGTGAGAAGGATGCACGTCTCGCACTTCGAAGCCCGCCCGTTCCCGGTTAAGTCCGCCTGGCCCAAGCGCCGAGAGGCGCCGTTTGTGAGTCAACTCAGCCAACGGATTGATTTGATCCATAAACTGGCTCAGCTGCGACCTTGCGAAGAAATCTCGAATCACCGTGCTCAGAGCTTTTGGGTTGATCAGTTTTTGCGGGGTGATCGAGTCCACGCTCTGGTCGAGCAGCGTCATCCGCTCCCGGACCAAACGCTCAGTCCGCGCCAAACCAAGGCGGCATTGATTTGCCAACAGCTCGCCCACGGTTCTAACCCGGCGGCTGCCAAGGTGATCAATGTCGTCAATTAAACCGTCCCCGTTGCGGAGGCGGATGAGGTATTTTGTTGCCTCAACGATATCCTCCTCGGTCAGGGTCCGCACCTCGAGATCGGTTTTGAGATTAAGCTTTTGGTTTAGCTTGTATCGACCGACTCGACCGAGGTCATAGCGCTTGGGGTCCTGAAGCACTCGCTTGAGCAAGGCCCTTGCGCTGGAAACCGTGGCGGGTTCGCCCGGTCGCAACTTCCGATAAATATCTTTCAGGGCATCCTCTTCGTTGCGGGTCGCGTCCTTCTTCAAGCAACGCACAATGATTCCATCATCGACCGACGTATCAATCACCGGTACGCTCTCGATGCCCGCCTTTTCGATTGAACGAATCGTCGTCTTGGAAAGCGGTTCAAAAGACCGCGCCAGAACAACGCCACGCTCGGCATCAACGACGTCCTCGACCAAGGCGTAGTTGGAGATGTTCTCCGCTGCCAGCGCATCGGTCACCTTAAGGTCGGACATGGTGTAGAAGAAATTAAGGATTTCTCCGTCCGAACCGTAGCCCATGGCCCTCAAGAGGGTGGTGATGAGGAACTTCCGACGTCTCCGGCGCCTATCCAGATAAACGTAGAGGAGATCGTTCTGATCAAATTGGACCTCGACCCAAGTTCCCCGGTCCGGGATCACCCGGAAGGAGTGCAGGGTTTTGCCACTCGGGGGAGTGGTAGCCTCAAAACAAAGCCCGGGAGAGCGGTGAAGTTGACTGACGATTACCCGCTCCGCTCCGTTGATGATAAAACTGCCATTCGAGGTCATCATCGGGAGCTCACCCATGTAAATTTCCTCATCCTTGATCTGATCCTCCTCCCGAAGGCGCAGCTTGACATACAAACCGACGCTGTAGGTTACCCCCTCGCGGATCGCTTCAATCTCCGATCCCTTGGGATCCGTCAAACGGTAGCTGACGTACTCCAGATTGCAGCGACCATCGTAACTTTCGATCGGAAAAATCTCCCTGAAGACAGCCTCGAGGCCTACATTAGCACGCTGGGCCGCAGGCGTTTCCCGCTGCATGAACTCCCGAACTGAATCCATCTGGTTCTGGATCAAGTTTGGCGGGTCGATGATTTCTTTGAGGCTACCGAAGTTTTGACGAATGGACATAGCGAGGAGACTTTTTATAAAAGGTTTTCAATAAACAGAAAAAGCCAAGCACCCCGGAACCCTTTCCGGGTTCCGGCATGCTCGACTGAAGAATGGAAATAGTGACTTTGGATACTTCGTAGGCTTATTTCAGTTCAACCTTGGCACCAGCTGCTTCAAGTTTCTTCTTGATGTCTTCAGCATCGTCCTTGGTTGTGGCTTCCTTGATGGGCTTTGGCGCGCCCTCAACGAGGTCCTTGGCTTCCTTCAGTCCGAGACCGGTGATCCCCCGGACCTCCTTAATGACTGCAATCTTGTTGCCGCCAAAGTCGGTCAGAATGACGTCAAACTCAGTCTTTTCTTCGACAGCCTCTGCAGCTTCACCACCAGCAGGAGCCGCCGCAGCGACAGCAACTGGAGCTGCAGCTGAGACCCCCCATTTTTCTTCGAGGTCTTTGACAAGACCTGCAATTTCAAGAACTGACTGGCCGGACAGCCACTCGATGACATCTGATTTGGTTATTTCGCTCATTGTGTTTCCTTGATGAACAGGCCCCGCTTAAGCGGAAGTTTAAGGAGTGACCTCCCCTGAACGGTTCGTTGGATACGTATTCGTATGTTTTTGTGGTATCCACCCCGGAACTGCCCGGGGCGAAAGTCTTTTCTCCCGTTGATTGCTTAGTTTTCGCCTCCTTCGGCACGCACCTTGGCCTGTAGAACGTTGAGGAAGTTCTGGGCTGCAGCGTTGAGGACCCTAACGGTTGAGGTAGCGGGAGTCGAGAGCAGCCCGAGGAGCTGCGCACGCAGGGCTTCGATTCCGGGGAGCTTGGAGAGGGCTTCCACCTCATCCGTCGTGATCAGCTTGCTGTCCAGAATACCCGACTTGAGTTCGACCTTCTCCTTGTCCTTGGCGAACTTGAGGAGAATTTTGGCGACTCCCGGTGCGTCTGTTCCGCCGACTACAATGGCCGTTTGTCCAGAGAGGAAGTCGGACATATCCGGCAGTTCCCTCCGGTGGGCAGCAACGTTCAGGATGCTGTTCTTGATAACGTGAAACTCGGCGTCGCGCTCCGCGAGGAGACCCCTTAACTGGGCAGTTTCATCAACCGTTAAGCGATTGAAGCCCGTTAGGTACAAATAATCACTTTTGGCGAGATGCGATTCAACCTCTTTGACGAGGTACTCTTTTTCTGGTCTCATTGAAGGTAACTTTCCTTAAAATTTGTTGTAGATGACGCCGTCTAATTTGATCGAGGGAGACATCGTGGCACTGATGGCGACACTTTTGACAAAGCGACCCTTGTAAGTGTCTGGACGAGCCTTCCCGAGGGACTCGATCGCCGCCTCTGCGTTTCCGATCAACATCGCCTTATCGAAGGATCGCTTTCCGATCACGATCGCTACGTTGGCCGTTTTATCCATTTTGAACTCGACCCGACCGGCTTTGACCTCGCTGATCGCGGCGGCCACGTCATCGGTCACGGTACCCGATTTGGGATTCGGCATTAACCCACGGGGTCCGAGGACCCTCGCCACTTTCCGAACTTCCTTCATGGCAGCCGGGGTTGCCACCGCAACATCGAAGTCCAGCCAACCCTCGAGAATCTTCTCGATGTAGTCGTCGAGCCCAGCGTATTCGGCACCCGCCTCGATTGCCGCTTCGGGACGTTCGGTAAAGGCCAGTACCCGAACCGTCTTGCCGCTCCCGTGAGGAAGCGATACGGTTCCACGGACCATGTGGTTGGATTGCCGCGGATCTACCCCGAGGTGGATGGAGAGTTCGACGGTCTCATCGAACTTTGCTTTGGGCATCTGTTGCAACCGCTCGAAAGCCTCATCGAGGGTTTCCGCTGGAGTTGCTCCTCTGAACTCTACTGCTGACTTATATTTTTTGTTTATCCTTACCATACTTTTGCTCCCTCTATCGGAGGTTCTTGCGCAACTTAACGCCATTGAGCCGGGCAACCGCACCCGGCCAAACGGAGAAAACTTATTCTTCGACTACCTCAATGCCCATGCTGCGGGCGGTTCCTTCAATCATTCGCACGGCCATCGCGTCATCGGAGGCATTAAGGTCCTTTCGTTTCAAATCGACGATCTCAAGCAGCTGCTTCCGGGTCACCTTGCCGACCTTGGTCCGATTTGGCACTCCGCTTCCTTTGGCAATCCCGGCAGCCTTTTTCAGGAGCACCGGTGCCGGAGGCGACTTCATGATGAAGGTAAAAGACTTGTCCGCATATACGGTGATGACCACGGGTAGGATCATCCCCGCCTGCTCCTTTGTGCGGGCATTAAAATCCTTGCAAAAGGCCATGATGTTCACCCCTTTTGCACCCAACGCCGGACCAACTGGAGGCGCAGGATTAGCAGCACCCGCCGGTAGTTGGAAACGAATCTCACCAATAACTTTCTTTGACATATGTTGTAACTTCTATTGTTCGACCCGTTCAATCTGCCAGTATTCAAGCTCGACCGGGGTAAATCTTCCAAAAATCGATACCGAGACCTTTAGGCGCCCTCGATCCGGGTCCACCTCATCAATTCTCCCGGTCAGGTTTGAGAAGGGTCCATCATTGATCTTAACTTCTTCGCCGACAGCGTACTCGACCTTCGGTTTTTCCCGACCTTCGGCATCCTTGATTTGATCGAGAATGCGGGAGATTTCGCTCTCCTTGAGCGGGACCGGATGATCGCCGCCGACGAAGTTGATCACCCCCTGAGCCTCGCGCACAAAATACCACGACTTCTGGATGATCTTGCCGTCGTCATCGAAAAGCCGCATCTTGACGAAGATGTAGCCGGGGTAAAATTTGCGCAAACGCTGGGTTTTCTTCCCGTTTTTAACCTCCGTAACCGTTTCGGTAGGCATCAGGATCTCGTGGACGAATTGATCCATTTCCTCAAGTTCCCTGAACTTTGTCAGATAGCGGTAGGCCTTGCCCTCTTGGTTGGAAAGGGTTTGGACAGCGAACCAGCGGGATCCGCTCAAGGATGAATCAACAGGCATAATCAGCTTGATCGTAGGGGCTCTTCTGCAGAAGCCTAGAGAGACTGTTCCACGACAGTCGGACGTACCCACTCCGTCATCATCTCAATCCAGTTCTGAAGTGAGTAGTCGGAGACATAAATGAAAACTCCCATCAAGGCGATGCCAACAATCACTACAACGGTTGATTGCCGCAGTTCACGCTGGCTCGGCCAGGAAACTTTTTTGAGTTCGACTCCGGTTTCATTCCAGAGCCTCCGGATCGCAGTGAAAGGATTTTTCATTTAGGGGTGGCGGGAGAAGAGGGAATCGAACCCCCAGCCTACGGTTTTGGAGACCGGTGCTCTACCAATTGAGCTATTCTCCCAAATTTGACTGTCAGTTAAGGAACGACAAAGCCGAAGGTCGTTTTTCAGACCTTCGGCAAGCCGACAATTAATGAGTTGAGAAGGATCAGGAAAGAACTTCGGTAATCCGACCGGCACCAATCGTGCGCCCACCTTCGCGAATCGCGAATCGCTGGCCCACTTCCATGGCGATCTTCTTTTGGAGTTCAACAAAAACCGCGAGGTTGTCCCCCGGCATGACCATCTCAACGCCTTCCGGCAGGGTCACGACACCGGTCACGTCAGCAGTTCCAAAGAAGAACTGGGGGCGGTACCCGTTGAAGAAAGGAGTGTGACGTCCGCCTTCATCCTTGGTGAGGACGTAAATTTCGGCCTTCCCCTTGTTGTGGGGGGTGATTGAACCTGGTTTTGCGAGGACGTGACCGCGCTCAATCATGCTCTTTTCAACGCCCCGAAGAAGCAATCCGACGTTGTCCCCAGCCTGCCCTTGATCGAGCAACTTACGGAACATTTCCACGCCCGTTACTATTGTCTTGCGGGTGTCGCTCAGGCCGACAATCTCCACTTCCTCACCGACTTTGATGACACCACGCTCAATCCGGCCGGTTGCCACAGTTCCGCGACCAGTGATCGAGAAAACGTCCTCGACGGACATCAGGAACGGCTTGTCGGTGGCCCGCTCCGGCTCAGGGATGTCGTTATCGATCGCTGCGAGGAGATTTTGGATCGCCTCCTCGCCTTCGCTTTTGCCCTCAAGAGCAGCCAACGCTGAACCGCGAACAATGGTGATGTTGTCACCGTCAAACTCGTATTTGGAGAGCAGATCGCGGATCTCCATCTCAACCAGCTCGAGGAGTTCCTCGTCGTCGAGCAAGTCGACCTTGTTGAGGAAGACTACGATGTTTGGAACACCCACCTGACGGGCAAGCAGAATGTGCTCGCGGGTTTGCGGCATCGGACCATCGGCAGCCGAGACCACGAGAATAGCGCCATCCATTTGGGCCGCTCCAGTGATCATGTTCTTGACGAAGTCAGCGTGTCCCGGACAGTCGACGTGCGCGTAGTGGCGGTTCTCGCTTTCATACTCCACGTGGGAAACTGCGATCGTCACAATCTTGGAGGAGTCCCGGACCGTGCCCCCTTTGGCGATGTCTGCGTAGGTTTTCACCTGGGCGAGACCCCGACGGGATTGCGTCGCAAGGATCGACGCGGTGAGCGTGGTTTTTCCGTGGTCAACGTGGCCGATGGTGCCGACGTTGATATGAGGCTTGGTGCGTTCGAAGGTTTCCTTTGCCATAGATGGACGAGGATTTTATTGATTGATATGTTTAGGTGTGGAGTAGTGGAGCCCTCGAGCGGATTCGAACCGCCGACCTCGTCCTTACCAAGGACGTGCTCTGCCAACTGAGCTACAAGGGCACCGAAAACTGTTCGGAAGTGTGAAAAGTCAAGAATTTGGAGAACCCGAGTATTGAGGTCAATACATTTTGGGGGGAATTTGAAAAAAGTTGCGGTCACTGGATCGTCTGATCCATTCCTTCCAATTCAAAAACCTGTCTGCACCCGTCTTCAACCGTTCCTATCCCATGGCCCTTCATCCAGCCCCCACCCAGATCGAACTGATCGGAGAATTTTTAACGCTTCTCTGGCCCGATGGACGAGAGGACTTCCTCGATGCCGAACTCCTGCGGCTCCACAGCCCCAGTGCCGAAAACCAGGGAGAGGTCGATATTCTGGGCATTCGCCACGGCGGAGACGATCGGATTCGTCACCGGGGGGTCTCCATCTCCCACTTCAACCGGGTCGGCAATTACGCCATTCAAATCGTCTTTTCCGACGGCCACCGCACCGGTCTCTATTCATGGAACCTGCTCCGCCAGATCGGTGATCTCCCCAAACTCGATCCAATTGAAGATTAACGATGGGCAACCCCCTTTTACCGGAGAATGAGGAATCCGCCTCCGCCACCCCGCGCGACGACCGTTCGATCAGAATTCTACCCGACCAGGTGGCCAACCAGATTGCCGCTGGTGAGGTGGTCGAGCGTCCGGCCGCTGTAGTCAAGGAACTGGTGGAAAACAGTCTCGACGCCGGAGCCTCCCGCATCGAGGTGGAAATTCGGGCCGGGGGGCGCAGCCTTATCCGCATTGCCGATGATGGACATGGGATGTCTCCCGATGACGCCCGACTCTGCTTTCTCCGCCATGCCACAAGCAAAATCGAAAAGGCCGCCGACCTCTTTCAAATACGCTCCTTTGGCTTCCGCGGCGAGGCCCTCCCTTCAATTGCCAGTGTCTCTCGGATGAAACTGCAGTCTCGTCGGCCAAGGGATGAAAATGGCACCGAGATCCTCCTCAAAGATGGTAAAGTGCTCTCCGAGGGCATCTGTGGAATGGCTCCAGGAACCATCATTGAAGTGAGCCAGCTTTTTGGCAGTGTCCCCGCACGCAGGAAGTTTCTCAAAAAGGAGAGCACTGAATCTGCCCATGTTCATCAGGTCCTTCGTCTGCTCGCCCTTGCCCATCCCAAGGTTGCTTTTCGGTTTCTGGAGGCATCGCGAGAGGTTTTCCATGTCTCTCCCGTCGATCAACCAGCTCAGAGAATTCGCCAAATCCTCGGTACCCATCTCGCCCGGGATCTCATTGAGGTTCACCATGAGGGAGAGGGTGTTCAAATACGGGGTTTCATCTCTGCCCCACCCCAATCGCAAGCCACCCGCAACAACCTGATCTTTTTCGTCAATTCACGCCCGGTTATCGATCGGCTGCTCAGCTACGCCACCATCGAGGCGTTTCACGGCTGGATTCCTCGCGGCCGATACCCGGTCTCCGTCCTTTTTGTCGAGGTGGACCCGGTTCTTGTTGATTTTAATGTCCACCCCGCCAAGCGAGAAATCCGCTTCCGGGAGGAGGCGCGGGTTCGGTTTCAAATCATGACCGCCCTTCTCAATCGCCTCGAAGAAACGAAACCCCGCGAACCCAAACCTGCTCCCACCCCGATCAACTCTCTCCCCGTCGCGAATCCCGAACCAATCGCTGCCGCCTCGCCCCCTTCACCTCACCCCCGGCCGGAGACTTCCGAACCTCCTCTCTCCGGATCTTCTCCCGCAGCCTCAACCCCTCCAGCCGCAGCCTCGGTTCCAGTCCACCGTCAAGAAGACTCTTCCGCCCCATTTACAAGAACTCCCCGGCATGTCCCCCCTTCTGGCTGGCAGTTTCTCGCGTCTTACGGAAATCACTCGGCTCTGTTTTCCAGTCCGGAGGGCCTCGTCATTGTTCACCTGCGTGCCGCACGGGAGCGCATCCTCTTCGAAGAGATCACTTCCCTGCTGCGCTCAGACAAAGCTCGAAGCCAATCTCTCCTCATTCCTGAAACCCTCGAACTCTCCCCCCTTCAATCAGAAACTTTGATCGCCGAATTCCCATTGCTCGAAAGAATCGGCTTCCGCATCGAGGAATTCGGCCGGGGATTTTTCCGAGTCGAGGCCGTTCCGGATTGGATCGCCCTCGACTCGGTCGAGCCGTTCCTCGCCGACTGGGCCGCCGAATTGTCATCCAAACCTGCCAAGGCCGGACAAGAGGATTATTTCCTCGAGCATTTGGCCCGTAAATCAATCGCCTTCCTTACCCCCAGCGAAGTCCATCCTCCCTCCCGGCAAACCGCCGAGGAAACCCTCTCTCGGCTCCTCTCCACCCACCATCCGCTCACCTGTCCCAGGGGTCGTCCAACCATGTTGCTCTACCGCCACAGCCACCTCCTCGATCAGATGGGCCGAGATTTGTGACATTTTCTTTTCGTTGAATCTTCTTTCAGCACAAATCCTGCTCTTGCCCAGAATCATCATTTTCCCGACCCTCTTCCAAGATCTATGGCCAACAAAAACACCACTACTGTCCCAACTGGCAACCAGCAATCCGAGCAGGGTTACCGCTTCTCTACCGACACGTCTCGAGATGGCTTGAAACAATCGATTCTCAACCACCTCAAATTCACCCTCGCCAGAGACACCAAGACAGCCACCAAGCGCGACTGGTGGATCGCTACCTCCCGGGCCATTCAGGATCGCATTCTCAACAGGTTTATCCTCACGATGGAGAAGCAGACCGGCTCCAACCACCGCCGCGTCTATTATTTGAGCCTCGAATACCTGATGGGGCGCCTCCTCACCAACAACATCTTCAATTCGGGACTGGTGGACTCAGTCAAGGGAGCCCTTAACGACCTTGGTCTTGATCTTGAGAGCCTGGAGGAAACCGAGTCGGACATGGGTCTCGGGAATGGCGGACTCGGTCGCCTCGCCGCCTGTTTTCTGGACTCCCTCGCCACTCTTGATCTTCCCGCCGTGGGCTACGGCATCCACTATGAGTTCGGCCTCTTCCGGCAGGAGTTTGTCAATGGACACCAGGTCGAACGCCCCGACAGTTGGCGGAAGTTCGGGAGTCCTTGGGAAATCGTCCGCCCCGAATACTCCCGCGAAGTACGGCTCTATGGTCGGGTAGAACACCGGATTGATGAAAACGGAAACTTCCGCCCAGCCTGGGTCGATACCCGCACCATCCTCGGCATCCCCCATGACATTCCGATCGCCGGCTACAATACCAACACCGTCAATTTTCTCCGCCTCTGGGAGTCAAAGGCCTCCGAAGAGTTTGACCTCAAGATCTTCAACGAAGGCGGCTACGTCGAGGCCGTTCGCGACAAGGCCATTGGCGAGACGGTGTCTAAAGTTCTGTATCCAAATGATAATACAGAAACCGGAAAGGAACTCCGCCTCGTCCAGCAGTACTTCTTCGTTTCCTGCTCCCTCCACGACATCATTCGCCGCTACACCTACCGCAATACCGGCTGGGATGCCTTCCCGGAAAAGGTTGCGATTCAGCTCAACGATACCCACCCCGCTGTTGCTGTGCCGGAGCTGATGAGGATCCTCGTTGACGAGGAAAACCTCCCCTGGGAAAAGGCTTGGGGACTTGTCCGCCGCACTTTCGCCTACACCAACCACACCCTCCTTCCCGAGGCCCTCGAGAAGTGGTCCGTCCCCCTCTTTGAAAAGGTCCTCCCTCGCCACCTTTCCATTATCTACGAGATCAATCAGCGCTACCTCGAGGATGAGGTGGAAGCGATGTGGCCGGGTGACCATGCCATGAAGGCCCGGCTTTCGATCATCGAGGAAGGCTACCCGAAGATGATCCGGATGGCCTACCTCTCGGTCGTTGCCAGCCACTCTGTCAACGGAGTTGCCGCCCTCCACACTCAACTCCTCAAGCAGCACCTCTTCGCCGACTTCGATCAACTTTACCCTGGCAAGATCCAGAACAAGACTAATGGCATCACCCCCCGCCGTTGGCTGCTCGCCTGCAATCCAGGACTTTCGGAACTGATCGATGAGAAAATCGGTACCGGTTGGGCCAAGGAGCTAGATCGTTTAAAAGGTCTCGAAGCCTTCGCCAACGACTCGGTCTTCCAGGAAGCCTTTATGGCCGTCAAACGTCAGAACAAGGAACGCCTCGCCGCCAAGATCCTCGAGACCAACGGAATTGAAGTAAGCCCCGATGCCCTCTTTGACTGTCAAATCAAGCGGCTTCACGAGTACAAGCGCCAACACCTCAATCTCCTACACATCCTTGTCCTCTACCGGAGGCTCCTCAACAACCCGGAGCTCTCCATCGTCCCCCGGGTTTTCATCTTTGGCGCCAAGGCCGCTCCCGGTTATTACCTCGCCAAAAACATCATTCGCGCCATCAACAAGGTCGGAGAGGTGATCAACCACGATCCCCGGATCAAGGGTAAGCTCAAGGTCGTCTTCATCCCCAACTACAGCGTTAGCCTCTCCGAAAAGATCATTCCCGCAGCCGACCTCTCCGAGCAAATTTCGACCGCTGGCAAAGAGGCCTCCGGTACCGGAAATATGAAATTTGCCCTCAACGGAGCCCTTACCATCGGCACCCTCGACGGGGCCAATGTCGAAATTGGCGAGGAGGTTGGCGAAGAGAACATCTTCATCTTCGGACTCAAGGTGGAAGAGGTGGAACAGCTCCGCTCCCAGGGCTACAACCCGTGGGAGTACTACCATCAAAACGAAGAGCTCCGGGCCGTTCTCGACTGGTTGCGCACCGATTACTTCACTCCAGGCGAGGCCAATGCCTTTCAGCCACTCGTCCACAGCCTCCTCGACGGAGGGGATCCCTTCCTCGTTCTGGCCGACTTCGCTGCCTACCTCGAGGCTCAAGACAAGGTCAACGAAGCATACAAAAAACAATCCGACTGGGCAAAGATGGCCATTCTGAACACAGCGAGGATGGGCAAATTCTCGAGCGACCGTACCATTGCCGAATACGCCAGGGACATCTGGAACCTCGAGCCACTCGAAATCTAGGCAAGGGTTCTCCGCAAAATTTCCCCACTCCCGGATGTTGCTCCTTTAACGTGCTTCGGTTTCTCCATACCGCTGACTGGCAAATCGGGAAACCTTACGAGCGCGTAGCCGACCCCTCCAAAAGGGAGGCCCTTCGCCGTCAACGGATCAAAACGGTTCGCAATCTGGCCTCCATCATCAAGGAGCATCACTGCTCTTTTGTTGTCGTCTGCGGAGACACCTTTGACTCCTTCACCCCCGAAAAGTCCACCGTCGCTGCCTGTTGCTCGGCGATTGGCTCTCTGGAAGTCCCCGTTTTTCTCATCGCTGGAAACCACGATTCCAATGCTCCGGGCTGCATCTGGGATCAAAAGTTTTTTAAGCGCGAGATGGAGCAACTCGCTCCCAATCTCATACTGCTCCGAGTACCCGAGCCCCACATCACCGACGAGGCTGTCTTCCTCCCCTGTCCACTCAGTGGACGCCACATTACCGAGGATCCCACTCAGTGGCTCCGCCATTCACCAACCGCCCTTCCCAAAAAGCTTCCCTCCATCATCCTCGCCCACGGGAGCGTTCAGAACTTCAGCTCGCGCGAGGACGAAGACCAGGAGGGAGCCATCCAATCCCTCCACCTCGACCTGCTACCTCCGGGCATCGCCGACTACGTCGCCCTCGGAGACTGGCATGGCAAAAAGGAAATTGACGATCGCACCTGGTATTCCGGCACTCCCGAACAAGACCGCTTTGCCAGGGGTGCCAACCACCCTGGCCATGTTCTTGTGGTTGAAATCGAAGCTCCCGGCACCCTGCCCAAAGTGACTCCGATTCCCACCGGTTGCATCCAGTGGCATCAAAAGGAATTTCATTTCAATGACGATGCCGCCCTGGAGCTCTTCATTGAGGACGTTGACCGATTAATCGGTTCCCGCATTGATCAGGACCTCCTCAAACTCGACCTCAGCGGTTCGCTCAGCTTTGAAGGCAGCAACCGCCTCCACGATTTTGAGGAGTCCCTCAATGCCCGCCTCATTGATTGTCGGATCAACTCTTCGGTTCGAGCCCTTCCATCAACGGAGGAACTCAACCAGCTCCTTCACCTCCCCGATCCTCTCATTTCTACGGTTGCTGCGCACCTATCGGCGATCAGCCAGCCAGGATCCTCATCTGAAGAATCAGATCTCGCCCTCCTCGCTTTGCGGGAACTCTACTATCAAGCTAACGTCTAGCTGGGGAGACCTAGAGCTTTTGTTCGCCCCAACCGATGCGCCTGCTCCAAGCACAGATTTCCAACTACCGAACCCACCGCCTCCTCGAGTTGGATTTCCCGCCCGGTCTGCTCCTCATTCATGGACCGAATGAATCTGGAAAAAGTACCATTGTGGAAGCCCTCCACCGGGTTCTTTTCCTCAATAGTAAAGGCACTGCAAAAATCTATGAAGGAATGGCCTCCGACCACGGGGGAACTCCCAAGGTTTCCCTGAGATTCAGCTCCGGCGCCTCAATTCATCGCATTACCAAAGAGTTCGGCAGCAAGGGCTGGACAAAACTGGAAACCGAGGGAAGCGGCCCTTCGCTCACTGGAGAGGCAGCCGAAAAAGAACTTTCCAGAATCCTCGCCTCCGAAACAGCGATTTCCGGAAGAGGAGCCGAGAGTGCCCTGCCCCGACGCTGGGCCCACCTCTGGGTTTGGCAGGGAAGCAGCCCGCTCTCTCCTATCGATGGCATCGCCGAGTCAACACCTCTCCTCCAAAAGAATCTTCAAGCCAGGTCTGGTCTGGAAGTGATCATCAGTCCCCGCGATCTTCTGGTCCTCAACGCGGTACAGGCAAAGGCAGAGCAATACTTCTCCAAAGCTACTGGCAAATCGATCAAAAGCTCGCCCGTCTCCAAACTGGAAACCGAGGTCGCGGCGGCAGAGGCAGACCTCCAATCGTGTGAGCAAGCTATGAAGAGACTGGAGGAGGCCGCCCAGCGCCGCCTTCAGGCTGCGGAGCAGCAAAAACGCCTTGTTGAGAGGCAAAAAAAGGCCCGCCAACAGCTCATTGAGGTAAACCAGAATCTGGCCAAGGTCGCCAAAGATGAGGAGGCCCTTGCTGCCATCCTTGCCCTCCGCGACAAACTTGCTCGTGAACTCGAACGGGCCAATACAGACGACCAAAACATCCAGCTCCAGCGGTCCCAACTCGCGGAGGCCGAGAAAAATCTCGTACCCGATGAAAAGCATTTGAAAGCCTTGGCAGCCACGCTGGACGACCTCCGCAAAAACGCGCTTGAAAATGCCACCAATCGGGAAACCGCTGCCGCCAAAACAAGCAGCCTCCGCACCATCGAGAAAATACGTCGCGCCCAGCGGGGGATCATCGAATCCCTTGCCAAGCTCGAGCCGCGTAAGCAGGAGCTGGCACAGTTCGAAAGCTCAAAACGTGAGCTCTCCGAAGCGAGACAAAAGCAGGCCTCCCTCAAGGAATTTGAGCCTTCGAAAGTCAGAGAACTGAGGAAACTTGGGTCCGAAATCTCCAAGCTCTCCAGTCAGCTCGAGAACCAAAGCGTTCAGGTCGAGCTGCTCTCCGCCGAGGTCGGCCCAATTCTCCTTGATCAACAGTCCCTCTCACTGGGTTCCCCGGTTTACCTCGCCGAATCGGCAGACCTTTACCTCGGCGATCGGCCCATCCTCAGGATCAGCCCAGGAGGGCGTCACGATCTGGATAAAACTCGCGATCGCCTGCGAGAACTCACCAACAGCCGAAGCGCCAAGTTAGAGGCTCTGGGAGTCCAAAGCCTCGAGCAGGTGGAGCTCAAGGGACTCGATTTTCAAGCCGCCACCGTGCGCCTCAGCACACTTGAGGGTGCCTTCAAACACGAGCGAGGGACGAACCTGGAGCAGGAGATCGAAACCATCACTCTCGCTCTTCAAGCGCACCAGCGAGACGCCAGGATCCCCCCTGATCTCGCAGAAGCCATCGGCGGGCTCCATGTTCCTTCCGACCTACCCAGCGCCGTCAACCTTCTCGAGGAAGCACAAAAAGCGCTCACCACGGCCGAGGATCAGGAGGGCCTCATGTCCAGTCTCGAGAAAAACTCCCGCAAGGAACGGGATGAGGCCGAAAAGAACCTCGAGACCGCGCGGACAGCTCTTCAGCAAAAAAGGGAAGAGGCAAGCGCTCTCAAGCAGAGGCTTACCGCCCTGCTGGAGCACCAGGGAGACGACGCCACCCGCCGCAAACGTATTGAGGAGCTCCAGAATCAGCTTTTGCAGACCACCGAAAACGAGCAGAAACTCCGAGATAACCTTCGTTCCCTCGGCAAGGAAGCTCTCGAGCTGGATCGGCAGCGCCTGACGGAGACCATCGATAAGGCCACAGCAGATGCCACCCAGGTCCGCGACCAACTTGTGGAATCCGAAACCCTCCTCGCTTCCGAGGGCACCATCGATCCCGAACTCCGCGTCCGAGAGGCTCGGGCCAACCTTGAGCGACTCCAGGCCCGCCTCGAAAAGGAGATACGCTACGCCAATTCCCTCAAGTTCCTCCAAACCTGCCTTGAAAATGCCCGTAGCTCAATCGTTGGTCAGCTAGGGAAGCCTCTCGAGGAGAGCACCAATGAGTACCTTGAGTGCCTCTTCGGACCAGGCCCCCGCGCCTCCGTCAGCTGGACCACCGAAGGGGCCCGCCTGGAGTCTCTGTTTGTAGACCGCAGCAAGCTTGCCTCCGACAGCCGTACCTTCGACGATTTCAGCTACGGCACCCGTGAGCAGATCGCCCTCGCTTTCCGATTAGCCATGGCCGGGATCCTCGCCGAAAGCTTCGACGGATGCCTTCCCATCATTCTTGACGACGCCTTTACCCACTCCGACACCAAGCGCCACCAGGCCCTCGAAAGGGTCCTCTACAAAGCCTCTCAAAATGGCCTGCAGGTGATCATCTTTACCTGTCATCCCGATCGCTACGGGAGTCTGGCCGCCAGCGAAATCCCCCTCGGTTTGGCTGCTGCTCCCCTCCACCAATAGTTAATCGCCGGCTTCCTGGCCTGTATCCATTTCTCTGATACAGGTTGCACGGGACCAATCGAAGCGCTCCAGCCCGGCACTGGTGGACGCCCTCTCGCCGCCCCCGACCAATATCCACCATCTGCTGGGCTCTCCTGCGGGAATCCGGAAATTTGCCTATTCAGGGATTTTCAATCGTCTTTGAGCTAAATAGTTTTTTCGCTATCAGCCTTCAAGGGTCATGACTGCCGCCACCTTTCTCATTCAAGATCTTGCCATCGTCCTGCTCGGAGCAGCCCTCGGAGGATGGCTCTGTCGGCGTGTCAACTTGTCCCCCATCGTCGGCTACCTCACCGCCGGGCTGGCCATTGGAAATTTTGAATTTCTCTTTCCGTACGTATCCGACCGCGAACGGGTCCAGGTCCTCTCTCAGATCGGCATGGTTTTTCTCATGTTTTCGATCGGTTTGAGCATCCGCTTGAAACAGCTCCGCGCCATGGGGCTCAAGTTGGTTATCGCCGTCCTCTTGATCGCACTTACCGTGATGACCCTCAGCCGCAGCATCTTCCTGGTCCTCGGCTCCAGTGTCGGCGAGGCCCTCTTTTTTGCCGCCCTGCTCATGGTCAGCAGCTCCGCCGTTATCGGCAAGGTCCTCCAGGAAACCAACCAACTGCACGCCCGCCATGGCCAGCTCGCCCTCGCCATCACCCTTTTCGAGGATTTTGTTGCCGTCATTCTTCTGGCCTTTCTCGGCTCTTATGCCGCCCTCAGTGGAGTCGATGCTGGAGATCAGAATTCCGTCCTCGGCAGCGTCGGCCTACTTGTCGGGTTTGTGGTCCTCGTCATTGTGCCGGGAATCGTTTGGTTGCCGTGGATCCTGAGAAAAATCCAGGCCTCCAACAGTCCGGAGCTGGAAACTTCTCTCGTCGCCGGGATTCTCTTCGTCATGGCCCTGGTCACCGAGCGGAGTGGCTACTCACTTGCCCTCGGTGCTTTCCTCTGTGGGATTCTCGTTGCCGAGTCATCCCTCGGGGGTACCGTTCGGAAGTCGTTCACAGGCGCTAAAGATATCTTTGCCACGGTCTTTTTCGTCGCGGTCGGGATGTCCATCAACCTTAACGATCTCCTATCCGCCTGGCCTTGGATTCTTGGGGGAGTGTTCATGGCCCTCGTCCTTCGTTCAGCGGTCGCTTTCCTCACCTTGCTACTCGTCTGCGAAAACCACCGCGACGCGCTCCGCGCTGCCCTCACCGTTACCGCCATCGGCGAGTTCTCCTTCATCATCGCGGCCCTCGGCGTCGAAACCGGGGTCATGCAGCCCGAATTCAAGGCCATCGCCGTCGGCGTATCGTTTTTCACAACCCTGATCACCCCGATTCTTTCCCGAGGGGCGGGCACGCTCTTTGAGAAGCGTAGTCAAGCAAATCGACCCGCTATCAGCTCTCCACTCCTTGATCGGCTTCTCAAATGGCTCGAGAACTATCAGCAATTCTGGGCCCAAATCGATTTTCGGGCCAATTCAGCGATCTGGTGGAGGCTCACGCGCAACCGTTTTCTCCAGTTGGCAGCCGAGTTGGTCTTCGTTAGCGCACTCCTCGTCTTTTCGATGCCCCTTCAGGATTTTCTGGAAAAAAGCCTCCAGGGCGTCGGCCTGGGCTGGGGCCTCCCTGGGACTATCCTCTATCTCATCGGCCTGATCCTTCTGGGAACCCCGGCCCTTGTTGCCCTCATCCGCAATGGCGATGCCGTCATCATGATCCTCGGGGAAGCCTCTTTTTCCCGCCAGGCTGGCCGCGAAAAGAGGAGGGAGCAGTTTGTCCAGATGCTTCGCTTGATCGCCGGGCTCTTCCTCATTGTTTGGTTCATCAATATTTTTCCCTGGAAGCAGCTCGGCTTCTGGGGATTTGTCCTCGGCGGAAGCCTCTTCCTCCTTGCCCTGATCATCGGCTGGCGCCACTGGATCCGGCTTCATAGCAACACCGAGGCCATCTGGAAGGAAGTCTTTGCTGATCCTAATCAGTCACAGACGGAAATTTTACGGCGAACGGTTGAAACCGATTGGAACCTCAAACTGGAGGATTTGGAGTTCCCCGAGAACTTCGCCTACGCCGGAAAAACCATTGGCGAACTCGGTCTCCGGCAAAAAACCGGGGTGGCTATTCTCGCGATCGAGCGCCACGGTACACCCATTCCTCACCCCGGTCCTCAGACCCACCTCTACGGGGGAGATCGCGTCCTCCTTCTCGGCCAGCCCAAGCACTTGGCCTCTGCAAAGAACTTTCTTATGGCCCCGGGGAACCTCCCCATTGATTCAAACGTTGGCCACGTTGTCCTTCAAACCCTGCAGATCCAGGAACGATCCAATCTCCTCGGAAAGTCTCTCGCCGAGCTCCAGTGGCCCCGCCTGTTTGGCGTTCAGGTCGCCGCCATCCGCCGCGGCCAGGCCGATCCTTTTAACCCGGAGCGCAGCTTGCGGCTCGAATCCGGAGATGAACTGCTCCTCGCCGGATCTGAGGATGAACTCAGCAAGCTCCGCGAAGAGATTCAGAAGGCGAGCAGCTGACTCACTCGGCCCCGATCTTCAGTTCGGATCTCTTAAGCAGCCCTCACCTGCTCAATGGCCGCAGCAAGGTCTACCTTTCCTTCGTAGAGCGCCTTTCCTACGATCACTCCGTCCAGGTGGGGATACATTTTTGACAGGGCATGCAAACGCTCAATGTCTTCAAGAGTAGCCACCCCGCCGGAAGCAATCAACCGCATCCCCACTTGCTGCAAGAGGGCTTCTTGAGCGGCCAAATTCGGACCCTCCAGTGTGCCGTCGGTGTCGATGTCGGTATGGATCAACGTCCGCACCCCATTGGACTCCAGCGCCTTCGCAAGACCCAGAGTTTCAATTGAGGTAGTGTCGACCCAGCCCTGCACGGCAACCCGACCGCCCCGCGAATCAATCCCGGCAACGATTCTTTCACCGAAGGCCGCAATCAACGAATTTACCCACTCCGGATCCCGAGCCGCCCGGGTTCCGATGATCGCCCGAACACAGCCAGCATCCAGAGCCGCCTTGACCGACTCAGTCGACCTCAGCCCTCCGCCGAGCTGCACCGAAAGGCCGAGACCAGCAATCCTTTCGATAATCGCAAGGTTTTGCGGTGTCCCCGCAAAGGCCCCGTCCAGATCCACCACGTGAAGGATTTCAGCACCCGCTGCCTGCCATATCTTCGCCGCTTCCAAGGGGTCCTCAAAGTAGCGGGTCTCTTGGTCTGCTGCGCCATATTTCAACCGGACACACCGACCTTCCCGAATATCAATAGCTGGGTAAATCGTGAATGGCATTCCCTTAATCACCTTCTCTCTCCGACTTCGGTTGGTCACCGGGATCAGAAGCCTCCGTTACCTCACTGTGCTGCGACTGCTCTGCCTTCCCCTCTTTTCTGCTCTCGGGATTCTCGGTCTCAGCCATTTCCTTTGGTTCAAAACCATCATCCTTTTCCGTATCGAAACCCGGCTCCGTATCTGGTTCGCCGATCTCTCCCGCTACCTCAATCTTCTTGGCCGCAGGTTCAGTCCCATGCAGAGGCTCGGAAGCTTGTTCAGTATCCGGCTCTGCCTGATCTTCTTCCACACGGGTATCTTCAGCTTGGGGTACGCGCTCCGCACTGTCTTCTTGCCTGGCAACCTCACTCTCGGCTTCCTTGCGTCTTGGTCTCCGGACCGACGGCTCGGTTGAGTAAACCGGCTCAGAGTCATGGCCCATATTGTCGACCGATTGCGACCCCTCGTGATCCACTGACTGGAGGACCAAACTACCGTCAGAAAATTCGGAGAGATAGCCCTCGGATTTCATCCAGGTGAGGTCGCGGCTGAGGATCCGTAGCTGTTTATCACCAGCCTCGATTTCTTCGGCAGTCCTCAATGCAGCCTCTTCCCCGCGGGGGATTCCCAGAAGCTTATTTGGCACTTCGCTGATCTTGATCCCCGGATTGGCCTCCAGAAAAGTGATCAATCGCTGCACCGAATCTGCCCAGATGGCTTGAGGATCGCGGAGCTTCCGACGCACCGCACAGGCAAAGCTGATCCCCTTCTTCCCGCGCTTGTAGACATGGCAGTTGGCCTTCCTTAACTTCCCCCGGAGATTGTTTGAGGTCTGCAAAGGAAAGCGTTTCTGGTTATTCCACTCTGCCTCGATTGACTTCCGCAAGGGACCGTCTGCCAGACCCTCAAGCTGTTTTCCGGGCAGCCGGACTTTCTTAACTTGCTTGACGAGTTTGTCCCGCCGTTCCCGGCGCAGGAAGGTCGTCAAATCCTGCAGAGTCGCAAACTCCATCGCCTCAAATGGGGCCACCACCGCAGGATCCTCTCCCCCGGCTTCAGCTGCGTCCGCGACCGCAGGATCTTCAACCTCTGCGGAGACGGTTTGAGCTTCCTTTTCGCCTTCACTCTTAATGGCTTCTTCCGGCTTGGCGTCGCCGACTGTCTCCGTCCCAGGCTCCTGCTCTGTGGTCCCTTCTTCGCCAGCACCTGACGTCTTTTCTCCGTCACCCGCCGGGGTCTCCTCAGCGGAGGCTTCGGCACCGGGCGCCGGGATGGTTTCCGCAACCGCTCCCTCCTCCCTGGCGTCCCGAATCCCCGCCGGTTCCGCTTCTTCCGGACCAGCTTCTGCCGGAGTGGTCTCTCCCGCTTCTGAGGTCGCCTCCTCCTCGACGACATCCACTTGCGGAGGCTTCTCGCGATAGCGTGTCTCGGTTGACTGCGACTTCAACCAAGCCTCAATCACCCCAGGATCCTTCTCGGATACCAGCTTGTTGCGCATTGCCTCAAAGGACATTCCGAAGATTTCCTTTTCGTGATGCTCTTTGAGCAGAGACTGGTACTTATGGTAGTTGGGCGGTCCGATCAGTTTACCAGTCACTCCGCAACGGTGGACCATCTGAAAGTTGCCCTTGGGAGGGTCCACTTCCACTTCGAAAGTCTCGTATTGCCTGGCAATCTCTCCTGTCAGCGCATCCTCGAGCGCCTCGGCCTCGGTAAGGAAGGGCGTCCGGGAGGGCAGCGAAAGATATAGATACCGATCGCCTTCCACCTTGGGTTCGACCACCACGACGAAGCGGTCCGGTTTATCGAGAAAGATCCGAGCCAATTCGAAGAGTTCGTAGGTCCGCATGGAGGCCTTGAAGCTCTTCATCAGGATTTCGAAGGGCTCATCCTCCGGATAGAAATCGACCTTCACGACTGGCTCAAAGGGCGGCTCGTGCCGATATCCACCTCTCGGGCCCTCTCCTCTCGACTCTCCCCCCTGACGCTCTCGGGAGACCCCGCCCGCACCGCGATTCAGTTGGCGACGGTCAGGACGCTCACGCCGTCCACCCTGGCGCTCCGGCCGACGCTCGGCTGGCTCAGCCCGTCGCTCCTTCGGTTTGGAACTCGCTGCCCCCGTACCCCAGTCCGGGCCAAAAGAGAAATCTTGCAGAGCAGACAAATCGAGGCTGGGCTCCGGCTTGTCCACTTCCTTGTCGTGGGATTCGGTCATAAGTAGGTTTGTCGTTCTGGGCTCAATACTGAAGAACCTTTCCTTCCCTCCAGAGCAAGGAGGAAACAAGGAACGGGGTAAATGTTTAGACGGTGAAGTTATGCTCTAATCGAGCTTTCATCCAAGCTTCAACGGTAAAGCATCGCAATGAGCAGGGATGCATTTCCTCGAGATGAAGTCCTCATTTCTCCCCCGCGGTCAACGCATCCGGTGGGCATTGACATCTCTCTGGGCCTCCCTCATTTGAGTCTTCTTCTTTAAATCCTCCCGCTTGTCATAGTTCTTTTTTCCAGTAACCACAGCGATATCTACCTTAACCAGTCCCTCACTAAAGTACATTTTTAAAGGAATCACCGTTTTACCGCCGCTGCGTATCTCCCCCTCGATGCGATCGATTTCTTTGCGTTTGAGCAAAAGGCGACGCGGGCGCTTGGGAGTATGATTGTTCAAATTCCCAAAGTCGTATTCCTCGATCTGGCTGTTGAAAAGAACTGGATTGCCGCGCTCCACCCTTACAAACCCTTCCGAGATTTGAGCCTTTCCCGAACGGATCGCCTTAACCTCTGTCCCAACCAGTGCGATACCCGCTTGGTAAACATCTCCGATGTGGTACTCATGACGGGCGCGTCGATTCTCAATCGTGGTCGGGCGAACCTTTTTCTTTTTTGCCATCAAATTCCGGCACGCTGCGTACCGATCCCTCTCAGGGACCCGAGGCCCTAAAGCCTCTCAATTGGTTCGTAAAGTTGGTAGCTGATCTTGCCTTCAATCACTTCAAGCAAAGCAACATCTTCTGGATCCAATCGCTCCAGAGACTCAACCAATGGCTTGTAACCCGTTTTAAACTGCTTGACCCGCCGAGAGACGATGTTGATCAAAATGTTGGGGTCCGGGATTTTTGCCTGCGCCTTTTTCAAAAACTCTTCTCTCACTTGGAAACCTTGGTTTGAATCAAATCCTATAGATTGTGTGCCGGATTCCCGGTTGGCAAGCTATTTCAAACAGCTTTCCCGTGTTTTGCGGGCAAGACCGGCATCTTCTACCCTCTACCTATCCCTCATCAATACCCCGAATCGGACTTCGATTTTCCGCAGGAGGATTTCTCTGGTCGGGTATGAGGTGCCCTCACATTCCAATGGCTGAAAATCGGCGCCTCTGACTTGCCCCCGAAGGAAAAGGCGACCCCGAACCTTGAATCCTTCAACCCACCGATCGAAGCGCTCCAAAGACCTCGAGATCAGGGCAGCCGTAAGCCCTCGCAAGATCGGCCATCAACCAAACGAACGGGCCGTCTCCAGGATCCCGCGATCAATCGGGGTTGGTGCCCCAAATGCCTTACCGAAGGCCTTCTCAAACTTTTGATGATCCACCACAAACGGTTGTTCCCATTCATAAAGCATTTCTGCCACCTCGCGCATCATCGGATTGAAGAGACCGAGCGCTCGGATCATCCAGGCCGGAGTGGTTTGAACTTTCGTCACCTTTCCCATTGCCTTGCTCGCCCGAGCAGCAAACTCGCGGGTGCTTAGCGCTGGCGCGTTTGGGATATGCCATGTCTGACCAAGAGCCTCCGGATGGGAAGCGAGTACCGCCAGGCCACGCCCAAAATCCTCAATATAAGTGAACGAATGCAGCTGATCCGGGTTACCGAGCACCCGGGGAGTCTTCCCCTGTTGGAGGCGGCCAAAGACCTCGGAACCTACTGCCGAAGCCAAAACTCCAGGCCCGTAAAAGTCCGAACCACGACCAATCGCAGCCCTAACCCGTCCGTCTTCATGCGCTTTCCTCAGCAAATCCGCCACGGTTTTCCGAACCTTACCCTTACGTGTCCGGGGCCGCTCGGGTGTTTCTTCAGTCAAGGGGTCACTGGATGGCATGTAAGTATACAGGTTATCTCCATAGACGAGTGATGCCCCCGCCGAGGCCGCTGCATCGATTGCACCCTCCATCAGTCGGTGGAGGGTACCCTGCCAATTGGTGTATGGACCAGCCGCACAGTGATAGACCACCGTTGCGCCATTCACCGCCCTCCTCGCTGAATCAACTTTGGTTAGGTCGCCAGCCACAACTTCGACTCCGGCCAGCTTCGCCGAGAGATGGCCACTACGATTGACCAGACGGACGGACTCCCCGCGTGCCACAAGTTCAGAGGCCACCGCCTGGCCCAAAGGTCCAGTACCGAAGATCACATGCATGGAAGATAGCTTGAGACCAATTCGCCAGAAAGCGACTTTCGAATTGACTCCTCACCACCGGAGCCCGAGACCACCTTTTTCTGAGCAAACCCAGGCAGCCACGGGTAGAGAAACAGCGTGGAATGTCGCTGGTCAGTTCCCTAACCAGCCACTTCAGACTTCGAATCTACAAACGCTCGAAACTCTTCGATCAGCTCTAAAAACCGCTTCTTCGCATTCGCTGAACCCGGTTCCTTCCCAACAAATTCTGCAATTTCATCAGGCCCAGCCTTCGCTATGCGGCTTCCAAAAACTTCGAGGACTCTCTCAAGTTTCCTTTCGACGTACAGGATTTCGTCCTCGTCTTCTTCACCGGCTCTCTTGCTGTCCACGAAGGTCGCCAGCATTTCCCGAACGCGACTTTTGTCTTTGGCCGTGCTTTCATAAACTTCCAGAACCTCGCTCATCTTGTGCTCTTCGAAGTAGGCGATGGCCTCGACAAACTCCCCCAGGTCCATGGCTTGGCTCGTCGCGATCTTGGCGATCTTCTGCCTCATGTCGATTGAATGCGCGATGTAGGAGCGCCACTGCTTGAAAGTGCTACTCGAGCGCCTTGCCAAGTCCGTGAGAAACTCGTTCAACTCCTCGGGAGTAGACTCCAACTGCTTCAATAACGTTTGCGTTCCCTGGACCCATTGAGGCGGTGGTTGATTTACCGTGTTGCGTTTCTCGAGGGCCTGCACGTGCAGGTTAGCCTCTTCTTTGGTGTTAAAGGAATCCTTGAATTTCGACCCCGATTCCAACCACGAGACCGTCCACTCGGTCCTTCCTCGGTATGAAGTTTCGCTTATCTTAATGTCAGTTATCATTGGGGGATTTAGTGAAGGGGGTAAAGTGAAAGTGAGCTGGTTTTTTCTGAAGTCAAGGGATTGTTCGAATGTGAAAGAAATTTCCCAAAGTTCATGCCATCTATTGGAGATTCCATCGCCTACTCCTCGCAGTTTTTCTCCGCTCACCCCCCACGGGCTAATCGTTCCCATTGCGATTCAGCCGCGCAGCGAGGCCCCCTCCATAGCCGGCAAGCTCGAGGTATCCAGTTCCGATCCGTTCCCCTCTTTCATCAAAAACGTCGCAAGCTCCTTCCCAGTACGCGTTTCCACCATCGTTCCCGACAAACTCCTGCCCCGCCAGAAGCGGCTTCAAAAGATACCTGCGCGTCGAGCCATCCGGATGCCGGGCCTGAACCTTGAATCCTTCAACCCACCGATCGAAGCGCTCCAAAGACCTCGAGATCAGGGCAGCCGTAAGCCCTCGCAAGATCGGCCATCAACCAAACGAACGGGCCGTCTCCAGGATCCCGCGATCAATCGGGGTTGGTGCCCCAAATGCCTTACCGAAGGCCTTCTCAAACTTTTGATGATCCACCACAAACGGTTGTTCCCATTCATAAAGCATTTCTGCCACCTCGCGCATCATCGGATTGAAGAGACCGAGCGCTCGGATCATCCAGGCCGGAGTGGTTTGAACTTTCGTCACCTTTCCCATTGCCTTGCTCGCCCGAGCAGCAAACTCGCGGGTGCTTAGCGCTGGCGCGTTTGGGATATGCCATGTCTGACCAAGAGCCTCCGGATGGGAAGCGAGTACCGCCAGGCCACGCCCAAAATCCTCAATATAAGTGAACGAATGCAGCTGATCCGGGTTACCGAGC
Organism: Puniceicoccaceae bacterium; assembly: GCA_036822055.1. Taxonomy (GTDB): domain Bacteria; phylum Verrucomicrobiota; class Verrucomicrobiia; order Opitutales; family Puniceicoccaceae; genus DAISIK01. Next base: position 31,461 of record DAISIK010000017.1, read on the forward strand.
ACCCGGGGAGTCTTCCCCTGTTGGAGGCGGCCAAAGACCTCGGAACCTACTGCCGAAGCCAAAACTCCAGGCCCGTAAAAGTCCGAACCACGACCAATCGCAGCCCTAACCCGTCCGTCTTCATGCGCTTTCCTCAGCAAATCCGCCACGGTTTTCCGAACCTTACCCTTACGTGTCCGGGGCCGCTCGGGTGTTTCTTCAGTCAAGGGGTCACTGGATGGCATGTAAGTATACAGGTTATCTCCATAGACGAGTGATGCCCCCGCCGAGGCCGCTGCATCGATTGCACCCTCCATCAGTCGGTGGAGGGTACCCTGCCAATTGGTGTATGGACCAGCCGCACAGTGATAGACCACCGTTGCGCCATTCACCGCCCTCCTCGCTGAATCAACTTTGGTTAGGTCGCCAGCCACAACTTCGACTCCGGCCAGCTTCGCCGAGAGATGGCCACTACGATTGACCAGACGGACGGACTCCCCGCGTGCCACAAGTTCAGAGGCCACCGCCTGGCCCAAAGGTCCAGTACCGAAGATCACATGCATGGAAGATAGCTTGAGACCAATTCGCCAGAAAGCGACTTTCGAATTGACTCCTCACCACCGGAGCCCGAGACCACCTTTTTCTGAGCAAACCCAGGCAGCCACGGGTAGAGAAACAGCGTGGAATGTCGCTGGTCAGTTCCCTAACCAGCCACTTCAGACTTCGAATCTACAAACGCTCGAAACTCTTCGATCAGCTCTAAAAACCGCTTCTTCGCATTCGCTGAACCCGGTTCCTTCCCAACAAATTCTGCAATTTCATCAGGCCCAGCCTTCGCTATGCGGCTTCCAAAAACTTCGAGGACTCTCTCAAGTTTCCTTTCGACGTACAGGATTTCGTCCTCGTCTTCTTCACCGGCTCTCTTGCTGTCCACGAAGGTCGCCAGCATTTCCCGAACGCGACTTTTGTCTTTGGCCGTGCTTTCATAAACTTCCAGAACCTCGCTCATCTTGTGCTCTTCGAAGTAGGCGATGGCCTCGACAAACTCCCCCAGGTCCATGGCTTGGCTCGTCGCGATCTTGGCGATCTTCTGCCTCATGTCGATTGAATGCGCGATGTAGGAGCGCCACTGCTTGAAAGTGCTACTCGAGCGCCTTGCCAAGTCCGTGAGAAACTCGTTCAACTCCTCGGGAGTAGACTCCAACTGCTTCAATAACGTTTGCGTTCCCTGGACCCATTGAGGCGGTGGTTGATTTACCGTGTTGCGTTTCTCGAGGGCCTGCACGTGCAGGTTAGCCTCTTCTTTGGTGTTAAAGGAATCCTTGAATTTCGACCCCGATTCCAACCACGAGACCGTCCACTCGGTCCTTCCTCGGTATGAAGTTTCGCTTATCTTAATGTCAGTTATCATTGGGGGATTTAGTGAAGGGGGTAAAGTGAAAGTGAGCTGGTTTTTTCTGAAGTCAAGGGATTGTTCGAATGTGAAAGAAATTTCCCAAAGTTCATGCCATCTATTGGAGATTCCATCGCCTACTCCTCGCAGTTTTTCTCCGCTCACCCCCCACGGGCTAATCGTTCCCATTGCGATTCAGCCGCGCAGCGAGGCCCCCTCCATAGCCGGCAAGCTCGAGGTATCCAGTTCCGATCCGTTCCCCTCTTTCATCAAAAACGTCGCAAGCTCCTTCCCAGTACGCGTTTCCACCATCGTTCCCGACAAACTCCTGCCCCGCCAGAAGCGGCTTCAAAAGATACCTGCGCGTCGAGCCATCCGGATGCCGGGCCTGAACCTCCACTTCGATCGGATAACCATTGCCCGTCTCTTTGCTGCTCCAGACGGCCCGTTCGATCCACTCAAAATCCCATGCATCGACCACTTGGGTGCCCCCTTCCTGGTCGATCCAATAAACCGCCGACCACGGGTCCATCCCGCCTCCCGCCCGACGCAGACGATAGGCTTTCACCTCGGTTCCGTCATTCAGTTGCATGCAGGTCCAGTCCCAGCCTTCCAGGTCCTCGCCCAACTGGCTCGAGGAAATCTCGTGATCCATCCACGCCAACCCGCTCACTGGCCGTTTCCCCTCGCTTGTTCGCAGGGTTCCGCTGGCCGCCAGCCGGGTGTAGGTCCAGTACCAGCTGACCGCCTCCGGTGCCGCACCTTTCCGGCTCAGTCCCCGCTCTCCAAATACAACCATCGGCTTTTCCGGAACCAACTCCAGATCAAGGGCCTGGCCTCCGGGAAGGTCAAAATTCAATCGAAACCCGTCCCCATTCTCAACGGCTTCAATTGGACCAGCTCGAAGTTCCAACGATCCCTCCTTCGCCCCGGCTTGCCAGCCCTCGCGGACCATCCGTTCAGCATGGTGGTAAACTCCCGCCCTCACATCGACTAAAGCAACATGAGCCAGATACAGTTGGTCCTTCCCAAATAACCCTTCTCCCGAGTCGTCAGACTGTGCCCCAGCTTGGCCAGCCAACCGAAAAACCGTTGCCTGGAAACCGTACCGATCCCCCGTACCCTCCCCGTTGAGGTGCCCAATCCAATACCACCACTCAATCGCATATTCCGGGTGGGCTCCATGGGCAGCTGGCAGCACCGGAATTTTGTCCGGCGTCGGCACTGGAAAACCTGCCGAAGTAACGCTTGGAGGCTCGATCCATCCACCGGCTGTTGCCAGCCCGCCGCCGAGCCACCAAATCAATCCCGCCAAATAAAAAATCCGCCATGTCCTCATCACTTTTCCCATCTTCTCGCTACCACCCCGCTGAGGCCTCCGATCAAAACCAGAATCACCCCAAAACCCAAAATTCCCCCAATCGGAACGTACTGCATCAAGGTCCAGCCGAAGGACTGGACGTTGATCACCGCGACCAGCAACCAGCCGAGGAGCAATCCGAGCACCGTCCCTCCCATCCAGCCAACCAGGCCGATTCCCGCCCCCTCCCAAGCCGCCAGCGCGAGCATTCCACCTTCTGAAGTACCCAGCTTCCGCAGCGTCTCCCAAGTCTCCTTCGATTCCCGGAAAATCGAACTCAACCCCAGAAAAAGCCCCAAAAATGCCACCGTAAGTCCAATGACGTTCAAGGCCGTCGTCACCCTGAAGGTCTCCTCAAAAATCTCCAGCGCCCGGACCCTCAGTTCCTCCTCATTGCGAATCTCCAGCCCCTCAAACTCGACCCGGAGTCGATCACGAACTTCGTTTACGTCCTGCCCATCCTCCAGGAAAAGACTCATTGTTTTGGCATGGCCGCGACCCATCCAGTTCCTCCAGACCGATGCTTCGATCACTGCTGTGCCAAACTCGTTGCCGTACTCCGCATAAACCCCTTTCACCCCGATTCTTTTCAGACCCGAGGGAGTCTCCAGCTGCACCACCCCACCCTCCAGCACGCCGTTACGACGGGCAAAGGCCTCGCTCACATAGGCAAGTGTATCCACTTCCTGATACATCGGAATTCCTTCCGGGGGCCTGATCCAGATCTGTTTAATTTCCCCTTCCCAAAGCTCAAAGTTGGCCCCCGCCAGGCTGGTTGGTCCGATTTCTCCTTCAACCCTCGTCTCGTACCACGTATCAGATGCCTTGACCGCCCGATCGCCCTCGACCGCATTCACCACCTCCGGAACAATTCCGACCGCGCCAACTCCGCCGCCCGCACTTCTTTCCGACAAAAACAAATCAGCCTGAAACCTCACGTCGAACCACTCGTTGATGGTTATGCGAAAACTGCCCACCAGTTGAAACATCCCGGTTACCATTCCCACTGCTACCACGATTCCCGCCACCGCCAGTCGATGTCGGCTTCCACCTTCCCCGAGCCGACTGCAGGCGATGCGGTACATCGGTCCGCCTCTCACTCGCTTGAGCATCTTTCCGAGCGGGTGGAGCAACCCTCCCGTCAGCCATGCCAGGCCAAAGATCCAGGCCCCGGCTGTCAAAAATCCACCGAGAGCCAGACGCCCACCAGAATCCAGACGCGGGGGCGGAATTAAAAGGCATACCACTCCCAGCAAAATCATCATCAGCCCCGGCCATGGCCGAGCCAGCAGCGAAAACCCCGGCGACCAATCTCCTCTTGCCAAAACCTGTGCCGCAGGAGTGGATACAGCGTCCCGCGCCGGAAGGATGCCGGCAACCACGCTGAAGCCGATACCCAGAACCAGCCCCAGTGCTACATCGAGCCCAATCAGCCGAGCCGATTCCACCGAAGTTGTGAAATATAGCGTATTAACCGTACCCGCCACCAGGTGGACCGCGCCCTGAGCCAACCCCCAGCCAACCAGGATACCCGCTAACGAACCAACCAGCCCAAGCAACGAGGCCTCGATCAGCCAAAGAGAAAAGATCACTCGGTTCGGGGTGCCCAGACTCTTCAGGATTCCTATTTCCGAACGCCTCCGAACCACTGCGGTATCCAATGCCTGGAGTACCAGGTAGGCCCCGACCAACATTGCGATCAGGGAGAGGATCAGGAGATTGAGCCGGAAGGCCTCCGTCATGGCCGCCCGCGAGGCCATCCGCTCGGCCACCGGGAGGATCACCAGTTCTCCCGGTACACGCTCCCTCAAGAACCCCTCCACCTTCTCCAGTTCTCCGGGATCTGCCCTCGTCTCCGGATCTACCACGAGCACCTCCACCCGGTCGATCGCTGCTCCTCGTCCCAGGAGACTTTGAACGACCGGAAGGTCCCCGATCAAAAGATCATCCGGCAGGCCACTGCGCCCGCCTTCCCCAAGAATCCCTACCACCTCCAGACGCTCCAGCTTCCCAGCCAGCACTATCTCCAGGCTATCGCCCTTCTCCAAACCAAACCGGCCCTGTAGCGTATCCGTGATCCAGATACACCCTTCTCTCCCCACCCAATCTGTCCAGTGGCTACCCTCTTCTCCCAGTCGATAGCCCGCCTCGAGAAAAGCTGGCACGTTCCCGATCGAGACGAGATCCAGCCCGACCAGGCGAAGTCGCTGCTCCGGTCGTCCTTCCTCCCCCATCCACACCCCCGTTCCCTCCACCACCGGAAGCAGGTGTAGGTCGGGCGTCCGAATTTGTCTCCCCATCCGCTTGAGCACTTGCCCATCAAAAGCTCCTCCTCTCCCTTCGATAATAAAATCGCTGCGCCCCGAAATAGCCTCGTTAAACAAGCCGAAATTGCTCGTCGCGGCGCGACTCGCCTGCCGGATGCCGTTAAAGGCCCCCACTCCCACGGCAATGATGCCAACCAAAACAAGGTAGCTCTTCAGACTCCTCCGCCAGTGCCTTACCGAGCACTTCCAGAGAAGGCTCCCCAACAACCGCAGCATATCCATCTAGCTTTCGATCCGTCCGTCCCGCATCCGCAAGGTCCGATCACAAATGCGAGTGGTTCCCGGGTCGTGGGTCACCAGAAGAACCCCGGTGCCCGTCTCCTCAGATAGTTGCCGGATCAACTCCAGCACCTCGTTGCCGCTCTCGGAGTCCAAGCTCCCCGTCGGTTCATCGGCCAGGATCAATTGCGGACGATGCATCAGGGCACGGGCTATCGCCACGCGCTGGCGCTCTCCGCCACTCATCTGATCAGGCCGATGATGGGCCCGCCTCCCCAGGCCGACCGCCTCCAGAAGCTCCCCGACCCGCTCTCTCCGCTCGCGGCGAGGGAACCCGTTTAGCTCCCCCGGCAGCTCAATGTTTTCGCTTGCCGTCAGGGTCGGCAAAAGATGGAAGCTTTGAAAAATGTAGCCAATCGACGCCCGCCGAAACTGATCAAGCTCTCCCTCACCAAGTTTTGATAAATCTTTCCCCGCGATCCGGATCGTTCCCGTATCCACCTTTTCAATGCCCGACAAGCAATTGAGCAGAGTTGATTTGCCGCTTCCACTCGGTCCCATCAAGGCGACCCGCTCTCCGTGCCCGATCGTTAAGTCGAGCCCGTGCAGCACCGTGGTCTCCCCGTAAGCCTTGCGCACCCCGGTCAGCTCGACCAAAACGTCTCCGTCACTCCTCACCATTTTGCATCGATCTCCGCGAAGACTCCAGATGTCAAAATTCCATCGGTAAATCCCGGTCATCCTCAGCGGGATTTCCCCGGAGAGTTAACAGGACCCAAAGAGGGGTGAATAGACCAAACCAGTGGCTGGGCCTTGTCTCCTCCAAACAGCGCCCGCTTGGCTCAAGATGTGGCAGGCGGGCCGCCTGAAACTTCAGCCAGCCCTAGCGGCGGTGCTCGAAGTTACGCCTTTCCTTCACGAGGGTAGCCCGTTTACCGATCCGCTCCCTCATGTAGTACATCCGCGCCCGCATCGTGATCGACTCCCGGTCGACCTCGATCTTCTCAATGTTTGGCGAATTGACCGGGAAGACCCGCTCCACTCCAACCCCGGAGGCAATCCGGCGAACCGTGAAGGTTTCGTGGATACCATGTCCCTTGCGAGCAATCACGATTCCGGCGAAAATCTGAATCCGTTCCTTCTCCCCTTCGCGCACCCGGGTGTGTACGCGAATGCCGTCCCCGACCTTAAACGGAGCGATGTCGCTCTTTACTTGCTCTTTGGTAATTTCCTCGATGATTGGGTTCATGGCGCTTCGACAATAAAAACCCGCAAGGTTGGCTTCCAGTTCCTCAGCGGTCAAGCGAAATCATCCGGGAGTTGGCATCGTCTTCCACCTTTTCCAGATTTTGGAGTTGCTTCACTCCGGCTTTTCACATCTTCTCCACCTTTTGATTCACGAATAACCCTCAACCGTTCCCTCGGGAACGAACAAACCAAGAAACACTTCTCCCCTCTCCGGGGCTTTGAAAAAATGAACATCACACCTAAAGATCTCTTCGAGGCTGGCGTCCACTTCGGCCACCAGGTCAGACGCTGGAATCCCGGCTTCAAGCCGTTCGTCTACGACCACCTCCACGGCGTCTCGATCATCGACCTCGAGAAAACCTACATCCAGTTGGAGCTGGCCTCCAAGTTCCTCTTCGATCTCGTCGCGTCCGGCAAGAGCGTCCTCTTTGTCGGGACTAAGAAGCAGGCTCAGGAAATCGTGCGCGAAACAGCCAATCTCTGCGGTATGCCCTTCTGCGCCAATCGCTGGATGGGTGGAACCCTCACCAACTTCGCTACGATCAAGCAAAGTCTGGCCAAATATCGCCGTTTCCTCCAGATGGAGACCGATGGCAGCCTCGATAAGCTCCCGAAAAAGGAGGGTGCTGCCATCCGTCGCCAAATGCAGCGGATGAATCGCAACTTTGAGGGTCTCATCAATACCAACGAACTTCCCGCCGCCCTCGTCATCGTCGATGGAAAGTCCGAGGAAATCGCCGTCGCGGAGGCCGCCAAGATCGGCATTCCAGTCGTCGCTCTGGTCGATACCAATACCGACCCTTCGAACATCCAGTATCCGATCCCCGGGAACGACGATGCCGCCAAATCCATTCGCATCCTCCTCGATGTCTTGTCCGAAGCCATTCAGTCCGGTCTCGAGAATCGCTCCGGTGGCGCCTCCGTTCAAAAATCGATCACTCCCTTGGTCGCCTATCCCGACATTGCGACCAATGACGATATGGAGGTCACCCTGCCAGTCGGCTACAATCTCGATGAGGAGCCGTCTGAGCAAGCTCTCTCAGAACTATTTTCCCTCTCCCGTAAACCACCGAGAAGTAATTCATGAGTGAAGTAATCAACGCAAAAATGGTCGGCGACCTCCGCAGCAAAACCGGAGCCGGTCTGATGGACTGTAAACGTGCCCTTGTCGAAGCCAATGGAGACTTTGAAGAGGCTACCAACATCCTTCGCAAAAAAGGGGTGGCAAGCGCCGAGAAAAAGGCGGGCCGCGATGCCAGCGAGGGACTTGTGGAGTCTTACATCCACCTCGGTGGCAAGGTTGGCGTCCTTGTTGAGCTGAACTGTGAAACGGACTTTGTGGCAAAGAATGAGGGCTTTCACACCCTTGCTCGCGACATCGCCATGCACATTGCGGCCGTCAGCCCGTCCTACGTCTCGCGCGAGGACGTTCCTGAGGACTTAGTGGCCAAAGAGGCGGAGATCGCCGCCGCCCAGGCTGAGGGCAAGCCCCCCCAAGCCATCCAGAAGATCGTCGAGGGAAAGCTCGAAAAATACTTCGCCACAGTCTGCCTTCTTGAACAGCCATTCGTGAAGAATTCCGAACAATCCGTTAAGGAAATCCTCACCGAAAACATCGCTAAGCTGGGCGAAAACATCGTCGTCAAACGTTTCTCCCGCTTCCAAATCGGTAACTAGAATATTCCCGGTCGGTTAAGCCAGATTTCGCCTCAAACTCTCTTGCCATCAATCCATGGCCCGAGGGTTTGAGGCTTTTTATTGCGGCTGTAAGGATATTCCCAAGCCTCCCCGGATGCCTGCGGGGCTTCTGCCCTACCCCATCGGATTAAAACCGGCTCCAGGGGTGCAGCTCATCTTTTCCATTTGGCTCTGGACGCTTCCTCATGTCTAATCTCGGCATGGACTCTTCCAAGCCAGATCTCCAGGGAGGATTCTGCCACAGCGACCACCTTCACCCCATCCTCTCCTGTCAAGCCGCGTCTGCTCTGGAGACCTCCTACTTCAAAAGCGGATTGGATCACGAGGCCGCCGCCATGGAGCGGGCTGGCCGAGCCGTTGCCCTCGCCATCGAGCAATCCTGGGGAGAGCGTTTTCCCCACCCCGAGGATCATCTTCCCATCCTCCTCCTCGTCGGCAAGGGGCACAATACCGGAGACGCCTGCCTCGCCGCCATGTATCTAGCCCTCAGGTACCGCCAATTAAGGTTTTTCTGCCTTCTTCTCTACCCGCCCGAGGAAATGCGCCCCCTTACCCGCGCTGCTTTCGAGCGATTCTCCCAGTCGACCTCTGAACTTACCTTGATCCCCTGCAGTTCGGATACTCCCGACCGCCTGACGGCTGCCTTTCCTTCCTTCGATGGAATCGTTCTGGACGGCTTTCTCGGCTTTAATTTTCGTCCACCCCTTTCCTCGCTCCACGCCGATTTGCTCCAATTGGCCTCCCGGATCGGTTCCGAGGGCATACGCTACGCGGTCGACTTGCCCTCCGGTCTGGGCGACCCGAGAGCTTTTCGGGCCGACTTCACCATCGCCACCGGCATCGTCAAAGAGGCCGTCCTCGATCCGATCCATAAAATGTTTGTTGGGCGTCTTCGCTATGCCGACATCGGCTTCTTCGCTGATCGATCAAGCGCCGTCAGTCCCACCGCCCATTGGGTCATCTCCCCAACTATTCTCAACCAGCTCCGCCACCTTCGCCCGCCTCAAGCCGATAAGCGGGATTTTGGCCGGATTGCCATCCTCGCCGGTTCCGATTCGATGCCCGGCGCCCTCATCATGACCGTTCGGGCAGCCCTCAAAGCCGGGGGCGGTCTAGTCACCGGCTTCAGCACCGCCAGCGCCCTCCGGGCAGCTGCCCCATCCAATCCCGAAGCCATGTGGTCAGAGAATTTTTCTGAAATAAACAATGGTTTCGAGGTTTTGGTCATCGGCCCGGGACTCCAAATGCCAGCCGCCGCCATTTTTGAAGTTGCCAGCAATTTTGAAGGGCACCTCGTCCTCGATGCCGCTGGCCTGGATCCAGACATTATCAATCATCTCCCGCCTCCCGAGAGTCGGCGTTCCCTCTGCCTTACGCCCCACCCTGGCGAGCTCTTGCGCCTTTTTCGCACCCAGTCCGTCCCGCCCTCCCAGACCATTCGGGAGTACTGTCAGCATCATCAAGCCATCTTGGTTTCCAAAGATGCCTCGACCCGGGTTTACACCTCAGAAATGGTGGCCACCTCGCCTCACGGAGGCCCGATCCTCGCCCGCGGCGGGAGTGGCGATTGCCTCGCCGGGATCATCTCCGCCCTTCTTCCTCGCTTCAGTCATCCGCTTCCGGCTGTCCTCGCTGGAGTGGCCTGGCAAGGGGCTACTGCGGATTATTTCGCTGGAACATTCGGCGCCGAAGGCTGTTCCACCTGTGATTGGCTCTCGCAACTAAGCGGTTCTCTCCGTCAACCACCGCTTGCCATTTATCCACCGCTTCCAAAGATAGCCTTATGATGCGAATCATCCTGATCACTTGCTGCCTCGCTTTCCATGCAGCGCTAGCAGAACTCCCCTCGGAGTCCTGGAAAGCCATCAACCCAAAACTCGATTCGCTTGTAGATCTTGAAGAGGAGCGGGACAACCTTCCTCGGAGGAAATGGTTTGGACGCGACCAGCGCAGCAACAAGGCTGATTTCGAGAAACTCCTCAACGAGGCGGTCATTGTTTTAGCCGATTCTTCGGCAGCCCGCGTCCGTGAGGACATCGAAGCTCTCCGAAACTCCAACCGCAACCTGCGACGCGAGATCGCCGATCACCGCCGCAATCAGCTCAGTGCTCCGGAAGAAGCTTTTTTCACCACCTCGAAAAGCGGCTACGAGGCCAGGATCGAAAGGGCTCTCGGGCAAATCGAAGCCAATGAGAATCAGATCGCCAACCTTAAGATCGATTTTGCCGCCGCCATGGAAAGCTACGGGCTCAAAATGGACCCCGGCCAAATTGATCTCCTCCTCAACAGCGTTCTTGGCGATGACATCGTCTCCAGCGTAGCAGTCTATGAAAATGTGAAGCTGATCAGCATTCGCCTCGCCGAACTTACTCAGCAAAGCCGCGAGGACCTCGATATCAGCCGTCGCTACTACGGCATGCACGTGGTCCTCCTCAAAATCCTCCAGTCCATGCAGGGCGAATTCATCCGCAAGGTGGATCAGGTGTACCTTCCCCGCATCAATCGAATCGAGAACGAGGTCGAGAGCCTGCAGCGCGAGAGCCGCCGCATGTTTAGCCGCGCCGAAAACGATTCCCACCGCGCTCACCTTAAAGCAAACCTCGACTCCCAGGCCCTCACCCTTCGGACAGCTGCCCTCTACCGCACCCACCTCCGCGATCAACGGGACAAAATGGAACGGGCCATGCGCCAAACCGCTCGGGATGTGGAGGTCGCCAGCAACACCTTGCGCACGGTCACGGCCAGCGGAGAACTCGTTAGCATGATCCGGAGTACTCAAAACTCTTTTGATGCCCTGGCCAGTATCCAGGTCCCCGACCTGCTCGTCTTCGAGAACATTCAAATGCAGGAGGAGTTCGCCTCGCTGACCCAGCGCCTGAACCTCTAGCCTGCCTGCCAGCCCGCCTGCCCGCGTCACCCCACAGGCCCCAAAGCCCGTAGCCACTTAAGGCGCCGCCTCAAGGGCTCAGACGCTGTGCTTCCCAGCCTGCCGTGCTTCGCTGGTAGACAAAGCGGTCGTGCAACCGATTCTGCCGTCCCTGCCAAAACTCGAAGCTCTCACCCACCACCCGGTAGCCCCCCCAAAAATCAGGGAGCGGCACCTCGCCATCTGCGAACTTGCGCTTCATCTCGGCCAGCTTCATCTCCAGTAAGCTCCGCGAGGTAATCACCGAGCTCTGCTGGGAGACCCATGCCCCCAGACGACTTCCGAATGGCCGTGAAAGGAAATACTTCAGCGAATCTGTCCTCGAGATACGCTCAGCCGTCCCCTCGATCCCTACTTGCCGCTCCAGATCGACCCAGGGGAAAAGGAGGTGCACCCTCGGGTTGATACCGATCTCTTGAGACTTCCGGCTTTCGTAGTTAGTAAAAAAGACAAACCCCCGCTCATCAAAGGCTTTTAATAAAACAGTACGCTGCGAGGGCTGCCCGTTGGCACCCACCGTCGCCAGAACCATCGCATTGGGTTCCGTAATCCCAGCCTCCTGCGCCTGAGTGAACCATAGGCGAAACAGCTCCAGCGGATGCTCGGGTAGGTCCTCCTGGCTCAGACCTCCCTGGGTGTAGTCTCGCCTCAAGGCCCCAAGGTCGACACTGCTGGTCTCCCCTTTCAAGCCCGCGATCCTTTCTCGGTAGCCACGAAACGATACTCGGTCGTCGTTTGATAGGTTTGTCCCGGCTGTAACAAGGTCGATGGAAATTCAGGGCGATTCGGGGAATCCGGAAAGTGCTGGGTCTCAAAGCAAAATCCATCATGCCGCTCATAGGGTCTGCCCGCTTTCGTCGGAATGTCCCCCGTCTCCAGAGTGTTCCCCGCGTAGAACTGGATTCCCGGCTGGTCGGTCCAGACTTCCATCTGCCGCCCCGAGAAAGGATCCCGCGCCGAAGCTGCAAACTCCAATTTCCCCCTTTGGTGTCCCAGAACAAAATTGTGGTCATACCCCTTCGGCAGGATCAGCTGCTCATCCTTCACCTCGGCATCCCGCCCGACCGTCTTTGCCTTACGAAAATCGAAAGGTGACTGCTCCACCTCCCGGATCTCCCCGGTTGGAATTCCCGCCTCGTCAATCACCACAAATCCATCCGCCGCGATCTTGACCTCGTGTTCGAGAATCGAACCCGCCTCATGCCCGGCCAGGTTGAAATAACTGTGGTGGGTCAAGTTCAGATGGGTAGGGGCATCGGTCGTCCCATAATATTGGATACGAAAAACACCATCCTCACGAATTCGGTAGGAGCACTTTAACTGAAGATTACCCGGATAACCCTCTTCCCCATCGGGACTGAGGTACTCCAAATCCAGACCCGCCCAATCCCCGTCCCGTTCCACCACCGCTGCATCCCAGATCCGATGGCTTAATCCCACCTGGCCTCCGTGGAGATGCCGCTTCAACTCCGGCACCTTGCCACCGTTTTTAGCCAATGGATAAAAGGTGTCCCCCACCCGGAAGCCGTCTCCCCCGATTCGATTCCCAAATCTCCCAATGATCGCTCCAAAATAAGGCGAGTTGTCTAGGTAACCGGCCAACCCTTCAAAGCCCAGCACCACATCAGCCAGCGAGCCATCCTCCGCCGGTACGCTTAATCTGGATACGATACCACCGAGATTGAGGAAGGAAATCGAGAGACCACTCTCAAACCGAAACTCATATTCGGTCACCGGCTGGCCGGCCGAGGTTTCACCAAGACGACTTGAAGCTATCGAGAGCGTAGATTTCATCAAAACAATAAATCACCACCCGTTTGGAACTGCAAAATCCTAAGTTCGCTCAACCCGAAAGAAAATTTCAGTTCGAATCAACCACCGTGAGTCCCCCGCCTCCTGCCAACCAATGCCTGGCAGTTTGCCATCAACCTAATCCGCCTGCGGAATAAAAATTCGCTGTCCCACCCGAAGGTCTCGCCTCGGGTCAACAATTTTATTGGCGTTCCGGATCCATCCCACCCGCGAATTAAACTGGTCGGCCAACCCGCTCAAGGTGTCCCCAGGCTTTACCTCATAGGGGATCCCCGTCTTTGGATAGTCATCGTTGAAAGTCGGCGGGACCACCGCTGCGGTCGGCTGGGCATTGATCGCATTCGCCAGCTTCTTCATCGATTTCTCGGTTTCGGCTGCGAGGGCCGTAATTTTATCACTCAACTCCTTGAGAATCTTTCGACGATTGGCGTCCGCCTCGGCCATCAATTCCCGCCTCAGGGCCGCCAACTTCACATCGACCACCGATAAAATGTCTCCACTATTCTCGGAGCTTTCCCGCGCTGCGCGCACCGCCTGTTGCAGTCGGGCATTCTCCCGCTGCAGCGCTTCGACCTCCAACTTCAGCGTCCCGATTTCACTACGCATCGAGCGCAGGTCTTGAGCCATTGCCGCCATTTCCCGCCTCACATCAGTCTGTCCCCAGAGAGATTGCGGAATCGGGGTAGCCAGGAGGCAGAGAAAGAAAAATGCACGGAAGGGATTCATGGTTGATGGAATGCCGGATTTTCTCAATCAGGACAAGCCCGAGCCTCCAGGTTTCCGAAAAATCGGATCCGCTCGCGAGATTTCTTCCGGCACCGTCTTTGCCGCCCCCGACCAACCGGCCTATCCCCTGCCGCGGGTCATCCCCACCCTACGGGCCAGAACCAGGGCCGAAGGTCAATAGCACCCCTCGGACCTCGCCGGCAGCCCCTTCCGGGCGACTCCCCATTCGCTAACCCGAAAATGAAAAAGATGGCTCGCCCCAGCCGGAGCGAGCCACCCCAAAGAGAAGGTTCCCTCAGCGAAGGGTACCCGCGTAAATGGCGTTCGGACCGAGCAGCTCTTCAATCCGGAGCAGTTGGTTGTATTTCGCAATCCGGTCAGTGCGCGACATCGAACCGGTCTTGATCTGGCCCGCATTCACCGCCACTGCAATGTCCGCAATGGTCGTGTCCTCAGTCTCTCCGGAACGGTGGCTGATGACAGCTGAAAATCCAGCCTTGTGGGCCATTTCGATCGCGTCGAGGGTCTCCGTCAGCGAGCCAATCTGGTTTACCTTGACCAGAATCGAATTGGCGGCCTGCTCCTCGATCCCCCGGCGCAAGTAGTTCACGTTGGTCACAAAGAGGTCGTCCCCCACCAGTTGGCAGCGATCACCAATCTTGGACGTCAGCATTTTCCAACCGTCCCAGTCGTTCTCGTCACAGCCGTCCTCGATTGAGTCGATCGGGAACCGACTGACCAAATCTGCAAGGAAATCGACCTGTTCCGCCCGGGAGCGTTTGGCACCTCCAGTGCCTTCAAACTTCGAATAGTCGTAAACTCCGTCAGAGTAAAATTCGCTCGCTGCACAGTCGAGGGCGATTGTTACTTCCTCTCCAGCTTTGTAGCCAGCTTCCTCAATCGCCTTCAAAATGCTGTTCAGGGCATCCTCTGTACCGTCCAGCTTGGGAGCAAAACCGCCCTCGTCACCCACTGCCGTACTCAATCCGCGACCCTTCAATACCTTCTTCAGGCTATGGAAGATTTCTGCTCCCATCCGAACGGCTTCCCGGAAGGATGGCGCCCCCACCGGGCGGACCATGAACTCCTGGAATGCGATCGGAGCATCCGAATGGCTGCCCCCATTGATGATGTTCATCATCGGTACGGGCAAAACTTTCGCGTTGGGACCGCCCAGATACTTGTAGAGTGGCTGTTCCAACATCTCGGCAGCTGCATGGGCCGTCGCCAGAGAGACCCCGAGGATGGCGTTGGCCCCCAACTTGCTCTTGGTCGGAGTACCATCGATCTCCAGCATCGTACGATCAACCTCGGTCTGGTCCACTGCGTCCAAACCCACCAAGGCAGGTCGCAAAATATCATGCACGTTGTTCACCGCTTGGGTGACTCCCTTGCCGAGGTAGCGGGCCTTGTCCCCGTCTCGAAGCTCCAGAGCTTCGTGCTCCCCTGTGCTTGCGCCAGAGGGAACGGCAGCCCGGCCGATTACTCCGCCTTCCAGCTCAACATCAACTTCGATCGTTGGATTACCCCGGGAATCAATAATTTCGCGGGCGCGAATGTCGGTAATAGTGGTCATAGTTCCTCGCTTCATTCAGAAGTGTAAACGCATTGGTGAAAGACAGAGACTAGCGGCGCCCCAATTTCCGTCAAGTGAAAGCCTTCTCCTCCAGCCGGTTCCACCTTCACTTTTCTGCCTCAGCAGCTGCCAACAAACCTTCCGCCCGGTTGATCGCACTGACTAGGGCATTGAGTCCCGCTTGCTCAATGTTAGTATCCACTCCGCAACCGTAAACAGCGCGATCATCCTCCAGAACCAATCTAATGTAGGCAGCCGACTCCGTCGCCGAGCCCTTGCCAATCGCATGCTGGAGAAAATCGTCGAGCCGAAAGCGCTTCAGCCCCCGCAATTCCATGGCATTCATGAAGGCGTTGATCGGTCCATTACCCTCACCCTCCAGCACTATCTCCTCCCCGGCGTAGCGAACCGAGGCCCGAATCCGATATAGGGATTCACCCGCCTTCTTTTGCTTTTCAACCGCAAAATCGAGAAGCTCCAGGGGTCCTTGCCGATTGACGAACTC
Source organism: Puniceicoccaceae bacterium (assembly GCA_036822055.1). Lineage (GTDB taxonomy): Bacteria > Verrucomicrobiota > Verrucomicrobiia > Opitutales > Puniceicoccaceae > DAISIK01. Next base: position 47,230 of record DAISIK010000017.1, read on the forward strand.
GCGAAAAAAAAGATCCCGAATTTCTCCACTCTCCAACTCCGACCCGCGCGCGTTTGCCAGCTCGTTTACCACTGCTCCCACCTCCGGGTGCATCGACTTGGGCAAATTGAATCCAAAATCCCGAGACAACACATGGGCTACCCCACCTTTCCCACTCTGGCTGTTGATCCGGATGATCGCTTGGTAATCCCGTCCGATGTCCCGTGGATCGAGAGTCAGATAGGGCACCTCCCAAACCCCTGCCTGCCCTTCCCTCTCCATCCGATCAAAGCCTTTCTTGATCGCGTCCTGGTGCGACCCCGAGAAAGCGGTAAAAACGAGATCCCCACCGTAGGGATGGCGATCGGGCACCACCATCCGAGTGCACGCCTCATAGGTCTCCCGGATGCTTGGGAGATCGGAAAAGTCCAGTTCGGGATCGATGCCCAACATGTAGAGGTTCAGCGCTACCGTCACGATATCCAGATTTCCAGTACGCTCGCCGTTCCCAAAAAACGTCCCTTCCACCCGGTCCGCACCCGCTAAAATCCCCAACTCGGTTGAGGCAGTTCCCGTCCCCCGGTCATTGTGGGTGTGCAAACTGAGGACGATCGCCTCGCGGTTGGGGATGTCCCGCCCAAACTTTTCGATCATGTCCGCATAGACGTTCGGCGTCATATACTGTACCGTTTCCGGAAGGTTGAGAATCATCGGGTTCTCCTTCGTCGGCTGTATCACCTCCATCACCGCCGCACAGACCTCCACCGCATAATCAAGCTCCGTATTCGAGAAACTCTCTGGAGAATACTCAAAAACCAGATTCGTATCCGGCAGCATCTCCCGGCGGTCCATCACCATCTTTGCCCCGTCCACTGCGATCGCCTTCACCTCATCCCGCGTCATCCCGAAAGTTACCTTACGCTGTAAGGCTGAGGTCGAGTTGTAGAAGTGAACGATCGCATTCCGACATCCTTCCAATGACTCAAAGGTGCGCTGGATCAGGTGTTCCCGGCACTGCACGAGGACCTGGAGGTAGACGTCCTCCGGCACGAGGTCTTCTTCAATCAGGCGCCGATTAAAATCAAACTCCACTGGCGCCGCGCTGGGAAATCCCACCTCGATTTCCTTGAGCCCAACCTCCACCAGAAGCTTGAAGAACCGCAGCTTCTCTTCAATCCCCATCGGTACGGCCAGAGCCTGGTTCCCATCCCTCAGATCAACACTGCACCACCTAGGCGCACGCTTCAGCTCCCGGCTCGGCCATTGACGGTCCGGCAAATCAACCGTTCCAAAGGGTCTGTATTTTGTTCGTGGATTTTTCAGCATCATTATCGCAATCCGTTAACAAACCGTTTTTCCGGGATTTGGGCAATCCGTTTCCCTCCGCTCCAGATGGATCGATTACCTGTCCCCTTCTTCACTCCTGTTCACCGGGGGCCGTGCCAAAACACCACGTCACATCTCCCATTTTTCTTGCACTGCGGGCTCGCAGCAGCTCACGCCCTAAAATAGGGCCTGCCCGGCCAGGGCCCGCTGATAGGTCCGTGTCGCCCGCACCAACTCCCTCGGAAAAAACGGACCTCGATAGACCCAGCCCGTGTAGATCTGGATCAGGCTGGCTCCCGCATCGAGCTTCTCACCAGCCCCTCGCTCGTCAAGGATGCCGCCCACCCCGATGATCGGAAGCGAGCCCCTCGTGACTCCAGCAATGTAGCGAACCCGTTCGGTCGCGACCCGCTCGAGTGGTCTACCGCTCAACCCTCCGGCCTCTACCAGGCCCGGGTAAGCAGGGTCCCGCCTCACCGTCGTGTTGGTCGCTACCACTCCGTCAAACTGGCTCCTTTCAATAGCCTCCAAAACCGCGTCGACCTCCCTGAAACTGAGATCCGGTGCTATTTTTACAAAGATCGGCAGCCATCGGTCCTGACGCTCGCCTGCCGTGGCATCCCGCTCCTCTCGAACCGCCCTCAAAAGCTCCTCCAGTAGCCGCCCGTCTTGCAGGTCCCGCAATCCTTCGGTGTTGGGGCTGCTCACGTTGATTGTCAGGTAGTCAGCATACCGGTGGACGACCCGCAGGCTGATTAGATAGTCGTCCACCGCCCGCTCCAGGGGCGTATCTCGCCCCTTCCCGAGATTCACCCCGACTACCCCACCCCGCTTACCCACCGGCGGCAGCGCTTTGAGTCTCGAACTCATCGAGGCCACCCCTTCGTTGTTAAAGCCCATCCGATTGATGAGGGCCTCATCCTCTGGGTACCGAAAAAGTCGAGGCGAGGGGTTACCAGGTTGGGCCTCGGGTGTCACCGTGCCCACCTCCACATGCCCAAATCCAAAAGCGAAGGACGCCGGAACGAAGGCCCCATCTTTATCCATTCCCGCTGCCAATCCGACCAGATTCGGAAACTTCACCCCCGCCACCATGACTGGATTTGACCCGTTCCTCTGGTTCCGCTTTGCCATCAGGCGACAAAGCCACCCACTCTTCGATAACCGGGCCAGTGCTGCCACCGCCTTTGCATGCGCCTCCTCTGCATCCCGTCGAAACAACCTTGGCCGAACAACCGTCTCGTAAATACCACCCATGGCTCACATTCTTTCAAAGTTTCTTTGAGGTCTACCCAAATTTCGGCTTGATTCATCTCCTGATCTCACCACTCGCTATTGCCTGCCTCCCTATGGTAAAACAAAAAAACTATCTTGATTGGTGTGTCGTCCGCCTCGGCGAAGACATGAACTGGTGGGTCGAAGAAATCAGCGATGAAGTCCACTGGGACGTCGACGGGCTCGGAATCATCGACCCCCGGCAAGTCGCTCACGTCCTCGACCTTCTCGACCCCCTTCAAGAGTATGGCCTCCAGATGGACTTCATCGACGATGCCTTCTTCACTTTCGCGATCGAGAAGGAGCTCAAGGAGGGTCGGGTCCGCCTCAAGCGGGTCCGCACCAGCCTCGTCGAGGCCGATCAACCCCTCTTTGCCCTCCCCGATGTGATGGATGATGAAAAAGGCCCCTACGCCGATTTTCTCGACCACATAACCCGCCTGCGGGTCCAGCTCCTCAACGACCTGATCGATTTTAAGCAGCAGTTCACCGTCGAGGAGTTGGAGGAGGAAATCCGGGAGGCCCAAAACGCAGATTTCATGGAAGGCCGCGCCGTTCATTTCTTCACCGAAATATCTCAGATTCTTGAATACGTACCCGCAGGCTTTGCCCTCGAAGAGGACGAAGAAGCCGTCCAGAGCGACGAAGATCCCGACCTCGACGGAGTCCCCGACCTTGAGGAAGACACCAAGGAACTGGACGGCGACGACTCCCTCCGCTGGGACGAAGAAGAGGAAGCGGAGGAGGATGATGACGACGAGGAGTCCGACCGCAAGCGCGGCGAATCTGACCTCGACGACTGAACCAACTCTGCGGCAGCTCGCCGAACCGAATACTTGACTTTCCTTATCGCTTTTGGTTTTCCTCTCTCTTGCGCCCGATGGTGGTAGTAGCTCAGTTGGTTAGAGCATCGGTTTGTGGTACCGAGGGTCGCCGGTTCGAATCCGGTCTACCACCCCATCTTTTTCAATTGCGCACGGCCCCGCCCCATGCGCAACAATTCAGCCCGAGTCGTCTCCGCCTCGGGCCTTTTTGTAAGCGGTTGCTGGCAAAGAGCTAGGAAGCCATTACCAGTGGGTGCCGTTTCTTAGTTTCGCAACTGAGAAGGTCGCTGAAATCCTTGGCAGGCGCATTTCCTAGAAAGGAGGCCCGTTTTTCTCAGAGCCCCCTGAGAGAGCTACGCCAAGTGGCAACTGTCTTGTGTTCCGGAGACGCTTTGCAGGCGCGGTGCGGACAAGCGCGAACTCGGAAGAGATTGACAGACATCCATGCCTGATCCATTTTGGATGAATGCAGACGATTTCATCTAATTTAGCCAAGCAGACTTTTGGGCGGGTGCTGGAAGCGGCGCAGCGTGGACCTGTATTGATCGAGAAGCACCACCACCCGACGGCCGTGATCCTGTCCGTTACCGAGTATGACCGGTTGAAGCTCGGTGGATCGCAAAACTCCATCCCGCAGCAAACGGCACGTGTCATAAAATCAAGTGTCGCGAAATCTCTCCCGATCATCCCAACAAAAGCGGCTGCACGGAAGTCGACTTTGACCGCGCAGGAAATGATCGAGCTTGTTCACGAAGCGGAAACGGAACTCGATGCGTAAGCTGCTCGACCTCAACGCCTGGCTGGCCCTCTTTCTCGAAGGACACGGCCAGCATGCCATTGCCCGCCAGTGGTATGATGCGGTGAACCTCGCGCCAGCGGATTTGAACTTTTGTCGCGTCACGGAGATGGGCTTTCTTCGACTGCTGACGCAACCGCGAGTCATGGAGGCCTGTGGACTGGATGCCTTCACCAACGACGAGGCTGTTGCATTTCTCAGCCAGATTCAGCGTGATGAAGCGATTGGGTTTGTCGGAGAGGCACACGGCACCCGCGCCCTCTGGCTGGCCATGTCCCGAAGCGGTCAAGCTTCGCCCAAAATCTGGATGGATGCCTACCTGGCCGCGCATGCGATCACTCAGGGCATGGAACTCGTGACCTTCGATCAGGGATTTCGCAACTACCTGGACTCTGGCCTTAACCTTCAGCTTCTCAAGGACGCATGAGCAAGGACAGCAAGCAAAACCTCGTCAAGAAACTGGCGACCTTTTCAGCGGACGAGCTGGCAATCCTGTTGGCAGACTTGGCGTTGGAGGACGAGGCGACCGCGAAGGCCGTTGATTATTCCTGTCGCGAAACGATCCGAAAGGACTCGCTAAATCGATTCGGAGCCCGATCACCGGGTTGAAGCGCCGCAGCCATTTCGTCGATTACTACGAGTCCGAGGGTGCCGCCCGCGAACTGCACAGCATTTTCGATTCGGTTGAGCGCGATCTGATTCCCGCCGACCCGATTCTGGCGCTGAAGACCTTGCAGAAGTTCATCGAGACTGACTCGAACGTCATCGGCAATGCGGACGACTCCAACGGTGTGATGGCAGATGCTTACCATCGCGCCTGCCAGTTGTTGGGGGTGGCTTCTACCGCTGAGGGAAAGCCCAAAGAGGCAGAAGAAGTGTTCCTGGCCCTGCATGCTTTCCATGATTATGGCACACGCGACACGATGTTCGACGAAGCCACCAGAATCCTCAGCGACGAAGCCCTCCAACGCCTCATCATGCAGTGGCGCTTTCGGATGCAAAGGGAAGATTTCAGGAAGTTTGGTGGCGTCCGCGTGCGCCTCGGACAATTAGCCAAAAGTATTGGTGACCCAGTTTTGCACGAGGAAGCCTCGCTGGGTGGGCGTCCCATCGACGAGTATCCGCTCGTTGCCCTCGATGTGGCTCGGATCTATCTCGCCTGTGGCCAAGCCGAAATCGCTTTGACCAAGGTTCCCTCCGAGCAGGCATTCCGCCATACCGCAGAGCGAATAAAGGTTTTGATCGATATCCAGCGTGCGCTAGGCAACACCGCCGCTGTCGCGAAGGCCTACTGGTCTGAGTTCACCCGCTGCGCTTTCGCGAGCGATGCCCGCAACTACCTCGAAAGCATCGCGGAATCGGAACGCCCAGAGGCCTTGCAGCGCATGCGAGAAGTCGTCTTGAGCGGCGACTTCACACCGCTCCGTAGAGGCACCTATTTCGCCGAGATGGGCGATACCGCCACCGCCGCCGCGATCGTCGAAGCGTCAAACGGGCAGTTCAATGGGGAGTATTATGCGCTCATTCTTGATCTCGTAAAACTAATCGAAGGCGAGCACCCCTTGGCGGCGTCCATTCTTTATCGGGCCAACTTGGAAGCGATCCTCGACCGGGGGACGTCGAAATACTACCCCTACGCCGTCCGCGATGCGAAGCGGCTCAACGCTCTGGCCGAGGCAATAACAAACTGGAAAGCCGTCACTACGCATGAGGACTACTGGCGGGTGATTCAGCAAAAGCATGCCCGTAAGCGCGGTTTCTGGAGCCAGATGGAACCCTAACCCAAGTTTCTGATGGAGTGGGTAAAATTGTGCTTAATTCAAGAAAATTCCACACCATTAGAATCATAAGTCGTTGGTAATCAGCGAGGCAAATTTTCAGATGCCATTTGTAGTGCCTAATTATTACTTGTGCCCCTTGGTGATTTATTCTCTATCTCACAAGCTGGCTGAGGATGTTTTTTCGAACCAAACGCATCAAGGACTCCAAGCTGTTCCAACTCGTCGAATCCTACCGCAACGCAGAGGGCCAACCCA
>DAISIK010000018.1:0-50700 GCA_036822055.1 Puniceicoccaceae bacterium
CTCCCCAAGCAGGAGGCAAAAGTGAGCGTAAAACGGGTTTAACTAAGCGCCATTGGGGTCAAACGCAAAATTTAAATATTGAGGGTGAAGACTCAGAAGTCAAAGTGGGGATCATGGCACGTCGCAGGCGTATGGAATATTTTGGAGCGACTTATCATCCGCCGTCGCGACGGCTCCGAGGAAGCGTGTGATTGCCGAGGTTTCCATTCTGCTGAAGACGCAGCTATGGCGGGACAGGTGTCATTTCCCGTGGAAACTACCGGAAGGATTTGTTTGTTGAGCCCGGCAGCGGAGTGTCTTTTGAGGCGACCCTGGTGGAAACGGTGGAGCGTTGTGGCTGGATGGTCTATGCTTGCGTGAGATGGGTAACCTTTTCCACCTAGAGGTGCGGATACCAGAGGCGAATCTGATAATCGTTGGCTTGCCGAGCCTTTGGAGATGGGCCTTCCTTCTCGAGTGACCAACTTGATTCACGCGATTCTTGGACAGGGACGAAAAATGAAGTCAATGGGGAAGCGACGATAAAATGTTTAAATTATACTTTCGACCCCTTTGACGGCCCTTCTTCATCGTTGGGTAAGGAATTGACAGACTTGACGCCCGAATTTCATCCATGTAGCTTTTACCTATGAGCGACGCCGAATTACTTGCTCTAAAGCAACACCTTACCAAGCTTTCCGAGCCCGAGCGTCGGGAGGTATCTGCCTTCATCGTCCGACTGGGGCAGGAATCGAAGGAATGGAAGGAGGAAACCGCCCGCCGACTAGACGAGATGGGAACCGGCAAAAAGACTTCCCTCTCGGATCTGAGGGATCAAATCAATCGTGCCTGAACTCCCCGACTATACCTGTTACCTGTCGGCCGAGGCGGTTTCTTTCGTAGTAGGACTTCCCAAGCAAAGACAGTGGAAAGTCATCGACTTGGTCGAGCGGATTGCTGCGTTTCCTGGGTTCATTAGCGATTATCAGACGATGGATACCCAAGGTCGCTCAATCGACAACCTGCTGCTTGAAGAGTTTTTGTTCACCTACTGGGTCGATCACGCCTCAATGGAAGTTCAGGTCACCGAGATTCTGAAAGTTTAGACCACAACAAAATGCTGCACTCAACAGAATGGGCTGGCACCCATTCTTCGAGTGAGCTCGACGTTCTGAGAAAGAAATGAAACTTAACCCCGCAGAAGAGCTAGCCCTTAAAAAGATTGAGCGACAGGAAGTCCGATTTCAAAAATAGAAGAAAATACTTGTACTTGAATGCGTTGTAATGGTTGCTGTCGGCTTCTGGTTTATGAACATCTTAGGTAGCATCCCAGAGAATTTTAAAGAAAGTCTGGAGATGCAAGCTGTAATCTATTCGGTAGCTATCCCCGTGCTCTATTTCTTCTGCGGAATGACTGGTTGTTTAATCGGCATGATACTAAAAAACTGGAAAGGGAATCCAGAGAGAGTTCTAATTGTAGGCATTCTAAAAAGGTTACAGGCCAATGAGTCAGAACCAGCCGCTTCTGGACAACGTTGCTAACGCGCTGCGCCAGAACTCTGAACTAAGCGCCATTGGGGTCGAACGTATACTTTAACTATTAAGGGTGAAGACTCAGAAGTCAAAGTGGGGATCATGGCACGTCGCAGGCGCATGGAATATTTTGGAGCGACTTATCATCCGCCGTCGCGACGGCTCCAAAGAAGCGTGTGATTGCCGAGGTTTCCATTCTGCTGAAGACGCAGCTAGGGCGGGACAGGTGTCATTTCCCGTGGAAACTACCGGAAGGATTTGTTTGTTGAGCCCGGCAGCGGAGTGTCTTCTGAGGCGACCCTGGTGGAAACGGTGGAGCGTTGTGGTCGGGAGGTCTATGTGCAATGGCGCTTATTTAATCCTCCCTGCAAATCCAGATGAGATTCCGAAATGATGAACGTTTTTCAATACGTTAAAGAATGGTATAAAGAAAACTGTGATGGTGACTGGGAGCATCAATACGGAGCCAGTATCAATACATTGGATAATCCAGGGTGGGAGGTTCGCGTTGATCTGGCGTTCACAGAATTGGAGTGTCTAGAAATTGAATAAAAGCTAATACAAAACAGCGAAAATGATTGGTATGGATTCTCCGTAAAGAACAAGGTGTTCGAGGCGGCAGGAGATCCAGATAAGCTAGAGATAATATTGGAAAAATTCAGGGAAATAGCCGAGAAGTAACGCCCCAAAGAAAGTAACTAAGCTCCATTAACGTTTGAACCCTTTTGGGGAATTCCTACTTGATGGCGAGTTGTTTCTAAAGTCTCGGGTCCACTGGCTCGCTTTCAAGGGCCAGCACGGCGAAGACGCACTCGTGGACACGCCGGAGCGGCTCGTTGCGGACAAAGCGTTCCAATGCCTCAATGCCCAGAGCAAACTCCCGCATGGCCAGCGAACGTTTGGCCGAAAGCCCCCGTTTGCGGAGTCGCTCCAGGTTTTCGGGCAGGGTGTATTCAGGGCCGTAGATGATGCGCAGGTATTCCCTGCCCCGGCATTTGATCGCGGGTTGGGCGAGTCCGCGACGGCCCTTGGCGGTGAAGTCCAATGGCTTCACGACCATGCCCTCAGACCCTTGTGCCGTAGCATCAAGCCACCATTTCGTCGCACCCTTCAAGCTCGCCTCGTCGAGCAGATCGACCACTTGGTGGGGAGTCTGCAACAGGATTCCTACCGGGTCGGCCTGACAAATTCCGGCAATTTGGTTCATGTGCCAGAGGTGGTCCCGGTCGATGTGACATTTTCCTTCTGTGGCCAGCAAATGAAACGGAGCCAGTTTAAAATCGGCCAGTGATCGCACCGGCCAGCAGTAGCCACGGTAGGCCTTTTCATAAGCAACGAGGCATTTCTGCTTGTTTTGGTAGCGGCTTAAGAGATCTGTAAACTCCGGTCCTCGGTCGGCGGCACCAGCCAAAAGCTCCATCGCCGCGGGCAGGGCGGCACGTCCCGCCGCTGCCACAACGGCGTATTGTTGCCGGATGAGTTCCTTTGCCTTGGCCGACCAAGGCATTAGTTCGCAATCGAAGCAGGCCCAATCCGTTTGGTGGTCCTCCCAAAACTCGGCGCGATCCAGCGAGCCCTTCACATGTTCCAGGAGCTGAGTTTCCAAGCCACGGTCCTCAAAAAATCGTCTCCCGGTTCGGGTGAAAAGGATGCCGATACCATCACCATCCGAAGCCGGAATGCCAAAGCGTTTTTCAACAACTTCCGCGCTGCGACAAATGACCAGCACGGCCCGCGAGCCCATGTGCTTTTGCTCACAAATCACCCGTGGCACGCCCTCGTTGCGATAATAAGCGAATGCTTCGGTTGGATGTTCCAAAAAGCCCTCAAGCCCGGATGTCTCCGGCGGGGACATCGTCGGGGGCAGGTAGATGAGCCATTTGGGGTTGGCCGCAAACCGACTGATCACTTCGAGTGCAGCGGTGGCGTTTTCTTCGCGCACGGTCACGTTGCTGAGCAGTCGCGTGCCAACAATGCGTTTGCCGATTACGTCGGCAAGGTCGAGGATGCTGTCGAGCTGGTGCTGGGTGCTCAGGACGGGCGGGGGCTCGTCCGGTAGGAAGGGACGCGCAGGTTCGGCGTAGGTTTGGCGGGCGTCAACGGAAACGATTTCGAGCTCCGGGTAGCGCAGGGCCGTGAGCTTGCCGCCGAAAACGCAGCCGTTATCGATGTTAATGGTGCGGTTAACCCATTCCGGGGCTGGCACCGGAGTGTGGCCATAAACGACGCGAGCCGTGCCCCGATACTCCGCCGCCCAGTTGTGGCGCACAGGCAGGCCGAACTCATCGGTTTCGCCTGTGGTTTCACCGAAGAGAGCAAATTCCCGGACCCGCCCCGAACCGCGCCCCTGCATCGATTCCTTCATTCCCGCATGGGCAACGACAAGCTTGCCTTCGTCGAAAACATAATGACTGACCAGCGAATCAAAAAAGTCCGCTGCAACCCGTGAAAAGCCACGGTAATCTTTTTCGTAATTTTCAAACTGGATCAGGGATTCGGCAAGCCCGTGGGTGATCTGGACATTTTTGCCGAAGGTTTTGCGCATGAACTTGATGTCGTGGTTACCGGGAACAGCCAGGGCCGTCCCGGCTTTGAATGATTCGAGAACCAGACGGACGACCTCCGGAGATTTCGGTCCGCGATCCACGAGGTCGCCAAGAAACACCATGCGACGCCCCTCCGGGTGGGACCAGGCACCGCCCGGTTGCGCAGCGTAGCCGAGCGCGACGAGGAGTTCTGTCAATTCATCATAGCAGCCGTGCACATCACCAATGATGTCAAAGGGGCCGTGGTCCGACTTGCGATTGTTCCAGAGCGGTTGACGTTCGATGGTGGCCATATCCACCTCCTCCGAGTTTTGAAGGACATGCACATGCCGGAAGCCTTCGCGGCCCAGGCCGCGCAGGGATTTGCGTAGTTGCTGGCTTTGTTGTCGGACCACATGGGGGCCGAAGGTCCGGTCGGGTCGGGACGCATTGCGTTCCTGACAAATTTTCTCCGAAAGATTCAGGACGATGGCCACTGGCAGGCAGTGGTATTCGCGAGCCAGGGCCACGAACGGTTTCCGTGCTTCCGGTTGGACGTTGGTGGCATCGACCACGGTGAGAAGACCGCGCGACAAGCGCTTGGCTGCCACGTAATGCAAAACATCAAACGCATCGCTGGTGGCAGCCTGATTATTTTCATCATCCGACACCCACCCGCGGCAGGCGTCGGAGGAAAGAATTTCGGTAGGTTTGAAATGTTTCCGGGCGAAAGAAGACTTACCCGAACCGGACGGGCCGATCAGCACAACGAGGGCAAGCTCCGGGATGGTGAGGGGTTTCATGGCGATTGGGTTAACCGAGGCAGCCACTTGTGTCTTTGAAGTGGCGGACCGCTTTGGTTGGTCTCAGGAAAAAGATTTACGGTATTCATCTCTTTAGAGGTAGGATATTTTATTTTATTCCAAAAACGAAAGAGGCGACACATTAAAGTTGCTCGGTCCCATGGCGGGCTTCCCACATCATAGCGGGACAAAATGATCAGGGGCGGACTTGAAGATAGTCTGGCAGACCGATGGCTGTGACGGTCTTGGACAGTGGGTAAGCTTTCCCTTTGGGGATGACAATGAAGCCGCAATCTGCACGCAGCGTTTGCATGCTTTCGATGAGGCCGGGGGTGACCTTGGGCGAAAGCGTGCGCTTGATTTCCAAGGCTGTGATTTTGCCGTCGGGTTCTTCGATAACTAAATCAATTTCGGCACCTGCATGGGTTCGGTAATGGCTGGCAGCGGTGTTATTGGGTAAGCGATTGAGTATTTGTTCGATGCAATATCCCTCCCACGAAGCCCCACACAGCGGGTGGCCGAGAACTTGCTCCAGCGTCGGCAGGCCGGCCAGCGCATGGAGCAAGCCGCTGTCTCGCCAATAAATTTTTGGGGATTTCACGAGCCGTTTGCCCGCGTTTCGCGACCACGACGGGAGCGAGCGCACCAGATACAGACCCTCCAGCAAATCGAGGTAGCGGCGGGCGGTTTTTCCATCAATACCTAGAGAGTCGGCCAATTTGCTCAAGTTGAGGGTGGCCCCCTGCTGGTGTGCCAGCATGCTACAGAAACGGCGCAAAACGATCGGCGTGGACGTGATGCCTTGTTGCGGCAGATACCGCTCGACGTAGCTTGTGATAAAATCCTCGCGCCATTGCAGAGAAGTCTCTCCATCGATGGCAAGGTAGCTGTCCGGGTAACCACCCCGCTCCCAATGGGACGGCATTATCCGCTCAGGCTCCGGCAGCTCTGGAAGCTGAAAGGGGGTGAGTTCCAGATAGCTGATGCGCCCGGCCAAGCTCTCGGAGCTTTGCTGCAAAAGATCGGGCGAGGCCGAGCCAAGCAGCAAAAACTGCATTGCCCGCTCGCCCAATTGGCGGCGCTCGTCAATCAGGCTGCGCAACACGGGAAACAATTCCGGCAAGCGTTGGACTTCGTCGAGGATGACCAATTGACCCGATAAACCCGAGAGGTAAAGCTCCGGATCAGCCAGTTTGGCAAGATCCGAGGGGCGTTCCAGGTCAAGATAATGCACCGGTTTACCCACCTCCAAACTCCGAGCCAAAGTTGTCTTACCCACCTGCCGGGAGCCGAGCAAGGCCACCGCCGGCGCCTGACCGAGACGCTTGAGCAAGGTGCTCTGGATGTCGCGAAAAATCATTTACCTTGAAAATACGGAATGCATTCCTATTTTTCAAGGCCGTTAATCCAACAAAAAAGTTCAGAATCTCACCCCGGAATCCTGGTCGAGAGCGGAGCTTTTTGTGTAAATCTCGGGTTATACCTTAGAAATTCACAGATTTGCGGGAATGCGATGCTCTTCTCAACGAATCATGAAAGAACACCGAGATGCCCAGCTGTTCGCATTGTCGGCTTGCCAGGCATCAACGGGGTAGGAAGCGATTGCTGGACACCATTCTGGTCGCTACCCTGTAAGGCGCGAGAATCAAACGCTTCATCACCAACAATAGCCGCGATTCTCTCTGCTGGGCAGCTTTGCAATCATCCCCGCCCCCCCATAAACGGGGGGGGCTCATTCCATGGAGATCCACGATTTTCAAGAAGTTCAATGACCCCTGGCACCCAGCAAATTTCCTTAGGCACGGAAAGGTGAGCTGCGTAGTTCGATCAGGAGCTTATTCAGGGAGGCCCGGGTTATTTCCTCGGGTGCTTCACGCAGGATGCTTGACTGAGAGGCCGATTCCAATTCAGCGCGCAATCGTAGGTATTCTTGCTCATGGTAGCTGATGTTAGAATTGTCCAGTCCGCCTTTTTCAGGCTGCGCGAGTTTCTGGGCCATCAAGTCACTCACCAACTGGGAACGGTAATCCTCATTGAGAATCTTGAGATTCGCCTCAACCCGTCCGGTTCGCATCAAATGGATGCCGGTTAAAAGGACGCGATAAACATATAGGAGCGGTTTGAGTCGGCGAGGTGATTCCTTGAAGAAAAGATTCCACTGTGTTCCGGCGGAAAGGTTGAGCGGGTGGTGGCTCATGGATCTTTTTTGGCGAATAGCCCCATCTGGGTGGGTGAGCCGACTTCGGGGTCATCGCTGCCGACGGGAAGGAACTGCACGGAATAGCTATTGCTCTTAGCGACACGCTGCGCCCAGGACTGGAACTCTGCTCTGGTCCACTCAAAGCGGTGGTCTTGGTGTCTGAATTTCCCGGCGGGCAAGGTCTCGAACTTCACGTTATATTCGGCGTTGGGGGTGGTGACCAGGACGGTTGCTGGTCTGGCGAACTCAAAGATGGTGCGTTCGAGGGCAGCGAGGCGGGGCGGATCAAGGTGCTCGATCACCTCCACCAACGCGGCGGCATCGAACCCGTTCAAGCGATCATCCCGATAGATCACCGATCCGTGCAGGAGGCGGATGCGCTGGCGCTGGAGTTCGGGCAGGCGTTCAAGCTTGAGGCGTTCCGATGCCATCTCCAAGGCGCGATGGGAGACATCCATGCCGACGATTTCGGTGAATTGCTTCTCTTTCATCAGCGAGCGCAGCAGGTTGCCTTCGCCGCAGCCGAGGTCGAGCACCCGCCGTGCTCCGCTGCCTTTCAAGGCGGCAAGGACGGTGCCCATGCGTTGTTCGTTCAGGCTGAGGCCTTTTTCGATGACCTCTTCCTCTGCATGGTGCGCGGCCTGCGTTTCGTCCGGAGATTCCCCTTCATCGCCAATGAGCTGCTCCAGCGCAGAGGAGGTCAGGCGTTGTTGGAACTTGAGGTAGCGATTGACGATGGACTCCCTGAGCGGGTGCTGAGATAGCCAGCCTTCCCCGCGACTGAGGAGTTTTTTCACTTCTTCTTCTCCCACCCAGTAGTGCTTGGCGTTGTCGAGAACCGGAATGAGGACATACAAATGCCTGAGCAGATCTCGAACCCGAAAGCTGCCGCGCAGGGTGACATCGAGACAGTTGCTAGCTCCCCAGTCTGGAAACTGCGGATCAAGCGGCTGACTTCGGGCTTCGACCGCATAGCCGAGGGGTTCAAAAAGCTGACGGAGCAATAATTCACCGCCCCGACAAGGCAGGGCCGGGAGATGAACGACAAAAGGGAAAACCGTCTCGACCAGCTCCGGTTTGTCCTTGCATCTCCCGTTCATGGCGGTTGCGAAAAGGTCGGCCAAAGCCACGCTGAGGAAGGATGATGCGACATAGCTCCGGTCATTGACGTATTGATCGAGAGAAAACCCCGGGCTGGAGGGTCCGCCCTTGCGCCTGACCAGTCCGACGGGATCGACGTCGAGCAGGATGGCGACCTTGCTGCGTTCCGGTTCATTTGCCGGATAAAACACGTGGGCCACCCCGAAGGACTGCGGAAAGCTCTGCAGTTTGTCGGGATGTTTGTGGAGCAGATAGCCAAGATCGCCCGCGTGGGGGTGTTCGGTTTCCAGAGTCAGCAACATGTTTTGGGAGTATCCGAAATGGTTGGGAAGCATTCGAGGTTAAAGCAGGAAGTTCATGTTTGCGAACTTCTGCACATCTCGCTCAAGGTCAGCTACCGTAATCCCGAACGGTAAGTGGTCCGATTCCGAGGCGGTGGTGGCTATTTACCGCAGGTAGGAGCGAGAGGACCTCCTGCTCAAGTTTGATGTATCAAGCTGAGTTTCAATCGAGGTATGTTGGGGGTTCCTTCCCCCTGGATGCGGATTACTTAACGCCAGGCAGTCTCATTGCAGAGGTTCGGAGCCCTGGGGCGGGGGAGTGAAGTATCCAGAAGGAATATTTTCGGGGAAGTTGTGGGATTCCGCTTGACCCCTATTGGGGAAGATCTGCATGATTTCCGTTTCTGTTGGGGTAGTAGCTCAGTTGGTTAGAGCGCCGGCCTGTCACGCCGGAGGTCACGGGTTCAAGTCCCGCCTATCCCGCCATTCCCGGCTTAGCTAGCGTAGCTTATGATGATGGCCAGCGTAGGAATGGCCAGAAGGGTGCTGATGAGGATGGTCCCTGAGGAGAGTGGTTCGTCCCCTTTGAATTGTTTGACCATAACGTTGGCGGCGGCTGCGGTTGGGCAGCCTGAAAGGATCAGAAGAACAAGGAGAGCTTCTCCCTGAATGCCGACAAGGGAGGCAATACCAATGGCAAAGAGGGGAGTGAGGACAACTTTGAGGAGGGCGGACAGGAGGGCGCTTTTGTAGCGCCCACCGAGGGAGACGAAGGCCATGCTGGCGCCGACAGAGAGGAGGGCGGTCGGGGCGGCGATCTGCCCGACGAGACCGAGGGGAGCGGTCCATTGGGGGACCGAAGCGGTGGAGAGACCGCGGATGAGGAGGGCGGCAATCGAAGCGAGGATGAGGGGATTTTTCATGAGCTCCCAAAGGAGGGAGCGGGTAGTGAGGGGAGCGGAACCCTGGTGGCTGCCTGCGAGAAGGAGGACGGCGGCAAGGTTGTAGACGATCATGGCCGGGGCAAAGACAAAGATGGCCTGAGCGACGGCGCCTTCTGCTCCGCTGAGCTGTTGGCCGTGAAAACTAAGTTGGATGACGGGGATGCCAACGAAGGCGAGGTTTCCTCGAAAGGCTCCCTGAATGAAGGTACCGTACTGCCAGCGCTGGAGACCACGGAGGCGAGCGCCGGCAAACCCGGCCGAAATGGTGAGGAGGGTGGTAAGGGTTAGAGCGAGAATGAGGGGCCAGGTACCGCTGGGTAGCTGGGGAGCCCGAATGATGCTATCGAGGATGAGGGCGGGTAGGCAGACGTAAAAGAGGAGGCGGTTGAGCTCGGTCCAGAACGTTGGCTGAAAATAGCCACTCCTGCCGAGGAGGAAGCCGATGGCGATGACGGCAAAAACGGGGTAGAGAATGGCCAGGGTAGAGAGCATCAAAAGCGCCAGGTTTCTCTGGAACGAGGGGAAGGGAAAGGTGCGCGGGGGCTAGCGATCGAGGTCGGGCCACTGGGCCAGTTTGCGGTGAAGGGTGCGGCGGCTGATGCCGAGCATCTCGGCGGCTCTTGTCTTGTTACCCCGCGATTTGACCAGGGCATTGCGGAGGAGGCGTTTTTCATTGTCCTCCACGGTGAGGGACTTGCCTTCGGGGGAGAGTGAGCCGCTGCCGAAGTCCTCATCCTCCTCGGGGCCGAGGATGAAGCGGGGGTCGAGATCGTACTCGTCGACTTCGCCACCTTGTTTGAGGACGACGGTATTTTCAGCAAAGTTGCGGAGTTCGCGGATGTTGCCCGGCCAGGCGTAGTTGGAGAGGATGCGGATGGCGTTTGAGCTGAGCCGAGTGAGGGGAAATCCGTTTTCCCGGGAAAAGAGATTCAGGTAATGTTCAAGGAGGTGGGGGATGTCCTCCTTGCGCTCGCGGAGGGGGGGGAGGGGAAGTCTGACAACGTTGAGCCGGAAGAAGAGATCCTCCCGAAAGTCTCCCTTGCGGACCATTTTTTCGAGGTTGCGATTGGTGGCACAGACGAGCCGGACATCGACAGGGATTTCCTTGTTACTGCCGAGGCGTTCAAAGGAGCGAGACTCGAGGAAGCGGAGTAGTTTGACCTGAGTGGAGGAATCGATCTCGCCGATTTCGTCGAGGAAGAGGGTTCCTTTGTCGGCAGCTTCAAACCTGCCGATCCGCTTTTCGGCGGCTCCTGTAAAGGCGCCTTTCTCGTGGCCAAAGAGCTCGCTCTCGAGGAGGTTGGAGGCGAGGGCGGCACAGTGAACGGCGATGAAGGGGTGGCGTGCTCGTGGGCTATTTTGGTGGATGGACTGGGCGATGAGCTCCTTGCCGGTTCCGGTTTCGCCCTCGATCAGGATGGTAGCTCTGGAGGGAGCGACAAGGCGGACCTTTTCGAGGATTTCCTCGAGCTTTGGGGAAGTGCCAATGATCTGGTTAAAGGTAAACTTCCGGTCGAGGCGTTCGTGCAGGTTTTGGTTCTCCGACTCGAGTTCACGAGAGCGGAGGGCACGCTGGACCATGATCTCGAGCTTCTCGAGATTGATGGGTTTGGTAATGAAGTCGTAGGCACCTCGCTTCATGGCTTCGACTGCGGTCTCCACGCTGCCGTAGGCCGTCATCATGATGCAGACGGGCGGGGGATTGAGCTGGAGGGTGCGGTCGATGACGGTCATCCCGGACTTGCCGGCCATCTTCAGATCGGTGAGGACGAGGTCAAACTTTTCCACCTCGAAGAGGTTGAAGGCTTCTTTGGCGTCCTGGGCCGCATAAACGTCGTAGGTTTGCTCAAATACGGCACGGAGACCCTCGCGGGTGTGCTTTTCATCATCAACTATGAGAAGGGTTGCGGGCATGGACTGGGCAGGTTGAGGCGAGAAGACCCTCAGGGGCGGGTGGAGAGGTGAAGGGTACGCCAGGGGGGGATGTTCATGACGTTATCGAACCAACCTTGAAGGTCGGGTGAGAGGAGATAGGCACGGTTGTAGAAAAAAATAGGTATCAGAGGACTGGATTCAAGTAAGATGGACTCGGCTCGAGAGAGGGCGGCGGCGCGGGCCTCCGGGTCGTTGATCAGGGTAAAGCTCTCGGCGAGAGCTTGATCGTAATCGGGATTCTGCCAACCGCCGAAGTTTTGGGTGGAGTTTGAGGTAAAGAGGTCGAGGAAGGTGATGGGATCGTGATAATCGCCGATCCAGCCGGAGCGAAGGATTTCGAAATCGCTTTCGCTGCGGCTCTTGAGGACGGCTTTCCAATCGCGATTGACCAGCTCGATGGTGATGCCGAGCTGATCTTTCCAATAAGTTTGGATGCGAGCGGCGATGGGGCGGTGGGTTTCGGAGGTGTTGAAAAGGTATTTGAGGACGGGGAAGCCCTGGCCTCCCGGAAAGCCCGCTTCGGCGAGCAGCTCCCGGGCGAGTTGGGGGTTGTAGTCGGGGCCCTCGGGTGGGTGGTAGTGATCGAAGACGGGCGGAGAAAGGTGGGTGGCAATCCGCTCACCCCTCATGCGAATGTCCCGAACGATGGAGCCGCGATCGATGGCGTGGGAGAGGGCCCGGCGGACGCGGGGATCGTTGAGGGGAGGGACGGTGGTGTTGAGGCTCAGGTAGTAGACGCCAAAGTCGGGAGATAGCTGGAGGGTGGGATCGTTTTTGGAAATCAGCCGGGGAATTCTTTCGCTCGGGAGATTGTTGGTCACGTGGAGGATCTGGTCGGCAAAGGCGCGCTCCTCGGTGTAAAAGTTGGCGATGGGGAAAAACTCGAGGGCTGGGGTCAGGGGCGCTGGCCCGGTGTGGTAGTGGGGATGGGCTTCCACCCTGATGACGTGGTTGGTAGTCCATTTGGTGAGCCGAAAGGGACCGTTGCCAACCAGGCGTCCGGCGCGGGTCCATTCCTGATTGGGGAGATTGACCGGTCCCCACTTTTGGATGACGTGCTCGGGCACGGGATACCAGGCGGTGTGTTGGATAAGCTCCAGGAAATAAGGGAGGGCCTTTTCGAGGGTGATTTCGAGAGTCTGCGGATCGATTGCCTTGACCCCGAGGGTGGAGGGATCGGTTGACTCTCCGGCGTGGTAGGCACGGGCGCCTTTAATGACGTGAAGATTGGAGGCGTAGGAGGCAGCGAGGGAGGGGGTGAGCATCCTGCGGAAGGAGAAAACAAAATCCTGGGCGGTGAGCTGGCGACCATCGGACCAGCTGGCCCGAGGATGGAGGTCAAAGGTCCAAACAGTGCCGTCGTCACTTACGGACCAAGACTGAGCGGCTGCCGGGAGCACTTCGAGGGTTTTCGGATCGAGCCTGACGAGGCCTTCAAAGAGAGCGGCAAGGATGCGGGAAGCGGGGATGCCTGAAACGAGGTGGGGATCGAGACCCTGCGGCTCATCCCCGTTTCCAATGCGGACGGCCTGCGCCCCAAGGAGGCACGGGCAGAGGGTGCCGAGGCCAAGGATGACCAAAAGAGCCCAAAACCCTTGGGAGAACCGGGAAATCTTAGAAGCTGACTTCAAGCGATCAATTCTTTGGGAGGATTGATTGATCAGCAAAGAAAAAAGCCTGTTCGGATACTCCGAACAGGCTGTAGGCTGGAAAGATCGGTGGAGGAGGTGACTTCAGCCCTTGGCGGCGTAGCCAGCGATGGCGAGGGTGATTTCAATTTGCTCGGCCACCTTGTCGGTGTTTTGCCCGGGCTTGATCCCAAACTCGCTCCGGTTGATGGAAAAGGAGGAGCGGATGACGAGGAGGTCGCCCTGCATTTGGCCGTTGGTGCGGTCCGCCAGTTTACCGGGGAGGTAGGTGAGGGTCACCGGAACGCTGAGGTCCTTGGTGACTCCTTTAAGGGTGAAAGTGCCAATGGCAGTGGCAGTGGTGCGGGCTCCGTCGGTCTTGAGATCCTTGAGTTTGGTGGCTTCAAAGGTGATGGTGCCGTGAGTAGCAGTATCGAGCCATCCTGCGCTGTGGAGATGCTCCAGCATGGTATTGTTAGGTACCTTGATGGTGGTTGCATCGACAACAATGGTTCCGGCGGTAGAACCGATGTTTTGGGGGTCGAAGGACACGGTCCCCGAGATCCCGTTGGAGGTGCCGCTAATGGCCTCGAGGGGCGCGTCGAGGTTGAAGGCGACGTTGTTTACGCCCTTTGGATCCTCGAAGTTAAAGGAAACCGCGGCACCGTGAGCGCTGACGGCTCCGAGCAGGATTCCTGCTGAGAGGAGGAGATGTGTGGTCTTAGTATTCATAGGTTGTTTTTTCTTTTCTTGAACAAAACGATTCCGGAAAGGAGCAGGAGATCTCCAATTATGTTCCCTGCGACAACAATTTCAAGGCCCGCAACAAAACGCTCCTCGTACTCGGTGAATTCAATTTCAGTGATCGGATCGACTTTCTGAATCGGGACACGGTTCTGGGACCAACCCATGTGAAAGCCTCCAGCCGCCCAGAAAAGGACCGAGCCAACGGAGAAGAAGAGGCCGGCGATAATGAGAATTTTAGGTAGTGACATGATGCGGGATTAGGGACGGGAAAGATCGACTGCGCAAGCCTGAGTGGTTTCGAGTGGCGGGACGTATGGGTCGGCCGGATATTCCGTCTCAGGATAATTGGTGTCCCGCTCAATCCATCGACCGACCCGCGCGACGAGATCTTCGAGGGTGGTCGATTGCCGCAAGTCTTCCCGGATGCGTTTGCTGTGGCGCATCCCTTTGGTGAGGGAGAGAAGCTTGCTAATCATCCAGCGAATAGAGTCTCCGTGCCGTTGGCCAGTCGGCCGCTGCTTGAGCTGGTAGGCATAGGCGAGGAGGGTTTCCCAGCGCTGTTGACTGGTGGGCGGTGGGGGAACTTCGCCGGTGGCGATAAACTGCTTCAGCTCCTGAAAGATCCACGGATAACCGAGGGCCGCCCTGCCGATCATGGCCCCGGCACAAGCGGATTCCCGGTGGAGAAAGCGGATGCGATCCCACCCTTCGACGCTTCCATTGGCGATGACGGGAATGGTCAGGGCGTCGGCCACCTGGCAGACGGTGGCGATATCGGCGTCTCCCTGATAACCTTGACGACGGGTGCGCCCGTGGACGGCGAGGGCCTCCATTCCGGCGTCCTGGAGAACCTTGCCAGCCTCCACGGCAACAATCGATCGGTGGTCCCACCCGATACGAATTTTGGCGGTGACCGGAAAGTTGGGGAGGGCCCGGCGAACGGCGCGGGCAATTTCGCCGAGTTTGGAGAGATCCTTGAGGAGGGAGGCTCCGGCCATTTGGCAGGTTACCTTTTCGGAAGGACAGCCGAAGTTGAGGTCGAGGAAATCGGGGGAGCGCTGCTCGACAACCTTCTGGGCGGCGGCGGCCATCCGCTGCGGATCGGAGCCAAAGATTTGGATACCAACTGGGCGTTGGGTGTCCTCAAAGTCGAGGGTCTCCCAGACCTCGGGGCGTCCTTCGAGGAGGCTGTTGGCCATGACAAACTCCGTGACCATGACATCGGCGCCGAGAGCCTTACAGATTTCCCGGTATCCGGTGTCCGTGAAACCGGCCATCGGGGCGAGGTAGAGGGGAAAATTCCCTTGATCAAACCATGGTAACATTTGGAGGAGGAGGCCAGATGACCCACTGGGGAGGGGTTGCGACGGTGAAAAGTTTATTGAAGGAAGTAAATGCTAGTTGGGTAGGCGGGTTGGTGAGATGAAGGGTCGGTTGAATAGAGACGATCGGATTTCAATTGGGTGCAACCATGGTTGCCGGAGCATCTTTGCAGGAAAGGTTAAAGCGTTTTTGTGGTGAGGAAATTTGCGGAGCGTTCAATTGGTTTCGTGGTTCCCGCAATTGATCGCGACCGACCACGAGAAAATTGGTTGATGGGAGAGTTTGACCTGAAGAAATGGAGTGGAGAAGCTGTAATCTATGACCTGGGACGGACTTGATTCGATCACGGACCACATACGAATTCCAGATTTTTGGCAACAAGAGGCGATCCAGGCGATTCGGGAGGGGCAAGATGTGGTGCTGGCAGCGCCGACCGGGGCGGGGAAAACCTTTGTTTTTGAATATCTGATCGAGCACGGCTTCAACGGGAGGGCGGTCTACACGGTTCCCACGCGAGCTCTGGCAAACGACAAGCGTATGGAGTGGCAGGAGCGCGGTTGGCGGGTAGGGATAGCCACTGGGGACATCTCGCTGGACACCGATGCCCCGATCGTGGTGGCGACTCTTGAAACGCAAAAGCAGGCGATTTTGGCGGGCCGGGGTCCGGATCTGCTCGTCATTGACGAGTACCAATTGATCGATGATCCGACCCGTGGCTTGAACTACGAGCAGGTGATCGCGCTGGCACCGCCCTCGACCCAGCTTTTGCTGCTGAGCGGGAGTGTGGGGAATCCGGAGGCGGTGAGGGATTGGTTGGTGCGGATAGGAAGACGCGGCATCCTGGTGGAGTGCCGGGAGCGGCCAGTTCCGCTCGAAAATTTGAACGGAGACGCCATTCCGGGACAGGCACCGAAAGGAGTCCGGGGATACTGGCCGACTCTGGTGGCGAAAGCACTGGCGGCCGACTATGGGCCGATTCTACTTTTTGCGCCCCAGAGGTTAGCGGCGGAGCGGTTGGCTCGTTCGCTGGCCAACATGTTGCCGGGAGAGGACCTTCTGGAGCTGACCCCGGAACAAGGGCGCCTGGCGAGGGGGACGATGGCAAAGCTTCTTCGGCAGCGGGTGGCATTTCACCACAGCGGCTTGAGCTATCCGCAGCGGGCCGGGCTGGTGGAGCCGCTGGCCAAGGCGGGCCAGCTGAGGGTGATTGTGGCGACCACCGGTCTCTCGGCGGGAATCAATTTTTCAGTGCGCACGGTGTGCGTGACGGACGGAGACTACCGGACCGGGCAGGAAGTGCGTCGGTTGCGACCGGATGAGCTGCTTCAAATGTTCGGGCGGGCAGGTCGGCGCGGGATTGATACGGTGGGCTACGCCCTATCCGTTCCAGGTCGACCGAATCTGGCTGAGGCGCGCCCGATCAACCTGAGGGGAAACGGAGAAAGTGATTGGGCGAGCAGCCTGCGTTTTCTGGACGGTGCTGTTTCGATCGGAGAGGAACCGATGGTGGCGCTCCGGCGTTTGAGCGCGAGCCTCTTCCGGCCGGTAGAGATCCAGCCGCTGAGTAAGGACCCACTCCGGGAGGCGGGCAAAGAAGGCCGGACGGAGACGCCTCGGGAGCTGAGTAACCGAGAGGATGCCGATAGCGTGGTGGAGATGATGAACCGAGGTGGGGAGTGGGAACGCCTGGGCAGGAAGGTGAGGGTCCCCTTGAAGGAGGCCTGGGCGCATCGGAATGGGGTCTATGCTCCCGCCCTCTCGGTGCCCGAGTGCCTGGACCAAATCAAACTTGGTAGCCTATGCCGGATCGTTGATGGGGAGGGCAAGTACTACGGGCGGCTGGTGACCCTAGCCACGATCGACGAGGGTGGCCGGGGGGAAGTCGTTTTAACCAAATGGTTTGGAAAGGCTCTGCGGAAGCTGATGGAGGGCGATGGTAGTAGAATGGGCAAGGTGAAGGCGGCCTGCACCCTGGAGGAGCTTGAGCTGAGGTACCTTCCCCGGCTGACTGAGTTAAGCGAGGGAGGTGCTCTGCACCGCTGGACCATTTCGGGAAATCGGGTCCTGGCCGAGTTGCGATATGATGCGCGGATGGTCTTTGCCCGGATGGACGTGGCGGGGAACGCCCTTTTAGGGGCTCCAGTCCGTAAGGTGACCTCGAAAGTTGCCTTCGATATGGGCGAGGCGATGGGATTGAAGGCGGCTCCGAGGCGATTTAGCGGGGATGGTATGCTCCTGCACTGGAGGGAGCTGGGTTTGGTCGGGGCGAACTTGAGACCGACACGTCGGGGGACCCTTTTCAGTTTTTTCAGCCACGCGGAAGGTTTGGCAGTGGCGGTAGCTTTGGAGGACAACTCCTACGGGCTGGAGGAAATTGTCTTCGACCTGGCTAACCTTCGTGCAGGCTTCCGTTTTGAAGAGGTGGATGCCGGTTCGACTCGCCTGGGCGACCTGTGTCGGATCGCTTGTCATTGGAAAACCCTCCGCGGATACCTGCGACGCGGAGTGCCTGCCGAGTATGGAAATGGAGGGAGCGAAGTGGTGCGAGCGATCTTCAACAATCCCCAAAGTCGGCACGAGTTTCTGGGCGACCTGATTCGGGAGGGCGATATCGAACGCCTGGTGCTGGAGTGGCGAAGTCTGCTCCGGCAGATTGTGCATGCCCCTGACTTTGAGTGGCAGCGCTGGCGGGATCTCAAGGAATTGGCCAGAGAGGTTTTGGGGAGTGGGCGATCGACGAACCAATTGATCGACCTGCCGCCGTTGGCCCGTCACCAGCGGGATCGATACGTGCTGAGGGCTTTTCGAGAGCCGAGGTGAAATCCGACTCCTCCGTGGCCTTTGAGGAAATCAGAAGGGGAAGTTTGGTCTCGGAATCAGCCCTCGTGGGAGGCTTGGGCGAGATCCTGTTTTCTGCGTAGCTGGTCCGTAAGGGTAACCCGAAACATTTCGAGAGCGATGAAAAAGACTCCAGCGATTGGGGTGGCACAAAAGGCGGCCTGCATGTAGCGGACGAATTGACTGGGGTTGTCTCCAACGGCGAAAGGAGTGAGCATCTCGGTCATCACGAGGAAAAAGACCGAGGTAAGAGCGAGATCGAAGACGAATGATTTTGGGGTTGTTAATTTTTCGTAAGCCATAATGAGACCGGAGGATGAGAAAGTTTGTAACCGCGGTCAACAATCAAGGTTTTCTTGTGTTGTTGAAAGGCTATGGTTTTCGATGGCAAGATATCTTTCGATTGTTTGATCGGCAGACCACGCAAATTTGCAGTGGAAAACCAGGGCCGAAAGAGGGATGCCCGGTGGAGGGGAATTTTTGAGGCAGGGGACTGGTGACGATGATGGAGCCAATATCTTACCGCGCAATGGAAGCCTGGGAGCGTCTTCCGGATTCCCGCTTTGATTACGGGGCGGCGGCTCACTTGCTTCGCCGGGTGGGTTTTGCGGCGGTGCCAAAGGAGGTCCACAAAGCAGTTCAGTTGGGTTTGGATGGCACGCTGGATCAACTTCTCAAGCCACCACAACCGATTGACTACGCTGAGGCGGCTTCTGAACTGCAGGAACACGAGCGCAGCTTTCAGCGAGAGCGCCGGAGCCTTTCTGAGGGAGAGCAGCGGATTCGAAGAAACCAGCTTAGGCAGCGGCGCGAGGATTTTTATGATGAAGCCCTCTTTCAATGGGCCGAACGAATGAGGAACGGGGAGACAAGCGCGGCTGAACATTTGGTGCTTTTCCTTTTCAATGTCTTTGTCATCTCTGCGGAAACGGTACGGAGCCCAATCCATTTCATGGATCATCTGTCGATTCTGCGGGAGAATTTTGGGCGGCCCTATCCGGAACTCTGCAAGGCAGTTAGTCGGTCACCGGGGATGATCCAGTACCTCAATCTGGACCGGAGTACCAAAGAACGGCCGAATGAAAATTTTGCGCGGGAGCTGATGGAGCTTTTTGTTCTCGGGGAGGGCAACTATGGCGAAAAGGAAGTCAAGGAAGCAGCAAGAGCCTTCACCGGGTACCGGATCGGACTGCGTGGATTTCGTTTTGACCGACGGGTTCACGATTCCGGTAAAAAAACTCTGTTTGGAGTAACCCGGAATTTTGATGGAGACGGGGTGATTGACCTCCTTTTTGAGCAGAAGGCGGCCCGGACTTTTTTGCCCGGTCAGCTGGCTCTCGATTTTCTCGATCACGAAACTATGGATGGCGAAGTGCTGGCAGCACTCGGGGAGCTGTGGGCACGGGATGACTTTCGTTTCGATCGATTGTGCCGGACCTTTTTCGGGGGCCGGTATTTTTTTGAGCCGCAGTTTCGGGGAAAACGCATCAAGTCTCCGGTCCAGGTCCTTTTTGGTAGTTTGCAGGAACTCGGTCTGGCGGTGAATCCGACCCGCCGCTACATTCGCAATCCTCTGCGGGCGATGGGGCAGGATCCGTGGCGACCACCCAACGTTCGGGGATGGGTGGGGGGTAGAACGTGGATAACGGGTGCCACCTTGGCGGCCCGTCGATATGCGGTACAAGGTTGGTTTGAACGGTTGGATCTTGAAAAGATGAACGCCGATGACCGCCTGGCCTTTGAGCGAGTTCAAGAGTCGACCGATCTACCGCTGCGGGTCTCAGCCGAGGTGCTCTCGAGAATGGAAGGCATGGACGGGGAGGACCTCGCTCGGACCCTCCTCCGACGGTTTCTCTCCGCAGGAGTCAGTCGTGAGTTTTATGATACACTGGTGGCGGCCTTAAAGGGGGCTGGGCGAGAGGACCTTCCGGCAATCGTCCTAACCCTGCTGCAGACTCCAGAATACCAGCTCTGCTGATCGGGTAATGGCCCGATCTACCGGACTTTTGAATCCCACCGAACAACCAACCCCACCCAAACAATGGACCCCAACCTGATCCTCCCCCGGACGACCCGCCGAGCGTTTCTCCACACGGCAGCCAAGGCGGCATCTTTTCTCGCGTTTAGTCGGGTGGCGCCTGCTTTTGTGGCGCACGCGGCTGAGATTGGTGCACCTCCCCCCGAGAAGGACCGGACGATCCTCGTTTTGCTCCAACTCGCTGGGGGGAACGACGGATTGAATACGGTGATTCCCTTTGAAGACAGCCGGTACTACAACCTGAGGCCAAATCTGTCCATTCCGAGAGGGCGTGTTCTCCCGCTGGACGATTACACGGGCTTTCACCCTGAGTGTGAATTGTTGAAGAGCTTGTTTGAGGAGGGGGATCTCTCGATCATTCGCAGCGTTGGCTACCCGAATCCGAACCGGAGCCACTTTCGGTCAACCGAGATTTGGGAGACTGCGGTCTCGGGTTCGAGCAATCAATATACGGGTTGGTTGGGTCGGTATTTCGACAATGATTGTGATGCAACCCCGGAGAACCAGCCTGCTGCGATCTATTTTGGGACGGAGGGACCCCTGACGCTGGAGGGGGCGGAGCCGCATTTCGTCCTCGGGGTTGGGGACCGCAAGGGGGCTGGACCGGCAGACGGTGACCTTCTGCGACGTCTGGCGACCGATGGCCCGGCGAATCCCCATTTGGGTTTTCTCAGGCACACCTTGATGAATGCATTGATTGGGGAAGCCGAGGTCGCCGAGGTGATCCGGCAATACCGGACGAGGCAAAATTACGGAAGCACTCCCTTCGGGCGATCCATGCGATCGATTGCGGCGATGATTGCTTCAGGCTCACCGACCAGGGTCTACTATGCCAGCCTGGGCGGTTTTGACACCCACGCGAATCAGGAGTTTCGGCACGGCAGGTTGATGCGCGAGCTGTCGGAAAACCTGGCGGCGTTTCAAGCTGATCTCCGGGAAAGGAAGTTGGATGATCAAGTGGTGACCCTGACGTTTTCTGAGTTCGGAAGGAGACCCCAGGAAAACTCCGGGATGGGAACTGACCACGGGACTGCGGCTCCCCTTTTTGTGATGGGTGGCCCAGTCAAAGGCGGCTTCCAGGGGAAAACTCCGGATCTTGAAGTAGCCTCGAATGGCGATCTGGTCTTTGAAACGGATTTCCGTCAGGTCTATGCCACGGTGCTCGAGGATTGGTTGGGGTGCGACGCTGGGAAAGTTCTCGGTGGCACCTATGCGAAGCTACCGATCCTCAATTCCTGAATCTGATACCGGGCGAGAACCTGGGAGGATCTTGAGAAGGGGCGGAGGATTTGGCGCAAGCGGGAATAAAAAACCTCTTCGGCATACGGGCAGCGACAAAAAGCGACGGCCCGATTGTCGTATCCCTCAATCGAGAGCTGGAGTGCGGTTTGAAACGATCCCCTCAATTTCGAACTATTGAAGGGGGGCAGGTTTTGAACGGATTGTGGATCGAGGTCGTTGAGGACGAGGATTCCGTTTCGGCTCAGGCGATCCGATAGTTTGAGGAACCAGGTTTCGTCGAGAGGGGCGGTGCGGAAGGGTTCACCGAGGGCCGTTTCGGAGTCTCCGTAGAGGTCATCAATGATGTAGTCCCATTGCTCATCGGCCGAATCGATCCACTGCACGGCATCTCCCTGAATGTATTGGTAGGAATCCCCGCATTCAAAGAAGCCGCGAGCGATGGAGAGGTGGACCGGGTCAATTTCAACCCCGGTGATTGAGGTCGCTTGAAAGCAGCAGTCAAGCTGGCGGGCAACGGCACCGGCGCCGAACCCGAGGATGAGGACACGACCCGCCGAGAGATCTGGACGGAGGGCGGCGGGAATGGAAAGGAGGTCCCAAACGGATCCGTTGAGCGGACGCCTGGGGTTCCACTGGGAGTGATGAACGCCGTTGCGGTAGAGCCGGATTGAGGAACCGGCCGAGCGAACTGAGTAGTCGGCATTGGCGAACGAATTTTCCCATAGAATGGCCATGGTCAAAGTAAGGTTGGGAAACGGTCTGAGCGCGAGCAGCTTTGACCAGGGTGCGGGGGTGCTTGGCTGACAGGCAAGGATTTGGGAAGCTGGTGGAGCCAGAGAGGTGTTGCGGGTGGTTTTCGCGGGGGGTGGGGGGAGTAGCTTTTCGGATACGGAAGCTCGATCTGATCGGCGTTGGCTAATCAAGAGAAATGACCGCTTTGCCGGCGATTTCGCGATTTTTCATGGCTGTGAGGGCTTGGGGTATTTGGTCGAAACGGTAGCGACGACCGATGATTGGCTTGAGGCTTCCCGCTCCGATCCAGGCAAAGAGCTGCTCGAGATCGGTGGGGCTGGGCTGTGCTGCCAGGGTGCGAATGGAACGCCCGGTCCAGATAGAGAGAAACTTTTTGAGGAGGAGGACCTGAAAAAACCTAAAGTTGCTTCCTCCCACCAGAACATAGCGCCCACCTTTTCGCGCTCGCTTGGCAGTTTTGGTGAGGGGAGTATAAGCGGAGTGATCTATGATGAGGTCGAATGGCTCGGCAGGCTCGTCGCCATCTAACCAGGTTACCATTTTTAATTCGGCGAGGGCGGGCCGTTTTTCCGGGCGACAGGAGGCAGTGACGGAGCCCGCGAGAAGTGCAGCGATTTGAACGGCGAACGAACCGACTCCACTCGAGGCTCCACGGATCCAGACGCGCTCACCTGGCCTCAACTGTCCGTGATCACGGAGAGCCTGAAGAGCAGTAACGGCAGCGACTGGCGTGGCCGCGGCATCTTCGAAACTTACCCCGCGAGGGATGGGAGCCCAAACCTGCTCGGATGCGCAAACGGTGGTAGCAAATCCGCTAAAACGGCTCCCGGAAAGGTCGGCAGCGACTGGATCACCGAGCTTGAATCGGGTCACCTGATCGCCGATGGCATCGACGACACCGGCCACATCCATGCCGGGCGAGAACTTGGGCCGCCGAAAACCTCCGAAGATGGGCCGTGCCAACCAGGGATTGCCCCCAACGAGGTGCAAGTCTCCGGCATTGATGGAAAGGTTGTGCACGCGGACCCTGATCTGGTTTTTAAGTGGGTTTGGAAGGGGCCGCTGGACCAGAAGAAGGTCGTCGGGAGAGCCGTAGCGAGGGAGGGACCAAAGCTGGTTGAGATGAGGATTCGGCATACTTTATCCATTGACTTACAGTGTAAGGTTTGTGATGGTGTGGAGGCAGTTGTCAACAAGAACGAAAGGGTATGTATGGGATTGCAGAGCGGTTTGGAAAAAATTGTCGCGTCAGAATCGAGGAAGAAGGGGTGCGAGGAGGTGGTTCTCGGAGTTTGGGAGAATGGTGAATTCTGCTTCGCTGGTGCCGGGCATTGGAAGGGTTTGGAGGTTGGGCCGGAGACGCCGTTTCTCATCGCTTCGACGAGCAAGCTGTTCATCACGACCCTGCTTTTCCAACTAGTGGAGGCGGGGCAGCTTTCACTAGAGGCACGGGTGGTGGAGTTTTTCGAAGGGGAACTGGATCGATTGCACGTTTTTCGGGGTTGTGACTACACACCGCAAATAACGGTTGGACACCTGGTGACGCACACCTCCGGGCTTCCGGATTATTTTGAAGGGAAGCGGTCGGACGGATCGTGCCTGGCCTCGGAGCTTTTTGAGGGAGTGGACCAGGCATTTAATCTCGAGGATGTGGTGCGATGGACGGGGCGGGAGATGAGTCCGGCTTTTGCCCCCGGAATGGAGGGGAGGGCGCTCTACGCTGATACTAACTTTTACCTATTGTCCGAACTCTTGTGCCGCGCGACCGGGAAGCGACTGCAGGAAATGCTGGTCGATCAAATAACCGACCGGCTGGGTTTATCGTGCACTCGTTTTTTTGAGCCCGGAGTCGAGGCGATGCCGCTTCGCCGCGGGGCTCAGGTGCTCGAGATTCCCAAAGCTCTCGCCTCAATGCCGGGAGACGGAGGGATGGTTTCGACGCTGGCGGACCTGATTGAGTTCGGGCGGGCCTTTTTCGATGGGAGACTTTTCTCGAAAGGTTTACTCGATGATTCGCCACCGTGGAGAAGGGTCTTTTTCCCTTTGCGTGCGGGAACCGGAGTCCTGCGCTTTGCCCTGCCGCAGTGGTTGCCTCCGTTCAAATCGGGAATGGAATTTCTCGGACATTCGGGAATTACCGGAGCTTTTCTCTTCGCCTTTCCGAAGGGGGGCCGGATCCTTGGTGGAACGGTGAATCAGCTAGAGGGGCGGTCACGGTGTTATCAAATGATGGTTAAGGCTGCCCTCGCTTCGTAATGAAGGGAAACCCAAAACCAAAGCTAACTGCGGAAAGGATTGTGGCGGAGGCCATCACGATGGCTGATGGGGGCGGAATCGAGGCGGTTACGATGCGTCAGTTGGCGAGGCGGCTCGGGGTAAAGGCGATGTCCCTCTACCACCATCTGGCGGACAAGGAGGCGCTCTTGAGCGCGATGGTCGAGGCGGTAGTGGCGACCATGGAAAGGCCTGACCCGGAGATGGACTGGAAAGTGGCGATGCGGAAGCGGGCGCTTGGGATGCGGGCTGCTTTGCTGCGGCACGGTTGGGCGGTTCCGCTCATGATGTCGCGGATCAACATTGGCCCGGCGATGCTCGAGCACATTGAGGGGACGCTGAGTTGCCTCCGGAGGGCTGGTTTTACCGTGGTGGAGGCCGATCGACTCTGGAATACAATGGACAGTCAAATTTTTGGGTCCATTTTGTTGGAGATCCACGCTCCGATCCAGCCGGCAGCCTATGCGGAAGCGGCGACGGAGTACCTGCCGCTACTTTCCCCGGATGAGTATCCTCACTTTCGAGAGTTAGCAGAGGCGGTGGCCGATGGCTCTTATTCCGGGGTTGTTGATTTTGAAGCGGGGTTTGAGGCGATCCTGACGGGCTGTAGACCCGATCTTTGAAAAGGGGATTGGTTTGGCAGGTGGACCGGGTTTTGGTCGCGCGGTGGCTGCTCGCGAGAGCGTGGCTGGGGACGATTGGATGGAAAGTCCTTTTCTGGCTGCCGGACCGGAAGAAGGTTTAGGCTCGTCGGAGGGGGCGCCCGGGGCGTACAAAAGGCGGATGGAACTCATCGCATCGCTGGAGTGGCTCCGGGTGACTTTCCCGTGGATTTATGGGGCCTTCGCCTTTGTTTTTGGAGCGTCGATCGGAAGCTTCCTAAACGTTTGCATCTACCGGATTCCGGCGGGTATTTCGATTATTCATCCGGGGTCGCGCTGCCCTCATTGCGGGACACCAATCCGCTGGTACGACAATCTCCCGATCATCGGCTGGCTTCGTTTGAAGGGCAAAGCTCGTTGCTGTGGGGCACCGATCTCGGTTCGTTATCCGGCGGTGGAGGCCCTGACGGGGGCTCTCATAGCCACGGTTTTGCTGCAACATCCGTTTCCGCTCTCCCTGATCTGGGTGACTTTCGTGGCCATTTTGGTGGTGGTTACCTTCATCGATTTGGATCATCTCATCATTCCAGACCGGTTTTCGATCGGAGGGACCTTTTTGTTCCTTTTCCTGAGCCTGATCGCCCCGCAAATTCATGGAATCGGACCATACGCGATGGATGCCAGTTTTGAGGCTGGAGTACGGGCCTTGGTGGGAGTGGCGGTAGGGACGGCTACGGTTTGCTGGATCTCGATGATTGGTGAGGCGATCCTGAACAAGCCTGCAATGGGGCAGGGCGATTACAAGCTGATGGGCCTGATTGGAGCAGCGCTCGGTTGGGAGGGGGCCCTCTTCTCGATTTTTGGGGGCGCCTTTATCGGGACTGTGATTCTCCTGCCGGTACTTTTGCTTCAAAGGAAGGAAGACGCGGCGACCGAGACCTCGGGACCGTCCGGGGGTGCCACGGAAGAGCCGGGCAACGATGAAGAGGGAGTGAACGGCGAGGAAGAAGATGACTACGGACCGGAGCCGCTAGGTTTTGGGGCCAAAGTGCCTTTTGGGCCAATGCTGGCCGGGGGGGCTCTTCTCTACCTTCTGTTTTTGAAGGAGTGGGTGGATCAGTATTTTGAGGACGCGGCGGAAGCTCTGAAGTTTTTTCTCTAAGGGGGCTGTCGACCAGATCGTTGCCGAGGCTTTGCGGGTGCGGGCGATCAAGTGGCGAGGGCTGCTCTGCCCTATTGACGCGGCACGGGGCGGCAGCGACGAGAATCAGAGGCTGGGAATCAAGCGAGGTAGCCTACCAACCGACGCGATTGCCCGAGCCCTGTTTGGTGATCTGTTTTTCGTTTTCCCAGACGGCCAAACCAGTGGGAATCTCGGTGAGGGAGAGTTGGAAAATGTAGGTTGTTTGTTTGGTCTTGCGGATGGTGCCAGCCTCGGCGCGGTCCTCTATGATCCGTCCAGAGAGTGACCAGTAGGGGCGGGCCTCGGCCCGGGCTTCGGGTGCTTCGGTGAAGCGGGCAAACTCGGCCTGATCTCGGGCGAGGGGATCCTCAGCGGTCCCACCCAGTCCAGTGGTGGTGGTGGTGAAGACGGAGCCACTTTGGTTGAGAGCCACCCGGATCTTCTTGGTTAGCATGTTGGTATCCAACTGCTGCCGGGTATTGTTCACGATCTGGCTGATGGCCATGACCGAGGGCTGCTGCGGAGCGCGGGAAAGGGCCCCGGAGCTGAGAAGGTTGGCGACCATCTCATCGGCTGCCTGGTTGAAGTCCTGGATGTTGATCTTGTCGAGGCTGACGATGGTTTCATTTCCCTGGGGGTCGACGTAGATGGCGCGGTTGCAGCCAGCCAGGGTGACGACCAAGGCGAGGGGGGCGAGCAAGCGGGCGAACGAAGAGCGGAGTGGAAGCGTATTCATAAATTGGTGACGTGGTGGTTGGCAGGCAGGTTCAAAGGATTATTTCTCGAGCAACTTCCAGCGGCTGCGTTCGAGAACCTTGAAGCGAAAGTCGACGACTCGCGGATTGGGAGCCACGCCCGCGACGGCAGTCCGGTCGCCGCCAGCGAGGCGGAGTTGCTTCCAGACGGCTGGAGGAGAGGTGACCTCAAAGCCGTTGGCCTCGATCCATTGAAACTGATACACATAGCTCCGGGTGCGGCTGCTGGTGCTCTCGAGGGAAACCTGGATGCGGAGAAATTCCCCTGAATTGTCCTCGGCGACCTGAACAATGGCCAGACGATCGGCGAGGCTGGGATCCTTTTCGATGCGGATATCGTTAACGACGGCGGGACGAGCCCTTGGCTCGGCTCGTTCGGAGCGGTTGACAGTTTTGCAGCCGCTCAGGGTGAAAGCGACGAGTAGGAGAGCGACGAAGGATTGTTTCATGATTAGCGAACGAGGGGAAATTGATGAATGTTGAGGGGAGCATCCCGGGACGGTGCTTGGATGTAGACTAGATGATGTCGGGATGGTTCCAGTTGAAGACGGATGGGACTGCCAAAGGTGTCTTCGATAAACATGAGATTGTCATCGGGACGGGGGAAGGAAGCAATCTGGATTTGTTTGGGTAGAGTAGACCAACTGCGGAGGTCGGCCTGGTTCATGGAATATTGATAGAACAGGCCGCTGAGGAGAACGAGGCTTTTCACGGCCTCGCTCTGGTCGGAGACACTCTTCTGGATTCCGTATTGGAGGGCGGCTTTGGCGAGTCCGGAGATCAGCGCCCGGGTGAAGATTACCGGGTAGGAGTCGCTGAATTCGGTGGCAATGATGGAATCGACATCGGCGAGGAGTTCGGTTTGGAAGGTTCCTTCAGCGGTGCGGAGGGTGAGGTAAGGTCGGTAAGAGGAATTGAAGGAGAGGGTGGGGAGAGCGATGCCAAAGTAGGGGACCGAATCGCTAAAGAGGAAAAAGGGAATGTCGATAATTTCGGCCACCCGGATGGGAGCGCTGCCAGTTTCGAAGACCACGTAGACGAGGGGCTTTTCGGAGGGACCACGAGCTTTGCTGGCACGTTCAAAGTCTTGCCGAACGGCCTTGTTTTTGGGGACCATGTCGCTCAGGCGCTCGAAGGATTTACGTGCCCGTTCGAGATCCGAGGCGTCGGCACCGAGGTTTAGGAAAAAGAGGCCATCGAGCCAGACGGAGAACGGATTGACGTAGGGAGCATAGACCCGATAGGGCTCCAAGTGCTTGAGCCGGGTGTCGTAGATGCCTTGGATCTCGGGCTGTTGAAGGGCCTTCTCAGCGCCCGGTTGGTCTGCGGCATTCAGCTGGGCAGTGGCTGCCTCGATCTGTTTGCGGTTCTCCTGGACGGCCCTCTGTTCCCAAAAATAACTGTTGTTGAGGGCTACCCGGGCGGCAGGCGCATCGCCGAGGGCGAGGTAGTTGAGGGCATTGAAGGCAGCAGCGAAGATGCGATCGTAGGCGCGACCGGTGTAGGGAATCTGGGCCGGGTTGGATACAATGCCGCTCCCGAGACTGGAGATCCGTAGATCGGGGCCGAAGTCATCCCTGGAGAAGGTGGCATTGATATTTTCGAAGACGGCACTGCTGGCGGCAAATTGACCGTCGGCCCGGAGAGCTGCCCCCTGTTCGAGGCGGAGGAGGATGCGGTCGCGATCCGGTCCATGTTTTTCAGCCAGGCCGGATGCGGCACGGGCGGCGGCGGTAGTGTCTCCAGCCCGCCAATACTGGCGCATGGCCGCAGTTTCCGTGGTGTAGGACGCACAACCTCCGGCGAGGAGCAGCACGGTGAGGATGAGAAGAGGCTGGCGAGCAAACATCTCAGGACGGGGCGGGAGGGGGCTGTTTCGGAAGAGGGTGCCCCGATGGATTCCCGAAGGGAAAAGGCAAAAGGATCAAGGCTGACGCCGAAGGATCTGCAGCTTGTCGATCCCGAGGTCCTCAACGACGGCAGCCTGGGAGAACTTGGGAAGGACCCGGGTAATCCGGACCGTGCCAACCTCGATCTCATTACTTCCGAGAACTTCGCCGGTATCGGGGTCGACGAGATCTTCGCCAGCGGCAAATACCTTCCATATTTGGCCGACGGATACATCGGTCCCGTCCCCGCGGTTGATGGTGACGACCTTGTCATTGACGGCGAGGATCCGGGCGGGAAAGAGGACCTCGACGGTTCGGTCGGTGACTTTCTGGGCCATCTCGTTGCTGAGGAGCAGGAGGAGGTTGTCGGAGAGATCACCCGTGGTGGTGGACTGGTAGGCTGGCTCGTTGCGGATGTTTTTCTCGTCGATGGTGAGGTTGGCGGATTCGAGGAGGCGACCGGTGCTCGTGTCATAGATTTTGGCCACGGCAGAGAGGCGGACAATGCGCTTGGTGGCCTCGCGACCAATGGCTTCGAAGCGGGCCGTTTCCTCATAATTCTGAAAATCGGTGACTGTGGTGAGGACGAGGTACTGCACTCCGGCTACCTGGAAGGAGCGGGCAGCGTTTGGATCGTTGGCATCGACGTTTCCCGAGGCGCTAAATTGCTGCTCGGCAATAAGTGGAGCGAGGTCGCTGCGGGCGATCAGATCAAACTTGCGGGTGTTTTGGAATCGATCAATCAGGGTGCTGTCGAGCGATTCGACGACGCGGTTGAGGTCGGCACGGGCACCCTCTTTGAAGGCGGCATTGGTGACCGATTGGTTCACCTCCACCGGTCCGACCCCGAGGGTCAGTTTCTGGGCGGAAAGGAGGGACGGGAGGAGGAGAAGAAGGGAGAGCGGGATGAAGTTCTTTTTCATGGCTGGAGTGAAGCTTGGAAGCGGATAGGTGGGTTAGTTTTCGATATTCCCCTGGAGGGTTCGGTTTTCGTTTTTAATGGTGATTCCCTCGTCGGTTTCGACGCGGACATCGTAGCGAATGCCGCTCTGGCGGAGGCGCTCGGCATCGCCTTCGAGGCGTTTCACCTCAGCATCGGTAAGGACCCGTTCGCTGCGGAGGCTCTCGAGGAAGGCAGCTTGTTGAACGTACCGCTGGAGACCTTCTTCGCTAAAGTCGAGCCTGACCTCGAGGGTCTGGCCGTCGAAAATATTGACCTGGCGGTTCCAGTCTTTGAAGCCTTCCCGGGTGAGGCGGACCCGGTGGACGCCGGGAGCGATTTGGAGACGCCCGGGGGCGCTTCCAACCACCAATCCATCCACCTCGACTGAAACGCCAAGTGGCTGGGCGGCTTCGCTTTGCCCGGTGGCCACAACCTCACCACTTTTGGTTCGGACGACTACCGGGACGCTGGTATCCTGGACGCTGATGACAAAGTCCACAGTGGCGAGAGCGGTCTTGGGGGATAGAGGTGAGGATTCGAGGGCCTTGATCCGGGCCTCGAGGCGATCGGAAAGGAGTTCGGCGGCATCCCCAATGAGACCGCTTTGAACGTCGGAGATGCTGGTAACGAGGGCAGAATCCTGGCGGAAGACCCGAGAGGCCGTTTCGGTGGCCCCTCCGACGGTGGTTCCCGAGGAGGCACCGAGCAGGCGGGCAGAAACCCGGAGCTTAACGGATTCATTGCGGTTGTTGATGCCGTAGCCCTGGTAGTTCTTGGTCTCCGCGTCGATGGCGAGGAGGCTGGCGATGATCAGGTAATCTGCACCGACGTTGCGAGCCAGTTGGACGGCGGAGGAATTCTCGCGCAGGGCGCGATCGAGGTCCTCCTCCGGGTTGCTGGAAACCTCGAGGGCTTCAACAAGATCTTCAGGAGTGAGCACGGCAAATCCGGCGGCCCCGAAGCGGGCGGCGAGTTGGTCGCTAAATTGTTGGGACGCACTGGAGTCCAATCCGCTAGCCCGGTTTTCGACGAGGAGGGCAAGCTTGGGTTGGGAGGGAGAGGGGGCGGACGGCTGAGCTCCTACGCTTTGACCGATAAGGAACGATAGACAGAGGGAAGAGAGGATAATCCGTTTCATGGGCAGGGTCGCTGAAGGTTAATACGATAGGATATTAATTGGCAGACAGCAGCAAATTGAATTTGTGCTGGAAAACTTTCGGCGGTCGGGTGCGACCGGTAGACCGGGGAATGGGATGGTGAGGGCAGGCGAAAGGGCCAACCTCCCTGAGAGGGGATTGCATAATTGATTTGGGCACGGATTTCTTTTACCGAAGTCGGGGATAGGTTGGACAAGCTGGATGGGTTGGGAAAATAGTAAACCTTGATATGAACGATTCGACCCATCGTCTATTCCCGGAGCCCGAGATTCGCATGCGTCGCCTGAGGAATGAGCCTTTGGTGAGGGCCATGCTGAGGGAGACGACCTATTCGCTGAGTAACCTCGTGTTACCGATCTTCGTGCACGGGGGCACGGAGCATGAGCCGGTGCCATCGATGCCGGGGGTGGAGAGGGTACCGTTGAATGGGCTGGCAAAATTGGTGACCGAGGTTTACCAGCTCGGCCTGCCGGCGGTGGCGCTTTTCCCGGTAGTGGAACCGGCAAAGAAAGGTCCAGGGGCAGAGGAGGCGGTTAACCGGGACAGCTTGATCTGTCAGGCGATTGGGTTGGTTCGGGCGACCGTACCAGAGCTTATCGTGATTGCCGACCTAGCCCTCGACCCCTACACGGACCACGGGCACGACGGGATCTTGTCTGAGGATGGAGGGCGGGTATTGAATGATGCGACGGTTGAAGTGCTCTGCAGCATGGCGGTGG
The DNA here is from genome assembly GCA_036822055.1 of Puniceicoccaceae bacterium. Classification (GTDB taxonomy): domain Bacteria; phylum Verrucomicrobiota; class Verrucomicrobiia; order Opitutales; family Puniceicoccaceae; genus DAISIK01. Next base: position 31,393 of record DAISIK010000018.1, read on the forward strand.
TTCAGGCCGAAGCGGGGGCGCAGTGGGTGGCGCCCTCGGATATGATGGACGGACGGGTCAGAGCAATCCGCGAGAGGCTGAATCGTAGTGGTTTTTTGGATACAGTAATTCTGGCCTATTCAGCCAAGTTCAACAGTGGCTACTACGGACCTTTTCGGGAGGCAGTGGGAAGTGGCCGGATGGGCGGACCGTATCTGGACAAAGGGGGCTATCAACTGGATCCGGGGAACCGGCGGGAAGCATTGCGAGAGGCGATGCTTGACGCTGTAGAGGGGGCCGATCTTTTGATGGTCAAGCCGGCTGGACCCTACCTAGATGTGATCCGCGACCTAAGGGAACGAACCGAGTTGCCGATCGCCGCCTACCAGGTATCGGGGGAGTATGCGCAGATTGTGGCGGCGGCTGAGCGGGGTTGGCTCGATCGGAAGCGAGTAAGGGACGAGGCCCTCTTGGGAATTCGACGAGCGGGGGCAGATCTGATTTTGACCTACTTTGCGCTCGAGATCGCTCGCGAGTGGGCGGGGACCTACTGAGGAGTTTCCAGACAGTGGGCCCGACGGGGCGGAACTACCCCGCTCAGTTCCTTTTACCAGCGAGGGCACCCTCGCTGGGAGCAGTGGTGGAGGCCGGGGCGAGATCAGCGTCCGTGGAGCTGCCTGCGAGGAGGTCGGCAAATCGATGGCGGTGGATGTTGCGGCGCAACCAGTCGAGAGCTTCGTTTACGGCGCGCATCTTGACGGAGGCGCGGGAAGCTCGGTGGTAGAGGCGCCTGCTCCAGACCCCTGATGGGGAAGTGGAGGCGATATAGATGGTGCCGACAGGATTGGTAGCATCACCTCCACCGGGACCGGCAAAGCCAGTGATGGAAAGGGAGTAATCGGATGAAAAGCGCTCAGAAGCCCCGGTGGCCATCGCCACGGCGCACTCGGCACTTACGGCGCCGTGCTGCTGGAGGATGCACTCGGGGACGCCGAGAATCTCGATCTTGATCTCGTTGTTGTAGCAGACGGCTCCACCTTTAAAGACCTTGGAGGCGCCGGGGATGTCGGTGAAGGCACTGGCGCAAAGACCACCGGTACACGATTCGGCGGTCGAGAGGGTGCGGTCCCAGCAGCGGAGCTGTTGGACGAGGACAGCAGCGAGGGGAGTCTTGCCGAAGGCGAAGAAGTCGTCCCCAAGTGAAATGCGGGCCTTCTCGGCGCACTCGGTAAGGGTTTGGGGACTGACCTTCCGGGTGAGGCGCTGGAGACGGACGTCGACGATTCCTTCGTGAGCGCAGAAGGCGAAATTGATATCGGGGTAAGTCTCAATGAGCCCGAGGAGGCGCTCTTGAACGAGGGACTCGCCAAGACCGCAGGTGCGCAACTGGAGAGCCTCAACGTCGCGGGTAACGATGCCGAGATCGCGCAGAAGGGGGACGACCCGGTGTTCGAGCATCGGCTCAAGTTCATTGGTCGGGCCGGGGAGGTTGAGGAAGACGCGACCTTCGTGTTCGGTGAAAATGCCAGGGGCAGTTCCCCAATCATTGCGCAGGGCCAAGCTTTTGCCTGGCTTGAGTGCCTGGCGCAAATTGCTGGGAGTCATGGTACGGCCGAGGGTAGCAAACCGCCCCTCGATAGCCGCACGGGAGACGGGATCCTCGACCAGAGGTTCGCCGAGAAATTTTGCTAAAGCTTCGCGGGTGCGGTCGTCGACGGTGGGGCCAAGACCTCCAGTCGTGATGACGACGTCAGCGGCGGCGGCGGCACGTTCGATAGCCCCGGCGATAGCCTCCTCAGTATCCGGGATGGAGCAGGCATAGGTTATGGTGGCGCCGAATTGGGAGAGTTTTGACCCGAGCAGGGCGAGGTGGGAATTAACACGGATGCCGTTGAGCAGCTCATCGCCGATGTTGATGATCGCGAAGTTTGAAGAGTTGGGCATGATGGAGGCTAAAAAGAGTTTGAAGTTTCGGGGTAGCTTAGTACGAAAAAAAGCTCCGTTTTTGTCCAGCCGCAACCGTGCAGAAGAAATTTCGGCAGGCATTCGGATCCAGCGGTTAAGGGATTCACAAGGGGAGAATAACAATGGTATTCCGGGTGGAGCGAGTGAATCCGTTTGAGAAATGCCGCCAACCGTGGATGAATGCATGATCCTTATTTCCGAAGCAAATGCGCAGTGCGGCAGAAGAATCTCGAATCAAAGAACTGGTGCGTCGGTTACCACACCGTCCGGGTGTTTATTTGATGAAGGATCGGTTGAGCACGGTCGTCTACGTGGGCAAGGCCAAGGATCTGCGCAAGCGCGTCTCCACCTACTTCCAGCCTTCAAGGCGTCAAATGATTGCTCAGCCCAAGGTGAGGGCGATGCTTGATCTGATTGTTGATTTTGAGATTCACGAGACCCGCTCGGAAGCAGAGGCACTGCTTTTGGAGGGGAACTTGATCAAGAAGTATCGACCCCGCTACAACACCGACTTCACTGATGATAAGCGGTTTCTGCTCGTAAAAATGGATCCGACGGAAGAGATCCCCTGCTTCCGCCTGGTGCGGAACCAACTACCGGACCGGGCGGTTTATTTCGGGCCTTTCGCGCACGCTGGCTTGTTGAGGAAAACCCTTTCGGAAATGCGGCGCCTCTTTGGGGTGATTCTAGCGGATGCGCGCCCCCAAGCCCTTTCGGACGGCAGTTATCGGCTCTATGACGATCTGCGTCAGGAACTCTTTCCCCATCCTAATTTGGTGACACCGGAAACCTATCGCGAGCGTCTGGAAGAGGCCTGTGTTTTCCTCGCGGGCAAGGGCCAGGAAGCCCTCGAACAGATGGAGGAAAAGATGCGGGCGCGAGCCGAGGCCCAGGACTACGAGGAGGCCGCGCTGCTGCGGGATGCTGTGGAGGCGATGAAGCGCACCCTCGCGCAGACGCGCAAATTCCGCAAAGACCCGGTGGTTAAGCCAACCCGATTTCAAACTCTGGACCATCTGGCAGAGGTACTCGGGTTGGAGCGCCGGGTAGAGACGATGGAGTGCTTCGACATCTCCCACATCTCGGGAACGTTTACGGTGGCCTCAATGGTTCATTTTGCTCAGGGGCAGCCCGATCGGCGAAAGTACCGGCGGTTCAAGATCAAGTCCTTTGAGGGGAACGATGATTTTCGGGCAATGGAGGAGGTGGTGGGAAGGCGCTACCGAAGGCTCTTTGAGGAGAGTCAGCCGTTCCCCGATCTGGTGGTGATCGACGGTGGGCAAGGCCAAGTAAGCGCTGCGCTGAGGGCCTTCCTGATTCTGGATCTGGAGCCTCCGCCGATTATTGGCTTAGCGAAAAAGCGGGAAACGATCATTTTCAGCGATACAAGGGCCCCGCTCAATCTGTCCTATCACGATCCGGCCCTCCGCCTCCTCCAGCAGCTCCGGGATGAGGCCCATCGCTTTGCCAATGGATTTAATGCGGATCAGCGAAGCCGGAAACTGCGCGAATCGGTTCTCGACGAAATGCCCGGGCTCGGGAAGCAGCGGCGCCAATGGCTAATGGAGGCTTTTGGAACCCTGCGGGCGCTCCGCGAGGCACCAATTGAGAAGATTCAGGAGGTCAAGGGGATTGGTCCGAAATTGGCGGGGGAGGTGCGGGCCTTTCTGGATCGGCAACAAAAGGATGGGGGGTATCCGGCTTGAGGATACGACCGGAGGGTCCGATGGCTTTTTGGATCTCGGTGGTTTCCTGCCCCTCTGAATCGCGGAGGAGGTAGGCGAGATCCCGTCCACCTGCACGGTAGGCCGCCACTTTGTTCGATAAGACGATAAATCCTCCGCCTGCTCCATAGGGGCTGTTTGTCCAGAGACCATCGGGACCAAGACCTGATGTGAAAGCGATGGGCACCGGATGATCGGGGAGGGAGGGGTAAAGAACCAGAGCGAGTGAGTCGGGAAGGGGCAGTAAATCGCCGATGCCCAGATGCTGGAGCGCGGCACGGATGGTTGGAGCCTCGTAGAAGGCTTTGATTTCCGTGGCTGGCGCGGTCCGATAGAATTGAGAATAGCGGTTGGCAAACTCGTTCAGGGCGGGCTGATCGCTGCTAATCTCGACCCCGAAGGTGGAGACTCGATGCCAGATCTCCGGGAGAAGCTTTGCCGTGTAGATGGCAACCCCGATGCTTGCGATGGCGAGGAAGAGGCGGTAGCTGCGCATGGATGGACTGGACGACGGTTAGCAAATCAGGGGGCTACGATTGGTCAATGGGAAGGGATGGATCAATGCCGAGATCGAGACCGTCTGGAGAATAGGATGTCTGAATTTGGGCTGCGGAACGGTCATCCATCCAGGCAGCGAAGGCAATCATTGCGGCATTATCTCCCGAGTAGATGGAGGGGGCGATCAGATGAGGTAGCTGGAAATCGGAGGCGAGGGCGGTGAAGCGTTCTTTGAGGCGCCGGTTGTTGCTCACTCCTCCAGAAAGACCGAGGCTGCGGACCGGGTGGTGAGGAAGCACCTGACGCATTTTGCGGATGAGTTGATCGACGACGGCCTCCTGGTAAGAGGCGCAGAGATCTGGCAGGGCCTTTTGAAATGGGTCGTCGGGCATTTTCTCGAGGCGGTAGCGGAGGCTGGTTTTAAGGCCGGAAAAGCTAAAGGCGAGAGAGCGGGGATCCTCAAAGGCGCGGGGAAAGTCCCAGGTGCGGGGGTCGCCTGACTGAGCCATCTTTTCGATTTCTGGACCACCCGGGTAGGGCAGGCCAAGGAGCTTGGCGGCCTTGTCGAGGGCCTCACCAGCGGCGTCATCGACTGTCTCGGCGAGGACGGTCAGCGTGCAATCGGGGTCGAGGCGAATGAGCAGGGTGTTTCCGCCAGAGACGACGAGGCCCAGGTGGGGTAGCAGGGTATTGAGCTGCTGGGGATAGGTGGCTGGGCTGGATTGATGGATCGGGATGAAAGGAGAGAGGGCGTGGGCGCGAAGGTGGTTCACCCCGTGCACCGGGATCTGAAAATCGATCGCCAACGCCTTGGCGACCGAGAGACCCACGGCGAGGCAGCCAGCCAGGCCAGGTCCACGGGTTACCGCGACAGCCTCGGGTTGGCGAAAATCGGGGTGATTGAGGGCGCTCTGCAGCAGGTCCGGAAAAGATGCGAGATGCTCGCGGGTAGCCAGCTCCGGGACGACGCCCCCGAATTCGCGGTGGAGAGTGATTTGAGATTGGAGCCAGTTGCCGACCACGCCGCGCTCCGGGTCAAAAAGGGCAACCGCTGATTCGTCGCAGGATGACTCGATGCCGAGGATCATTGCGTGCTGGAAGGGGATGCGAGCTGAAGATGGATTTCGGCGAGAGTCTGGCTGAGGATGGCGTCCTCGCGCCGTTCGAATCCGAATTCGTCTTCAAATTCTTCAGCGGATAGGTGGAGAAACTTCCTCGAAATCTCCGCTTGGAAGAGGGTATTTTCCTCCATTTCGAGGGGAAAGTCCGGGGTGACACCCCTGCCATCGACCGGGGTGCCGTCGGGTAGCGTGTAGAGTTGGGTCGTGAGCTTAATGGCAGCACCATTGCGGAATTGAAAGACGCCCTGAACCGAGCCCTTGCCAAAGGATGGCTCGCCGAAAATCCGGGCGCCGACCAGTTGGCGCATTGCTCCGCTGAAGATCTCGGCTGCGCTGGCGCTAGTCCGGTCCTGCAGCAGGTAGATGGAACCCTGGAAGGCCAGCGGAGAACGCTTGGCGAGGAGGCGCTCAATGACCTCACCGGAGCGGTTCACGGTCATGACGACAACCTCGCCGGGTTCGACAAAAAGATCGACGGCATCGCGAGCGGCTGAGAGCAATCCGCCGGGGTTGCCCCGGAGGTCAATGAGGAGGGTTTCAACTCCGTTTTTGTTGGCCTCTTCGAGCACGGTGGCGAGTTCCCTGGAGGTCTGAACGCCGAAATGCCGAATCCTCATGGAGACGATACCGTTCGGGTGTTGCTGGAGGCGGTCGATCGAATTGAAGGAGATGGGAGCTCGCGTTACGGTGGCGGTGATGGGTTCGCTCCGGAGGGGACGGAGGAGGGTGAGGACGACCTCGGTATTGGGGAGGCCACGAATCCTTTCAACAACCCAGGGGAGATTTTTGCCCTCGGTGCTTTCTCCATCGACGCTGAGGAGCCGGTCGCCGACCTGGAGTCCTTGTTTCGAAGCCGGGCTCTCGTTGAAGACGTTGACGATGAAAATTCCGGACGAGAGTTGGCTGACCTCGACCCCGATGCCTTGATAAGCCTGTTCGGTGGTTACGTTGAAATCTTTGAACTCACGGGAGGTAAAAAAGGAGGAATAGGGGTCCAGGCCGATCAGGATTCCGCGAACTGCGTTTTCGCCGAGATCCTGGAATCCTGCCTTCCCGGGGTCGACATAGTTTCGGTGGGTTAGATCAAGCGCGAGGGAGATCTGATGGAGGCTGCGCCAGAAACCGAGCGAGAAGACGGAGCTTGGTGAAGGAGCGATGTAAAAGATGATGGCCGACTGCAAGACGACCACGGCCAGGAGAGTGGTGCGGGAGGGAAGTTTGAACGGCATCTGGGAACGGATTGAAAATCACACAGGAGGATCTTGAAAGACAGGCTGGACGGCTCCGGAGGCAAGTTGGCGGCCGGGATTTGTAGGCCAGGGCGCGGACGCGGGCCGTTGGTCAGCTAGCGTTGTAGGCGTTCAGGGCATTGTGCTGGAGGCGGGTTAGTTGCTCGATTCCCTTGCGTCCGAGAGCGAGGAGTCGCTCAAACTGTTCGCCCGAGAAGGTTGCCTCTTCGCCGCTGCTCTGAACCTCGACGAAGGCTCCTTTCCCAGTCATGACGATGTTGCAGTCTACGGAGGCCGAGCGGTCTTCCTCGTAGTTGAGATCAAGGATGGGGGAGTCGTAGAAAATCCCGGCACTGACTGCGGCAATGGAGTCAAGGAAAGGGTCCTCCTTGAGCACCCCATCTTTAATCAGTCGGTCGACCGCCGTGCGGGCGGCGAGGTAGGCACCAGTGATGGAAGCGGTGCGGGTGCCGCCATCGGCCTGGAGGACATCGCAATCGATCCACAGAGTCATGCCAGGGAGTTTGGAAAGATCGAGAACGGCGCGGATGGCCCGACCGATCAGGCGTTGAATTTCGACGCTCCGGGAGTCGGCCTTGCCACGGCTGATTTCCCGATCCTTGCGTTCGAGGGTGCTGTAGGGGAGCATCGAATATTCGGCGGTGGCCCAGCCGGTCTTGGCGTTTTGCGACTGCATCCAGCGGGGGGTCTTCTTTTCGATAGTGGCCGCGCAGATGACCCGAGTGTCTCCGAAGTTTACCAAAACGGAGCCGGTGGCATGGGGGGCGATGCCAAATTGAAATCCGACAGGTCGGAGTTGGTCGCTGGATCTGCCATCTGGTCTTGGTATTTCGAACATGGAGAATGGTTTAGGTGATGGTCGGGGGAAGGACGAGCGGAAACTAGGCCAGCACCGGGGTGGTGGTCCCGCTTGGGCGGGAAGCACGGTTCTTTGATTTCATGGTTTCCTTTTTTGAGAGGGCTGGAATGATTCCCAATGATGATGAAGGGGCCCTTGATAATTGCTGGAGGCTACAGTACGGCTGTGGAAATTGAGGAGGCGGCAAGGGCGCTCGAGCCGGGGCGCAAAGTGGCGCGGGTTTGGGGAGATGCGGAGCAGGGGGTGCCCGCCGGTGGGCTGAGGCAGCGTGATCTGGAGGGATGGCTGAGGGATAGCGGAGGAGAGGCCAGGGCTATTGTTTCGATGGTGAACCCGGGGCTTCGGAAATCCTGGAGAGCAGTTTTCGATAGGTTTGGATTGCGGTATGAAACGGTGAGGGATCCGGGCAGCCACCTCTCGCCGAGCGCGGTGGTCGGCGAGGGTTGTTACCTCGCCTTCGGCTCAGTAATTTCTTCCGGGGCAGCGGTCGGCGGGCATTGCCTGATTAACTACCGGGTGGTGGTTGGGCACGATGCGGTGCTGGAGCAAGATGTGGCGGTGCATCCGGGAGGGTCGCTCGGTGGGGGCTGTCACCTCGAAGAAGGTGTGATGATCGGCGCCAACTCCTTTGTGGTTCAGGGCGTGAGGGTGGGGGCCTTTTCCAAGGTGGATGCCTTGACCTACGTGGACCGCGATATTCCGGCGGGAAGCCTGGTCTCGACAAGGGGTGGACGATTGCGAATCCTTCCCAATCGAGAGGTATTCTAATGACGATGGATCGAGCAGCTTTTCTCAACCTGGTGAATGACATCCGTGACATGAACGGACTGGAGCCTTTGGAGGGTTTGGACCCGGAGGCTGGACTCCGGAATGGGCTCGGTCTCGATTCGTTGGATTTGGCGGAGCTGGCGGTAAAGATCGAGGCAGTGACCCGGAGGGATGTTTTTCAGCACCCGATTCCGGGGACCGTTGGAGAACTGGTGGCCCGGGTGACGGGGGAGGGGTTGGCGACCCCGGGGGAGGGATGAAGCTTCCAAGCGCGATGGAGACCCTTGGTTACGAGGATTTGTTGGGAGGAGCGGAGCCAATCAGGCTGGACGGGGTTGCGCAGTTGGGCGATGGCCTGGGAAACTACTGGCGTAAAGTGCTGGCCCACCTTTGGGCGGGCAAAGAGGTTTTACTTGGGGGTGCTGGTGAGGTCCCGTTGATGGGGAACAGCTTCTTGGGGGGGTTGCCAACGGAGGATGTTTTTTTGGAGGAGTTGGGCAGAAGGGAGGCTCGAATCGGTATTTATAGCTCGGGTACAACCGGTAAGCCGCGCTTGATCTGGCAATCGCTCGGGCGGATCCTGCCTGCGGTGCGGAGGGCTCCGGATTACCAAGGGCAGCTTTGGGCTCACTCCTACAATCCCTGCCACCTGGCAGGTTTGTTGGTGGCGATGCAGGTTTTTTTGACTCGCTCGAGGATGGTGGACCTGCGGGAGGTGGAGCTCGCCGAAGTTCCGGAAGCTTTTGAATCGGCAGGGCTGGACCGGATCTCGGTTACGCCGACCTTTTTTCGTGGAGTGCCGTGGCGGAAAGGGTGGACCTGTGAAAGGATCGTTTCGTGTACGTTTGGCGGTGAACGGGTGGGGAAGGAGGACCTTGAGCAGGCCCGGACGCTTTTTCCGAGGGCAAGGGTTCGGAATCTTTTTGCCTCGACGGAGGGCGGCGTGCTGATGGGGAGTGAGACCGAGGTGTTTGAGATCGATGGTGTGGACTGGGTCCGGGTTCGAGAGGGATGCCTGGAGGTGCGGTCGGACTACGTGGCTGAATGGGAGGGGAGGGAGCTAACTGAGGACGGCTGGTATCGTACCGGAGATCAGGTAAAGGAGCTTGAGGGCCCGCCCCGAGCGATCCGCTTTGTGGGGAGATCGAGCGGACGCATCAATGTGGGTGGCCTGTGGGTCGACCCGGAGGAGGTGGAGGCGAAGATTCGTTCGTGGAGGGGGGTGACGATGGCTTTTGTCTACGGGGTGCCCAATCGGATGACCGGATCGGTCCTCGCCGCAAAGTGGATGGGGAACGCGGATGAGGTATGCGAGAAGGAATTACGGCGGTTTTTAGCAAACGAACTGCCGCGTGAGGCGGTTCCGAGAATTTTTGAGCAGGTTGATCGACTGCCGGTGCTGGCCTCGGGGAAAGTGGATCGATTGGCGGCGAGTGGTCGCAGCCATCCGGTGGAAGAAGGGGTGGGATGCTGATGAAAGGTGGGACGATGAGGGGAACGATTCTAGTCACCGGGGCATCCCGGGGTTTGGGAAAGGAGATTTGCGGGGCGCTTCAGCTGAAAGGCTGGCAGGTAGTCGGGATGAGCCGTGGTAGCGCGGAGGGAGTCGATTACCCGCAGCGGCAACTGGACCTCTCCCTCGCGCCGGAGGATTTTAGTAAAATGCTGGGTGAACGGGTGCCTCTGGAAGAGCCGATCTGTGGGTTGGTGCATAATGCGGCGGTGGGTTATGATGACCTGACGACAAACCTCGATGCGGGCCGCCTGGAAGACCTTTACCGTGTCAACGTGATTAACCCCCTCCTGCTCTCGCGGGCGGTGATTCGTAATTTCCTCTACCATCGCTGCGGAGGTAACCTGGTCTGGATTGGGTCGGTGGCAGCGCGACTTGGATTTAAGGGGCTAGCGGCATATGGCGGGAGTAAGGCGGCGCTGGAAGGCATCAGCCGGGGGATTGCCCGGGAGTGGGGTCGCAAAGGGATCCGCTCGAATGTGATATCGTGTGGATTCATGGAGACGGCGATGACCGCTTCGCTGGATCGAGAGACCAAAGAGCGGATTGCAGGACGGACTGCGCTGGGGCGGCTGTCGGAAACGGCAGAGGTGGCGGGCATGGTGGCCTATCTCTTCGAGCCAGAGGCGGCGGGGGTAACCGGTGCGGTGCTGCCGGTGGATAGCGGGGCATAGGTCCGGAAGAACAAGGGTTGCAGACCAGGGCGTTCTTTCTTGCCCGCGAGGGGAGGGGAGGCTGGAAGGATCGGGGATTGCGACGGCAGCCAAAGCTCCAGTAAGGTCGCAGTTTGGTTATGCAGGGTACACTTGATTTTGAAGTTAATGCTGAGACGGTGATCGGCAGTGATGAACTACGGGAGCGAATGGCGGCCGGGAAACGGTTAAAGGTCAAGTTGGGGGTGGATCCAACCCGGCCTGACCTAACCTTCGGGCATCTTGTTGTATTCAATAAGTTAAGACAATTCCAGGAGGCGGGGCACGAGGCTATCCTGATCATCGGCGACTACACGGCGATGATTGGGGACCCGAGCGGGCGTTCATCGACCCGCCCGGTTTTGACGGAGGGGGAGGTGAAGGAGAATTCCCGGACCTACCTCGAGCAGGCCTTCAAGGTGCTCGACCGTGAAAAGACGACGATCCGGTATAACAGCGAGTGGTTTGCCGCGATGCATTTTGCGGATTGTCTTGAACTGTCCCGCAAAATGACAGTGGCCCGGATGCTGGAGCGCGATGACTTTTCGAAGCGCTATCGGGAGGGTGCCCCGATCTCAATCGTGGAGTTTCTCTATCCCCTGATCCAGGGGTACGACTCTCTCGTCCTCGAAGCCGACGTGGAGCTTGGAGGCAATGATCAGTTGTTCAACATGTTGGTGGGCCGGGCCCTGCAGAAGGATGCGGGCAAGCCGGAACAAGCGGTCATCACCATGCCCTTGCTCGTTGGTTTGGACGGGGAACGGAAAATGAGCAAGAGCTATGGCAACTACATCGCTTTCAATGATCTCCCCAATGAAATGTTCGGAAAGGTCATGTCGGTGAGCGACGACACGATGTGGCAGTACTTTCGACTTCTCCTCGGCTGGGATGATGCGGCGATTGCCGAAAAGAAGGCTGGGCATCCGATGGAAGTGAAGAAGGGGTTGGCGGTGGAGCTTTTGAGCCGTTTCCACAGCCCGGATGAGGCGGCTGCGGCGAGGCAGCATTTTGAAATGGTCTTTTCCCGGAACGAGCTTCCTGAGGACATGGTCGAGGTCTCCCTCGGGGAACATTTTGGGGAGAATGAAGCTTCAGTGAGTTTGCTACTGGCTAAGTTTGGAGGGGTGGCGAGCCGGAAAGAAGCAGTCCGCTTGATCGAACAGGGAGGGGTAAAGGTCGACGGGGAAAAAGTGACGGACAAAAACGCCTCAGTGGATGGCCTTCCCGGAGGAAGGGTCCTGCAGGCGGGCAAGCGGGTCTTCTTGAGGGTAGTACCCTGAGTGCGGCGGTGTTGGGGAACGAGGCAAGTTTTGCCCCGGCGAAGGGGCCAATCCTGGTAGCGCTGTCAGGGGGAGTAGATAGCGCGGTAGCGGCCTGGCAACTTCGCGAGGCCGGTTTTGAAGTGGCTGCCGCCTACATCCGGACGTGGATGAACGAGGATGAATTGGGGGAGTGCCCGGCGGAGGAGGACATCAGGGACGGTGAGGCAGTGGCTCGGTACCTCGGGATTGATTTTGAAGTAATCAACCTGGTGGGTGCTTACCGTGAGCGGGTGGTGAGCTATCTTGTGGAGGGGTATCGCCGTGGGCTCACACCGAACCCGGATGTGATGTGCAACCGGGAGATGAAGTTTGGCGTATTCCTCGATCGGGCGCGGGAGATGGGATTTGAATCGGTGGCGACTGGGCACCATTGCCGAAAGGTCCTGGAAGCGGGATCCTTTCAGCTCATGGAGGGCGCGGATCCGGAAAAAGATCAGTCTTATTTCCTTTCGATGATCACGGGTGAGCAATTGGCCGGCGCTCGCTTCCCAATCGGCCATTTGGAGAAAAAAGAGGTAAGGCGGATCGCTGCAGCGGCTGGCCTGCCGAACGCAGAGAAGAAGGATAGCCAGGGAATTTGTTTTCTCGGGAAGGTGAACATCCAGAAGTTTCTCGCCGACTACATCCCGGAGGCACCCGGGGAAATTGTGAATGAAAATGGGGACCTGCTTGGTGCCCACGGAGGGCTACACAACTTCACTATCGGGCAACGCAAGGGGATCGGCATCCCTTCCAACACTGATCACGAATTTTACGTGGTGGTGGCCAAGGATTATGCAACCAACCGTCTGGTGGTTGAGTTTGATAGCAACCGTGAATCTGTTCTCTACACCAACGAAGCGTTTGTCTCCCAAATCAGCTGGCTTGGCGAGCCTCCGGGGGCAGGGCGGCAGCTGAGCGGCAGGGTGCGTTACCGGGACGGGCGCACCCCTCTGCACCTGGCAATGGAGGGAGAGGATTGGGCACGCGTTACCTTTGATGTCCGCCAACGCGGGCTGGCCAGTGGACAAATCCTCGCGCTCTACGAGGGAATGCACCTTCTTGGGGGGGCAACTTTTGCCTGATGCGGCCTCTGCATTGAGCTCTCTTTGAGGTTTTCAAAGAGGGGGACTTTCATCATACCAGAATCAATGATCTCAATTGAAACACTGCGGAAGGACCCGGAAGCCGTGAGGAGCGCCTTGGCGCGCAAGAAATTCAGGGTGGATTTGGATCAGGTGCTAGAGCTGGACCGTGTCCGGCGGGAGGCCATCAGCCGAGCGGAGTCCCGAAGAGCCGATCAAAAAGCGGCGAATGCGGCAATGTCGGCCCTGGCTAAGGGTTCGGCAGATTTTCTGGCCAAGGTAGCGGAGATGAAGGCCATTGCGGAGGAAGCCAAAGCGTTGGAAGCGGTAGCCAAAGAGGCGGATCAGGCCTTTCAGGACGCCGTCATGACGATCCCGAACCTTCCCGATCCCTCAATTCCCGATGGTAGGGGAGAGGCGGACAACGTCGAGGTACGGGTGAGTGGAAATTTACCGGAAAAGCCAGCCCACGTAGTGCCGCACTGGGATTTGCCGGGCTTTGAGCAGATGGTTGATTTTGAGCGCGGGGTGAAGGTTACCGGGGCGGGTTTTCCATTCTATGTGGGACCAGTGGCGCGGCTGGTTCGGGCTCTCGTTCGGCTTTTTCTCGATCGGGCGGCTGAGGCCGGGTTTGTGGAGCTCCATTGTCCGATTCTGGTCAATCCGGCGAGTGCTACGGCCACTGGACAGCTGCCCGATAAAGAGGGGCAGATGTATCCAACATCGACCGATGATCTCTATTTAATCCCGACCGCTGAAGTTCCGGTGACCAACCTTTTGCGGGGCGAAATCCTCGAGCGGGCTGACCTGCCGGTCAAGCACTGTGCCTGGACCCCTTGCTTTCGGCGGGAGGCTGGCAGTTGGGGTAAGGATGTGCGGGGGTTGAACCGTCTACATCAGTTCGACAAGGTTGAATTGGTTCTATGGGTACATCCGGAGGAAAGTTCGCAGTACTTGCAGCGGATTGTGGCCCACGGAGAGGGCATTTTGAAAGAATTGAACCTTCCCTATCGGACGTTGGAAATCTGCTCGGGAGACATCGGATTTCCCCACAGTCGCCAATACGACCTGGAGGTTTACGCCCTCGGGCAGGAGCGCTGGTTGGAGGTTTCGAGCTGTAGCAATTTTACCGATTTTCAAGCCCGCCGGGCCAATATTCGTTTCCGTGGTGAGTCGGGGAAGCCGGAGTTTGTCCACACATTGAACGGCTCGGCTCTTGCGGTTCCGAGGATCTTGGCAGCTCTGTTGGAGAACGGATACGATGGGACGGGTGAAATATGGCTTCCCCCGGTGTTAAGCGAGTATTTTGGGGCGGACAGCCTGCGGCTTCCCGAGAGATAAAAAGGAGCGATGAAGGGCGGAGGGCTGGAGCAGGCGATCGACCGGATTCGTATCCGCTTCGCCCCGGAACTGCTGCCGAGAGAAGTCTTGGGCTGGTTGGAGGCGAATGAGGAAAACGATCCGGGTTTGGCAATCGCCTGCTCAGGGGGTGCTGATTCGGTTTTTCTCGTGCTTTTGCTCTTGGGGCACTTTCCACTTCGGCGCAATCGTTTCCGTTTGCTGCACTACAATCACCGCACCCGTGCTGAACAGAATGAGGCAGAGGAACTTTTCGTGAGAGACCTAGCCGAGGAACTCGGTTTGAGGATCCGGGTGGGGAGGCGGCACAGCGAGGGAAATTCAGAAGCGCGGCTGCGAGAGGATCGGCACCAATTTTTCCAGCAGATGATGGCGGAAGAGGAGACGATTGGGCTATTTCTTGGGCACCAGAAAAATGATGTGGTAGAGACTTTCCTGATGCGGGCGGCCAGGGGAAGCGGCGTGGAGGGCATGTGCGCACCGCGTCCGCTCAATCGGCAAGGGGCTTTTACCTATCTACGACCGCTCCTTGGGCTGGAAAAGGAAACCATTCGGCAGGCTTTGGCTGACTGTGAGGTTCGGGTGGTTGAGGACCCTTCAAATGCGGAGCCCACCTACCTGAGAAACCGTCTCCGAGTAACGGTGGTGCCAGTCTGGCAAAAGGCCGAACTGGAGCGAAACCTGGTTGCCGGGGTCGCCAGGACGCGGCGGCTCCTGGAGGAGGATGCGGCGGCTTTGGAGACGTTAGCCGTGCATTTTTACCCGGCGAGATGGGAGGCAGATCATCTTTTGATCGAGCGAGCGAAGCAGGCGCCACGGGCGATCCTGCGTCGGGTGGTGCGTCACTGGATCGAGTTTTCCGGACTCGGAGATTCAGTTTCGGCCGCTCTTTTTGAGGAAATTCTGGACAAGCTTGAGGAGACTGAGGCGGGCAAATTCAGCGTTGGAGGCAATCGTTGGCTGGAGGTCTCCAGGGAAGGCTTACGCATCACGGTGGTGGCGGGGCCCGAACGTGAGTGGACCACCCAGTTGCTTGAGCCTGGAATCCTCTGGTATTTACCAGGAGGTTGTTGTTTAGGAGTTGAGCCAGAGAGCAGACCTCTGGCCGAAGTCCACCAAAAGATCGCCGGTAGAGAACTTTCGCCAGATGTCGAGGCGTGGGTAGACGCCGAGGAAGTTGCTGCGCTGAGGTTCCGGAATCGCAGAGCAGGGGATCGATTTCACCCCCTCGGCGCTCCCGGGCATCGGCGCCTGCAGGATTGTCTGATTGACGCGGGTATCGATATCGACAGGCGCGGAAAACTACCGATCATTTTTGGAGGAGAGGCCGTAGTCTGGGTGCCCGGTTTCCCTCCGGGAGAAGCTTTCAAGGTCCATGGGGGAACCAGAAAGGTTCTTCGATTGACTTACAAGAAAGCTTAACGGAGCGTATTTGATACACGATTCATGTCCGAAGACCCAAAAGGAACCCAGCCTCCAACGCGAGGTCAGCAACCGCAGCCCAGACAAGACAAAGTACAGCCCAAAGTCTTGATGATCTGGCTGGTGATCGTTGTTGCAATCATCACTTTGTATTCAGTCAGCCCCCGTCAGAGCGGCACGGTGGTCAACCTTGATGTCAACGAGGTGATTGAGCTTGCCGAGATGAATGCAATCGTCTCCGGGTCAATCAAAAATGACCCAAGTGGCGGCAGGGATTGGTACACCATCACTGGAAAAGCACGTTCGGACACCGCACCCGTTCGGGCAGCCCTGGAGAGGACACGGGCAACTGGAGAGATTCCCCCAGAGATCAACTTTACAGCCAAGGGCAGGGTAACCGAGGATGCTTACCGCAAGCTGCAAGGGCAGGTCCGAGAGGCTCCCGCCAACACCTTCTTCAGCCAATTGGTTCTCTCAATTCTTCCCCTACTGTTGATCATCGGGCTTCTCTACTTCCTCTTTGTGCGGCAGTTGCGAAACGCTGGTAAGGGGGCGATGACCTTTGGCAAGAGCAAGGCTCGGATGCTCGCCCGCGATCGCGATAAAGTACGTTTCAAAGATGTCGCCGGTTGCGATGAAGCGAAAGAAGAGGTTTCGGAAATCGTCGAATTTCTTAAAGACCCGAAGCGATTTCAAAAAATTGGCGGACGCATTCCAAAGGGAGTTTTGATGGTTGGTTCGCCAGGGACTGGAAAAACCCTCTTGGCAAAAGCTGTGGCCGGAGAGGCTGATGTTCCTTTCTTTACCATTTCCGGTTCAGATTTTGTAGAAATGTTTGTGGGGGTTGGTGCCGCTCGTGTGAGGGACATGTTTGAGCAAGCCCGCAAGAACGCCCCCTGCATCATTTTTATCGATGAAATTGATGCTGTCGGGCGCCAGCGAGGTGCTGGGCTCGGCGGAGGCAATGATGAACGAGAGCAGACCCTGAACAGCCTTCTGGTAGAGATGGATGGATTTGACGGACACGAAGGCATCATCGTCATCGCCGCCACCAACCGCCCGGATGTACTGGACCGGGCTCTTCTGCGGCCGGGTCGATTTGACCGCCAGGTGGTCATCGATCTGCCCGACTTAAATGGACGCGAGGAAATCCTCAAAGTGCACGCCAAGAAAATTAAACTGGCCGAAGACATCGACTTGAAGGCAGCAGCGCGGCAGACTCCGGGGTTTGCCGGAGCGGATCTGGCCAACCTCTTGAATGAGGCAGCCCTCATCGCTGCCCGCTATCGCAAAACCGAGGTCTCCAATGCTGAGATCAGCGAGGCGCGTGACAAGATTTCCTATGGCCGAGAGCGGCGGCGCTTGATGGACGATGAGGACAAGCGCATCACCGCCTGGCACGAGGCGGGGCATGCGATCGTTCAGGCGGTAATCGACGACGGCTACTTGCCGATTCACAAGGTAACCATCATCCCGCGAGGGCAGAGCCTGGGAAGCACCATGTTCAGTCCGTCAAAGGACATTCTCAATCACAGTAAGCGGCGACTGGAAAATCAAATTTGCTGCGCGATGGGCGGCCGGGTGGCTGAAGAGTTGGTCTTTGGAGACATCACCAGTGGAGCTTCGGGCGACATCCGGATGGCTACTAAACTTGCCCGTCACATGGTTTGCGACTGGGGGATGAGTCCGCTTGGGCCCGTCGCCTTTGGAGAGAATCAGGACCACGTCTTTTTGGGCAAGGAAATCAGTCGCAACCAGAACTACAGCGAGGAAACAGCTCGATCAATTGATGTCGAGATTCGCAAGATAGTGGAAGCTCAGTACGAGCGAACTAAAGCGATCTTGAAGGAACATCGTCCGGCTTTGGATGCCTTGGCGGAGGCCCTTTTGGAACATGAGACCCTCGAGGGCAAACACGTTAAGGAAATTCTGGAAACCGGATCCATCCAGAGTGATGTTATCAACGTGGGCGGCCTGAGACCAGTCGAGGAAGGCAAGGGAGTTGAAGAGGACCTCACCGGTGAGAAGGCCGCAGACATAGACGGCGGGTTGGAAACCGGGGACACCGAGCCTTCAGCAGCTCCGGCCTGATCGCCGAACAGTCGGACCCATTGTTCCCCAGTGTGAAGGGAGAAATCGCTCAGGATCTCGCGAGACCTCGGTTTCGCATGCCGGCGGAATGGGAAGAACATGAGCGCACCTGGATGATCTGGCCCACCCGCGAGGAGGCCTGGCTCTATGCCTCATCAAGGGCTGAATATGAGGCGGTTCTACGAGCCTTTCAAAAGGTCGTCCGGGCCGTTCAGAGCTTCGAGCCGGTAACGATTATCGGTCCGGCTGGAGCAAAGAAGGAAGCCGAGCGTTCACTCGGAATCGAGGTCGGGTGGCTCGACTTTGAGGCCGACGATGCCTGGGCGAGAGATGTTGCGCCGACTTTTGTCTTCGCCGAGGAGCGCAGAGTCGTCGGAGTTAACTGGACCTTCAATGGATGGGGAGGAGCTTTCGAGCCCTATGCCCGAGATGCTGCGCTGGCTGAGGCGGTCCTCCATTCACTCGGAATGGAGTGTATGAACTCCGGGTTGATCGCTGAGGGCGGGGCGTTGCACGTCAATGGCCAAGGCCTTGGGGTGGCTACGGAGGCGACCCTCCTGCACCCGGGTAGAAACGGGTTGGCGGGAAAGGCTCTCGTTGAAAAAGAGTTTGAAAAACTTCTTGGGGTCGAGTCCCTGCTCTGGATTCCGAAGGGAATCGTTGGGGATGATACCGGGGGCCATATTGATGTGGTTGCAGCATTTCTAGATCGCGACACGATAGCCCTCGCCTCACCGGGTAGTGGAAGACCGGACTGGGAGGAGGGCTATCGGGAAGCCAGGCTCGCGATTGACGCATTCGGGGAGCAGACCGGTGCCAGACTCGATCTTTTGGATTTTCCCCTCCCGGACTGTCCGGGGTCTGGGGATTCTCCGTTCAGTTACTTGAACTTTTATTTCGTTAATGGGGGCATTGTGTATCCAAATTTTGGATGCAAAGAAGACCCTTGGGTGGAGGGTCTCCTGAGGGATTTTTTTCCGCAAAGACAATTGGTCCCGGTCGAGGCGACGCCTCTTTATTGTGGAGGAGGCGGAATCCACTGTTTGACCCAGCAAGAACCGCGAGCCCCATCGGCGATAAGGACAGGAGTGATCGAGCGGGATTGACCGTATGGCACGGGAGGTGGGATTCGAACCCACGACCACCGGCTTAGAAGGCCGATGCTCTATCCAACTGAGCTACTCCCGCATTTCGATTAGAATGAAAACCTAATGCCTGTGGATATTCAAGCCATCTGGGGATCCAATTTCGATCGAGGGTGGGAAGAAGAATAATCGAAATCGAAATCGAAATCGCCATCGATTGAGGGGTGTCGCTTCGCTCGGATTGATCCCGATGAAACAAATTCTTTCCTAGACGCTGAACTCATCGCGGAGAAGCTGCGTGAGTGAGCTTGGAGAGTGGGGGTGTGAGGATGCCAAGGGTTCCGTACGACGGGGCTTTGTACTCTATCCTCTCGCAGTAGCGGATTGGAAAATCGAAATCGCGCGGGAATTGCGTCGGACAACAGCTGCCCCCAACCCGGATTAAACATGGGGCACCCGGGCCGAGTGTCGATGGTGGCGGGAGGTAGGAATGTTAAAGGTCAAGGTCTTACTCCTTTGCGGTGCCACCAGGAAGTCCGGACTCGCGGGCTACCTTCTTGCTTGCCGCGATGATCTACTGCTTAATTGTGTGGTAA
>DAISIK010000019.1:0-50611 GCA_036822055.1 Puniceicoccaceae bacterium
TGTTTCTATGCCCCTTCCCAACCTACCATCAGAAACTTGGGCTAGGGCTGGTTTGATGTAGGGGAGGCGGCAGCCTTCGTCGCGTCGGGCAGAGAAACTATAGAGGGCGAGATCCCCCGGCTTTTCCAGCTTGAGGGCTCCGAGTTTATTAAAGCACCCGCCAGGGCCAAGGAGGACATGGGGCTGATAGCCATCTATGGAAATTTCGGCGGTCGGGGTTAATTCGTTGAACGAGGCCGATGCGATCAATTGGGTACACCAGGCTTCGGTTGAGTTGCTCTGAGTCAAAACGGGATTCATCTCCGGGGGACCTGGATGGAAACCACCCGCAGATGGCAAGGAGGAGGCGAGGGGAAGGTTAACCAGATGAAAGAACGCTTCAGCCTCAGCTCGTTGTCTTGACCGAAACCTTGCAGAGCTTTTGCTCTCCGGCTGACTGAAGAAGGAGGGGTCTATCTATTCTTCATCAATGTACCCGACTGGCACGTCTTTGAGGGCCTTGATGGACAGGTTGGAAATGCCTCGGTCGCTGAGCAAGGCAAGGACGAACTGGACCTCGTTGAAGGAGACCCGGGGGTCGGCCATGATGAGGACCGAAACGTCCTCGGGAATTTCGTCCATTTTTCCCTGGAGGTCCTCTGCGGTAAGAG
Source organism: Puniceicoccaceae bacterium (assembly GCA_036822055.1). Taxonomy (GTDB): domain Bacteria; phylum Verrucomicrobiota; class Verrucomicrobiia; order Opitutales; family Puniceicoccaceae; genus DAISIK01. The sequence continues at coordinate 651 of DAISIK010000019.1, forward strand.
GCTGGTCGTTAAATCGAAAGCCGTTCTCTCCAATCATGATCGTGATCGGAGGATCGATCAGGTCTTCCTCCAATCTCGCAAGTTCCTGCTTTAGTATGGCCAAGAGCTGTTCCTGGCGATGGATCTGCTGCCGAAGGTCCTCAATCGCTGCTTTTGTTTCGGAGGAGGACGCGGCAAACGTCGATCCGATAGGCAAGACGGTGGCGAGGAGGATGAGGATGCTCTTGGTCATGAGTAGTCAGGCTTTTTTTTGAGAGTGAGGGCGGCAGTCAACCATAAGATCGGTAAGAGCAGCAACGGAAACTCAATCGATGCGTAGTTGTAGAGTTCGTTGCCCAGAGTTGAGTTGAATCGAAAGAAGGAGATAGGATCGACGCGGTGCTCTACAAACAGGTAGATCGGACCGAAATCCATAATGACCTGAAATCCGATCTCTTCCAATAAAACAGTGTCGAGGGCAAAGTCATCCGGGTGATCGGTCCGGACTTCCTCTGAGGTATAGGCCAAATGCAAAAACCCCTGCGAGGCGGCGATGACGACGGCGCGATCCCCGGCGAGAAGATTGAGAAAAACATTCCTGCCGAAAATGTTGACGGCAAGGGGGAGGACTGAGAGCGCCAGGACAAGGACCCACAGTTGTCGGATGGATTTCAAAGCGCTTCGGTTTAGGTCTGGATGGCGGGGGAGCTGGGTTCAGGCTGATGGGTGAAGGCGTGGCAGATGGCGGCAGCAGCAGCGTCGGACTCGTCCAATCCACGCTCGACCAGATCGCCAAGAAAGTGAGCTATGGAGGCGTTGACCTGCTCTTTGCTAGCGCGTCCGTGGCCAACAATGGCTTGTTTGATGCGCAGGGGGGAATATTCAAAAATGGGCAGTCGACGTCGAGCGGCGGGCAGGAGGGCGGCGGCCCGGGCTCCACCGAGGGTGGTTGCGGTGCGGACGTTTTGGACGTAAATGGTCCGTTCGCAGGCCACGTGCTCTATCGGGTAGCGGGTGAGAACTTTTTCGATCCATTCCTCAATGCTGGCGAGGCAATGGTAAAAGCTCTCCCTCGGGTGAATTTTGAGCGTATCGCAAGCGCGGATACGAAAAACCCCGCCGTGGTGTTCAATGACTGCGAAGCCAGTACCCCGGAGACTTGGGTCGAGGCCGAGGATGGTGCCGTGGAATCCCCGCCGTGCCGCCTGGATGATTTGAGGGGTATTCGATTGGGGGCGAGACGAGCCACCTTGGCGTACATAGTCGCCCCACTGGGCGCGGCTCGACTTTTTGGGCATGAGGCAAGCTTGCATCAATTGAGGCGGGCTTGAAAGCGCGATTGCAGAAAATTCAGGTCCGGTGGGAAACCCGTCATTCAGTGAATGGGTTCGGACCTGACTTGCGGCTCGGAGGAAATTCGTCAGAGTCGCTGGAAAGATGTTGAATGGTAGTCAGTTGTCTCTTGCGCATGGTCCGAAGGTTCTCTTCTCGGATGTTAGTTTTTCGATCCGACGGGGGGAACGTATTGGATTGGTGGGGGCAAATGGATCTGGCAAGACTACGCTCCTGAGGATCCTGTCTGGGGAAGACCTCGGCCAGCAGGGTTTGATTGAGACGGAGGGAACGGTCAGGGTGGGATACCTCCCCCAGGACGGGATTGAGCCGGGACCCCTGAGCCTATTGGAGGAGTGTCGGGCGGCCTTCCCCGAGGTGCTGGAGCTTCAGGAAAAGCTCGGGGAGCTGGAGAATCTTCTGAGAGCAGTTTCGGGGGCGGAGCTTGCTAGTCTGCTGGAGGAAATCGAGGAAATTGACGAAAAGCTCCGTTTGTTGGAAGCAGATCGGGTGGAGGGAAAGATCCAGCGAGTGCTTGAAGGACTTGGATTCGTCGAGGCCGATTTGGGGCGTCAGGCTCGGGAATTCTCGGGGGGGTGGCGGATGCGGATAGCCCTGGCGCGGTTGATCCTGAGCGAGCCGGACCTTCTGCTGTTGGATGAGCCGACCAACCACCTGGACCTCGACACTCAGGTCTGGATGGAGCAGATTCTGGCGGTTTATGCGGGAGCGATTTTGACGGTGTCTCACGACCGGGGATTTTTAGACCGGGTGACCAATCGGACTTTCCACCTCCTGCGGGGGCGTTTGGAGGCTTATGAAGGGAACTATGGTTTCTTTGAGGAAGCGGCCAGTGAGCGACGGGCTCAGCTCGAGAAAAGCGCGGAGAAGCAGGCGAAAGAAATTGCCCGGGTGGAGAAGTTTGTGGACCGCTTTCGCTACAAGGCGACGAAGGCTCGGCAGGTTCAGAGCAGGATCAAGGCACTGGAGCGGATCGACCGAATTGAGGTGGGTGATGACCGAACAGCAGAAATCTCCATCCGCTTCCCGACGCCCCCCAGGGGACCGCAGCGATTGGTACAGCTCAAGGAAGTCGCCAAACGCTATGGTAGCCTGGAGGTCTTTTCCAAGATAAGCTTCATGATGGAGCGGGGCGAGAAGGTTGCCCTGGTGGGACGCAACGGGAAAGGAAAGTCGACCCTGGCTCGCCTGGTGGCAGGCGTCGAACCGCCTTCTGAGGGTGAACGCAAGCTGGGCGAAGGGGCGGCAATCAGCTGGTTTGCGCAGCATCAGGCGGAGGAGCTGGATCCCGGGATGACGGTGCAGGCCTGCGCAGAAGCGGTAGCCGAGGGAGACCAGCGCGGGTCCGTGCGGGGTTTGCTCGGGGCCTTTCTTTTTTCCGGAGACGATGTTTTGAAGCGGGTGGGGGTGCTCTCCGGGGGAGAGAAAAATCGCCTCGCTCTGGTCAGGATGCTATTGCGCCCGGCCAATCTCCTAGTGCTGGACGAACCAACCAATCACCTTGATATCGCCTCGAAGACCCGCCTCCAGGCGGCGCTGATGGAGTACGAAGGAGCGGTTTTGATCGTGGCGCACGACCGCGACTTCCTCGACCCAATCGTTGATCGGGTTTTTGCTTTTGAGCCGGATGGATTGCACGATTTCCCCGGAGACCTGAGTGCCTACCTCTGGCACCGAAATGAGAGTGGTTTTCTCGAAGATGGCGGGAGGGCAGGCAAAAGTAGCTCCCGGCACCAAGGGGCCAGGAAAGAGCCAGCAAACCATCAAGGGGGTGCGGAAAGAGACCGCAAAAAGCGGGAGGCTGCGGAACGGGCCAAGTTGGCCCCTATGAAAAAGCAGCTTGCCGCGATCGAGGGGAAAGTGAGTGCGCTGGAGAAGGCGATCGCAGAGGCGGAGCAGGCGATGATGGACCCGAAGTTTTTCGATGGATCGGAGCGGATGGCAAAAGCCCTGGCTGACTGCGAGCGTGACCGGCGGCTACTGGAGGAGTTGATGGAGGAATGGGCTAAACTGGAGGAAAAGGTCTCGCAGGCGACGACGGGCTGAAAGAGACATCGACTCTTGAGGAGGGATCCTTCAAGATGAAGAAGTTTTCCTCTAGTTCCCTGGGGCTGTAGCTCAGTTGGAAGAGCGCGTCGTTCGCAATGACGAGGTCGTCGGTTCGATCCCGATCAGCTCCACCAGGGTCAGTGGGAGGACTTCAGGGCGAGCTTGAGGAAGGCTTTTAAGCTCAGGGGTTGGTGACCGCGAAGGCGGTTGGCGCAGGCGATTTCGATGGCCACCCTCCAATGGTCCCAGAGGATCTTCTGACCGGCAGCCCAGGATGTTCCCGGTGCGTAAATATGGGTGGGTTCGCTGGACAGGCCGTTGAGTTCCAGAATGCGGATATCCTCGCCTCGCTGAAAATGCTCCCACGAGGGGGCCTTGAGATCAAATCGTCCATAGAAGAAGCCTTCGAACTGCTTTAGGAAATCCTCAACTGCCGCGAGGAGGGCGGGGGAGTTGCAAAAGGAGCCATTCTGAAAAAGTGCCCCACGGGCGTGTGAACCGACATGGGAAAGTTGAACGATCTCTCCGGGAGCCGGAATTTTGCTGAGGCGGAAGGCGTTTTCCCGGAGGAGAGTCGGTGCTGAAGCGGTCAGGTTAGAGACGCTGAGAATGAGCTGATTAATGGATTGCTCCCCATCGCCCGTGACCGAGACGGGCACCTTGGCCGTCAGGGACGAAAGGATCCCGTGGTTTTGATCCGGGTGCCGGTAATAGAAGACGCCAAGTTCAACTCCGGGAATGTATTCTTGCGCGATGAGATCCTGGTCCGAGTGCTTGGATAAAGCGGACTGCAGCTGCTCTCGGCTGTGGAGGATTTGGACTCCCCGTCCTCGCTGTCCCCGGTCTGGCTTGAGAACGATGGAAACCGTTGGGAAATCGGTTTTTTGGAGGCTTTCCCAAAAAGAATGCAGGCCTTCAAGCCGTTGTTTGAAGCTCCCGGTGTGCCTGAGGAAACAGTGGGCAGGAAGGGCGGGATGGTTTCGGAAACCACGGAGAATGGACTCCTTTGATTCACCGGAAATGCCGCTGGCAGGGAGGGCCGGGTTGGTGACGGTACACAAAAGGGGCGAACCGCCTCGCCTGAAAGATCGGTAGAGGATGCGGGGGATGAGGAAAAAATAAAGCACCGGGAAGGGCCAGAACTCCCACTTTCGGAGGCGAAGCCAACGGGCGTAGAGCAGGCGGCGGCGGTGATCGGGAGCAAAGAAAAAAGCCGCTCCGGCGAGGATCAAAAAGCCAAGGATGAGGTAAGCAAACACTCTGAGGTCAACGATTCAAAGTGCTGAATGACGAAGAGAGGCAGGATGCCCCAAGGGTTGCTTCAGGATTGGTGGAGAAGCGGGAGGATAGACTCTGTGGGGGCTTCCAACTCGAAGGTGCCGCGGATCTTACGGTGATGGCGCATGACCGCAGTGGTACGGGTGACCCGGAGGCGGATGATGGAGCGGGTCTCGGCGTCGGAACGCCTCATCATGACGGAAGCTGCTCCGTTTTCGAGATCGTGACTGGCATGAAAGGCGAAGAGATCCGACTCGTCCGGTTGTTCGGGGTCGACCATTTTTCTAAAAGTCCTGAGCCGATGCTCCCGGACTACCTCGGGAGAAAAAGAGGAGGTAGTGATGGGGGGAAGACCGGCAAATTCCTCAGAGAAAGCAGGGCGGCGGACTTGACGGACGATGAGGCGACCGGGGGCGCCAATTTGGAGGACCAGACAGGAGAAGGGAGGATAGGTTTGGGCGAGGGAGAGGATAAACGACTCTGCTGCCTCGAGATTTCCACAGTTTCCGAGGGTTTCGCGAACGAGCACACCCCGGGAGGGAGAACCAGGCAGGTTCGGGGAAATTTCGACACCTGATTCGATGACCGGGTATTGGTTGAGGATGCAAACGACGAGACCGGCAGCGTTGACCCCGAGCCAGGTGCCTCCGCTATCGGGATCCTCGGGAGCGAGGAAGTTGTAGTTGCCGGACTCCCACAGCCGAGGTGCTGTTTCTTTGGCACGCGTATGGCGCTCGTCGCGATTGAAGAAGAGGGTTAAGCCCTGCGGGTCTGAAAGATAGCTGAGGGTACACATGAAAGAAGGGGTTTAGGCGAAATCAAGTCGCTGTGCAAGTGAGTCGAAGGGTGCTGTTGAAAAAGAATCTACCATAGGACTGTTAGCGACCGGGGAAAAGCGTATTCAAGAAGCTGAGCCCAAGGATGACAAGCTGAGTTGGAGTTGAGAGGGTATGGCGATGATCTTGGTCAGGGTTGGGCAGGCGGGGGAAGATCCTTGGTGCCTTTTGAATGGAGAGAATGGGGGAGGGCCTCATCCGAGGGGGGCAGGTTCTCGAGTGATGGAATGGAGAGCGTGGAGGCGACGCCAGTGGTAATTCCTCGCCGCTCGATGAGGGTGCCGTCGGCCCGGTAGAGTTGGAGGATTCGGAGACGATAATCGATCCGCGCCTCCAGTTCAGCGATTTGCCGCGCCACCAATTCCCTTTTGGCCTGGGCGAGTTGAAGACGGGTGGTCGTCCCGACAGCAACCTTCTCAGATTCTGCGCGAACCGTTTCTTCCTGAAGCTCGCGGGAGATGCTGGTGGCGGAGATTTGCTGGCGAGCCCGCTCGACCTGATTGAAAGCCTGGTGGATCTCAAAGGCGATTTGCTCTCCGAGATTCTCCAGGGCGAGGTATGCTTCGGCGAGGTCGGTCTGGGCAAGCAGGTGTTGACCTTCCCGGCGGCGGTTGCCGATTGGATAAGAAGCTTCGAGACCGGCGGAAAAGTCATAGCTATCGTTGCCGAGGTCGCGAAGGGCACTGGAAAACTGATTTGAAAATCCGCTTTTTCCGAGCGTGACGAAGAAATCCAGCTGGGGGAGGAGTCCGTTGACGGTTACTTCCGTTTCAAGCCGGGCCTCGGAGAGGCGGAGCCTCGCTTCGTTCAATTCAGCACGAAAAAAGCGACTGGCGGCCAGATGCTCGGGCAGCGAATCCGGGACGGAAAGGAAGAGTCGGGAGGCATCAATGGTTTCAAAAGGGTATTCGCCTGTAAAACCGGGGCCAAAGTTGAGCAGACGGGCGAGATCCAATCTTGTATTGATGAGTTCACTACGCGCGTTGATGAGGGCCTGCTGACGGAGGGCCACTTCGCTGCGGACGACGGCGGCCTCCTGACGGGGGAGTTCGCCGACCTCAATGAGGGTTTCGACGACCTGGAGTTCTTCCTGGGCTAGTTCTAGGGAACTTTCGAGAATGCGAATGGAGCCGCGCAAACGGAGGATTTCCAGGCAAGACCTTTCGACGTTGAGGAGGAGGGCTTCGATAAGGCCGCGCAGCTCAAACTCGCTGGTGAGGCGGCGGAGATCGGCGCGACGGACGGCAGCCAGATTGACGCTCGGTCCAAAACCACGTAGGAGAGACTGTGTAATGGAAATCCCGATACGAGCCTCTTGTTGCTCGGGGGTTCGGTTGGAGGCCTCACGGGAGTGACTGTAGTTGAGATCGATTTCGGTCCCGGTGGAGAGACGCTGGCGAAGTCCAGCAGCCGCCCGGGCTACCTCTACTTCTGAGCTGAAGACCTCGCTGGTGGAACGGGAGATCTCAGTGGTTCGCTGCTCGCTGGTGGATAGACGAGCGTAGAGCTCGGGGTCGAACTCACCCCGTTCGATGGCCGCAAAGGCACCTGCCCGAATGATGCTGAGGCGGCTGACCCTCAAGTCGGGATTTCGTTCAAGGGCAATGATCAGGGCGGCTTCAAACGAATCGATTTGGGAGGGCTGAGGTTTTTGGGATGGGATCCCTGGTGGGTCGGGTATCTGGGTGTTCCTGATCTCCGCTTTAGAAATTGCTGGGGTGGTGGGGCCCACCGGTTGGTTAGGTGCCGATTGACAGGAGGAGAGAAGGAGGTATGCGCCAAAAATCCCGAAGAGGCGAAGCTTGCCAACCGTTTTGAGGGTTTTCATGCGGGTGGCGTCGGCGGTTGAGCGCGGTAGACGATGCTGTAAACTGCAGGAATAAGGAAGAGCGTTACAATGGTTGAGGTGATCAGTCCCCCGACCACTGCACGGGCAAGGGGGGCCTGGGCCTCTGCACCCTCACCAATCCCCAAAGCGAGGGGAAGCAGCCCGAGGATAGTGGTAGAGGTGGTCATGAGGATCGGACGGAGGCGGCGGCGCGAGGCCTCGACGATTGCTTCAAAGGTGGCCCAGCCTGGCTGACGGCGGAGAGAGCTGGCCTGATCGACGAGGAGGATGGCACTATTGACAGCAATGCCACCGAGCAAGATGCAACCGATGCCGGACTGAAGGTTAAAGGTAGTGTTGGAGAGGTAAAGAATGAGGATCACTCCAACCCCGGCCGTGGGGGTGGAGAACATGACGATGAGGGGGTCGCGGAGGGATTCGTATTGGGAGGCGAGGACCATGTAAACGAGAAGAAGGGCGAAGATGAGTGACAAGCTGAGCTGGCCAAAGGATTCCTGCTGTTCGGCATAGGAGCCGGCGACCGTGATGGTGTAGTCGTCGGGGCGGGGTATCTGGGCAATGGCAGCAATGATCTCGCGAGCCACATCTCCCTGGGGGCGGCCGACGACATTGGCCGTCACAGTGGCAATCCGGCGCATTTCTTTTCGACGAATTTCAGTTGGTGAGCGGCCATCCTGAACGGAGACGAGCGATCGAAGGGGAATTTGATTGCCAAGGGAGGTTGCAAGGTTGAGTTCGAGAACCTCATCGATCGAGCGTTGTTGGGCCTGAGCCAATTGAACGAAAATGCGGTAGGCATTGCCACCCACCCTAAACTCTCCAGCGCGTGAGCCAGCAATGGCAGTTTGGAGGAGGGAAGTTATTTCGGCGATTGAGATGCCCAGATCATCGGCTCTGGCACGATTGATGACGAGGGAGCTTTCAGGGGTTCCAGCGTCGATACTTCGATCGACGTCGGAAACCCCGGGGACCTCAGCAATCACTGCGGAGAGGGCGGCAGTGAGTTGATCGAGGACATTGAACTGAAACCCCTGTACTTCAATAGTCAGGCCCTCGTCATTGCCGAGCAGCCTTTCAATGAGAAACTGGCCCTGGGGAGCCCTCGTGCGGATGGTCATCCCGGGAATCTGGCCCTGGAGGCGACCCCGGAGGTCCTCGGCGATCTCGACGTTGGAACGGGAGCGATCTTTGGATGGAACAAGGGAAAGCTGGAGGGAACCGGAGTCCCCCTGAACCTGGGTAACCGAAGCGACAACCTCAGAAACAGCCGGGAAGACGATTTCCTCGATTTGGCGGGTTTGGCGATCGACCAGATCGAGACGTGTTCCAACTTCCATTTCTCCACTTACCCTTATTTCTCCCTCGTCGCTCGGCGGCAGAAATTCCGTTCCGATTCGTGGGACGAGGAGGAGGCTGGAGGCGACCCCGAGGGAGGCGCCCAGGAGCACCTTCCAGCGATGCCGGAGCCCGCGCTCGACGAGCCTCGAATAGGAGTTTTCGAGGGCGTGAAAGGAGCGCTCCGACCAGGCAAAGAACCCTTTTGTTTCCGGAGACGGCGAGTCTGGGTCGGTCGGGGAGATTTGCTTGAAGACGATGGATGAGAGCATCGGAAGGACGCTCAAGGAGACGGCGAGTGCGGCGACGAGGGAGATGCCAACTGTTAAAGCGAGGTCGGCGAAGAGGATTCCGGATACGCCTTCGATGAAGGCGAGGGGAAGGAAGATGACGAGGGTCGTAAGGGTGCTGGCGATGAGGGCGGAGGCGACCTCTGAAGCTCCGCGAGCGGCGGCCACGGTGGCGTCTTCCTTCTCCCGGCGTCGGCGGCGGAAGATGTTTTCGAGGACCACAATCGAGCTGTCGACCATCATTCCGACCCCGAGGGCGAGCCCTCCGAGGGACATAATGTTGAGGGTGAGGCCGCCAAAATAGAGAAGGATGAAGGTGGTAATCAGGGCGATGGGAATTGCCAAGCCAATGACCAAGGTGCTCCGAAAGCTGCGCAAAAAGAAAAGCAGGACGAGGACGGCGAGGCCGCCACCGTAAAGAACCGAGCGCCCAACATTCTCAATCGACCGCTGAATAAAGTTTCCCTGGTTGACGACGGGGACGACGGAGAGCTGGGGGAAATCGCGATTGATCGATTCAATTTCTGCGAGAATGTTGCGGGAGACTTCGACGGTGTTGGCACTGGGCTTCTTGCGGATAGCTATCCGGATGCCGGGTTGCTGGTTGATCCGGATGATCCGGGTGAGCCGCTGATTTGTATCGAGGACGGTCGCAAATTCCCCCAGCTCCACCGGAGTGCCATTGCGGTTAAGAATCTTTGTTTGACGGATCTCCTCGAGATTCTGGTAGTTTCCCGGCGCTCGGAGAAAGACATCAAATTTACCGGACTCGATTGATCCGGTGGGGCGATCAAGGTTGGACTGGTTGAGGGCCTCAATCACTTGTTGGAGACCGAGGTTGAGGGCGGTCAGCCGATGGGGATCAACTTCGATACGAATTTCACGATCGAAACCACCCCAGATGTCGGCCTGGGCCACCCCGGGCACCCTCTGAAAACGGGCTCGGAGATTGGTTTCAACGATTTCCGTGATTTCGATGGGATCCAATTCGCTCGAGATGCCGAGGAGAACAACGGGAAAACTGTTGGGATCGAAAGTGCTCACCCTGGGGCGGGTCACATCGCGGGGTAATTCATTAACCTCATCATCGAGGGCGGCTTGGAGTTCGAGGGCGGCAGCATCCACATTGGTACCCCAGGAAAACTGAACCCGGACCCGACTTTGACCTTCGCTAGAGGTGGAGGTGATTTCCTCGATCCCCGGCACCGTCGAAACGATCTCTTCGACAATTTGAGTGACGAGGCGTTCCATGACCTCCGGACTGGCTCCCTCATAATCGGTCCGCACCGTCATGGTGGGCAGTTCGATGGCAGGGAGGAGGTCGATCTGGAGTCGACTGAGCGAAGTGATGCCGAGGAGGAGCAGGATCATCGTCACCATAGTGGTGAGGACGGGTCTCCTGACGCTGAAGGCGGGTAGGTTCATAACCTCGGGGCGGAAACCGGCAGAAATATGGCGGCACCATCGCTGAGGAACTGTTTTCCAAGCACGACAACCGAGGTTCCGGCCTCCACGCCCTCGATCGCTGCAGCACCTTCACTTTCGAGGAGAAGGGTAACGGGCTGCCAGGCTACTGATTGACGATCGGACCGGAGGGCGAAAACGCCGTCCTGGCCATTTCTTCGGGTGAGGGCCTCGCGCGGGACGATGTTTGCCTGATCGAGACGATCGAGGGAAACTCCGAGGCGGACGAAGAGACCGGGACGAAGCTGCAGGTCGGAGTTTGGAACGAGAGCCTCCACCCGTGCTTGACGGGAGGCATCGTTAAAGACGGGGGCGATTCGGTCGATGGTGGCGGCAAAGGTTTGGTCTGGGAAAGCGTCCGTAGCGAGGAGCACGGACATCCCTCGGGAGAGCTGAAAGTAGTCCCGCTCGGAAACGAAAAAGACGGCCCGAAGCGGGTCCAGCTGAACGATGGTGTAGATCGGTTCTCCCGGTGCGACAGGATCTCCCGGCTCGCGATGGCGGGCGGCGATGAAAAAGGAGGGAAGGGTGCTGGCGGATTCTGACGAAGGAGCCAGCGGAGGCAGGACCAGACGGGTGTAGGACAACCTCAGCTCTGCAGATTGGAGGGCGGCCTCTTCCCGGGCGATTTCAGCCTCGGCAAGGGCGATGCGGGCGAGGTTGGCCAGGCGTCCAGCTTCGGCGGCATCGAACTGTGCCTCTGAGGCAACTCCGCGCTCACGAAGGGTCGAGAGCCGGGCGATTTCCCGCGTTGATATTTGCAGTGCATTCTGGGCGGCCTTGAGCGAGGCGCGGGCAACGGCGACGGCGGCCCTAGCTTCCTCGAGGGCCAAAAGCTGGGCGTTGGGATCAAGGGAGGTGAGGAGATCACCTGGTTTGACCGGGTCTCCGAGCTGGAATGGCATGTTGAGGAGGCGGCCGCTAACCTCGGGAGCAACAGTGTAGGAGAGAGGAGAATACAGACTGCCGCTGAAGAATTTTACGCTTTCAAACGATCCGCTAGTCACCAGCTCAACCTCGACAGGCACGGGTGGGCGGGACCTGGTTGAGTTTCTGGATGAGTCCGCAGATTCAGAGCTGCAGCCGGAGAGGAGAAGGAGGAGCGGCAGGACGAAGACCTTTAGATACCGGAGAATCATGAGCGGGGGTCGTTGGCTGTCATTTGTTTTAAGTGCCAAGGGGGAGGTCTGGTCTCGATTTAATGCACTGGTCGAGATCCTTAAGACGTTCGAGGAAGGGCTTGAGAAGCTCGAGTGGGAGGGCACTTGGTCCATCGCAGCGGGCTTCTTCCGGATTGGGGTGAGCCTCGAGGAACAGTCCGGCGATGCCGGTGGCCAAGCCGGCGCTGGCCAGTTCGAGGCTTTGCTCGCGACGACCTCCGGCAGAATCGGCCCGACCCCCGGGGAGTTGAAGGGAGTGGGTGACATCAAAGATGATGGGAAGGCCGGTAGTTTTTTTCATGATACCGAAGCCGAGCATGTCGACGACGAGATTATTGTAGCCGAAGCTGGTCCCTCTCTCGCAGAGGAGGATTCGTTGGTTTCCGTTTTCCCTAATCTTGGTGGCAATATGCTGCATCTCGTGGGGAGCGAGGAATTGCGCCTTCTTAACGTTGATAGCCGCTTTGGTCCTAGCAAGGGCGGTGACGAGATCCGTTTGGCGGCTGAGGAAAGCGGGGAGTTGAAGAATATCGGCCACCTCAGCGGCCGGGGCTGCCTGGTCCGGCTCGTGAACGTCGGTCAGGATTGGCACTTGGAAGGTTTGCTTCACCTCGGCCAGCCACTCGAGACCCTGGTCGAGTCCGGGACCTCGGAAGGAGTGGATGGAGGAGCGATTCGCCTTGTCGAAAGATGCTTTGAAAACGTAGGGAATATCGAGCTCCTGGGTTATCGAAGTGAAGGCCTCGGCTGCGCGAAGGGCGAGGTCTCGAGACTCGAGAACGTTGATTCCTCCGATCAAAACGAAGGGCGCCCGATTGTTGAAATTGATCTCCCCGACGGAAACGGAAATTTGCTCCATGACGTAATCGTCGGCATTCCGTGAGGGGAAGGCAAGGCGGCTTGCAACTCACGGTTGGGAGGGTGGAGGAAGAAGCTCCAGAATCTGCCCGATCAGGTAGATGGAACCGGTGAGGACAACTGGGACTTGGGGGAAGTGGCGCAACGAAGCAGGGAAATCTGCCAGAGTCGGGGTTGAAATGGAGCCTTTGAATCCCAGCGGAACCAGTTCCCGAAGAGTCGAGGGCAGAACGGCGGTGGGGTGGTTCGGCGCGAGGAGGATGAGGTCGGAGGCGTAGGGGAGAACCGAGGCGACGAGATCTTGAGCGCGGGTTAAAGAGATCGAGCCTAGGGCGACGGGGACGGGCTGCTGGAGGCTTTCGGAAAGGCGGCTGAGATTCTCAGCCAGAGCTTCGCATCCCTCGCGGTTGTGACTGGCGTCGAGAATCAGTTCGCCCCAGGGAGTCTTGCGGTGTTCCCAGCGGGCGGGCCACCTAACCTGTCGAAGACCGAGGTCGATGGTTTCCCGGGAGATGGCGAGGGGGGGTGGCAGAAGCTGGGCGAGAAGGGAGGCGATGGCGGCGTTGCGTCGCTGAAAATCGCCATAGAGGTTGGTGGCTGGATATTGGAGGTCGCCATCCCCAAAAATCTCCCGGATGGAGTGGACGGGAGAGTCCTGCCGGGCAGCGATTTGGCGGATGGTTTGCTCGGCCTCGGGTGGGAGCTTGCCGATAACTACGGGGACCCGAGGTTTGATGATGCCAGCCTTCTCCCGGGCAATGTCGGTAAGGGTGGAACCGAGAATTTCGGTATGGTCGAGGCTAATGGAAGTGATGGCGGTGAGGAGCGGGCTGACGATGTTGGTGGCATCGAGGCGGCCCCCAAGTCCGGTTTCAAGGATGGCGATATCCACCTGCTCGGAAGCAAAGGTGGTGAAGGCAAGGGCTGTCAGGTATTCAAAGAAGCTCGGGTGCTCGGGGTGGCCCTCCGGAGCGATTTGTTGAGCGACCCGGCGGAGGGTGCTGAGCCCAGCGAACAACTTTTCAGGGGGAAGGGCCTCCCCGCTGATCTCGATTCTCTCGCCGAGGTAGACGAGGTGAGGGGAGGTAAAGAGGCCAACCCGAAGACCGGCGGCACTCAGGATTGAGCGAAGCATCGCGGCAGTGGAACCTTTGCCATTTGTACCAGCAATATGGATACAATGCAGTTTTCTTTCCGGATGCCCGAGGACGGAAGCGAACCGCTCCATGCGTTCGAGTCCATATTTGGAGCCTCGATTACGCAGTTGATAGAGGAAGGCAAGAAGCTCCCGGGGTCCCGAGGAGGGCAGGGAGGCGCCAGTATCATTTCCGCCGATTTGAGGCGGGGGTGGGTTCATGGCGGAGGAATCAGCCCGTAACCGCTGCGATCTCTTCCTTGCTCAGGCCGGTTAAAAGGGCGAGAAAACGGGTGAGACGGGTCTTCAATTCATGGCGCGGAATGATTTGATCGATCAGTCCACGTTCGAGGAGGAACTCGGAAGTCTGGAATCCCTCGGGAAGGTCGGTCTGGGTTGTTTCTTTGATCACCCGCGGTCCGGCGAAGCCAACAAGGGCACCGGGTTCGGCAATGATGAGATCCCCGAGCGAGGCGAAGCTGGCCATTACCCCAGCCATGGTGGGGTTGGTGAGGATCGAGATGTAGGGGAGACCGGCATCGGCGAGGCGAGCAAGGGCGGCACTGGTTTTGGCCATTTGCATGAGGGAAAGGATCCCCTCGTACATGCGGGCCCCGCCGGAGGTGCAGACGATGATGACCGGAGTTTGCTGTTTGAGCCCGCGTTCGATGGTGCGGGTGATCCGCTCGCCCACGACAGAACCCATACTGGCGCCGAGGAATCGAAAGTCCATGACTGCAAGATTGACGCGGATGCCGCTCAGCTCGCCCTCTCCGGATAGGACGGCGTCGCTGATGCCGGTCTTTTTCTCGTATTGCTTGAGTTTATCGGGGTAGGCCCCGGTGGGACCGGTAAAGTTGAGCGGGTCGACGGATTGAAGGTATTGATCGTGTTCGATCCAGGTGTTCTGGTCGATGAGGGAGGCAATGCGGGCGGGAGCGGAGAGAGGAAAATGGTAACCGCTCTTGGGCACCACCATGAGATTTTGCTCCAGTTCCTTGTTGTAGATGATTTCTCCGGAGATCGGGCATTTGCTCCAGAGGCCCTTGGGAATGTCCTTCCGGGATGCGGTGACGCGGGAATACTGAGGTTTGCTGAAAAGTGGCATGGATCGACCAATTCGATTTCGAGTACCGAACAGAAAACCCCCGAAAGCGGGTGAGATCAACTGCCTTTTCTTACCGGTTTCGGATCGGGATGGGAGCCTTGTTTTCGAAGGTGAGTGTAGAGAAGGAGAGCGAGACCGATGGCAACGACGAAGAGCGAATAAAATTGCCCACGGCTCATCCCAAGGATGGGCTCGATTCCAACATCGGGCTCGCGAAAGAACTCCACACCGATGCGGAGAACGCCGTAGAGGGCAAGAAACTCGCCAACGAGGCGACCGGGAAAGGCAAAAATCCCTGAGCGAACGCGCAGCTGGCACCAAATGAGAAGGAAGAGCCCCTCAAGCCCGGCCTGGTAGAGTTGCGAGGGGTGTCGCGGAACAAGGCTAGCGAAGCCGGTTTCCGGGTCGAAAACGGGGGTACTGCGCGGAAAAATGACGGCCCAGGAGACTGTTGAGGGGGTGCCCCACAGTTCTCCATTGATGAAGTTGGCGAGGCGACCAAGGAGAAGCCCGGCGGGGGCTGCGCTGACGAGACAGTCCCCGAGGTGGAGTGGGTGAAGGCCCTGAGAACGGGCGTACCAGATGGTGGCTACGGCCACGCCGATGAATCCTCCGTGGCTGGCCATCCCCCCTTCCCAGACGCGAAGGATGAGGAGGGGGTCAGCGAGGAAATTCCCCCGAGCGTAGAGGAGCATGTAGCCAAGCCGCCCTCCGACGATGACACCGATAATCACGGCGGTGAGGAGTCCCGAGCGTTGATCCTGATTTAGCGGGGTGAGACCTCTGGCCGCATAGTTTCGCAGGAGCCACCAGGCGATGGCGAAGCCGGAGATGTAGGACAGGCCATACCAACTAACACCAGCGATCGGCCAGCTCTCGGGAAACTGAATAAGAAAGGGGCTAAGGTCGTGAACCCAATACTCAGAAGACGTGGGGGGCATGAGGGGCTATTTTCTTTTGGTGGCTCTAGCCGCATTGACCGCTTGAGCGTGGCTGGGGAGGAGGACACGGTTGGAGCTGCCGCCGTAGTCGAGGGTGAGGAAGACGGAGTCACGGTAGGGTTCGAGGATTGCCCGGACCTCTTTCAACTGCTTCTTGGACATGAAGGAAAAAAGAAAAAAGCGCTCTCCGTCGCGACCCTCCCCCTTCATCACGGTCGCGCCCAGTCCGAGGTCCCGAAGGGCCGTGGCAATCTCGCGGACTTGTTCTCCGCCAATGATCCTGAGGGTCAGATTTCCCATGGGGAGGAAGCGCTCAACGGTGATGCCAAGCATGTTGCCGAGAGCGAAGCCGAGGGCGAAGAAAAGCATTAAAACGGGATGCTCCTGGACCTTCGAGAGGGTGATGGAAATGACCGAAAGCCAAACCAGAACCTCGACGAAGCCGAGGAAAAATGCGGTCCAGATTTGCCCGGCGATAACGGAAATGACGCGGATGGTTCCGATCGTGACGTCCACGGTGCGGGCAATGGTGACCAGGCCACCCATTAGAAGTATCTCCCAAGTTTCCACTCTTAATGAGATGAGCAAGGACTCCGGGAGGGCAAGGGAGATTCGCGGGATGGATGTGTCAACTTTGTAGAGTTGGGCTTGTCAGATGAGGAGGGGCTGCCGTTTGATAACCAGATGTCAAAAAATAGCGCGCCTGCCATATCCCCGACCCGAGAAGAAGACTATCCCGAGTGGTATCAGCAGGTGATCCGGGCGGCTGAACTGGCAGAGACGAGCGCAGTACGCGGGTGTATGGTAATCAAACCCTGGGGGTTTGCAGTTTGGGAGCACATGAGGGATGCCCTCGATCGTATGTTTAAAGAGACGGGCCACCGGAACGCTTATTTTCCGCTCCTGATTCCCCTCAGCTTTTTGCAAAAGGAGGCGGATCATGTGGAGGGATTTGCCAAGGAGTGTGCGGTGGTGACCCACTCCCGATTGGAGTTGGATGAGTCGGGTAAACTGGTTCCGGCAGGCAAGCTGGAGGAACCCATGATCATTCGGCCCACCTCGGAAACGATCATTGGGGATGTCTATTCCCAGTGGGTTCAATCCTATCGCGACCTTCCGATCCTGATCAATCAATGGGCGAATGTGGTACGCTGGGAGATGCGCACCCGCCTCTTTTTGAGAACGGCGGAGTTTCTTTGGCAGGAGGGCCATACGGTGCATGAGACGGAGAGCGAGGCAGAGGAGGAAACCCAAAAAATGCTGGGAATTTACGCGACTTTTGCCGAGGAGTACATGGCGATGCCGGTGCTGACCGGACGAAAGTCGGAGGGGGAGCGTTTCCCCGGGGCAGTGGATACGCTCTGCATCGAGGCGATGATGCAGGATGGCAAGGCCCTGCAGGCGGGTACCTCGCATTTCCTGGGTCAGAACTTTTCCCGGGCGAGCGAAATTAAATTTCTCGGAAGGGAGGGAAAGCAGGAATATGCCTGGACTACCTCATGGGGGGTGTCGACGCGGTTGATCGGAGCGCTGGTGATGACCCATAGCGACGATGACGGCCTCGTCCTCCCACCCCGGCTGGCTCCTCTTCACGTGGTGATCATTCCGGTGATTCCGAAGGATACAGATCGAGAAGCGGTGATGAATTTCTGCCATCAGCTCGCAAGAGAGGTGGTGGAAAAGGACTTTGCCGGTGCACCCGTGCGCGTGGAGGTGGATGACCGTGATATGCGGGGTGGCGAAAAGGTATGGGGATGGGTCAAAAAAGGGGTGCCGATCCGGATTGAAGTAGGGCCGAGAGACTTGGCTAACGATTCAGTTTTTCTCTCGCGACGCGACGAGGGGCCAAAGGAAAAGAAGGCTTGGCCCCGGGAAGGCTTCATTGCCGGGATTTCAGACTTGCTCGAAGAGATTCAGGCCAACCTTTTGGCACGGGCGAAGGCCTTCCGGGAAGAGCACAGCCAACACTTCAGCGACTACCAAGCCTTTGCCAGATTCTTCTCGGAGGAAAGTGGTGAGGCGGTGGCTGGCTTCGCCTACGCTACCTGGTGCGGTGACCCGGAGGTCGAAGAAAGGCTCCAAAGAGAGCTGAAGGTAACCATCCGTTGTCTGCCGTTTGATCAGCCGGAGGAGCTCGGCCCCTGCTTGTTCACCGGGAAACCTGGTAAATACCTCGCGGTGTTCGCCAAGGGGTATTGATCGGCAAAAAGCCGATTTGGTGTCCGGAACTTTCCTGGGACGCCTAAAGGTTTTGGTGGCGGTAGGTGCGGAGGTCGTTTTTTCCGGCTCTCCGCGACTTGACGATCTTTTGCTCGAAGCGCTTCCGATGTTTGGTGATGCGCCCGCTCACGCGCCGACGCCAAACTTGGAAAGACTTGGGGCGGAGAAAACGCCGCATCAGCTCAATGACCTCGGATTCGCTGAGGGAGCTGCGTTTCTTGATCTCCTCGAACGAAATTCGATCGGCCCAGGCAAGGCGGATGACTTGGTCCTCAAATTCTGAAGGCTTTGGACGCATAAAACAAGCAATCACGAAAGCTTAAGTTTCTCAAGGTGAAGGCGGATCCTCTGCAAGCCGAGGAACACCGTCTCCAACTCCTCCGGTTTCATTGGAAGGCCACTCTCTTGAAGGATCTCCTGTTCTCTATCCTCCATTTGCCGCAGCACCTGGTTTCCTTTCGGGGTAAGCTCGATGAGGGAGGAGCGCTGATTTTTGGGGTTCGGCGTCGATTTAACCAGGCCGCTACTGATCAGGTCATTGATTTGGGTTTGGATGATCTGCCGCGAAACGAGGCGTTCCTTGGCCAGCTCAGGAACCCGCTGGGCACCCTCGCGGTGAAGGCTGAGGAGGAGGCTTCGCTTGACGGCGGAGAGTCCCAGATTGGGGTGGGCATTATCCCCGAGCCAACGGAGGCGATTGTGGAGGCGCCGAATCTCATCGAAGACCGACTGGACCATTTCGTATTCATGCATAGGAGACAGGTTTGGCTCGCGGGTAGAAAATAGCAATAAAATTGTCATTATTGAATTGACAATAAAGATGTCATAAGCTGAATTGGAGGCTCAATCGAATCAAAACTATGAAATCTCCCTCTCGCCCACTCGCTGGTTTTCACTGGCACAACGCGACCCAGTTTCTCGGGGCGCTCAACGACAACCTGTTTAAGCTCCTCATCGTCTATGGTCTGGTAAAGATCTGGCCGGAGACTGGCCTGGACAGTATTCTGGGAATCGTCGGCCTGGTATTCGCAACTCCCTTTCTCCTCTTTCTCGGTTTCGGGGGGATGTTGGCCGATCGCTTCCCCAAGTACCGCGTGATCCAGATGACCAAACTTGCGGAGGTGATGATCATGACCTTCGGGGTGGTGGGCTTTCTGGTGGAAAGTGCGCCAATGCTCCTGGCAACCGTTTTTCTGATGTCGACCCAAAGTGCGTGTTTCGGGCCGAGCAAGTTTGGGGTGATTCCTGAGTTGGTGGAACAAACCCAGCTTTCGAGGGCAAACAGTTATCTGCAGGCGGCGGCCTATTTTGCGATCATTCTGGGGACTGCCCTGGCGCCGGAAATCAGCTACCTCTCGGGTCGGGAGGGTAGTTTGGCCACCGTGGCTTGCATTGTGGTGGCGATCCTCGGGTTTTTGACGGCCCGTAGAATTCCCCGCACCCCGGATGGCGACCCGAACCGGAGGGCCTCTTTGGTGGTTTTGCAGGATGTTTGGCGGGGAATGAAAGAGGTGCGAAAAGACGGGTTTCTGAACCTAGCGGTCTGGAGTTCTGCGGTCTTTTCGTTTGTCGGGGCCTATGTACAGATGAACCTGCTCGCCTTCGGTGAGACGACGCTCGGTCTCTCGCCGGAGGGTTCGACAAGGCTATTTTTCGCCACCGCAATCGGAATAGGAATCGGCGCGATTTTGGCCGGGCGATTGAGTCGCGGGGGAATTGAGGTGGGGATCATTCCGATCGGCACGGGTTTGATGCTGGCAAGTTGTCTCGGGTTCTTTGCCTTGGGAACAGTGGGGGATCCCAGCTTGGCATATGCAGTCGTGCTCTCTCTCATTCTAGGGGCCGGGGCAGGCATTTTTGTTGTACCGGTGGAGGCTTTCATCCAGTTCCGGACTCCTGGAGATCGGCTTGGCTCGGTGCTGGCCACGAGTGCCTGGTTGAGTTGGGCCGGAGTCTTGCTTTCGGCGATTGCTTTGCTGATCAACACCTCCCTCTTCGGGATAACGGCAGCCGAGGGCTTCATTTTCCTGGCAGTGGTGCTGGGATTGATGACGGTGGTAGCCCTCGTAGCCCTGCCGGACTTTCTCACCCGCTTCCTCGCGTTTTTGGTAACCCGGTTGATGTATCGGGTGCGGGCGACCGGTCTGGAGAACCTTCCATCGCATGGGCCAGCGCTTTTGGTATGCAATCATGTATCGGTGATGGACGGGGTATGGCTGCTCTCGACTCAACTGCGCCGTATCCGTTTTATTGCGTCGCGAGAGGCGATCGCGAGAAACCATCCTTTGGTCCGGTTTTTTCTTAGGCTGGGACGAGTGATTCCGATCGAAGATACGGATGGGCCAAAGACCCTGGCGAAGTCGATCCTGACTGCACGGAAGGCACTTCAGGACGGTTTCATTGTGGGTATTTTTCCCGAAGGGAGTCTGTCACGGACGGGGCATCTGCTGCCCTTCAAGAGGGGCTTTGAGCGGATTGTGCGTGGCCTGGACTGCCCGGTAATCGGAGGTTGGATCGAAGGTGGCTATGGCTCGCACGCCAGCCTTGCACACGGGCACGTTCCCCAACCTCTGGATCTTCGGGACTTCAGGCGGAGGATCCACATTCACTACGGGAGGCCGGTCGATCTGAGTGAAGGCATCGACGCGGTGCGCGACGCCGTGGAAGCGGCCGGCTCGGTGGCGATTTATGAGCGATGCCGGGCAGAAGGTGGTGCGGGCGAACGTTGGATCGCTTCGGCCCGTCGCCACTGGGGCCGACTGGCGATGACAGACCACGCGGGAAAGGAGCTGACCTTCGGCAAGGCCCTGGTCGGTAGCATCTTGATCCAAAAGAAATTGAGACGAGAGCTGTCCCCCGGGGAGGAACGGACCGGCATCTTGCTGCCTCCGTCAATCGGAGGAGCACTGACCAATCTGGCTCTCGCCCTCGAGGGTCGGGTGGCAGTCAATCTGAACTATACAGGTTCCCGAGAAGTGCAGGGGGCAGCTCTCGAGTTGGGAGAAATCCGGACGGTGATCACTTCTAAACTGGTTCTCGAAAAGCTTCCCGATGTGGTTTTGCCTGAGAAGGTCATTCTGCTGGAGGACTTGATGGGAACGATCCGGGCAAGCGAAAAGCTCGGGGGACTCCTGGCGGCCCGCTTCGCGCCGAAAAGCCTCCTCCTGCGGAAAGGAAGAGGGGCATCCATCAGTGACCCGATGGCGGTGCTCTTCAGCAGTGGTAGCACGGCGGTTCCCAAAGGAATCGAGCTGAGCGCGGCCAACATCTTCGGAAATATCGAAGCATTTGCCGGAGTGGGGCGTCTGCGTCGGGACGACCGGATGTTGGGAATTCTTCCCTTCTTTCATTCGATGGGTCTGACGATCACCCTTTGGTTTCCGATGACGAAGGGGCTTTCGGTGGCCTTTCACTCGAACCCGCTCGATGCCAAAGCGGTTGAAGCGATTGCCCTTCGATTCCAGCCCACAGTGGTATTGGCGACCCCTTCGCTGCTGCTCTCCTGGACTCGAAAAATTGATCGGGCGGCCTTTGCTTCCACTCGCTGGATGATTGCGGGTGCGGAGAAGTTGAAGCCGCGGTTGGCAGAGATGCTGGAGGCCCGCTATGGAGTGATGCCGAGAGAGGGTTATGGTTGTACGGAGTGCTCGCCGGTGGTGGCGGTCAACGTCGAAGATATGGACCGGGACGGCCTGAGGCAGACGGGCACAAAGATGGGTACGGTGGGACGACCGCTGCCTGGCGTGCGGGTGCGGATCGTCGATCCGGAGACCGGCGCCAAGTTGCCGGTTGGGAGCGAAGGATTGATCGAGGTAGCAGGGGTGAACGTGATGAAGCGATACCTTGGCGACCCCGGCTTGACCGAGGAGGCGCTCCGGGATGGTTGGTACCGCACGGGAGACCTTGGGCAGCTCGACGAGGAAGGTTTTCTGAAAATTACTGATCGCTTGTCTCGATTTTCGAAGATTGGAGGCGAGATGGTCTCACACACGATGGTCGAGGAGGCCCTGGTGGAGGCCCTTGGGCTGGAGATCAATCAGTTGGCAGTGACCACCCTGCCGGATGAGCGAAAAGGGGAGCGCCTGGTGGTAATCCACGCTGCCGAGGCCAAGCTCTGTGCCAGAAGAATAACGGAGGGGCTGCGCAAGGTTCGCCTCCCAAATCTCTGGAAGCCGAGCCCGACGAACTGGATGGGCGTCGCCAAGCTTCCCCTTCTCGGCAGTGGAAAACTGGATCTTAAAGGCTTGAAAAAGTTGGCCGAGGAACAGGAGGTAGGCCGAGCGGCTGTCCCTTGAAGCCAACGAGACGGGTGGCTGGTCCGCCTGAAGCAATGCCGGGCTCTGGCAGTTTCAGAGCCCGGCATCATTTCCTCAGAGGTAGGAGCTTACCAGATCACGCTCGTCGGAAAGCTCCTTAATGGAAGCTTCGACCTTGGCAAGGGCGTAGGGATCGAGGGCGAAGCCATCGAGAATCCGGTGGGTTTGGCCATCCGAGGCAACAGGCATGGAGATGATCAGCCCCTCGGGAAATCCGTATTCACCATTTGAATACACACCGACGCTGAAGGCTTGGCCGCTGGGGGTGGGAGTGGAAAGAGCACGGACGGTGTCGACCACGGCGTTGGCTGCCGAAGCGGCAGAGGATGCCCCGCGAGCTTCGATGATAGCCGCTCCGCGCTTGGCTACGGTGGGGACGAAGGTATCCTGAAGCCAGGAAAGGTCGGTAATGGATTCGGTGGCTGGCTTGCCGCAAATCCTGGCGTTGGTGAAGTCAGGAAACATGGTGGGGGAGTGGTTCCCCCAAACGACCAGGTTGGTGACCTCGGTTACGGGCACCCCGGCTTTTTGGGCAAGCTGGGACTTGGCTCGGTTTTCATCGAGCATGGTCATGGCAAAGAAATTTGATGGAGGAATGTCTCTGACCCGGCGGGCGCTATTGAGGGCGATCATGCAATTGGTGTTGCACGGATTGCCGACGACGAGAACCCGAACCTCGGGGGCGGCGTACCGGGCAATCGCCTCGCCCTGGCCGACAAAAATTTTGCCATTAATGCCGAGCAGGTCAGCCCGTTCCATCCCCTGTTTGCGAGGGACCGAGCCGACGAGAAGGGCCCAATCGGCATCTTTGAACCCAATAGCTGGGTCGGATGTGGCAACGACACTGTGGAGGAGCGGGAAGGCACAATCGTCAAGCTCCATAACGACGCCTTGGACAGCCTTCATGGCGGGCTCTATTTCGATGAGCTGGAGGACAACGGGTTGGTCAGGGCCAAACATGGCCCCTGACGCGATGCGGAAAAGGAGCGAGTAGCCAATCTGGCCAGCTGCTCCGGTGACGGCCACGTGGATGGGTTTTTTCATGAGTTGAGAATAAGAGACCTTACTTTTGAAAAACAACAATATAAGAGGATCTCTCGTTCTAGAAGTCGGATTGGGCTGGGGGAGAAGACAGGCAAAGTTTTCCGGTCAACGGTTGTGAAGAAGGGCGTTGGCCTCCTGAAGGATTGCTTCAGTAGTCTCCCAGCCGATACAAGGATCGGTAATCGACTTTCCGTAAGTTAGCTTATCCAGATCGACCGGAAAGGGCTGACTCCCTTCGACCAGGTTGCTTTCGATCATCGTGCCAATGAGGGATGTTTCGCCAGCGCAGATCCGGCGAATAATCTCGAGGAATACCTCGGGTTGGCGGGCCGGGTTTTTATCGCTGTTGGCGTGGCTGCAGTCGACCATGATAGCGGGGATGAGGCCATTTTTAAGCAGCATCTCCACGCTGCCAGCGGTGGAGGCAGCGTCGTAGTTTGAGCTTTGGTTACCTCCTCGAAGAATGAGGTGGCAATTTGGGTTGCCTGTTGTGGTAACGGCGGAGGCCTGGCCATTGATACTGACGCCGAGAAAAGTTTGAGGTTCGCTGGCGGCGCGGATTCCATTAATAGCGGGGAGCACCTCGCCGGCCGTTGTATTCTTGAAACCCATCGGCATGGAGAGCCCGGAAGCCATTTGGCGATGGGTTTGGCTCTCGGAGGTTCGCGCACCGATGGCAGCCCATGAAATGAGGTCGGCGATGTACTGGGGGGTAATCGGGTCGAGGAACTCGGTCGCGGTGGGCAAACCGGTGCGAATGACATCGCGTAAAACCTTGCGGGCGACCGAGAGTCCGGTGGTGATATCGGCGGTTCCGTCGAGATTGGGGTCCATGATGAGCCCCTTCCAGCCGACGGTGGTGCGGGGTTTCTCAAAGTAGACCCGCATGACGACGTAGAGGTGATCGGCGACCTTGGCAGCGAGGCGGCTGAGTCGGGTCGCGTACTCGACGGCAGCTGAGGGATCGTGAATCGAGCAGGGGCCGACGACGACAAGGTGACGGGGATCGTCGCCGAAAATGATCCGGTGGATGGTCTGACGGGAGTTCTTGACGAAGGCTGCCTCTGTCTCGGAAAGACTGATACGCTCGCGCAGTTCAAGGGGTTTGGGAAGCTCGGCAACCCGAGCAATATGGAGGTCGGAGAGATCGTTCACGCAGATGAGTTCAATGGTCTTTCCTCCCCCGGGGTCAAGTGTGAAGGCGTTGACAGCAACCCGGCCTTGGGAGAGAAAGCGTGGATGGAGATTCCACCCTTCAAAGAAGAAGAGTTTGAGCCGGTGGTGCGGCTTTGCCAGAGTTGGGGAGCAAGTGAAGGACGGGCTCGGGTTTTGGCGAGACAGCTCTTGCGAAGAGCCGGGCAGATTGCCGAGGAGCGAGACCAAAATCCCTATGTGGCATTGGAGGGTTTGTTGAAGGCGGCCACCCTCGGGCAGCGGGGGGAAACTTTGGCCGAGGAGGAGACACCATGAAGGCCCCTGGGAGGGGCTCTGAAAACGTTGGCGAAGAGTTACATTCCTGTTGACTGGAAGTTGCTTGGGAACCTTTATCCAAGGGGTAGCAATTCATCCAATACTAACAACAAGCCCTTAAAACGACACATGAATAAAGCAGAACTGATCGCCGAAATCCAAAACAACCTTGAATGCGAAACCCGAGCAGCCGCTGAACGCGCTCTGGACGCCGTTCTCGATGCGATCAAAGCATCGATCAAGAAGGCTGGTAAAGAGGTTAAACTGACTGGCGATGCAGACTCCGCCACGGCGATTCAATTAGTTGGTTTCGGAACCTTTAGCGTGACCCGCCGTGAGGCCCGCAAGGGACACAACCCAGCCACCGGTGAGTCGATCAAAATCAAAGCCGCCAAGCAGCTCAAGTTCAAGCCCGGCTCAGCCATCAAAGAGCTTCTCTGAGGCCTGTCTGTACACGCGGAGGCCCGGAAAGGCCAGTGCTTCGAGGTCGATTTGGTGAAAAACCAGATCGGCCTTTTTTTTAGGCCATTTTAGAGGGGGCCAAGGTCCGCGATTTTTTCACGAAGGAGGGTGCCCAATTGATGGAGTTCGGCGGAGGCCGGAAGGTGGGCAAAGGGTTCCAAGGTTTGGATACCCTCCGAGATGATACGGTTGAAGGTGGCATGCACGGCTTGGTAGACAGCTGGCTGGCGAAGGAGCTGGAGCATTTCCTCGACGATCTCGGGACTACCGCCAGCCAAGCGACTGTCCAAGTGATGCCTTTCCTTTTCGGAGAGGAGGTCGCGGAGGGCAAAGATTGGCAAAGTGACCTTGCCGCTCATGATGTCGGTGCCGAGGGTTTTCCCGGATTCAACTTCATTTCCAAAAATGTCGAGGAGATCATCGTAGATCTGGTAGGCGATCCCGAGCTGACGCCCGAAGAGACCAGCTGCCTGGGGGAAGCCGCTCGGTTGAGGGCAACCGAAAGAGGCACCGAGACGGCAAGAAACATCGAAGAGCTCGGCAGTTTTAAGTTCGATGATTCGGAAGTAGCGCTCGCGGGTGGGTGCTTTTTCCTGGTTGAAAAGGGACTGGTCGATTTCACCGGCGCAGACCTGACGGGTGGCGGTGGCGACGGCTCGGCAGACCTCGGTCGAGGAAAAGCTGGAGGCGAGGTTAAGAGCTTGAGCAAAGAGGGCGTCCCCGAGAAGGACGGCAGAAGGGGTTCCATAGAGAGCCGATACGGTCTCCCGGTTGTGACGCATGGCGGCCTCATCGAGAATGTCGTCGTGGACGAGGGTGGCGAGGTGGACCATCTCGATGACGGCAGCGATTTTGATTTGGTCCGAGGTGTAGGCGCCCTCGGCATTGGTTCCCGCCAGGTAGGTCAGAAGGGAGCGGAGCCTTTTCCCGGGACGGGCAAAGACGTAATCAACGAGGGAGAGAAGTTCAGGTTCGAAGGAGTTTGTCTCCTTCTGGAGAAAGCGTTCGAGATCCTGAAGGAAGGGCTGAGCGCGAAGGTAGACCTCTGGAGGAATCCCTTTCTGGTGCTGAGGTTCTTTCGCGGTGGCCAAGCTCATTCCGGAAACTTAGGTTTTTTGATGCTCAAATCAAGCACTGGCTCGAAGTCATTAGCAGATTGAAAAGGAAGGATAGGGGACTCACCAACCGGTTCCAGCTTCCCATCCGGAGAGCAAACTGCATGGAAGGGAGATCCCATCGCGAGTTTGGCCAATGATTTTGAGGGCTGGGTGGAACCTCTCGATCTGCTCTACGGCATGGATCCAGCCGTCGTAGGCTTGGTCGTATTGCGGAATTGCCCGGGGCCAGCGTTTGATGTAGGACCAGACTGGAGGGCCATTGATCCCAAGAAGGTCCTTGAGCTCGCCACAAACAGTGCAGATGAGTTCCTGATCCGGTAGGTCAGCTTTTTCCGGTTGGCGCCCGCCCACAAAGATGGTGAAGAGGGCGTGATCGGATGGAGCCCGATTGGGGAAGATTGAGCTGGCGTAGAGGACTCCGAGGATTGAGCGCTTTTCAATCGCGGGGACGAGGACGCCGAACCCGGTAAGGGGTGCTTGAAGGGAGGACTGGGGAAATCCGAGGGAAACTGAGGTTACGGGTGGGTAGCGAAGCTCGCTGGCAGCTTCCGATAGAGCGGGAAAGGCAACCGATTCAAAGGGAAGGTTGGGGATGGCATGGGCTGGTACCGCAAGGATCAACTGTGGCGCTTTAAGCTGGGATCGATGGCCAAGGAATGTGGTCCAGCCAGAGTCGTCACCAGCCAGGGAGTGGATGGTAGCTTCCGTTTGAATCGAGCAACCCGAATGCTGAAGGATTCTGGAAGCCAGGGTAGACGTCAGGGTGGAGAGGCCTTCGGGGAAGGAAACCATCCGGCGCGCGGTGGTCTGCCTGGTTTTCTTCTTTTGGCGAGCAGCTCCCAGCCCACCGAGAATGAGGGAGCGCGATGATTGGGCTATTTTGTAGAGACCCGGAAAGGCGTGGCGCAAGGTGAGGCCATGGGGGTCTCCGGCGTAGATTCCTCCGATGAATGGATTGAGGAGGTAATCAACGACTTCTCTTCCAAATCTTTTTTCGAAGTAGGTTCCCGGGGTGATGGAGGAGAGCTCCGGGGTGCGTGGCAAAATGAGGTCACCAAAAAGCCGCAGTTTAGCCCTCGCGCTAAGGACGGGGGTACGGATGAGGCCCAACGGGGAGGTGGGCAGGGGAACCGGGCGACCGGAGCGGACGATGAAGCGCTTCTTGGCTTCAGGCCGGGATGAGATGCTCTGGCTGGCAAGGCCGGCCGCCTCGAGGAGGGGGTCGAGGGAAGCATCGGAAAGGAGAAGGGTATTGGGACCTGCCTCGGCAAGAAATCCCTCTGACCGATGGGTATGAACGGAGCCTCCGCAGGATGGTCCTTTTTCGATGAGGCAGACCTTCTTTCCTTCGAGGGAGGCGCGGAAGGCCGCCGCGAGTCCAGATGGCCCTCCACCAATTACGATAAGGTCGAAGTTTTTCTGGCTGGTTGGAGGGGGGGCCATCGGTTACAGAGGATGGCGTGTGTCCCCGGAAGGAGCAAACCGATTCATGGCTGGGCAATCTTTTGGGAATACGATGAAGAGCCTCGGGAGGATGTCACGGTGGAGATATCTCGTCTGCCGGGCATACTGTGCTGGCAGGGGAAGGGAAACGGAGTCCACGCCGGGAACGAACGAGGCGGTGGTTAACCACGAGCCCCGGCACCTCCGAGTAGATTACCGAAGGCGAGACTCAATAGAGGATGGTCCACTCGCAGCTCCGGAAACATAGGCTGGGTTGCAGTATAGATCCTGAGCAAAAGCCTGCGTGGAAATGGGTCATCCAACGCAGTGGCTTCCTCCCTTTTCAATCCTTCTGAGCTTAAAGGCAAAGACCAACCGGAGGAAGCGGCAGGGTCACCCTTGCGAGGCGCGACGCTGCGATGGCTTAGACGAGCTTGGACTTAATGTCTTGTTTGGAGCTGAGACCAATGATTCGGTCTGCTACCGATCCATTTTTGAAGATGACGAGGTTCGGGATGGAACGAATCTCGTATTTCTCAGCGAGGGGACCGTTTTGATCGACGTTGACTTTGGTGATCTTGGCAGATGCTCCAACCTCATCGGCAACTTGCTCGAGAATCGGCGCGATGCTGATGCAGGGTCCACACCAGGGTGCCCAGAAATCGACGAGGACTGGGACAGAGGCTTGGAGAACTTCCTGTTCGAAATTGGCAGATGTGAGTTCGGTGATGTTTTGTGCCATAAAAAATCTGGTTAGCTGAGGAGGGGGATGAGTTCCTTGAGCAGGATGATAACAAGGATGAGCAGGGCGACGAGCATGAGCCCTTGGACGACGAGCCCAACTTTGGACGAGGAATCCGGCTCAGCGGCTTGGTGGCGCGGGGCAAACTCAGACGGCGCCGAGTAGGGAGCAGGAGCGGTTGCGGCTGCTGGTTTGACGATGGCTGGTTTGACAGCTGCTGGCTGAGCGACTGCTGGCTGAACAGCGGGTTTCGGGAAACCGGTGCCGGGGACCTTTGGAGTGAGCTTGGGCTTGTTGGCAGTCTCTGGCCCGCTGCTGGGACCGTCGATTGAAACCGGGGTTTCGGAGGCTGGTTTGACCGGGCTCGGCGATGAGGCTGCCTTTTTGGAGAGGTCGGCGATCCGTGGCAGTTTGCTACGGGTAACGAGGTTTGGTTTGATGGAAGGTTTCAACTGATCGGCGGGTTGAGACTCTTCGTCATCATCGTCGTCCAGATCGAGATTCATGGAGACATCAAACTCTTCTGGCTCCTCGACGTAATCTTCTTCCCACTCATCCTCGACCGACTTCATGTCCTGGGCCGGTGCCCCCATAATTTCGTCGAGTATGCTTCCCTTGACCGGGGTTGGTTTGGGGGTCTCGGATGGGCCTTCGGCCAAGCTCTGAACTTCAAGTTGCTTTTCTTCGCTGGCGACTTTTTCTGCTGGGCGTGGGGGAGCTTTTACTTCCAACGGATTCGGAAGTGAAGGCTTGAGCCGAATCGGATCAGCCGTGCCAGGAGCCTTGGGGGTGAGTTTCACGGAAGGTTTCTTCAGGGGAAGCTTCCCCGGGTTGTTTTCCGATGAGTCGTCTTGAGTTTCTGGAGTATCGGCCATGGTAGATTAGCTTGGCGTGTTTTGGTGGATGAGGTCAGTTAATTCTTTCTTTTCAAGAGATTCAAGCGTCTTTCCTCGCCGATCGATCGCTTCGAAGGTTTTTACCAGGGTCTCGGTCATGCAGTCATGTGTGGCTTCGCTACCGCCGACTATGGAGAACCTCTCGGCGCGAGTGATTCGCTTGTGACCGTCGGTGCCGTCCAGTCCGATGCCGAGGAGGTGCTTTGTGGGAGAATTCGATTCCATTGATAAAGCAGGATGATGGCTCGTTTCAGGAAAAGTTCAAACCTTGTATTGATGAAGGAATACATCCTGCATCTGCTGAAGGAGGGGGTAAAGCGGCCCTTCGCGCAACGGGTGAGGCATTTCACGAAGCAGTAGATTGAGGGCGATCGGAATGACCCGGAGATAGAATGGATTGTTCTTCCGTAGACCGTGGAGACCAAAAGCGCCAAGCGCCTGAAGTAGCCTCTGGGTGGCCGCGATGGCCGCTTGATCCGCCCAGAATGATGGATCAAGACCCCGGCTGATGGCGTCATCTCGCAAGAGACTTTGGATTGTACTGGAATCAAGGTCGAGGTAGGGGTCAAAGCAAAGGGAGGCAACATCGTAAGCGGGCGGGCCCAGTCGCATGCTTTGAAAGTCGATCCACCGAATGCGCCCGTTGTGGAGGAGCAGGTTTTGGGACTGAAAATCCCGATGCAGGTAAGCCGGTCGGATTTGGGTGAGGTACTTGCGGAGGAAGAGGAAGGGCTCGGCGAGGATTTCGCGGAGCTGATCTGGTGGCTCGTTGAGGAGGGGAGAGGCGCAATAGTCTAGAAAAAGATCCTGCTCCCAGATGAAGTAGGATGGTTCGAAGAGTCCGGCGATCGTGAGCGAGGTAGAAGTTGGCAGGTGGTGGAGCTGGCGGAGGCTTTCGAGGGCCAGATCGAGGGCCTCTCGTAATGGACAGATGTCCCCTGCCCCAAGCTTTGTTGGAGAAACCTTGATGGATTGGGCGATTTCAAGAAGCGTGCGATCACCGCAGTCCTCCAGCCAGAGCATCTGGGCCGTACGGTCTTCGGCGAGAACCTCGGGAACCGGGAATCCGAGGGCGGCCAATTCGCGGGCGAGTTTACCGTAGTGGGCATACTCGGGACGGGTTGCCGTAGCGTAGGCGCAGGCAATGGCCCGTTTGCTGCAGACGGGCGAGGTGATCCGTACGAAGGACCGGTCTGAGGCGCCTGAGGGTATCGGACTAAGCCGGAGAGGAAGGTCGGAAGCAATCCGTAGTGCCTTGCGATGGATGGCGGGGTCGGTGTGGAGAGGCCAGACCCGGCGAGCGTGCTCGAGTCGATCGAGATCGCCAATATCGATCCAGATCGAATCGTCGTCCTGATGGGAATAGATCTCTTCTACAGCGTCCAGGGCGCGTATCCAGGTTTCCACGATCGATTCGGGTTCGGGTGGCGGAAGAAAAGGAGAGAGTTTTTCAAGCTCCAGAATGGCGATGCCGGTATACCCGAGGGATTTGATGCCGCGACGATTCAGACGCTGTCGCAGATCGAGAACGGTCCCCTGTTCCGAGATTTCGAGGGTGTGGGGCGGGCCAAGGGTGCGGGTAAGCAGGGTGGAGGCTGGTCGGCCGTAGGTCCGGTGCGCCTCAATCAGGCCGGCGAAGGAAGCGGTGGTAAGGATGTCTGAGGCGATGAGCAGGATGGGCTCCCCGGCGGGAAGGCGGGGGACCACATTGGCGAGGCCTCCACCGGTTTCGAGGAGATCGATTTCGTGGACGAGATCGATTGGTCGGCCTCTCCAGTTTCGGGTCGGGAAGAGGTTGACAAACTGTTCGGGGAACAGGTGGGTATTGATGACGAAGCGCTCGACCCCGACCTCGCATAATTGGTCGAGGAGATGGAGAATCAGCGGGCGCCCGCTGACTTTAATAAGAGGCTTGGGGGTTCGGAGGGTGAGGGGACGGAGGCGCTGGCCAAGACCGGCGGCGAGAACGAATGCAGCGCGGGGGGACATGCCCGACTAGATGACGAAATCTGACTTTTCGGAAATCTCGTGCAAACCACACTCCCGCTTGAGTCCATTGAAACGGGTCTGCTCAGCCGTCATCCCCTCGAGCAGCTTGGAGGTGCTGTGGACGTCGCCCACGGAGACGTAGCCCTGCTCCCAAAGAGGATGGTAGGGGAGGTCGTAACTGGTGAGGTACTGGTAAACGTCGCGATCGGACCAATCGAGAATCGGATAGAGTTTAGTGATTTTCTTTTGCGGCTCGATGAAGGCCCGGTCTGCGCGGGTGGAGGACTGGCTCCGGCGGAGGCCTGAAATCCAGGCCCTCGCCTGGAAATCGGTCAGCGCCCGGTTCATCGGCTCAACTTTATTTTCCAGGTTGTAGGAAGCGAGACCGCGGTCGCCCTGCTCCCAACGTTTTCCGTGGAGAGCCTCCTGTCGGGCGGCAGTGGTAAGGGGATTGTAGACGAAGAGATTTAATTTGAGCTCGCGGGTGAGGCGATCAGCGAAGCGGTAGGTCTCGGGAAAGAGATAGCCGGTATCCACAAAAATGATCGGCAGCTCGGGTTCGACCTGAGTCACCATGTGAAGGAGGACTGCAGACTGGACCCCGAAACTGGTGGAGAGAACGGTGTGTCCGGGATGCTGTTGAAGGAGCCAGCGGATGCGATCCGGAGCGGAAAGACGCTCAAGCTCCAGGTTGGAATCCTTTGGTGAATCGACGGTGGCGACATTCATTGAACTTGGTACTGTCCACCTTTTCTGAGGGATTGGCAAATCCCGACTAAGGTTGAGGGGATAGAATCTTTAGCGAGTGAACTCGAAGACTTGGAAAGCGGATCCCATTTGGGCTGGATGAAGGAGCGAGAGGAGGCGATTCCTCTTTTCGGAATATCCAGAGGCTGACTCCTGGATGAGTTTGGAGATAGCCCGGCTGGCGTGGTGCATCAACCAAGCCTCCTGGCGCTGGATAACGGGTGGTGAAATCGCAAAGCGCTCTGCGACGGCGACGAGGCGATCCCAGCAAAGGGAACAAGTGAGATCCTGATCTCCTGGTTGGGCCAATAAATCAGGGGACTGCTGGTGACGATGGTAGGCACGCCCGGAACCTTGGGGCAGGTGGTGGATGAAGGTGTCCCAAGTCTGACCGTAATCGAAGGTGAGGAATCGACCTTGCCAATTTTCTTCGAGCAGTTGTTGCAGGCAAGATTCAGCCCGAAGCGATAGGTCGAGGGTGTACCCATGGGAGGTTCTGGCCGGAAGGAAGGGGAGGAGTTCCTCGAGTTCCGCAGTCCGGTAAGGAAACGGGGCAAAGGCAAAGTCGTTCTCTGGGGAAAGGGTAACCCCCATTTCGGCCCAGTTCGCTTCGAGAAACCGAAAGCGATGGAATGGTTGGGCATCGAGCCATTCGTTGGCAAAGATCAAAGACCTCGGAGCAAAGGTGAGCGGATCCCCGAGACGGAGGAATTTGATCCCGGCAAAGGGGTGAGGATCGTTTTCGCGAAGGAGTCCTCCTTCCGGTTCGGAGGCTATCTCGTAGAAGGTGTAGGAGCTCGGCGGGTGGGGAAGGTCACGGGAGATGCCCTCAATGACGAGGGGGGCAAGAACGGACCGGTAGGCGAGATTGGTGTAGAAATCGGTTCCTGACTCGGTGCCAACCCGCTGCCTCGGGCGATGGTAGTAGCCCAGTGGATCGTGATAGAGAGCGATGGATACAAAGTCTGCGAGAGAAATGATCCGATGCGGGGAACTGACAATCTTGTCAGTGAGGAGGTCGGCGAGCACGGCGGCGTTTTTAGGCCTGGATCTGGCGTTGGTAAAGGTCGCGGTAGAGATCGCTCGAGCTGAGAAGGGATTCGTGGGTGCCGGTAGCGACGATCTTTCCGTGATCAAAAAGGAGGATCCGGTTGGCAATGCGGATGGAGCTGAAGCGGTGGGCAATGATGAGGGTGGTTTTCCCTTGAACGAGACGCGAAATGGCTTGCTGGATTTGATCCTCGGATTCGGCGTCGAGGGCGGAGGTTGCCTCGTCAAGGATGAGGATGGGTGCTTGGCGCAGGAAGGCGCGGGCGATGGAGATTCTCTGGCGTTGACCCCCGGAGAGGCGGGAGCCGCGCTCGCCAAGAACGGTTTCAAAGCCGAGTGGCAGTTCGGCAATGAACTCGCTGGCAAAAGCGAGGGTGGCGGCCTCTTCGACTTCCTCGTCGGTGGCTCCCAGCCGCCCGAGCCGGATGTTTTCCCGCACGGTGTCGTTGAAGAGGATCGGCTCCTGAGCAACGTAGGCGATGGAGGCGCGAAGCTTGGCCAGATCCCAATCGCGGAGGTCCAGACCATTGAGGAGGATGCTCCCGGAGGCGGGGTCGAACAGGCGGAGGATCAGGCTCACAAAGGTGCTCTTACCCGAGCCGCTCGGTCCGACCAGGGCCACGATTTCACCCTGCTGGATGGTGGTGGAGATTGCTTTGAGGGTGGGGAGCTCGTCATAGGAAAAGTCGACCGCTTCGAAATTTACCTCACCGCGGGAGTAGGGGGGCTGGAGCGGTCTGGTCGGGGTTTGGATATCTACAGGTTGGTGGAGGATGTAGTCGATTCGCTCAAGAGCGGCGACCCCTTGACGAATTTTGTTATGGACGCCCCCGAGGCGTTTGACGGGTTCGTAAGCCATGTAGAGTGCAAAAACGAGGGGAACGACCTCCTGGAGCGTAAGGCCGGAACGGGAGGCATAGAGTACCGCAAATCCGATTCCGCAAGAGGCAATGAATTCGATGCTCGGGCTTAGGACTTGGGAATATTTAACCACCTTCATCTGGTGGTGAAAGAGCCTGCGGACGGCGCTGGAAAATCGCTGATTTTGATGTTCCTCGAGCCCGAAGGCCCGGATCTCCCGGGGGGCGGAAAGGTTTTCGCTAATGATTCCGGTGAGGTCGCCAGCCTGATCTTGCATCAACTTGGCCTTCTTCAACATCCGCTTCCCGACGGCCCGGATCGGGAGAATGGTGATGGGGAGGATCATGAGACTGAGGAGGAGGAAGCCGAACTCGTCGGCGGTGGCAGCTTTCCAGGCGAGGAAGCCGAGGGCCCCGAGAAGGGTTACCGGCTGCCGTATCAGATCATTGGCTACAAAGGTGATGATCTGTTGGAGGAGTTGGGTGTCGGCAATCAAGCGACTGATCAAGTCCCCGGTACGGTTCTTCTGGTAAAAGCGGAGCGAGACGAACTGGAGGTGGGAGAAGACCAAAGTGCGGATTTGCTCGAGAACGAGCACCCCGCAATAGCTCATGTAGTAGATGTTGGCGAAACCGCTCAGGCCACGGACGGCGAAGGTTATGGGAAGAAAGAGCGCGTAGAGGAGGAGCTGTGAGAGGGAGAGGGAGACTCCCTCGAGAGAGCCTTGGTCCGGAAAAATGAGCGGAAAAATATAATCAACGGCAAAGGCGAGGCCGAAACCGCTGGCGATCCCGTTGATGATTCCGCAGAGGACGGCAAAGGCGAAGAGCCAGCGGACAGGGCGGAGAAGCCTGAAGTATGGGAGAAAGCCTTTCACCCGTGAGCGGGGGCACCCGAGCGCTCTTTGTCGGGCAGGCTGCGGGCGGCGATGTATTGGACAAAGCGGCCGATGAAGCTCTCGAATGGCAGGGATTCTTCGAACTGATCGGTCACGCGCGAGCGGATGGAGACCCGGCCCTCGGCAACTTCCCTTTCCCCGAGAATCAGCATGAAAGGAATCTTGGCAGCTTCGGCCCGACGAATCTTGGCCCCTAGCTTGTCGGAGGCGGCGTCGACGCTGGCCCGGATGCCGGCGGCAGCGAGCTGCTGGCGGTGGGAATCTGCTGCAGCCTTGAGGGAGTCGTTCAGCGTGAGAATCCTCACCTGTTCGGGAGCGAGCCAGGCGGGGAAGTTGCCGCCAAAGTGCTCGATCAGTACCCCGACGAAGCGCTCCATCGAACCAAAGGGAGCCCGGTGGATCATGATGGGGCGGTGGGGCTTATTGTCCGAGCCGATGTAGGAAAGCTCGAATCGTTTGGGAAGGTTGTAGTCGAGTTGGACGGTGCCGAGCTGCCACTCCCGACCGATGGCGTCCCTGACCACGAAATCAATCTTGGGACCGTAGAAGGCGGCTTCTCCAGTTTCTTCAGAATAGGGTACGCCAAGGGTGGCGGCGGCCGTCTTGAGGATGCCCTCGGCGTTGTCCCAATCGGCGGCCTCCCCGACATATTTGTCGGAAGCCGGATCGCGAAGGCTAACCCGAACCCGGAACTGATTCATCCCGAGGGTGGCGAAGACCTTGTTGACGAGTTGAAGGCAGCCGGAGATTTCAGCGTCGAGCTGCTCGGGAGTGCAGAAGATGTGGGCATCGTCCTGGGTAAAGCCACGCACCCGGGTCATACCATTGAGCTCCCCGGATTGCTCCCATCGGTAGACGGTACCAAACTCGGCGAGGCGGACGGGGAGATCTCGATAGGAGTGCGGTTCGCTGGCGTAGATGCGGATATGCATGGGGCAGTTCATGGGCCGCAGGAGGTATCCATCGATTTCCCCCGCCTCGACCCGGTTTGAAAGCTCGGAGCATGAGCAGCCTTCCTTGCCGAGGTCAGAAAGGATCTCCCGGTCGATGAGGGCCGGAAATTGAGAGTCCTGATAGTAAGGAAAGTGACCAGAGGTACGGAAGAGGTCTAGCCTGCCAATGTGCGGGGTGAAGACCTGCTGATACCCTTGCCGCTCCAACTCCTCGCCAATGAAGTTTTGAAGGGCTTGGCGGATGATCGCACCGCGCGGTTTCCAGAGGACCAGACCCCCGCCCACCTGTTCGTCAATGGTGAAGAGGTTGAGCTCCTTGCCGACTTTGCGGTGGTCGCGAAGTTTGGCTTCCTCAAGCTGGCGAAGGTAGGTATCGAGTTCTTCCGTAGACGGAAAGGCCGTGCCATAGATTCGCTGAAGCTGCTTGTTTTTTTCGTCTCCGCGGTGGTAGGCACCCGCAATATTGAGCAATCTAAAAGCTTTGACCTGTTTGGTGTAGCGGAGGTGGGTACCAGCGCAGAGATCGATGAAGTCTCCGTTTTGGTAGAAGGAGATCGCTTCGCCCTCCGGGATATCTTCCAGCCGTCCGAGCTTGTAGCGGGTTTGGCCGAAGTCTTCGATGATTTGCCGGGCCTCTTCGCGGGAGACCTCGCGCCGTGTGAAAGGCTGGTTTTCCTTAATCACCTTCTTCATCTCCGCCTCGAGGCGCTCAAGGTCCTGGGCGGTGATCGAGGTGTCGAGGTCGATGTCGTAATAAAATCCGTTGGCCGTGGGAGGACCGATGTCGAGCTGCGCCTCCGGGAAGAGGCGAAGGACGGCGGTGGCAAGAATGTGCGAGCAGGAGTGGCGCAATTCTTCGAGGGGAGTCATTTCGGAACCCATCGTGAGAGCCAACGAAAATGCGGCAAGCCGGTCAATGGAATTGAAAGCCGGGCACCTCGGCAACTTTCGCTGATGAGGGAGGCTGCTTATGGAGGAGGTAAGGAGGTGGGCCGGTGGTGAGGGGATCAGCGATTGCCGCGACCCCAGGCAAGTTTATTCCGGAGGGTTTCGAAGTAATCGTAGTGGCGAAGATGAACGAGCTGGAGCCGATCGGGGGAGAGGCAGATCTTGAGGGGTTGATGACCTTGATCTTTGAATACAGGACGGCCGTCAATGGTGAAGAAGGGGTGGGCGGTGGTGCTGATCACCCGGACCGAGAGGTGCATTGACCCAGGCAAGACAAGGCCGCGGTTGCTGAGCGTGTGAGGACAGATGGGGGTCATGCCAATGGAGTCGGTCTCCGGGTGAACGATAGGGCCGCCGGCCGAGAGATTGTAGGCGGTCGAGCCGGAAGGGGTGGAGAAGATAAGGCCATCGCACGAGTAGTTAGTGATGGGAAAGCCTCCGGCGCTTACCTCAATCAGGATGAGCCGCGCCTCGGCCTCGCGAATAATGACGTCATTTAGGCCTGACTCGACAATCCCCTGCGAATTTTCGGCCTGGATGAGGGTGCGGGGAGCAACCGCATAGTCTCCGTCGAGAATCTGCTGGAAGGCACGGAGAATTTCCTCCGGGGTGAAGGTGACCAAAAACCCGAGGGTGCCCAGGTTTACCCCGATTACTTTGGCTCCTTTTTTTGCGGCTAGGGGAGCAACTCCGAGGAGGGTCCCGTCGCCCCCGATAGCGCAGCAGGCATCAATCTCGTCAAAGAATGAATCCGGAACGGGATACTGGGAGGTGAGGCGGGTCTCCCGATTGGCGGCACGGGCGATGGAGCCAAGTTTTTCGGCAATCTCTTGCGCTCCGGCCTTCGATTGATTGATCACGAAGCCGAGGGATTGGATCTTATCCATGGTCAATCAATGAGCCTAGTCGCAGGAAGGTTTAAGGCAAACCTTGAAAAATGGATTCACAGGGTGGTTAATCGGTCACGACAAAGTTGACGATTTTCCCGGGAACGAAAATTTCTTTCCGGAGGGTTTTCCCGGAGAGAATGCTCTGAATTTTTTCCAAAGCGCGAGCCTGGGAGAGGACCTCATCGCGGGGGGCTTCGAGGGCAGTTTCGAGTTGGGCCCGGAGCTTGCCGTTCACCTGGATGGCGTAGGTTGTGGTTTCCAGGACGAGCCATTGTGGATCAGCGGTTGGCCAGGGGGCGGCGGCCACGCTCGGTTCATAGCCGAGATGCTCCCAGAGTTCTTCGCCGAGGTGGGGGGCAAAGGGGGCGAGGAGTTGGATCAAGCTTGTGGCGGTGGCTCGGCTGTAGCGGGATTCCTTGTGGAGATGATTGACGAGGATCATCATCTGCGAGATGGCCGTATTGAAGCGGAGCCCCTCGATGTCGCCCGTCACTTTTGCGATGGTCTGGTGGAGCAGCTTGAGGGTGGCCTCGGAGTCCTCTGCGCCGAGCCCGGCTGGGGAGTGGCCATGCTCGTCGACAATCAACCGCCAGACTCTCCGGAGGAAGCGGTTAACCCCTTCGATTCCCTGCGGATTCCAGGGTTTCATCGCCTCGAGAGGGCCGAGGAACATTTCGAATAGGCGCAGGGCGTCAGCACCAAACTCGTCAATGATAACATCCGGGTTGACGACGTTGCCCCGGCTTTTGGACATTTTTTCGCCATCCTCGCCCAAAATGATGCCTTGGTGGAAGAGGCGGGTGTACGGCTCGGGAGAGGAGACCACGCCACAATCGAAGAGGACCTGATGCCAAAAGCGGGCGTAGAGGAGGTGGAGGACGGCGTGCTCGGCGCCACCGATGTAAAAGTCGGGAGTCTGCCAATAGGCTTGGGCATCAAAGCTGACTGGGGCTTCCTCGTTGTGAGGGTCCATGTACCGGAGGTGATACCAGCAGGAGCCAGCCCACTGGGGCATGGTGTTGGTTTCCCGGCGGGCTCTGACCCAGAGACCGGGGCGGTCGGGCTTGCCCGCAGTGACGGGGGTGGTGTGGCCGGTTTGGAGGTCGACGTAGACATGGACCCAGTCGGGGTCGTTGGCGAGGGGACTCTCTCCATTTCCGGCGGGTTGGAAGTCCTCAATTTCTGGAAGGCGGAGGGGTAGGAGTTCGGGAGGGACGGGAATCGCGTACTTTTGCTCGCCGTCGATCATGGTTTCAGTGGGTTGGTCGGGCAACCAAGAGAGGAGGGCGGATTCCGTTGATTTGAGAAGCTGCAGATAGTCTGCCGGCTCAATCCAGAGGAGGGGCATTGGTTCGCCCCAGTAGCGCTGGCGGGAGAAGACCCAGTCGCGAAGGCGGTAATTCACGGAGGCGGTTCCAAGACCTTTTGCCTCAAGGGCGGCGATGATGCGTTCCTTTGCCTCGTCGGAGGTGAGTCCGTCAAATGAGCCGGAGTTCACCAAGGTCCCTTTACCGGTGAAGAGCTGAGGGGGGGGTGCCTCGCTGGCTGTCGGCGCGGGCGACCCGGCAGTGGGGGAGGGGACCTCTACTGAGTCGGGCAGGACGACCGGGATGACGTGCAGATCGAAGGTGGTGGCAAATTCGAAGTCGCGCTGATCGTGGGCGGGGACTGCCATGATGGCCCCGGTGCCGTAGGAGGCCAGGACATAGTCGGCAGTCCAAATCGGAATCCTTTCGTCGCTGAGGGGATTGCGTGCGTAAGCACCGGTGAAAACTCCGCTCTTTTCCCGCGCTAAGTCGGTTCGGTCGAGATCGCTCTTCCGCTTGGTGAGTTCGAGGTAATGATTGACGGCGGGCCGCTGTTCAGCTGTGACGATCGAATCAAGAATGGGGTGCTCGGGAGCGGCGACCATGTAAGTGACTCCGAAGAGTGTATCCGGTCGAGTGGTGAACACCTCGAGGCTTTCCCCGAGCCGATCCTCAATCGAAAACTTGACGATGGCCCCGGTACTGCGCCCGATCCAGGCTTCTTGCATCCTTTTGGTCGAGTCTGGCCAATCGAGATCTTTGAGGCCAGAGAGGAGACGATCGGCGTGGGCAGTGATGCGGAGAACGACCTGTCGCAGATTTTTTCTCTCAACGGGGAATTTTCCGACTTCTGACTTTCCATCAATCACTTCCTCATTCGCCAAAACCGAACGAAGTTCTGGGCACCACCAAACCGGTTTTTCCTCAACCGAAACGAGACCCTTGCGAAAGAGATTGAGGAAAATCCATTGGGTCCACCGATAGTACTCCGGGGCGGTAGTGTTTATCTCGCGATCCCAATCAATGGCGAAACCGATCCGCTTGATTTGGGCACGGAAATTATTGATGTTTTCTCGCGTGGTCTCGGAGGGGTGAGTTCCGGTTTTGATAGCGTACTGCTCAGCGGGCAGGCCGAAGGCATCCCAGCCCATGGGGTGAAGAACGTTGTAGCCGCAGCTTTTTTTATAGCGGGCCAGAATATCGGAGGCGGTGTAGCCTTCCGGGTGGCCAATATGCAAGCCGGCCCCGGACGGATAGGGAAACATGTCGAGCACATAGTATTTTGGAAGCGGCGATGCCTGGTGGGCAGCAAAAGTTTTGTGGGTTTCCCAGAAGGCCTGCCATTTTGGCTCGATTGAGGCAGGGAGATAAAAGCTGTTGTCCTTAGGCATGAATCGGTAATGACAAAGGGAGACGAGCTCGTGGGCAAGGAGTAAGGTGGGGGAGAAAATCAGCCCGCGAGTTTTTTTTGCTTGGCAAAGTACCGCTAACGATGGAGGCTCTGAGGTTTTGGTGAGGTATCCAAGTGGCTAAAGGATGCTGACTGTAAATCAGCCGGGGTAACCCTTCACTGGTTCAAATCCAGTCCTCACCACCATTCGACCTTTGAACGTAGTCGAGGATCCAGATGGGGGAGCGGGGTGAGTCTATTCGGGGAGGAGTGCCCCGCATCTCGAGGCCATGATGGATGAAATCGTTTTCTCTGTCTGAGGTGATTTTTGGCCTTGAGTTTTTCCCGTGGAAGCTGCCTGATTCTCGCTTAGCGTCAGGATTGGCTTCTGTCTCAGGAGCCCTTCCCGCGGCGGGGGCCTTGAGTAAGGGCCTCGGAACGGTGTCAGGGTGTCGAGCTCCGGCACGAGCTCCCCGGTGGGAGTTCCCTCAGCCGTGCGAAACGAGAAAAATCATGTCCGAAGCAGTAAACAAACCAGAAATCATCAAGACCCACCAGCAGCACGAGGGAGATACCGGCTCGTGCGAGGTCCAAATCGCCCTACTCACATCCCGAGTGGCCCACCTGACGGAGCACTTGCAAGCCAACCGCAAGGACTTTCACTCCCGGAGGGGTTTGATCAAGATGACGAGTAGGCGCCGCAAGTTGCTTGATTACCTCAAGCGAACTGATCTCGATCGCTACAATGCGATCATTCAGAAGCTCGGCCTGCGCCGCTGACCTTGTTGAACTTTAGGGGATGCCACCAGTTTGGGTGGCATCCCTTTTTATTCATCCTGTCTTCCTTGGTAATCGATAAGCCGGACCAGAATTCCGGTGGGGAGGCGGGGCAAATACGAGAAAACCAATAGAAGACAGAAAATGAAACAGAAACACTCCGCGATTGCGGAAGGACTTGGAATTGAATTCCACACTGGCACGATTGCGAAGCTGGCAAGCGGGGCCGTGACGGTGAGCCTGGGAGAAACCAGTCTGCTGGTAACTGCTTGTGCGGCGGATACCCTGCGCCCTGGGCAGGATTTTTTCCCGCTCACGGTCGATTACCGAGAGAAATTTGCGGCAGCCGGTAAATTTCCGGGTGGCTACTTCAAGCGAGAAGGGCGTCCGACCGAGAAGGAAATCCTGACCTCAAGGCTCTGTGACCGCCCACTCAGACCCCTATTTCCAAAGGGCTTTTTGAACGAGGTACAGGTGATCGGGACCTGCCTTTCGATTGACCGGGAGAACGACCCCGATGTTTTGATGGTGAACGGAGCCTCCGCCGCTCTGATGGTCTCCGACATTCCATGGACGGGTCCGATCGGGTGTGTTCGCCTCGGTGAAATTGACGGAGAGTTCGTCGTCAATCCAACCCACGAGCAAATGTATGACTCGGATCTCGACCTCATCTACGTTGGCAATGCCAAAGAGATGATGATGATCGAGGGAAGCGCGGAATTCATGCCCGAGGAGCGATTCATCGAAGCCCTCGAGTACGCTCAACAGGCGATCCAGCCGATCATCAAGGCGCAACTTGAGCTTGCTGCTTTGGTCGCCAAGGAGAAAGCACCGTTCACCCTGGTGGTGGCACCTGATCAGGTCGTCGAAATTTGTCGCGAAGCCGCCAAAGGGCGACTCGAGGACGCGATTTTCAAGGATTCAAAACAGGAACGTGGAAAAGCAGTGGCCGTGGTTCGCGAGGCGGCCCGGGCTGTCCTCACGGAAAAGCTGGGGTCGGACGGTTTCACGGACGACGATCTCAAGATGGCTTTCGAGACACTGCAGGAGGAGGTTTATCGCAGCAACATCCTTGATGCCGGCCGACGGAGCGATGGTCGCGGACCTAAAGATCTGCGCGCGCTCGAGTCACAAGTAAGTGTTTTGTCCAAAGTTCATGGCTCGGCGCTGTTCTCCAGAGGCGAGACCCAGGCGCTGGTCATCGCAACCTTGGGAACTGGCAAGGACACTCAGGAAATGGACGCTTTGACGGGAGGCACCCCTTCGAAATCCTTCATTCTCCACTACA
Source organism: Puniceicoccaceae bacterium (assembly GCA_036822055.1). GTDB lineage: Bacteria > Verrucomicrobiota > Verrucomicrobiia > Opitutales > Puniceicoccaceae > DAISIK01. Next base: position 43,095 of record DAISIK010000019.1, read on the forward strand.
ACTTCCCCCCCTTCTCGGTTGGGGAGGCGGGCCGGTTTGGGTTCACCAGCCGCAGGGAAATCGGGCACGGAGCGCTGGCCGAGCGGTCCTTGCTCCCTTCGCTGCCGCCGGAAGATGAGTTCCCTTATTCGATCCGCCTGGTATCGGAGATCATGAGCTCCAATGGCTCGACCTCCATGGCCTCCATTTGTGGGGGTTGCCTCGCCCTGATGGATGCCGGGGTTCCGATCTCCGATATGATCGCCGGGATATCGGCTGGCTTGGTTACCCGCTTCGATGATTCCGGTAATTTGGAGAAATACACCGTATTGACCGATATTCTGGGAGCCGAAGACCATTTCGGGGACATGGATTTCAAGCTGGCGGGCAATCGCGAGGGCATCACCGGATTCCAGCTCGATCTCAAGATCAACGGCATTAACTTCCAAATCGCTCGCGAGGCGATCTTCCAAGCCAGAGAGGCTCGCCTGAAGATCCTTGATGCGATGGCCGAAACTTGCCCGGAAGCACGCTCAGAGGTCAACCCGAACGCTCCCCGGATCCACTCCCTACAGATTGATCCTGAGAAGATCGGCGCCCTGATTGGACCCGGTGGGAAGAATATCCGGCGAATCCAGGAGCTCTCTGGCGCAGATATCCAGATCGACGAGGATAACTCGGGCAAGGTCTTGGTCTACGCCAGCGATGCAAGCTCCCTCGCCCGCGCCGTTGAAGAAATTGAGCTCTGCACCTCCGAAATTGTGGTTGGCAGGATCTATCGCGGGGTGGTCCGCGGAGTCAAAGAATTCGGTGCTTTCGTGGAGTGTCTGCCCGGAAAAGAAGGTCTTGTCCACATCTCCGAGTTGGCCAATTTCCGAGTCAAAAACACCGAAGACGTTTGCAAACTTGGCGACGAAATGACCGTTAAGTGCATCGGGATTGACGACAAGGGACGGGTGAAGCTAAGCCGGCGAGCAGCCCTTGAGGAGTCTGAGGGTGCTGAGGGTGCTGAAACTTTGGGTGAGGATGAAGAATCTGAGGAATAATCCTCGCTAAGATCCCGGCTTCCTCGGTTCATTTAGGAAAGCCCGCCGGATGGCGGGCTTTTTTGTGCCCATAGAGTTACGACGGTGTCACAATGCGTTCTGGCACGGGACTTGCTTTCACAAGATGCTCTTTTTTGAGCGCCGGTGATGTTTACTTGCCGGTTTCACTCAATAACCCAACCAACAGACACGAAATATGAAAATACGATTCACTAAACTCAAGTTGACGGGACTGTCGCTACTGGCGGCTCTCGGCCTGTCGACGGGTTTCGTCCAGGCGCAAGGACTCCCGGAAGCGGAGGAAGTCATTGCTGAAGTTGATGCAGCAGTTGAAGAAGTTGCCGAGGCATTGGATTTCGAGGATGCCTACGCTGCCTTCATTCCTACCCTGGAAGGGGCTCTCTTCACAACCAATAATCTTTGGCTCCTGATTGCAGCGGCTCTCGTCTTCCTGATGCACCTCGGCTTCGCGACTCTCGAGAGCGGACTTACCCAGTCGAAGAATACCGTCAATATCCTCTTCAAGAACGTCTTCATCATCACGATGGGGATCATCACCTACGGATTGTACGGCTTTAATGCCATGTATCCCGGGGATTTTAACGGATACTTCGCTCCGGGGAGCTATTTTGACGTGGCTGCTTCCATGGAGTTCATGTCTGCCGAGTATGCTGACTACACTTGGTACACTGACTTTATCTTCCAGGCCATGTTTGCGGCGACCGCTGCAACCATCGTCTCAGGATCGGTGGCAGAGCGGATCAAGCTTCCTGCCTTCATGATTGGGGCAACCATTCTCGTGACCTTCTTCTACCCGATCAGCGGGTCGTGGCAGTGGGGTCAAGGCTGGCTCTACTCCTTCGGCGGCGAGGTTGATGGTGAATATCCAAATGGATTCTATGATTTTGCCGGATCCTCCCTCGTGCACGCCTTTGGTGGTTTTGCTGCGCTAGCCGCCGTCCTTCTTCTCGGACCACGGAAGGGAAAGTATGTGGATGGAAAGATTCGTCCAATCGTTGGACACTCGATGCCCTTGGCGACTATTGGAGTTTTCCTCCTCTTCCTCGGATGGTTTGGATTTAACGGCGGGTCGGTCCTCAATGCAGACCCCTACCTCGTCTCGCTGGTATTTGTGACGACTGCCTTGGCGGCATCGGCGGGTGCCCTTGCTTCAATCGCCACCTCTTGGATCGTTTTGAAAAAACCCGATCTCTCGATGGCTCTCAACGGAATTCTTGCTGGTCTTGTCGGGATCACCGCTGGTGCCGATGCGGTATCTCCGCTTTCCGCGATGATCATTGGTCTGATCGCCGGGGTCCTCGTAGTCGCCTCGATCATCTTCTTTGACCAGATCAAGATCGATGATCCGGTCGGAGCGATTTCGGTTCACGGGATTTGCGGGATCTGGGGTACTGTGGCTGTCGGTATCTTCGGAGATGCCAACCTCGTCACTCAGATCATCGGAACTCTGTCCATCTCCTTGTTCGCGTTTGTCGCTGGATTGTTGATCTTCGGACTCTTGAAGGTGACGATCGGCATTCGGGTTTCTGCCGAAGAAGAGTCCGAGGGGCTAGACATCGGAGAGCATGGCCAGGAGGCCTACGCCATCCGTTCAAGCTAGAAGGCTATCAGGATTGAAGCTTGTGCAATTGCAACGCGATCCGTACTCTAAAATTCAACAGAAAGTATTACTGAAATGAAATTGATCAAAGCCATCATCAAGCCATTCAAACTCGAGGAGGTCAAAGAAGCTTTGGCTGAAATCGGGGTCGAAGGGATGACCGTTACCGAAGTCAAAGGCTTCGGTCGCCAAAAGGGGCACACCGAAATTTACCGTGGAAGTGAGTACACGGTCGATTTCCTCCCCAAGGTCCAACTCGAAATCGCAGTGAGCGACGAGCTGACAGCTAAGACGGTTGAAACCATCGTCAAGGCAGGGAAAACCGGCAAAATCGGGGACGGTAAGGTTTTTGTCCTGCCGATCGAAGAAGCGATCCGGATCCGGACCGACGAGTCTGGAGAGTCAGCCCTCTAAGAGGGAAGTCAAGACCTGCGGCGAAGAACCATTCAAAGGCCATCTCGGGATCCCGGGATGGCCTTTTTTTCGGTCACCCAGTACGGAAAGACCTACCGTTGTTCGAAGCCTGCCGCCAGCCTGCAGCCCAGAACTCAATCCCGGATGAATACTTGAACAACCACCTCAATCAGACCGTCGCGGCAGCAGAGAGACACACAGATAATCTCGACCTCGATGTCACCCTAAGCGTCAAGATGTTCCTGCTAAGTATTCGCGGACATGTCATCAAATCGTTCTTTAACCACCCCTCAGTCAGATACGCAAATATATCGGCCTTTTGATTAGCGGAGTAATAATCTCACTTGTCAACCAACTAAGCGGGACATAAAAATTACGCCCAACGGACATCCTGGTAGCATGAAAATCAAGGCAATCATACACGAAGCAGAGGAAGGTGGCTTTTGGGCTGAGGTTCCGGCTCTGCCCGGTTGCTCTACACAAGGCGATACAATGGACGAGCTGACAGAAAATCTGAAAGAAGCGATCACGCTGTGGTTGGACGTCGGTGAAGACGAGATCGAGCCTCAGAGCACTGATAGAATTTTAGAAGTAGCCGTGTGAAGCAGATCTCGGGAAAGGATTTCTGCAAGTTGCTTGAGGCCCGCGGCTGGGAGCTTAAGCGCATTAGTGGCAGTCATCACATATTCGTCCAATAAGGGAACAGAGAACGTATTGTGGTTCCCGTCCATCTAAACAAACCGTTGAAACTGAGGCTTCTAAAAGCACAAATGAAGATCGCAGACATCCAGGACAGCGAATTGTAATGCCATCAAGTCGCTGGTCACAATTCCGTTTCGCGCTCCGCACTACACTCCATGTGACAGCTCACCGTTCGTGCGCTAGGCGAAGCTGGGCGCTTCTTGTCTGGTAAATGTCCAGGCGTTTCAAAGTAACAACCATACAGAAACTACCGAGTCTTGGGCTGATGACAGCTAAGCCATTAGAAAAATGGCCGTCCCTGAAGACGGAACCCGTGGGGGCGGACAGACCGCGTGGGATGGCGAAACGTCATCGGCGATGCGTAGACAGGGAAGCACCCCGCCTGCGACGCGTGCCCGGAACACAAGACTGTTGCCACTCGGCGTAGCTCTCTCAGCGCATTCTGAGAAAAATGGGCCTCCTTTTTAGGAAATGCGCCTGCTACGGATTTCAGCGTCCTTCTCAGTTGCGAAACTAAGAAACGACACCCGCTGGTAATGGCTTCCTAGCTCTTTGCCAGCAACCACTTACAAAAAGGCCCGAGGCGGAGACGACTCGGGCTGAATTGTTGAACATGGGGCGGGGCCGTGCGCAATTGAAAAAGTTGGGGTCCCGTAGCGAGCGCTCTGGGAAACGATCTCAGCCTTCGGCGGATGGACGTTTCCTATTATTCACGCCTGTGAGCGTGACTTTTCCTTTACGCAAAACGTTAAGCATTGACGTAAAGCTGCCGCGTTCGGCATTTTGCATAGCATGGCGGATTTTGGTGATGCGGTGCGGCTGTTGATGGAGCGGAAGGGCGTGACGGGTGTCCAGCTTGCCCAGGACATTGGCATCACGGCAACCTCGGTCAGCCGCCTGCTTAATGGCGCTAGCAAGCCCCGCCAACTCACCCTCACACGCATCATGGAGCGCCTGTGTTCCACCCCGCAAGAGGAGCAACTTATTCTATCTGCCTTTGCCGGAACCAGGGAATCCGCTCCCGAAGAACCCCGCGCGCCCTTCCGCCCGACGCCTCAGGACGAGGTCGAACGCGTCACCCGGTACATGGAGATCAAATCCATGTCGGTGGCCTTTGAGATGGACGTGGAAGCGATCCTCGCCCGCAGCGGCCTGAAGTTCACCCGCTACTTCCGCAACGACCCCTTCGTCACCGACTTCCTCATCGAGGCCGACCTGTGCCGCCTCGCCGTTGAGTGCAAATACAACGTCAACCGCGACTGGGACTGCACTGTCGTCACCGCCCGCCTCCTCCGCGAGCAACTCCCCTGCGACCATGTTCTCGTCGTCGTCCCCTACATCAACGACCTCACCCGCGAGCGCCAACCCGACCTCGAAGCCGCAGGCGGCAAGCTCGTCGCCGTGGCTGATCTACCCGCGCTTCTGGCGGAACTGAAGGGAGGGAAAGAATGAGCCGGGAATCGCAGAACCTCGAATGGAAAGAATCCTGGAAGGACGATCACTTGCGTTGGGTCTGCGGCTTTGCCAATGCGCAGGGCGGAACGCTGGTGATTGGCCGTAACGACAAAGGTCTGGCTGTCGGCCTCAAAGATGCCCGCAAGCTGCTCGAAGACCTGCCGAACAAAATTCGCGACCTGCTTGGCATTATCGTCGAAGTGAATCTGGTCGCAGAAGGTTCGCTGGAGACTCTGGAGATTCTTGTCGAACCACACGCGCACCCAATCAGCTACCGGGGGCACTACTACCAGCGCAGCGGCAGCACTTTGCAGGAGCTGAAAGGCGCGGCACTTGACCGCTTCCTGCTCAGTCGACAAGGGCGCACCTGGGACTCCGTGCCTATCCCCCAACTCGGTTCAGAGACGCTCTCCGAGCAGGCAATTCGCGTTTTCCGCTCACAGGCGAGCCGGAGCGGTCGCCTCGACGATGCCGCCCTTGCCGAGCCGGATGCAGGGCTCCTCGATAAACTACGCTTGTTTGAAGGCGACAAACTTCTCCGCGCCGCAGCGCTATTGTTTCACCCGGAGCCGGACCGTTTCTTTACGGGAGCCTTTGTCAAGATCGCCTATTTCCGCAGTGCCTCGGAGCTATCCTATCAGGACGAACTTCATGGCGACCTTTTTTCGCAGGTGCGCAACACCATCGACCTGCTTCGCACGAAATACCTGAAGGCTGCCATCACCTATGAGGACATTCAACGGATCGAATCCTTCCCGGTTCCCGCCGCTGCCCTGCGCGAAGCAATCCTCAACGCCCTTGTCCACCGCGACTACGCGGTCCCCGCGCCCGTCCAAATCCGCGTCTACAGCGACAAGCTGAGCATCTGGAATCCGGCCGTCTTGCCCGAAGGCTGGACCCTCGACCACCTGCGTGGTCCGCATTCCTCGCGCCCGCACAATCCCATCGTGGCCAACGCCTTTTTCCGCGCGGGCGAAATCGAGGCCTGGGGACGTGGCATTCGGCGCATCTTCGACACCTGCGCCGCCGCCGCTAACCCGGAACCGATCCTCACCCTCCAAGGCAGCGACCTCTGGCTGGAATTCCCCTTCAGCGAGGCGTATCTGAGAGCCGTTGTAGCGGACAACAGTGGCGAATCCATCCCCGACAGCAATCCCAACGCGTCGGGGAAAAGTTCGGGGAAAAGTTCGGGGAAAAGTTCGGGGAAAACCCACGAGCGTATTCTCGAGCGGCTGACAGAACACCCACAGATGACCATTCCCGAACTCGCCGAGCTTCTCGGACTGAGCACCCGTGCCGTCGAAAAACAAGTGAGCCGTCTTCAATCAGCAAACCGCCTCCGCCGTGTCGGCCCCGCGAAGGGCGGCCACTGGGAGGTTAATCGCGATCAAACCATTTAAAGCCAATGAGTTCAGACCAGTTTTTTGACCAAACTTATCAAGCTCTTCGTGGGTTTCCGCCTATGCTGTGGATGCGACGGATGTTTACTCAAGTCATTGGCGGGCAACCACCGGCCCTCGTCGATCTACCGACCGGGTCTGGGAAAACCGATCTGGTCGTCATTTGGCTGATCGCTCTCGCGTTGTATGGCAACCACTGCGAAGCCACCAAACCGATCCCTCGCCGGTTGGTCTGGGTTGTCAACCGACGGGTACTGGTGCAGCAGGTTTTTCGGATTGCTACAGAGCTTGTGGACAAAGTCGAGAAATCCAGAGACGCTGACTTGGCTATCTTTCGCTGCGGTTTGAGCAAGGTGTCTGGAAGTCCCGATGAATTCTTCAGAGTTGTCGAACTTCGGGGGCAGATTGTAGCAGACCGCGATTGGGCTATCCGCCCAGTGCTTCCTCAGCTGATCGTCGGCACAGTGGACCAGATTGGCAGCCGCATCCTTTTTCAGGGATATGGGTTGGGGAAATGGGGGCGCCCACAACAAGCAGGACTCCTCGGAGTCGATGCTTGGATTGCAGTCGATGAGGCGCACTTGGTGCCTGCGTTTGTTCTCACATTGAGGCAGATTAGAGAGAAATGCGCGCCCCAAATCGAAATCCCCCTGGATTCAATAAAGGGTCTGTTCGATAAACTGCCGTTTTGGCTTACTGAGCTGTCTGCAACGCCGGGGTTACCTGAGCCAACCGGAACAGTTTTTCGTCTGAATGATCAGGAGAATCAAGATGCTGCGCTTTCTGATCGAGTCTTAACCCAAGTTTCTGATGGTAGGCTGGGAAGGGGCATAGAGACAGGGGGTTGTTCCCAAAGGCACTACAAAATCGCTAGATTTTGGTGAAGGATTTGACGGGCAG
>DAISIK010000020.1:0-24110 GCA_036822055.1 Puniceicoccaceae bacterium
CGCGAATCAATTTACCTATTTGATACCAGGGTTAAAACCCTGGCCTTTGGTCCGGGGTGCCTTCAGCACAGGGGGGAGGAATATCTGTGGGCCTGAAGGGTAGTGTCCGACATCTCATGCCCTGAAGGGGCTGTGAATCAAAGCCCAGAGTTTCAACCCTGGGAAACGGGTTCACCCGCACAGAATTGCGTCCTGAAGGGACGCTGGACCACGGCGCTCTGTGTGTCATCCGATCCGGCGTCCCTTCAGGACGCGAATCTATTTTGTCCATTTTTCACCAGGGTTGAAACCCTGGCCTTTGGTCCGGTGTGCCTTCAGCACAGGGGCGGCGACGCGGATGCCACAAAAAAGGTGATTCTAACCGTCAATTTACGGGCATGATTCGAAGTGATAGGACGGGGGCATTTTTAACCGCCCGGGTAAGACGCCCGTGCCCTGTAGCGGTAGTCTATTGGCATACGTTTCACCAAATCCCCAAACCTCTGAAATTTTTCCCCAAACCCGTCGGCGCGATTCGCTGCCGTTTCAAGGTAAGGCTGGCGGAGAGGAAGGGATTCGAACCCTCGATACCGATTTCTCGGTATACCGGCTTAGCAGGCCAGCGCATTCGACCACTCTGCCACCTCTCCGTAGTCTAGTCTCTAAGATGTTGCCCGGGAGTCCAGGGGGTCAAGTCTGAATTTGCCGAGGGGGGAGCCTTTGGGTCAGGTTTGACCAGCGGTTGGCTCGGGGGCGAGGTCGATGAGGTCGAAGAGGGAAACGGTGCCGATGAGGTTGTCGTCCTCATCGGTGATGAAGGCTTGCTGGCTGCCGTCGAGCACGAGTTCGCGGAGCACTTCGGCACCGGTTTGATCGGGATTGAGGCGGGGGCAGTCGTCAAGGGAGTGGAGGGGCAGGGGTTGATCAAGGTCGGCAACGACTTCCTTGAGGGCATCGTAAACAGACTCTCGAGAGAGAATGCCGAGGACTTTTCCGTCGCGGTCGAGGACAGGGTAGTGACTGTGTTTGTGGTTGGCACAGGCAGTAACGGCTTCGCGAATGGATTGATCCACGCGGAGGTGGGCTACCTGGCGCACCATGAGCTCGGACACGGGGCGGGTGGCAGCGTCCGGGCGTAATAATCGACGGAGGCGCTCGAGTTCAATTCGGGGATTTTCGTTTCGAGAGGTGCGGCCAATGACACTGCGAAGCCTGTGGCTCTCTTTGAGGAGGGGCACGACGACTTCTCCTGAAAAGGCGAGCACTTCAGTAGGCTCGGTGGCTACGGCTTCGTAGTCGTAGGTTCCGGAGTTGAGGAGGGCGCGTTCACCGAAATATTGCCCGGATTTGATTTCCCGGTGGGTAGTGGATTCGTCGCGGACTTGAACCTTGCCCGACTTGACCAGGTATAGAAAGGAGGCGGGCTCACCGGGGATGGTGAGCGGGTCTCCTGGTTCGAGGAACATCTTGCGGTAGAGGCGGGTGTAGCGGGGGTTGAGGAGGGCGGTATCACGGGAGAAAAAGAGGTCGAGGGTCCACTCGATCATGACCCGGAGTTTGCGCTCAATGCCGGGCAGTTTGGAGAGGTAGATGCTACGCCACATGAACCAGGCGAAAAAACCGGAAATGTTGAAGCCCATGACGCTGGCTACTGCGGTTTGGTGACCGATGGTGGCCAATTCGCCGAGCCCGGTGAAAGTGAAGGGAAGAACCTCCTCCCCTTTGAGGGTGCGGAGGATATTTTTTCCGCAATGGGTGCCGTGGCGCATGGCAAATTGGGCGGTGGGTGGGCAAAATTCGCCGGGTTTGCCGTGGAGGGGATTTGAGGCGGCATCTCCGATGGCCCAGACGTTATCGATGCCGGGAACGCGGAGGGCTGAGTCGGTAATGATGTAGCCGCTCTCCTCGGGGAGACCGAGGGAAGTGCAGAAGCGACGGACGAGGGGGTGAGAGGCATTGCCGACGGTGGAGATGACGTTGGAAACTTCAATGGCGGAGCCATCGTCCATGCGGATGCGGGAGGCGGTGACTGCTTTAACACGTTTTCCCAAAATGAGTTGGAGACCACGGCGCTCGAGCTTTTGCCGGGCGTACTGTGAGAGTTCTTCACTGAGGGTGGGGAGGATACGTTCCCGGCTATGGACGAGGATGACGCGAAACTCCTCGGGTTGAATCAGAGGATAGAACTTTCGCATGGAGGCGTACATATCAAGGATCTGGCCGGCAGTTTCGACGCCCGAATAGCCGCCACCGACCACCGCAAAGGTGAGGAGTTGCTTGCGGATGACGGGATCCTTTTCCAAGCTGGCCTCCTCGAAGCGGTTGATGATCCGGGCGCGAAGAACCATGGCATCCCCGACGGTTTGCATGAGGAGGGCGTGTTCGGACATGCCGGGAACGCGAGAGAGGTCGATGACGGCACCGGGGCAGAGGACGAGGTGTTGATAGAGGACTTTTTTAGGGCGTTTGGATCGGCCAGAGATGATGGTCATCTCGCGGGCGCGGGGGTCAATGGTTTGAACGGTGGCGCGGAGGATGCGGATGCCCCGGCAGAGGAGGCGGAGTGGATTGACGACATGGCGCGGAGCGAGGGAGGCCCCGGCCACCTCTGCGAGCATGGGCTGAAAGGTCATGTAATTCTGGTCGGAGATGAGTCCGACCCGGAGCCCCTCCTTCCTGGCAGTTCGAGAGAGGGCCTTGCCGCAATAGACCCCACCGAAGCCACCTCCGACGATGACGACATCCAATTCAATCGTATTATCCACGCCGGCACACTATTTGAGAGGAGGGAGTTCGCTCAAACTGTAAAATTGAGAGAATACCCTTTTCCCGGTGACAATTTCTTGGCAGGTTTGCCGCAGTATGATGAAAGTGCTGCGATTAGGCCTGTGCTGGGTTGGCTTCTTTGTCTTGTTAACTGGCTTAAAGGGAGCTGAAACCAATCCTGCTGACGCCGAGGGTACTCTGACGGGGACGATTACCTACCGTGATGCGGTAATCCTTGGCTTGGTGGAGGGCATTTCTGAGTATTTACCGATATCCTCTACGGGGCACTTAATCTTGTTCAACCACTGGTTGGGGCTGGATCAGGAGATCCCCCTGCGAAATGCCGCAGGGGAGGTTTTGATGATTCAAGGATCGGAGGGATCGGAGCCTTTTACGCTGAAGAAAGCGGCAGACGGCTACGCGATTATTATTCAGGGGGGGGCGATTTTGGCGGTGGCCATCCTGTATTGGCGGCGACTGGTGGCGGCTGGGCGAGGAGGGGTGGGCTGCGGTCTGCTGATTCTCGGGCAGGTCTCTCCGCTGGCCAGGCGGAAGGCGAGATCGTTTGCTGATTCCGATATTCGGTTAAGTCGTAATCTGTTGCTGGCTTTCCTGCCGGCGGTAGTGATCGGGCTGCTCCTGGACTCCTGGATTGAGGAGATGCTTTTCGGGGTTTTGCCGGTGGTAATCGCCCTAATTGCAGGTGCCTTTCTGATGTGGGGGGTGGAAATATGGCGGTCTCGAAAGGGGGAACCGGAAGGCCCTGATCTCGACCTGCCCGATATGACGATTCGGCAATGTCTGCTGATTGGTTTCCTCCAGTGTGTGGCGATGTGGCCGGGGACGAGCAGGAGCATGATGACCATTGTGGGTGGCTATCTGGTGGGTCTGAAGCCAGCGAGAGCGGCGGAGTTTTCGTTTCTGCTCGGTTTCATCACCCTTTCGGCAGCTAGCGGTTACCGATCGCTACAGATGGGCGGCACCCTTTTGGAAGCCCTGCCGGTTGGTCCGATTCTGGTGGGGATTGCGGTGGCAACCGTTTCGGCGGCGATCGCGGTGCGTTGGCTGGTGGGCTACTTGACGCGGCACGGACTCGGGATCTTTGCCCTTTACCGCGTTGTTCTGGGCGGGTTGATCCTGATCAGCCTCTAAAGAGCTCTACTGGTAGCCCGGCAGGGACTCGAACCCCAACAAACAGAATCAGAATCTGCTGTGCTACCATTACACCACCAGGCCGCAGGAAAGAATCAAAAAACCTTTGCCTCGCGGTGGTCAAGTGAGAAGGCTTGGGGGATGGAGAGGTTTGATGGACGCCGAATTGTGGAAACAGCGGTGAGCGGACGTTATCCTGGACCGGGGATTTGGAGCGAATGATCGGCATGGTTTTGGCTTAGATTTAAGAAATGGACTTTTCCAACTACGACACGGGTGGATTCTTCGACGAAATGTTTCGGGAAGACGGGACTGTCCGGGACCACTATCGGGCATTGTTGAATCGATTCGATTCCCTGTCTGATGAGGAATTTCGTCAGAAAAAGCAGGCGATTGAAGCGGCCTTTTTGCGGATGGGGGTTACTTTCACGGTCTACGATACCGAAGAGGGGACTGAGCGGATTTTTCCCTTTGATCTTTTCCCGAGGATTATCCCAGCCTCTGAGTGGGAGTGGCTGGAGCGGGGGCTGACCCAGCGAATCGAGGCGCTGAACCTCTTCTGCAAGGATATCTATTCGGAGCAACGCATTCTCAAGGAAAAGGTGATCGCGCCGGAGTACGTGCTCTCCTCGGCAAATTATCGCGAGGCATTCCGGGGCGTGAAGGTGCCGAAGGACATCTACATTCAGATCTGTGGGACGGATATGATCCGCGACCAAAAGGGAAACTACCTCGTGCTGGAGGACAATGCACGTTCGCCTTCCGGGGTCTCCTACATGCTGGAGAATCGGGCGGCGATGAAGCGGGTGTTTCCGCAGTTTTTCCCACTTTCGGGAACCCGTCCGGTGGATACCTATCCTGATAAGCTTCTGGAAGCACTCCAGTACCTGAGCCCGAGATCGGAAAAGCCAACGGTGGTTCTGTTGACGCCGGGGGTTTACAACAGCGCCTATTTCGAGCACTGCATGCTAGCGCGCCGGATGGGCATCGAAATTGTAGAGGGAAGGGATCTTTGTGTGGAGGATTCGGTAGTCTACATGAGAACAACCGGCGGGTTGCATCGGGTGGATGTGATCTACCGGAGAATCGACGACAACTATCTGGACCCCGAGGTCTTTTTGCCAGAGTCGATCCTGGGGGTACCGGGTCTGGTAGAGGCCTATCGGGCCGGGAATTTGGCCCTTACCAATACGATCGGGACTGGGGTTGCGGATGACAAAGTGATTTACAAATTCGTTCCCGATATGATTCGGTTCTATCTATCCGAGGAGCCGATCCTGCCCAATGTGGAGACATTTCTAGCTTCGGAGCCCAAGGAGCTGCCTTACATCCTCGAAAACATGGAGAATCTGGTGGTTAAGTCGGCCAACGAGGCGGGCGGTTATGGGATGTTGATCGGACCGATGGCGACGAAGGCCGAGGTGGCTGTTTTTCGGGAGAAGGTTAAGGCCGATCCGCGCAACTTTATTGCCCAGCCTCCGATTTCGCTCTCGCGGCACCCGACCCATACCGAAGAGGGCATCGCGGGGAGGCATATCGACCTGCGACCATACATTCTCTATGGAGAGAAGGTTGAAATTATCCCGGGAGGGCTAACGAGGGTGGCCCTACGCAAGGGCTCTTTGGTGGTGAACTCTTCGCAAGGCGGAGGAAGCAAGGACACCTGGGTGCTCTATTCTGATTCTTGAGCGTGGAGCGGCGAATAGAAAGGTAGGCTGATTTTATGTTATCGAGAGTTGCAGATACGCTGTATTGGATGAGCCGATACCTGGAGCGGGCTGACAATACGGCACGGTTGTTGGATGTGAACCTGCACTTGTTGGCAGACTTTAAGGATTTGAATGATGCCCGGCTGGTGGAGCATTGGGAACCGATCATCCAGAGCACGGGGGACTTTGAACTTTTTCGCAAACTCTACTCGGTGGCAGACAGCTACTCGGTGACGGATTTTTTGACGTTCAATCGTTCCAATCCGAACTCCATCCTCTCTTGCTATGCCTCAGCGCGACAGAGCGCTCGGATGATCCGAGACCAGATTTCGACGGAAATGTGGGAGGCGATCAACCAGACCTATCTGCGTATCCTGGGGGCCAATACGAGCACCGTCTGGTATCGGGGGCCGTATGAATTCTACCAAGAGGTCAAAAATGATTCGCACCTTTTCCAGGGTTTGACGGACGGCACTTACCTGAGGGAGGAGGGCTACAATTTCATCCATCTGGGGCGGTATTTGGAACGAGGGGACAAAACGAGCCGAATCCTCGACATCAAATACCATATTCTGCTTCCGCGGGTGGAGGATGTGGGAGGAGCGATCGACACGGTGCAATGGACATCGGTGCTGAGGTCGTGTGGGGCGCTGGAGGCTTTTCATCGTTCGTACGTGGCGAGTGTCTCGGCGTCGCGGGTGGCGGAGTTTCTGATTCTTTCCGGTTTGTTTCCCCGATCGATCCGGTTCTGCATTGAACGGGTTGATCGGATCCTCCACCGGCTGAGTAAGTCTGAGCGGGGGCGCTTTTCGAATGACGCGGAGCGGCTGGCTGGCCGTCTTTACTACGACCTGACCTATACGCGGGTGGAGGACATCCTGGCGACGGGGCTGCACGAGTATCTCGACTACGTGCAAGCGAGGATCAACGAGGTGAACGACGCGATTTACGAAACCTTCATTGGTTAAGGGTGAGTGGGGCGGCGGGATTTGCGTCGGCGGTGCAACCCGCGCAGTGACCTGCCTGCGGCGGTTCTGAACTTTCGTTCGACACGAGGGTTGGGGAGGGGGAATACTGGCTTGATGAGACGGGGATCAACAAACACGGGAATTAGCAAAGGGGTCGGTCATGGAAAAGGTCCCCTCCTCTTCCTCTTTCCATTTTTCATCCTGTAGCTGCTTCAGGTGGGCTGCGGCCGGGCGCCGGATGAATATCTGATGCCGACGCCGATCCTTTACACTCAGCTCGGGGTGAAACCTCTCGACCGGATTCCTGAAGACCGGCGATGGAACCCACGGATGGTATTTTATGCGACCAATCGAGAACGGGAGCCCAGCCCGCAGCGGATCAACTACTCGAACCGTGAGGGGGAAGAACTGGCGTTGGGACTGGCTCTGGTGGGCTTTGGAGGTGGGGACCTCTCCTGGGAAAATTTGAACGAGATGTCGGGAGCAGCGGACCGGGAAGTCACGATCCCTCTGACGATAGCCGGGGTTGTCGAGGCAGGTCGCTGGGCTGCTGGAGAGGAGGTCGCAGAGGCGCAGAATGTGGGCTTAATTCTGGACCAAATCGGCGCGGCGGTGCGACGGGCGAAGGACAGCGACTTGCTCATCTATGTCCATGGAGCCAAAGTCAACTTTTACAATTCGTGCGTTTTTACAGCGCAGCTGGATCACTTCATGGGTCGGGAGATGACTTCTCTGGCATTCGCGTGGCCAACGCGGCAGAACATTCTCTCCTACGCTTGGGGTGATAATAAAGATCGAGCCTATCGGGCTGGCGGGCAACTGGCTTACTTGTTAGAACTGCTGGCACGGGAAACCGACGTTCGCCGGATCCACCTGTTGGCCTGGAGTGCCGGAGGCAGGGTGACCACAGAAGCTTTACGTCTTTTGCACGAACGTCATGGCGGGCTGGGTGAGGACGCCAATCTAGATGAGCAATTGAAGATCGGAACAGTCTACCTGGCAGCGGCGGATGTGCCGAGGGAAGAATTTTTCAGGAATTTCCGGGCGATCGAGGCGGTGGTTGGTCGGGTAATCGTTTCGACGACGGACCATGACAACGCTTTGATGATGGCTAAGAAGTTCATGGGGGACGGTTTGCGGATTGGGCAGAGCACCGGGATGCTGAGTGAGGAGGAGGTTCAGCTGCTGAATGCCAGTAAGAAGATCGAGGTGATTGATGTCTCTGCCGGTGCCCGGGAGCGAGGCTTCAATATTTCGGGCCACCGCTACTGGATCGACCATCCCTGGGCTAATACCGATGTCCTTTTGGCGGTCCGGAGCGATTTTTCCCCAGAGGATCGCGGGCTGGTCAGGAGCGCGCTAGCTGAGTTCCTCTGGGTGATGCCTCCAGACTACCCCGAGCGCCTCGGGGAGCTGTTGAGACGGCCCGGTTTGCGAATTCGTGCTCTCGGGAAGGACTCCTCTAAGGAGGAGGGTGAGATGGGTTTAGTTGGGTCAAAATGACTCACTTAAGGGGCTGGAGATGGGACAATTTCCCTATTCTAGTTTTCTTAAACTACTGGAAATCAGTGGCTTGTGGATGGATTGAAATGGTCTGAAAGCTGCGGGTTGGAGGCATGAACTTAGATCCCGAAAGACTTACGGAAATGTCGCGTGCTGCTTTGCTGGAAGCCCAGCAGGAGGCGCGGCGTCGCCAGCACTCTCAGGTGGAGCCCTTTCACTTGGTTTATTCACTCCTCGGGCAGAAGGAAGGAACGGTTCCAGCTATTCTGAAGCATTTATCGGTAGAACCGAGCGCGATGAAGGTAGCGCTGGACCGGGAGTTGGAGAAGATGGCCAAGGTTTCGGGGACGGTGGATGCCTCTCGACTATTCATCAGCGCGGAGACGGCGGAAGTATTCACGCGGGCAGAGAAAGAGGCAGAGCAACGAGGAGATGCGTATTTGAGCACTGAGCACCTCTTCCTCGGTTGTTTGCTGCTGGACCGACCGGCGGCGTTGAAGCAGCTTTTTGCCAGTTTTGGTCTGGATTTTGGCAAGGTTGAGGGGGCGTTGAATCGAGTGCGGGGTTCGCAGAAGGTTCAATCGCAGAATCCGGAATCGACCTACCAAGCCCTGGAAAAGTACGGCATCGATTTGGTAGCCCGGGCGCGAGCAGGGGAGCTTGATCCGGTAATCGGACGGGATGAAGAGATCCGACGGGTGGTGCGAATCCTCTCGCGCAAGACGAAGAACAACCCGGTGCTGATCGGAGACCCGGGGGTGGGTAAAACGGCAATTGTTGAAGGGCTGGCCCAGCGGATTGTGCGCAATGACGTACCCGAAGGGCTGCGGGACCGGACGGTGTTTGCGCTCGACATGGGGGCGTTAATTGCCGGGACAAAATTCCGTGGTGAATTCGAGGAACGGCTGAAGGCAGTCCTGGCTGAAGTGAAGGGCAGTGACGGGAGGATTTTGCTTTTCATCGACGAACTGCACCTGATCGTGGGAGCTGGCAAGGTGGAGGGTTCGATGGATGCAGGGAACTTGTTGAAGCCGATGTTAGCCCGTGGGGAACTGCGGTGCATCGGAGCGACGACGCGTGACGAGTATCGAAAATACATTGAGAAAGATGCGGCCCTCGAGCGCCGCTTCCAGACGGTGGTGGTGGATCAGCCGAACGTGGAGGATACGATTTCGATCCTGCGGGGATTGAAGGAGCGTTTTGAGGTACACCACGGGGTTCACATTCAGGACAGTGCTCTGGTCAATGCGGCGGTTCTTTCGAATCGCTACATCATGGATCGGTTTTTGCCGGATAAGGCGATCGATTTGGTCGACGAAGCCTGTGCGATGATCCGGACCGAGATGGATTCGATGCCCGCGGAGATGGATGCGTTGAACCGGCGGGTGATGCAGCTCGAGATTGAGGAGGCCGCGATGTTGAAGGAGAAAGATGAGGCGGCTCAGAAGAGGTTGGCGGCCCTGCGGCTCGAATTGGCCGACCTCAAGGAATCGCTCCAGGCAATGAAAGCGAATTGGGAGCGGGAACGCGGAGCAGTGGCGGAGCTTCGCGATCTGCGGGAGCAAATTGAAAAGACCCGCCGGGAAATGGAACTGGCGGAGCGGAGCTATGATTTGAATCGTTTGGCCGAGCTGCGCCATGGGGTTCTCCCCAAGCTGGAAAGAGAGCTTAAGGAGAAGGAAGTCGGGCAGCGAGAGCATCAACTCTTGCGGGAAGAGGTGACGACGGAGGAGATCGCTGAAATCGTTGGCAAGTGGTCGGGAGTGCCCGTGAGTCGGCTTTTGGAATCGGAAAAGGAGAAGCTTTTGCGGCTCGAGTCGATCCTGCACGAGCGAGTGATTGGGCAGGACGAGGCGGTGTCGCGGACGGCGGAAGCCATTCTGCGGGCGAGGGCGGGGATAAAGGATCCCCAGCGGCCCATTGGTAGTTTCCTCTTTCTCGGGCCGACCGGGGTGGGAAAGACGGAGTTGGCGAAGACGCTGGCGGAGACGCTTTTCGACTCGGAACAGAGCATAGTGCGGCTGGATATGTCGGAATACATGGAGAAGCACAGTGTGGCGCGTTTGATCGGGGCACCCCCCGGATATGTGGGTTACGAAGAGGGCGGACAGCTAACTGAGGCAATTCGTCGTAAGCCCTACAGTGTGATTCTCTTCGACGAGGTGGAAAAGGCCCACCCGGACATTTTCAATACGCTACTGCAGATTCTTGATGATGGGCGGATAACGGATTCTCAGGGAAGGACGGTCGATTTTAAGAACACGGTGATCATCATGACCTCCAACCTCGGATCCCGGCATTTGATGGAAGGGGTGGCGGGAGAATTGATCCCTGACCACGTGCACGAAGCGGTGATGACGGAGCTGAGGCAAGCCTTCCGGCCAGAATTCTTGAACCGGATCGACGACACCGTTTTGTTCAAACCGTTGACGAAGAAGGAGATCGTCGCAATTGCGGGGCTGATCCTGGGGGGATTGAATCGCCGATTGATGGACCGGGAAATCTCTGTGGAGCTTACTGAAGCAGCTATGGCAGCGGTGGCGGAGGGTGGCTACGACCCGGTCTATGGGGCCAGACCTTTGAAGCGCTATCTGCAGAAGCAGATCGAGAACCGTCTGGCCCGGGCGATGATCGCCGACGAACTCGGGGAAGGTGATGTGGTGGTATTCGACAGTACGGCTGAGGGGCTCAGCTACCGGGTTCGGAAAGCCGAGAAAGTGGCGGAGAGCGACTGATCAGTTGGTCTCCGCCGGGCCGAGCCGATTGAGAACTTCCTCGAAGGCGACCGTCAATTCAACCGGATCAATGTTCGAAATTTTCCCCCAAAGATCGAGCCAACCAACCCAAACAAGCTTCATTGAGGAGGCATCGTAGAGATCGAGAGCGAGGACGGAATTGGTCCGTTCAGTGATTGAAAGATCCTGGGTGCCGTAGAGGAAGGGCCCGCGCTCGTGATAGAAAAACGAGCGTCGTCTACCCCAATCGCGGACCTCGATTGACTGACTGGAGTCGGTGCGGAGGACAGCGATGAGGGCCGCTTCCTGCGGGTTGGTCTCCGTTAAACCGAGGTTCGCAAATCTGGATTTAACGGCCGCGGAAAGTGGCTCGCCAAGGCGAATGGCTGCCCCGGGGTCAGCACTCGAAAAGGAAGAGGTCACCGGACTGAGGTGATAAGTTTGGAAGTTGGAAAGGCTGAAGTCGGGTCGCGCTTCGGAGCGGGTGATGGGTTTAGACTGGCAACCGACGAGGAAAAGAGTGAGCGGGAGGAAGGAGAGTGGAAGGCGGCGAAGGGTGGGCATGACGTTCATGGTAAGTTCAATTTCCGGGTGGTTTCGAGGATGGCAAACCAGGAAACATTTTTGAGTTTGTCGGCTCAGAATCGCTGGGCCTCATCTACTAGGACGAGGGGATGGGGGAGTTGTTCCCCAGAGGGGAAAACAGGCGAAAGGTCGTGCAGCAGATGAGGGTGAGTGCTGCTGCGAAGAAACGACGGCCTTGGACCTGAAAGGTTTGTCGCAAGAAAGCTCGAAAGTCCGCAAAAGGCGGCCCGCAGGGTGGCCCGATGTTTGAGCCTTTTCCTTAACTTCAGAGGGGCCGGCTGGGAATCGGTATGATCTGAGAGAAGACCTCGGAGTTTTGAGTGACGAGGGTCCACCAATCGCCATCGGCGATGAAGCCATCCTCAAACGCACTTAGTTCTCTGATGCCAGCAGGGGTGAGCACACGGACAAACACCTCGACAGCTTCCGGGAGGGGACCGACCACCTGGTCGCCGATGACCTCTACAATCGAGCGATTTCCAATCCCGTGATAAGTCAGTCGCGAGGATCTGGGGATGACTTCTCCGTTGGCTTGTTTAATACTGGCAGCAGAGTCGCGCTCCCGGGGGAAAATGACGTTGAGTTCCCCATCCTTGTTGACGTCGTAGAGGAGGCGTATTCCGAAGTCGACGGTGCCGGAGGCGATGACGTAGTTGAACGGAGGGGTGTTGAGAGTTTGGGTGCTATTGTTGGTAGCTGGAGAGGTGCCTTGGTAACCACCTGAAGTGAGGTTGTAGCCTTCGTTAAACGTCTCCTGCGAGCCGACCATAGAGCGGTAGAGCTGATACTCTTTGGGAGCTTCGGTGGCATCGGTGATACCGCGATAAAGGATTTGATAAGCAACCGCCCGAACTGATTCGATCTGATCAAAGCCAAAACCCGGGGCAGCGGTGAAGAACTTGATCCTCGCTCCTCCCTTGCCGAAACGGTTGGTTGCGATGGAGTCATCCTCCTCGACGAGGACCCCGGTCGGTTTCTTGGAAGTCGACCAATTCGGGAGGTCGGTTGCATTCCTGAGTTCGACGATCATCATGACGTCTCCGGTATTGCGGAAAACGGCGCTTTGGAGATCGGTTGACAGTTGGTTGAGGACAGCTGAAGATTGACTGATGGCGGCGAGGGTGCCGGAGGTGCGGTTGTAGCTCCGCATGACATAGGAAACCATCCCGAGCATGAGACCAGAAATAATGGCGGTGATGGTCACCGCCACGAGAAGCTCGACGAGGGTGAAGCCTATTTTCAACGATGACCGGGCCGGTTGATAGGAGGAGCCGGTGCGGGGATGCTTAGCGAGAGGGGAAAGTGTGGTCTTCATGAATTCGCAGGCGGGAGAAAGACGTAGCGGATCGGCAGGGGGGTAGTGAGGTAGCCCTTACTGGCCCGCCACGATAGCAGTCGTGTAGGTAAAGCTGCGGCGATCTTCTGGGTCAACAGGTATGCCGGTGGGCGATCCATCGTTGAGTCGGAACGGCCAAGTCATGGTGATTTTAAGGGGAATATAGGCATTTTGATTCACGTAGGCGAGATCCTCACCAGGTGGGAATGTTTCGACGAAAATTTCAAAAAACCTTTCATTTTCCGGAATGCCACGGGGAGACCCGGTGGCCGGATTACCAACGACCCGGATCTCACGAGCGCGGGCGCCGTCCTCTGTGGCGTAGAGGGTGGCCCTGGTATTGACGAGCCCGTTAAGGGAGTCGTTGACAAAAAAGAAGAAGCCGGAACGTCTGGGGCTGGCTCCCGGGGTTCGTTCCATACGGCGAACTTCCTCCTCGATTGCACCGATCGTGCGGCTGGCGAGGTTGTCTTCAAAAATGTCGCGGACCTGTTTCGTTACCGGCGTGAGGAGCGCGATCATTCCGATGATCGTCAGGGCAAAGACGCCGACGGCGAGCAGGATCTCAATGAGGGTGAAACCCGTTTGAGTTTGTCTGACGATTTTGTTTCCGAAGGGATTGGGGGACGATTTGAGAGACATGTTGAGGCCAGCAAATTTTTAGTTGGGGAAGGCTGCCGGGAAGCGGAGCTCGATGGGAGTGCCATAAGCACGGAGGAGGACACCTACGCTGGCATCTGGCTGATGGAACTCCTTGGAGGAACCATCGGCGCTGGGCCGGTAAGGCCCAATGGCGAGTTGGGGGGATTGCCCGCCGGAAGAAAGAATGGCGGTGCCCCGAGGGCTGAAACCAACGTAGCCATAAGTGGCTTGGCCAGTGAGGGGACTATCGACGCTGGCGGTGCCGGTGAAGACGGATTTCACTTTACCGGGCCAGGTGACCCCTGGCGCGCTGGGAACAGAACTTTCTGGAAGGATACCAACCCCATCGCGGAGGACGACGACCTCGCTGTTGAGAATCCAGACCCCATCGGTGTTGTCCCGCCAGATGACCGCAAGTTCGGTTAGGTACCGGGAGTTGTTAGGGGCGAGGTTGACGATGACCCGGGTCTCCGTTGAGCGGGTGAGGGCCACGGTGCGAGCCTGTCGCAGAAGGCTGGTTATTTGAAACTGGGTGGAATCGACCTTGGTGTTGATGTTGCCACCGGACACCGCAGCGGAGAAGCTCCCGATGAAGAGGCCGATGATGCCGATGACCACGAGGAGCTCGATCAGAGTGAACCCAGAGACTCTTTTGGGGGTAAAGTGCATGAGAGGAATAGCCTGAGGATCGAATGAGGAATCAAGAAAGACAAGAGCTAAACCTGATTGTGGATAGCTTTCAATTTGTGGCAAGACACCATCTGCCACGGAAGTGAACGATGTTTGGTGTGGATCTGGCCAGCGAAGGAAGGCGGGCGGGGTTACCGGGGAGAGCGAGAATGCACGGAAAGGTCTAAAATTCGCTTTACCTCTGGCGCTTTTCCAGACCCACTTTAGGGAATGGCAGGAGTAGGTAAATTATTGAAGCAGGCTGCGAAGATGCAGAAGCAAATGGAGGAGGTCCAGCAGGAGCTGGCTACGACCGTGATCGAGGAATCGAGCGGCGGTGGAGCGGTTGTGGTCACGATCTCAGCTCAGGGCTCAATCCTCGGACTGAAGATAGACCCAGAATTTTTGAAGGAAGAGGCCGATGTGGTCAGTGAGACTTTGCTTGAGGCAGTCAAAGGAGCGCAGGCAAAGGCCAAGGCGGTCAGCGAAGAGCGGATGGGTTCGGTAACGAGCGGTCTCAGTCTGCCAGGTTTGATGTGAGCGAGGGTCGCGGACCGGGCAAGGGCCGGTGAACATGGATCAGGTGATGACCGACCTGCCCGCAGAGGTCTCAGATCCGGTTTGGTTGAAGGATTTAGCGGGGAGTTTTCCATTAAAAGAAGGATCGGTTCTGGCGGCCGCTGGCGCCGTTCAGGAGTTGAGCTGGAGGCCCCCTGTCCTGTCCGGTCTGGTGGAGGTTGAAGGAGTGGTCTATGGACCTGAAGTGGATCTAAAATCGAGGACCTTTGTCCGGGCCACATGTGATTGTGGAGCAGCCAAGGGCGGGAGGATTTGCGTGCACGGCCTGGCCGTTTTGGTGGCGGCCGGTCGGGGGCTGAAGGGCGAGGCAAAGATCGACGAGGAGGAAAAGGCGGAAGGGCGGAAGTCACCAGGGAGACAACTCGGTAGCCTTCGGGGAGTGAAACCTTTATCTGAAGACAGGAGGGCGGCCGGGCCAGGACGGGGAAGGCGGAAGGAAGCCCAACCAGAGCAAGAAGGACCGCTGGTGGAAGGGTCCTCGCTCTATTTGAGCATCAGCCTGCCACGAGGTGGACACCCTGAGGAGGGTTCCATGCGGGAGCTTTTGAAGCGAAGTCGGTTTGTGCTCGAACCGTCGAATGGCAGATGGTGGCTGCGGGGGACGACGGCGGTGGCGCAGTTTCTGGCAGAAGAGGGTGAGCGGTTGTGGTCAAAGGAGTGGGGATGCCGTTTCGGGCCGGTCTTCGAGAAAACCTATGGAACCGTGACGGAGGTGGATCTGACGATTGAGATCGACGAGCGAAGCGGAGCAGTGGATTACCGGTGGGAGGTCGGGGAGGGAGAGGGAAGGAAGGTCGCGGATGAGACGGTGCGGCTCGGCTCGCAAACCGGTCTGGCTTTTGAGGAGGGGCGGATTTTAGTTTTTTCGAGGGAGAAGCGGGAACGCGCCCGGAGGATAAAAGAGGCGGTAGACGGTGCCCGGGAACCGCTCGGCGGTGCCGGGCTCCAGCGGACTCGGATCCCCGGACTGATTGATCTGATCGAGGAAGTTTCTCCAGAGACGCGCTTGCCGAGGGAGTGGAGGGAACGCTACGGACGTTTGCGCGATCCGGGGAGCCTCGATACCCCTCCGGTGAAGGAGGAGACGATGGCGAGGCTCAGGCCGTACCAAAAGACGGGAGTGGCGTGGCTCTGCCACCTCGATGCTGCGGGCCTCGGAGGCATCCTGGCGGATGAAATGGGATTGGGGAAAACGGTGCAGGCGCTCGTGGCGATGGAAGCTATTCTGGGCAAGGCTGAGCCGGGAGGGGGCGAAGCAAAGGGTCGTGGATTGGTGATCGCCCCGGCGGCGCTGTTGGCGAATTGGAAGCGCGAGGCGGCGCGATTTGCGGAGAACCTGAGATCGGTAGTTCACCACGGCTCGGCCCGAACCTTCCAATGGGAGGCGGAAGAGGAAGCGGACGTTGTGATCACCTCCTATGAAACCCTGGCGAGGGATATCGAAAAATTCAGGGAGATTGAGTGGCGGGTAGTGGTGGCTGACGAGGCCCAGAAGGTTCGGAATCGGCGGACTCAACGAGCGAGAGCTTTACTAGCCATCTGTGCTGAAAGCAGGTTTGTATTAACCGGGACGCCAGTGGAAAACTCGATGGAAGATTTGATCAGTCTCTTTGATTTTCTGCTGCCGGGACTGCTGGGGAGGACCGGGGTAGAGCGGTCGGATCGTTGGGATCCTGATCGATTGCAGCGGACCACGGCTCCCTACATTTTGAGAAGAAGAAAAGGCGAGGTAGCAAAGGATTTGCCCGAGCGGATCGAGATGGATTTTCCGTGCGAAATGGGAGAGGCGCAGGGGGATTTGTATCGGAGTTTTCAAGGTCGATTTGACAGGGCGATCGCAGCGGCCAAGGCGGGGGATGGATCTGCGCGATTGAGGATATTTGCGGAGCTGACGAGGCTTCGTCAAATCTGCGCCGAGCCGCGGGTGATCGATCCGAGGCTGGGGCGGAAAGATTCGGCAAAAGCGGAGGCCCTGAGCGAGATTCTGGAGGAAACAGTGGCAGGAGGAGGGCGGTTGCTGGTTTTCTCGCAGTTCGTGAGGGTTCTCCGGATTGTGGAGAGTGATCTGGAGGAGGACGGCATATCGACCCTTTATCTGGATGGGAAAACCCGGGACCGGCAGGGGGTTTGTGACCGATTTAACGGGGACGAATCGATCAAGGCCCTGCTGATCTCGATTCAAGCGGGAGGTACCGGATTAAACCTGACCGGGGCGGATACAGTGGTGATTCTTGACCCGTGGTGGAATCCAGCGGTTGAAGCTCAGGCGATCGATCGAGCTCACCGGATCGGGCAATTGCGCACGGTGCAAGCGATTCGGTTGGTGGTCCCGGGAACTGTCGAAGGAAGAGTGCGGGAGCTGCAATTAACGAAGGCGCAGCTGTTGAAGGATTTATTTGAAGCGAGTGAAAAGGCGACAGAGGGATTGATAGAGGGGATTATTGAAGCTTTTGGTAGTTCGGGGGACGCCTGAGGATATTGGAGTCAAGACAGGAAGTGCCAAGGCATTGAAGAAGTGAGCCAGAATGGCTCACTCAGGCTCTTTTGGAATCGAGCTAATGGATTCATAGACTACTGGTAATCAATTGCTTAACGGTTTTGGCGATCATGGCAGAACAGCTGCAGTGTAAAAGAGTCGGCACTAGCCGGCTAAACACAAAAACGAAAGGAACCCAGACTATGATCAATAACAACTATCAACCACTCGGTGATGTCTTCGCTTCGTTTGATCGGATCTTTGACCAGACCTTGCGGGGAAGTCACCATCCACGCGTATTCCAGAAACTACTCAATCCAGGAGCTCGCGGTTTTGCTCTGGACCTACTGGAGCAGAATGATGCCTATCTTGTGCGGGCGGAGCTGCCTGGATTTCAGCGCGAGGAGATCCAGCTGAAGTTTGAGGATGGGGCTCTCTCGATCTGTGCGAGCAGGAAAGGAGACTCCGAGGGCCAGGGCGAAGCCAAGCAAAGCTTGGAGCGAATTGTTCCTATTCCGGATGAAATCCAGAGGCAAACGATTGGCGCAACCCTCGAAAACGGAATCCTGACGGTGCGCCTGCCTAAGGCAGAGGCTGCCACTCCGGTGGAAATCGAGATCCGATAACCTGGAAGATTAAACCTGTAAAAAGAAGGAAACGAAATGAACTGTGAAATTCAAAAACAAGAGCCAGTAGCGACTCAAAATCCCGAGACCACGCTTGCCACCGAAGCACGGGTGCAAAGTGCTCTGGTAACCCGGCGCCCGGCCTATCGAGTGGCGAAGGTGGATAACGCCTTTCGCGTGGAGGTCGATCTTCCTGGCGTCGACCGGGAAGCGATAGCACTCCGTGTCGGAGCGGGCGTGCTGAAAGTATCCGCTGCGCGGGAGTTCAAGGTGGCTGACCTTCGGACGACCTTGGTCCGGGAGATTCCCGACGTCGAGTTTTCGCTCAACCTTGAGCTAAAGGTCTCGATTGATGAGGGCAAGGTGACCGCCCGGCTGGAAAACGGGACGTTAAAGATCCTGCTTCCACTCGCTGAAGCTGCTCTGCCGCGATCAATCGCAATTGAGTAAGGCCCGGTGCCGGGGACAGGAAACTGGTGGGCGCTCCGAACTAAAAGCGGGGCGCCCATTTTTTTGGGGCGAGGAGGCTGGGCTTTCGGTTGTCTCGAAAAATCTGTGACACAATCGATTTGCATTGAATGGATGGTAAAGCGAGGCTCTCCCGATGACCCGTGAGGAACTTTACAAACCTTTTTTAGCCGACTTGCTGGCTACTCGAACTCCCTCCGGGTACGAGGATGAGGCGAGGGCAGTATTGGAAAAGTATTTGAAGCCAGTTGCTTCCGAATGGGAGGGCGATCTGCTCGGAAATCGTTTTGCGCGGATTGGCAAGCCGGGTGGGTTGCATGTGATGGTCTCGGGGCACATGGATGAAATCGGCTTCATTGTGAGCTATATTCACAACCGGGGTTTTCTTCATTTTGATACCTTGGGTGGGCATGATGTGCCGTTGATTGCTGGACGCCCGGTGATGATCATGGGATCCTTCGGCCCGGTCCGGGGAGTGATTGGCAAGAAGGCGATCCATCTCCAGGCTCCGAATGAGCGGAAGAAGCTTCCCGAGGTGCACGAGCTATGGATCGATATTGGGGCGGAGACCGAAGCGGAGGCACGTCAACTGGTGCGGGAGGGAGACCCGGCAACCTATGATTGCGGTTTTGGCTGGCTTTTGGGAACGCGGGCCCACGCTCGCGGATTTGATAACAAGATCGGGACCTATGTGGCCAATGAGGTTTTGCGGCGGCTGGCGCCGGGCTATGATGGACCGCGGTTGACGGCACTGAGTACCGCAATGGAGGAGGTGGGAACGCGGGGGATGATACCATCGATTGAGCGGGAGGCTCCCGACGTGGCGATCGTGGTGGAAGTGGGCCACGCGACCGAGATGCCCGATTCCGATTTTCGGAGGACGGGGGCCTTCGAGCTGGGGAAGGGACCGATTCTAACCCGAGGACCCAATGTCCATCCGGGGGTGTTTCGCCGATTGATTGAAACGGCGGAGGAGAGGAAGATCCCTTTCCAGATCAAGGCGGAGTCGAAGCCTGCTGGCAATGATGCGAGATCGGCCCAGATTGGCGCCAAAGGGGTGGCCACCGCTGTAGTGGCAGTTCCCCTACGCTATATGCACACGGCTACGGAGGTGGTGGAGATGAAGGATGTGGAAGCGAGCATCCAGCTGATCAAGGGATTCGTAGAGACCTGCCGACGGGATGAATCCTTCATCTACTGAAAGGATCAACTGCGAGCTGAGGGCTAGCGGGTGCGGCGGATTTCAAGACCGCCGAAGGAGATGCGCACCCGATAGATGCGTTTGATGCGGGACATGATTTCGCCGGAGTGGAGGTCTACCCGGTAGGGAACCTCGACCTTGTTGACATCGACCACGGCATGGAAGCCCCGCTCTGAAAAGACATCGATGAGCATCCCGACGGCTCGGGGATTGTCGAAAAGGGGATTCTCCGAGTTGATGAGGGCCATCCCCGAAATGGTGTGTCGCTGAACTATGGGCAGGAAGTAGGACTCGATCTCCTCGATGACCTTGGCGAAGAGATCCGAGTGTTCTGCTTCGTAGGTCTGGAGGCGCTGGATGAGTTGTTGGCGGGCGTGGACAGCCAGCTCATTGGCGACCGGGATGTTGGCAAGGCGACGCTGGGTAGCCTCGTTGAGTTCAAGCGAGCTTTGGTAGCGAAGTTCGTCGACTATCCTTTTTTGGACCTCCGGGATTTCGCCCTGGGCATCGATAAAATGGTAGTGAAAGACCTCGCGGAGCGATTTTAGAGCATCGTAGGTAATCTCCTTGAAGGTGCGGTAGCGGCCAGTGGCCTTTTCTTCACTGAGGTCGGTTTGGCGAATCTCCTGAATGGTTCCCACGCCGGATGCCTCGACCTTGGCGTTATGGGCGAGCATTTGCTGGCCCCGGAGGATTTGTCGGCGGACGCTCTCCCGTTCATCAATGAAGAGAACGATGATGTGGAACTTGGGCTTGTTATATCCGCCGTTGCTTTTCTCCAAGGCTTCGAAAAAAAGCTCATTCATGCGGGCGTAGAGGAGCTTGAGGCACTCGACCTGCACGCGGGTGCGGGGGTAGCCATCGACGATTGCCCCGAGGCGGTACTCCGGGCTGAGGAGGCGGGAGAGGACGAGTTCGGTAACCTCCTTATCCCCGACGAGGAGCCCGGCATCGATCCGTTTCTGAGCTTCGGGGCTCTGCAAAAGCTCAGAGACGATGACGGGCGGCGAGGTGAGATCTCGAAGCTTGGAGATGAAACGCGTGTTGGTCCCTTTCCCGGAGCCGGGAGCACCGTTTAGCCAGAAAATCTCCCCCGGAAAGCAGAGATTCTCCCGCCCGTGCTCGGCCTCCAGCTGATCCCAGATACGGTTGAAAATAAGGACGGGATCTTTTACCTCGAGGTCCTGGACTTTAGGCGTGGTGGGGCTTTCCATGTATTCCGGAAGGTATTACGCAGGGGGAGGGAAGGTCAAGAGCGGTGAAGCTTGCTGGGATTGGCAATTTGGGCACCATTCTGACGAAGGGCTCTGGCCCGGAGGCGAAGGGCCTGCAGGCGGATGAAGCCGCTGGCGTCATCTGGGTTGTAGTCGGAGGCGACCCCCTCCATGGAGGCGATGTTTTCATCGTAGAGGGACAGGGGGGAACGACGTCCGACGGTGGTGATCGACCCCTTGTAGAGCTTGAGGCGGGCGGTGCCGGTGACGCATTCCTGGCTCTTATCGATGAGAGCCTGCAGAGCTTCTCGCTCGGGCGCATACCAAAACCCGTAGTAGACCAGTTCAGCATACCTCGGAATGAGGGAGTCGCGCAGGTGCATCAGTTCACGATCGAGTGTCAGGGACTCGACCTGGCGGTGGGCATGGATCAGCAGGGTGCCACCGGGAGTTTCGTAGACGCCACGACTCTTCATTCCTACGAAACGGTTTTCGACCAAGTCCACCCGGCCGATGCCGTGGAGACCGGCGATCTGATTGAGCTGACGGAGGATGCCAGCGGGCGAGTCCTCCTTGCCGTTGATGGAGATGCAATCGCCGCGGTCGAAACCGAGTTCGAGGTATTCGGGCTCGTCCGGGGCATCGGCCGGATCCCTGGTCAATTTGTACATGGCCTTGTTTTCAGGGGTGGTGGGGTCAAACCAGGGATCCTCGAGGATGCCTGCCTCGTAGGAGATGTGGAGCAGGTTGCGATCCATGGAGTAGGGTTTGGACGCGCTGGCTTCGACGTTGATTTGATTTTCCCGGCAATAAGCGATCATTTCACTCCGACCTGGAAATTTGGCGCGGAAGCGAGCCTCTCGCCACGGGGAGATGATTTGGAGGTTCGGAGCGAGGGCTGCATAGGTTAGTTCAAAGCGGCATTGATCGTTTCCCTTGCCAGTGGCACCGTGGGCGACCGCTTCGGCCTGTTCCCGGTTGGCAATTTCGATTTGGGCCTTGGCAATGAGGGGACGCGCAATTGAAGTCCCGAGGTAATACTGGCCCTCGTAAATGGCATTGGCGCGGACCATGGGGTAGATGAAGTCGCGAGCAAACTCCTCAACGAGGTCAACAGTGTAGTGGGCAGAGGCCCCGGTCGATTTCGACTTTTCAGCAAGCCCGGCTAGCTCCTCCTCCTGTCCAACGTCTGCGGCGAAGGTAATGATTTCGGCAGCGTAGGTTTCCTTCAACCAGGCGACGAGGACGGAGGTATCGAGACCTCCAGAGTAAGCAAGAACGATCTTCATCCCAGCATCCAAGGTAAAAGTTCTTCGTCCGGGCAATGCAAATTCGCGGTGGCCGAGGAGGAAACGCATTCGAGGAGGAGATCTCGCCAGCGCTGGGTCTCGAGATCAGCCCGGAGATCCTGCACCGTGGCGGCGACACCGGACGGTGTGAGACGGGGGAGCGTTTCCTGA
Organism: Puniceicoccaceae bacterium; assembly: GCA_036822055.1. Lineage (GTDB taxonomy): Bacteria > Verrucomicrobiota > Verrucomicrobiia > Opitutales > Puniceicoccaceae > DAISIK01. The sequence continues at coordinate 22,069 of DAISIK010000020.1, forward strand.
TACCAGCGGCGAAAAGCGGGATCGTCTCCATGCTGTCCGAGAACCCAGCCATTTTGATGGGGTTTGAGGCGGTGGGCGATGCCGTTTTTCGGGGTGGTGATAACCGGAGTCCCGCAGGCTAGAGATTCGAGGCAGGCGTTGGAAAAGGGATCATAGCGGGTCGGCAGAATGAGAGCGGAGGCATTGGTGTAGGCTGCGACCATTTCACCGAGGGAGCCGCAAAATTGTACGCGATCGGAAAGGTTGAGTTGTTGGGCGAGGTATTTATAGGGTCGAGGTTTTCCGGTTCCGTAAACTTCGAGGTGGGAATGGGGGAGAAGGGCAAGGGTCTGGATGGCGCGATCGAGGCCTTTTCGCGCCCATCCGTTGCCAACGAAGAGGAGGGGGCCGCTTCGGGGATTGGGCGAGGGGTCGGGGCGGTAGGTGGCGGGGTCGAACCCGTTTTCGATACAGCAGGCTCGGTTGGAGGTCGAAGGGTAGGTGGTTTCGAGTTCGCGCAGAACCATGGGAGAGTTGACGACCAGTCTTTTGCTTCGGGTGACCGAGATTTTCTCAAGCCTCGGATAGACCCAATTGAGAAGGTTGATGTTTTTGGCGAAGGGGCGTCGCTGGTATTTATATTTCATCCATTGGCAATGAATGCCGTCGCCGAGACGGTAGAGGTGACCAGGTACCCCTCTCTGGAAACTGAGAACGAGGCTTTGAGGGTATTGGGGCAGAAGGAAACGAACCCGGCGGGAGAAGGCGAGGTCGCGGTACCAACTGGGGCCTTTTGTTTCTGAGATGTGCCCTGCTGGAGTGACGGTTCCCGCGTGCCAGAGATCCACCTCAAAATGGTTTGAAAGAAGGGAGGCAAGGCGGCGGAGGAATTTTTCGGCCCCTCCGGTGCCATCGGATCGACGACGAACGATGATGAGGTGGGAATTCACCTTTGGAGTTGGCGGAGTCCTTGATACTTCCGGTAAACCTCGGAGGCGTTGGCGTTGGCGATTTGGAAGCCGAGCCGTCGATCGAGGAAGCCACGTTTGAGGATGTATCCGCGAAACCACTTCCAGATAGCACGGGAATAGGGGGCGAGGGGACCGACCGACCGGCCTTGCTGGTGAACCATCTCTGCCCAGAGTTTAGCGTACCGAAGGGAACGCTGATGGAGGTCGGAGAGGTCGCGAAAACTATAGTGAAGGGCCAGCCCGGAGAGTTTTGGAGTGGGTCCGGGAACCTTGACGGACTCATGAACCAAGCGGGCCTCCATGTGCCAGTGGCTGGCGCGGAAGAGGCGAAGATTCCAATCGGGGAACCAATCTCCATGCCGGATGGGCTGACCGTTAAAGATGACCTGGCGGTTGAGGCGGAAACCAAGAGCGCTGCCGGGGGAGCCAACCGCTTGGGCGATGCTCAGGACGAGTTCGGGAAGGAGTACCTCATCTGCATCCAGCCACAGAATCCAGGGTTGAGTGGCGGCTGAGAAGTGGGCTCGACGGGTTTCCGAGAATCCCTGCCAGACTTGGGTAAGGATCCTCGCCCCGGCCGACCGGGCAATTTCGACCGACCGGTCCCGGCTCCCGGTATCGCAAACGAGAACCTCGGCGAAGGGATGGAGAGGGGCGAGGCAACGCGGGAGATTGGCCTCCTCATCCTTGACTAGAATGCAGACGCTGATCGGAAGCGGTGCGGACGATATCCCCATAGCGGAGACTCTAGGGTCAGAGGATAGGGGGTACCAAGAACTTTTGAAAAGGCGGGAACGACTGATTGAGTCCTTCTGGGGAAAGGATGGAGGTGATTAGAGGAGTTTTTTACGTTCCTCATTAAAACGAGCTCTTTCCTCAGCCAGATTTTCCTCACGTTGCTCGAGTTGAACTTCGCGGAGGGAAAGGTTGTCCAATCTGGCAATGAGAGCGTCCTCGAACTCGATGATTTGCTTTTCGCGCTCATCGAGGAGTTTTCGTTCTTTGGCCAGTTGGGACCTTTCAGCCTGTTGATCGCCATCCTGTGGAGCTATGCCAGGCGGGGTTTGAGATGGGCCATCGCCTTGATGGCGA
>DAISIK010000020.1:24210-50356 GCA_036822055.1 Puniceicoccaceae bacterium
GCGAAGGGATTCAGTCGCCTCATCTTCGAGGGATTTGAGTGGGGTGCTTAGCCCGACAATGGATTGGTGCTCGGGGAGGGTGCGAAGGAGGTGGAAAAGCAGTTCCAGGGCGACCGGGAGTTTCTTGATCAGCTCGTGCTGAGTGCAAAGATTCAACTCGAATCGGTGCGATCGCTGCTCAATGTCGTAGATTTGGTTTTGGTAATTCGGGAGACCGCGCAAGCGGTTGACCCCAGGCTTGAGCGGCGGTTTGTTTCAGGGAATCTCCGGTGTGCAGCTGTCAGTCGGTTCTTGGCCGGGATTCTATGGAGATGGTTCCGGGTCGATGATATAAACCTCGGGATAGTTGGCGTTGTGGTTTTTGTCCTCCATTCCGTATCCGACAAACCACTCTGAGCCAAAGTATTCGAAACCGATATAATCCGGTGTGTAGATGGAGGCCTCATGATTGCGGTGGATGAGTACGGCAGTTCGCACCCCCTTGGCACCATGGGCGATGGCATAGTCGTGCATGTTGCGGAGGGTTTTACCGCTATCACAAATATCATCGACTAGAAGCACCTGTCTCCCGGCCATTTGCTCGGGCTCGACCACGAGATGAAAGCTGTTGGTCTGAAGGTTGTTTTCCGACGAGTAGCTAATGGCGCGGCAGAAGGACGGTTCGACGGTGTAGGGAATTTCCTTGAGGAGATCAGCAAAGAAAAAAATCCCGCCCCGGAGTATGCAGATAGCAAGAACCTGCTGGCCCTCCTTTTCATGGGTATCCTTAACCCAATGACGAATTTCGCCCGCCATCTTGTAGACGCGATAGGCAATATCTTCGCGTGAGTAGAGACACCGGAAGTTTTTGGGGATGGTACGAATCATCATGATGGGGATGATTTTTATTTGAGCAGCTCAGGAGTCGATGCCGAAGTAATGCGATCCTTGGTCGGGGAATCGGATTGGAGGGGGAGGATGGAAATCAGTTCTTCGAGAAGCTGGCTGATCAAATTGAGGGGGAGAGAATAGTGGCCCTGATTCGGAAAAATGGTGAAGGAGGCATTAGGAATGGATTGAGCGAGCTCTCGGGTGAGAGCCGGGGGAAGATTGAGATCGTTCTCGCCGTGCCAGAAAAGGGTGGGAGTGGTGATGGCGGTGGGGTCAAAGCCCCACGGGTGAAGGTAGCGGGTAGCGTCGTGGAGCAGATGGACGGTAGATTGACCAAAAGCGCGCCGAACGGGAGCAAACACGAGCCTGCGAATGGCCAGGGGTTTAAGGGCGAGGGCATCCGGGCGAGGGAGAAAGTGGCGGAGAAGCCCGGAAAGGAGAGGACCGGGGAGGTTTCGAACGCCCAGCCGCAAAATGGCAAAAGTGATTCGTGCGAAAGTGGGAAACCGATCGACGAGGAATATCAGGAAACGGTAGATCCATAAAATAGAGCCCGGGCGGCGGATCATCTCGGGGAGGGGGGCTCCGCAGCAAACCCCGCAGGCGACGACGCCGGACAGTCGAGCAGCAGTGAGAAGGGCATAGGGGCCACCCCCACTGACCCCGAAAACGTAAAAATTTTTCCAGCCTAAGTGCTCGCGAAGGGCGGAAAGGTCAGAGGAAAAATCAGCGAGGATCGATCCTGGCAGGGGTGAGGTATCAGCGACTCCCGGGCGATCAACGGCAACCAGCTGAAGGCCAAGGCGAGACGCCTGATCCTCAATGACGGCAGCCTGAGTAGCCGAGCTTGGCCAGCCGTGGTGAAAGAGCATCGGGATCCCATCGGATGGACCGTAAACAGCGAACCCGATTTTGCGACCGGATGGAAGACCAAGAATCTCTGGCACGCGTCAGGTTGTAGATTGAGAAAGAAATGGAAGCAAGTGCATCTCGGAAACGGGAGAGCGGCGGGAAATCTGATCGCTGCGGCTTCCGCAGAAATTTGAGGTCGCCTTCCCTTGGCGGGGATGATCCTTTTCGGAGATGGAAAAAGAAGGGCTTAAGGACTTCATGGTAGAACTTGCGCACAGGAGTGGTGAGGTGGCTCTGAGATACTTTGCCTCGAGTGAGCTTGGCCGAGAGGACAAGGAGGATGAAACACCGGTAACGCGGGGCGACCGGGAAGCCGAGGAGCTGCTTCGCTCGCTCATTGAGGAGCGCTGCCCGGACCACGGGATTATTGGAGAGGAGTACGGGAGCGTTCGGACGGATGCGGAGTTTGTCTGGGTTCTCGACCCGATCGACGGCACCAAATCTTACGCTAGCGCGGTGCCGCTCTACGGAACGCTGATCGGTTTAATGCGCGGCGGGAGACCTTACCTAGGGGCAATCCATCAACCAAATCTGGGATGGTTGCTGATCGGAGACGGCAAGGAGACAGTTTTGAATGGCCAGCCAGTCCGGGTTCGGGATTGCGAGGCACTTTCGCAAGCGACCCTCCTGGCGACCGATCCGCATTTGATCAGGAAGGCGGCAGGGGGTGCCCTTTGGGATGAAATAGCTGCCGAGGCTAAGCTCTATCGCTCATGGGGGGATTGTTTTGGATACATGCAGGTGGCCACTGGCTGGGCGGATGTGATGCTGGATCCAAAACTGGCGCTCTGGGATAAAATGGCCTTGATTCCGGTGATGGAGGGAGCGGGGGGAATCATCACCGATTGGGAGGGAAACGACGCGGCGACGGGCAAGTCGATTCTGGCAACGGTGCCCTCGATGCATTCGCTGATGGTTAAACGACTGGCCGGGCAGGCTTGAAAGTTTGCTGGGGGTCGGAGAGGTCTTCGATTGAACTCCAGGATTCAGGAAGGTTCGAAAGGGCCTGCTCGGCGGCAGCAGATTCGGCGGTCTTTTTAGTTGATCCGCTCCCTTTGCCAAAGGCTATCCCGTTGATCAGGACGGTGGCTTCAAAACGAGGGGCATGGTCCGGTCCGCTCAAGCGGGTTGAGCAGTACTCGATGGTTGCCGATGGATCCTTGCTTTGGATGGTTTCCTGAAGGGCTCCTTTTGGGTTTTCAGTTTGGAGGTCGGGCGATGAATCGAGGTCAAAAAAGCGGAGGACGAAATTCCGGGCAGGCTCCAGTCCGGCATCGAGGTATAGGGCTCCGATGATTGCTTCAATGGTATCAGCAAGGGTTGAGTTAAGGTTAGCGCCACCGACCGCCACGACCTCGGGAGCAAGGACGAGGAAGCGCGGAAGTCCAATGGCTCGACCGATATTGGCGAGGATTTGTTGGTTGACGAGGCTGGCCCGCTTGCGGCTGAGGAGACCCTCACGGTCCTCGGGAAAGCGCTGGTAGAGTTCAGTTCCAACGATGAGACCGAGCACAGCATCGCCGAGGAACTCGAGCCGTTGATTATGTTCGATCTGTGGGGTGTTTCGATGGGTGGAAACGTGGCGAAGGGCGGTCTGAATGAGAAATGGGTTTTGGAAGCGATGGCCTAAAATACGCTCAATTTCCTCAAGTAAAGGAGGCTCCATGGAGAGTTCGGGAGGAGTCATGAACTCAATTTGAAGCGGTTGATAACCTCGTGGGACAATTTGCGATAGGCATCGGCGCCCGGGCTGAGGGGATCATACTCGAAGATGGTTTTGCCGAAGCTGGGGGCTTCTCCGAGGCGGATGGAGCGGGGGATGATGGTATCAAAAACCTGTTCTCCGAAGTGTTCCCGAACCTCTTTTAGGACCTGGTTGGAGAGGTTGGTTCGAATGTCGAACATGGTGAGGAGGATGCCGCCGACAGAGAGGTTGGGATTGATTCCGGCATCCTTGATCTGATCCACCGCACTGAGGATCTGGCCGAGGCCCTCCATGGCGAGGTACTCTGTCTGCAGCGCGATGAGGAGGTAGTCGGCGGCAGCCAGGCCATTCATGGAAAGGAGCCCGAGCGCGGGGGGGCAGTCGAGGATGATAGTGCCAAAATCGTAGGTCTGATTGAGTTCCTGAATCAGGGCACGCAGGCGTCCGAGGTAGTTTTCAACTTGGCTAAGCTCGATTTCGACAGCGGCGAGATCAAGCTCGGAGGGAATTAAGAAGAGGTGATCCCGTTCGGTCTCAATGACCTGCTCAACGATCGGAGCCTCGCCGAGGAGAGGCCCATAGACACTGCCACCCGGGGTCTTTTCAAAGCCGAGCGTACTCGTCGCGTTGGCTTGGGGGTCCAGATCGATGAGAAGGGTATTGATTTTTTTGGAAGCGATACCGGCGGCGAGGTTGACGGCGGTAGTCGTTTTGCCAACTCCTCCCTTCTGGTTTGCAATGGTAAATACAGGAGTGCCCATGGCCAGTATCAAGACATGGAGCGTCGGAATGCCAAGATCGAATCCTCTTTGCATTCGCCAGCTGAGATGTTTTGATAGGGCAGATGTCGAACGGAAAACAACGCCTTGGGCGTGGGTTGAGCGGGATCCTGAAAAGCGGGGTTCCGGCTGGGGGAACCCCGGAGAAAGAGGAAGCTGACAACAAGAGCGGGAAACGCGAAAAGTCGGAGGCGAAGCCTCGTGTTTCGGGGCGGCCGGAGGCGGAGGCCTCGAACAAAGGGTGGGCTCCGGGGTACCATGAGATCCCGGTGGCCAGGGTGGTACCGAGCCCGTATCAGCCGCGTCGCGACATTCAGCCGGAGGCAGTGGCGGAACTCGCCGAGAGCATCCGGGCGGAGGGGCTGCTTCAGCCGATTGTGGTACGGATGGACGGTGAGCAGTTCCAATTGATTGCTGGAGAGCGACGGTTGCGGGCCTTCGAGAAACTGGGAGTAAAGCTGATCCCGGCGAGGATCATTGAGGCCTCGGATGCCTCTTCGGCGTCGCTTTCTCTGATCGAGAACCTGCAGCGCGAGCAGCTCAATCCGATTGAGGAAGCGCTCGGATATGCCAGCCTGATTCGTGACTTTGATTTAACTCAGGAGGGGGCGGCCGAGCGGGTGGGGAAGAGTCGCTCGGTAGTGGCAAACTCGCTACGCTTGCTCACCCTGGGGAAAGAGATCCAGGGTTACTTAACCAGTGGCAGGCTGACGGTTGGGCACGCCAAGGTACTCCTCGGTATTGAAGACGATGCTCAGCGACAGATGCTGGCTCGACGAATCCTAGAAGTAGGAATGAGTGTGCGGGACGCGGAACAGTTTGTTCGCACCAAGCGGAAAAATCGCCCGAGCGAGGGTGGGACTACCGGAAACGGGGTGGAATTTAGCACCGAGCTTCGCTCCCTGGAGCGACGGCTCGGCGAGTATTTTCACGCTCCGGTGATGATTCAGCATCATGGGAAAAAGGGACGGATCGTGGTGGAGTACAGTGGTGAAGAGGATCTGAATCGCTTGACCGAGCTCGTTTTGACGCGAGAGCGATAAGGCGGTGGAAGCCGTTGACGTTTGGATGGAAGTACCGGTTGGGTTCGCCTAAAACTTGCAGGGGGAAAAAATGGAGAGCGGTTCGACTCAGAAAACCGGTTGGTTGTGGTTCCTCTTTTTTGCGGGGTTGCTCCTGGTTTCGGCTGGGCTGTTGTTTCTCGAAACCGAGGTGACGACGAGGGGCACGGGTACGGTGCATGCGGTGAAGGAGCAGGTGATTTTTGCTCCGCAGGATGCACGGTTGGCCTTTTTGAAGGCTTACCCGGGTGATCGAGTGAAGGCGGGCGATTTCTTGATAGAATTGGAGGACCGGGAGCTGGAGATGACCTTGCTGGCTGAGCTGGAGCGTCGGGAAATAGCGATCCGGCGGAAGCGATTGGCCGAGTTGAAGAGCCGAGAGCTGGCGATGGGAGGAGGCAGTGCGGGTAAGTTTCGCTATGCGGAGGAGGTGGCGTCCCTCGATGAAGAAGCCCTTCAAATCTATACTGAAATCGAAGCATTGATCGCGGGCACGGTGGCTGAGGGGGGGGTCTCCAGATTGCAGGCGCTGCTTAGAAAAGTTGATGCCTTACGGGCGAAGCGAGAGACCTTTGATTCTCGCCTGGCAGCGGAATTGAAGAATGCGGGATTTGAGGAACTCGAGGCTGAGGTGGCAGCGGTTGAGTTGGCGAGCGCGACTGCTGAAATAGAGTTGATCGAGGAACGGATCGCCAAATTGCGGGCCAGTTTGGATGAGCTCTTGGTAAGGGCTCCGTTTGACGGTACGCTGGCTGATGTTTACATCCGGCGGCGGGGGATGAAGGTAGAAAAAGGAGCACCCCTCGGGTTGATAGTGAATCAGGATAATGGATACCGTGTGAAGTCGAGAATCGGAAATCGGAACATCGATTTGGTGCGGGCCGGGCAGGAGGTGAGGATCGTTCCAAAAGTCTACCAACCAACGACAGAGGGCTACACCTACGGAACGGTCGAGAGCGTGATCAAGGAGTCTTATTTGCGGCGCGATCCTGAAGAGCGGTATGACGTTCTGATCTCGATTGATCGGTATCCAGTGGAGCCGGTTCTGGGTAGCGAAGTGGAGGTGCGGATCATCATGGCGAGGGCGGGACTGCTCGAGCGGATTCTGGGTCTGGCAGAGCGTCGGACTGCCCGGGAGGAGCGGCGAGGGCTGGGGATGGAGAGGGAGGTTTTGCAGTGAAGCGGTCGAAAGGGGTTGAGGGTTCTGAATCCCTGATGGGTTTTCTTTTTTCCGGAGGGAAGGTACTGCGAAAGGGAATCCTCCTGGCTATTTTGAGGAGCGTGGTGATCGCGCCGCTTCCCTGGTTGCTCGGGACGATGATTGATACATTCGTTCCATCAAGCGACCGGGAGGGGATCATGGTGGTGATGGTGATCTTCACCGGACTTTTGCTCCTGCATTTTGCCTTCTCGGTTGGTGGGGCAAGGTTGCTCGGAGTCGGTTTAAGCCGAATGATTCGGGATGTCCGCGGGGAGATCTTTCGGCGGCTTCAGTTTTTGAGTTTCGGTTATTTGGACAGCAGTACTTCGGGGCGTTTGGTCTCAAAATACGCTTTTGATACGATGCGGATTCAGGACATCTCGATCATGATTCTGAACCAGTTCCTGCCCACACTTTTCTATGGCTTCGGGGTGCTTCTGATCATGATTCTATTGAATTGGAGGCTTGCCTTAGTGGTCGTTCTGGTGGTGCCACTCTATCATTTTTCGAAGTCGATCTTCAGCTCGCCCCTGCAGGAGCGAAACCATGCGGCGCGGATGGCCCAGGAGAAGTTAACCGGCAGTGCGACAGAGATGATCTCGGCTCTGCGGCTGGTGCGGAGCCTGGGTGAGGAACAGAAGGCGGAAGATCGCCTGGCGGTCGACAACACCCTGGTGACGGAAGCGCGAATCGGTTTGATCAACATCGGCTCGATCTTTGGCACCTTCCTTTTTGTAACTTACCAATTGATTGGCCTAGTGGTGGTGGCGGTCGGGGCGATGATGGTGATTGAGGGAGTGGTGACGGTGGGCACGCTTTTTGCGTTTGTGGCGGCCATGCCGATCATTATGCAGCCCTTCCAGATGATCTCCCAGTTCATTGAGCAATACATCGCCGGACAGGAGAGCTATCGGAGTATTCGAGAGCTGGTGACCTGTTCCTACGTAGAGGGTTGGACAGGGAAGGAGGAACTGAATCCGATCCGGGGAGAAATATCGTTCAAGAAGGTGTCATTTGCCTATCCGAGCAAACCGGAAGCAGTGGTCCTGCAGGACTTCGATCTGCGGATCGCGGCAGGAGAGAGTGTGGCCCTGGTTGGGCAGTCGGGCTCTGGCAAGAGCACTATTGCGAATCTGATTTTGGGGCTTTACTCGATCCAAAGCGGCTCAATCGAGATTGATGGTGTGCCCCAGGCACGGCTCGATATGCGCAAATTGCGGCGGCGCTGTGCGATTGTGATGCAGGATAACATCCTCCTCTCCGGTTCGGTCCTGGAGAATATCCGTTTTGCGCGGGATGATGCGAGCGACGAGGAGGTGATCGCGGCGGCTGAGGCGGCAAATGCGGCTGAATTTATCCGGCAATTACCTGAGGGATTTGACAGCCTGATTGGGGAGCGGGGGGTGAGCCTTTCGGGCGGGCAGAGACAGCGGCTCTCGATCGCCCGGGCGATTCTTCGGGATCCCCAGATCCTGATCCTCGACGAGGCTACCTCGGCCCTGGATAATGAAAGTGAGACCTTGATCCAGGAAGCATTGGAGCGGCTGGCGAAAGGAAGGACGGTGATCACGATTGCTCACCGCCTGAGCACCATCCGCAATGCGGATCGGATTGTGGTTCTCGGAGGTGGGCGGATCCTCGAGCAGGGAAGTTTTCAGGAGCTGGCCAAAACCAGAGGCGCTTTTTCAAGGCTTCTGACGAGCCAGCTTGAGCTGGGAGAGAAGTTGGCGATGGCGAGTGTTTAAGAGAGTATTTGAAATAGGGACGATGGCTGGTCGGGGCAGCTTGACGATTGGCGACGGCTGGCTAGCAAAGGTGAAATTCAGTCAAAGAGGTGGTTATGGCAGGGGAAAGAAAGGCATTTAAGGATTGGTTCGACATGGCGGCAGCGAGGGCACTGGCCAGCCAATTCAGGCTGGCCTGGGGATCGTTTGACGAGGATGCCTTTTGCCAACGGGCGGCGGAGGGGCTCGAGGGGCTGGGTTTTCACGAACGGGTCAAACAGTTTAGCCGGGCCCTTAGGGAGGCACTGCCGGAGAAGCCGGGCGAGGCAATGGAGGTGATCCGGGCAAGCTTGCCACCGGTTCTATCGGGGGCTCATTCGATTTCGGAAGGATGGTTGCAATGGCCGATTGGTCAATGGATAGCCGACTATGGTTTCGATGATTACGAGGGTGCGATGGCGCTCATGCTCGAACTAACCCAGCGGTTCTCTTCGGAATTTGCGGTGCGTCCGTTTTTGGCCCGGCGCCCGGACGAAACTTTGGAGCGACTCTTGGATTGGACCTCGCATCCGAGTGAACATGTGCGGCGGTGGTGCTCGGAGGGAGCCCGTCCACGGTTGCCCTGGGGCCAGCGCCTGGCTGCCTTTGAGGAGGCCCCTTGGCCGACGCTGCCGATCCTGGAAGCGCTGAAGGACGACCCTTCCGGGTATGTTCAGCTTTCGGTGGGAAACCATCTCAACGATCTGGGTAAGACGAATCCTGAAATGGTGGTCGCTTTGAGTGGTCGTTGGCTCGAGGAGTTGCCCGGGCGGCGGAAAGTGGTCGAGAGGGCACTGCGTACGCTGGTCAAGCAGGGACATCGGGGCGCCCTGGAGCTATTGGGGTTTGGAGCGCCAGAGGCGATCAAGGTTGCCTTCAAGGTGGAGCCAAGGCGAGTGCGGATCGGTGGTGCAATCCAGTTGTGGGCACGGATTGGGGCGAAGCGAGGGGTGGCGACAGAGGTACTTGTCGACTATGGGATTCACTTCCAACGGAGGGTTGGAGGGTTGGGCCGGAAGGTATTTAAGTGGAAACGGTTGTCTTTACCGGCCGGGGAAACGGTGGAGCTGACGAGGGAGCACAAGATGGTGGAAACAACCGTTCGAACCCTGAATCCCGGTATCCATAAAGTGGATATCCAGATCAATGGTGAGGTGGCAACCGAGCTGGAATTTGAACTGCTGAGGTGATTTGGACGAAGGGAAGAATGGAGGTCCAGCCTATCTTCGCCGATTCCATTCGAAGAGCGCGAAGGTGGTGAGAAGAATCCCGAGAGCGAGATAGGGAGGCCGGTGAAGGGGAGGAGTCGGTGGCTCAAGGGTTAGTTGGAGGAGAGCGGCCTGGCTGCCGTCAACGATGAGATTGCGGCTGAGGTGGACGGTTTTTCCCAGACTGGGGAGTTGGGGGCGGAGGGCGTCGGTACTGAGGAGCCCTCCTGAGTCGCGGTCAACGAGGCGCTTGGCGAGTAAGCTGGTTTCGTTCTCGACGAGTAAACTCTGCTGGTCAAATTGGGAGACCTGTTGGCTGAGGCTTTCAACGTTGCGGAGGTTGTTGGAAATCCCGCGCACGGCTTGTTGTTGGCGAAGATTCTGCCACTGGGTCATGGCATCGCGGTTGAGGCCCAGATCATTGCGGGAGAAATTATAGGCAGATTCGAAGGCTCGTTGGGCTTCCTCGTCGCGGCCCTGTTTGAGGAAAAGATTGCCCTCGGCGATTTTGGAGGCGGCTCGTTCCCGCTGCTTGGCAACGGGGGGGGCGGAGGCGGAGCGTTTAAGTGAGAGGTAGTTTGAGTCATCGGAGACAAGCTGGAAGTCCCGGCGAATCGAATCGGGATCAAAATCGTAACCCGGTGGGAGCAAGAGGTACCAATCAAGGCGGCCGAAGGACCCGGAGACGGTGGGGGCAGCGAGGCTGAGGTTGGTGGGGCGCCTTGATCCTAGAGCAGGTAACTGGTAGAAGACCTCAATGGTGGTGAGCTCGGATCCAATGGAGCCCCCAATGGGAATCTGCAGGGCACCCTTGGTATATGACCAAACGTCGGTTGGTATCTCATTAACAAAGGCGCTCCAAAAGTGATGGCCGGAAGGGAGAGATAGTTCGAGGAAGCGCTGCGAACCGGGCACCACTTTCATCTCCAGCCGATGGAGCAAGCCACCGTTGGGGGAAACCAGGGTTTCGATGAGAGCCTGATCAATGCGGGCGGAAAAGACCCTGTCCTCAACCTCCCGTCGTTCGACTTTGATGGCGAGGGGGGTGGCGGAGTCTCGAACCGAGACGAGGTGGTCGGCTTTGCCAAGATCTTCAGCGGAGAAAAGCCCGGAGGGAATTTGGTCGAGGCGAACGGATTCGACCCCTGGGTTGGCAGTGAGCCCGCTGATGAGGAAGCGGGGGTCCGAACTGAGGAGGAGGTAGTTGATCTGGCGGTTTGCCTGCCCGAGACCGAGGGGATGCATGGAAACGATGCCGGAGCTTTCTTGCTGGGCTGATTGGTAGCTGAGCCGAAGGCGGGTGGAACCGAAGAGTTTATTGGGAAAGCGGATCTCCCACTGGTTGCCGGATTCCTCCACTTGGGTGGCGTTAAATTCCGAGTCCTCGGCGAAGCTGACCGAGTGAAAATGAGGTGGGAGGTCGAGAATGAGGGACTTGATGCCGGATCGTTCAACCTTGAGGTTAATGGTGGCATCGACGCGAATGCGACCGGCGGCAAAATGAATCCGCTCGGCTACCTCGGCAGCGATCACCGGCGGCTCAGTTTCGAGAAGAAAGCTTTGAGACCAATCGGGCTGATGAAGTTGATAGCGCAACCGCTGGTTATTGGGAGATGCGCGGTGGAGGACTTGATCGGTGGCCGGAGCGGTTCCTGTGCTCTCGGCGACAATGAGGCGAAGACCGGGTTCGTAAGAGATGGCGAGCTGCCCCTCATAGCGATCAATGTTGGCGAAGGACACCTTGGGAACCTCCCACGTAGTGAGGTTTTCGATACCGCGCGAGGCAGCACCGATGGCAAGATTCAGGGAGCCCCGGACCTCTTGTTCAAACTCGAGAACGAGCTCCCGCTGACCATCGGGAAGAAGGAAGAGGTCCCAATTCATCAGCTGGGGGGCGCGAACGGTCTCGACTTCAAGCTCCTGGGGGAGCGAGGCCCGAAGGGAGAAAATACCTGCGCGGGAGACATCCAGATTTGCTTGGAGGGAGATGCGGGTGCGATCTTCGGTGAGGGCGATTTCGAGCCTTTCGTTGAGGCGGATGAAGGGGCGGACGGGCGAGACACGAGTCCGGATGGAAATCTCAGCGAGATTCTGGAAGCGGTAGGCGTGGCGGATATCGCTCGGAGTAGATCCGCTCGGCCGGAGAGAGGGGAGGCGAACGTCCTCCTTGCGAATTGTCGTAGCGCCGGGAACTTCGACCAATTCCAGTTCCTCAGCGGAACCGACCTGAATGGCAAGTTCACCGTGGAGGAGGTTGCCGATGGTAGGCAGCGGTAGTCTGGTGGTGGTGAGATCGGAAACTGATTGCTGGAAACCATGAAGGAGGATGGAGGCACTTTTTTCTGCAGAAGGTTTAAGAGAGACTCGCAATTGTTGGCCGGAATCGGAGGTGGTCCAGGAGCGGAGGCGGTTTTGACCAGCCTCTACCCCGATAATGGTTAGCCCCTCGGGGATCTGGAAGGTGAACTCGAGAAGGTTGCCACTTCTCCACTCAAAGAAATAGGCGCTGGTGGTTTCCACCCCACTGAGGCCGGGGCGGAGAGCGTGGCGGCTGGTGCCGTTGAACTCAGCCGATTCTTCGTCGGCACGAAGGTCCGGGGTGAGGGAAAGGAAGGGGGCCGCGAGGGTATTGAGGAAGAGGGTTTGACCGGAAGAAAAGGAACCTTTCTCGGAGCGCAGCAGGACGGAGAATCCGTCGGGCGTCTCAGCGAGATGGAGACGGTTGATGAGCGTGGCAGCATGGGGAAGGGAGACTTGCTCGAGGAGGCGGCCGGTCGGGTCGATCTGTTGGAAAGTAAGGAGGAACTCGGCAGGCTGGCCTTCTCGGGCGAGAGCCCGGACCCCCTTTGGGCCGGGACTGAAGAGCACCGAGCCACTTTGGACGGAGGTGGCTGTCAAGGCGAAGGAACCTTGGTCGAATTCGAGGATTTCGCCGGGCTGAGGATTCCAGAAGACCCGTGATTGGAGGACGGCCGCCTCCCGGTTCCAGCGGAGGGAGTGTTCGATCTGGGAAGCGATCACGGGCTGGACCGGTTCCTCAACAACCGGCGGGCGGATGATAGTAGCATCGGAGGGGGATGGAGTAAAGGGGAGGAGAAGAAGGATGGAAGCAAGGGCTGCAAGCGGGGCGGGTTTGCGGATAATCCTCCGAATCGCCGGGATGAAGTAGAAGGCTACGAGGTAAAGGAAGAGGGCGGTGGAGAGAGATGTGAGGAGGATCTTGTCGAGCCACGGAGTGGCGGTTGAGGTGCTTTGAAGAAGGACGGCGACCTCAGTCTCCGCAGCAATCGAGGGCAGGGAAAAGTCCCAGGTCGCCTGCGAGCCGGTCGAGTCGGATTGCCAATTCCAGAGGACTGAAAAGGCAATGGCGAGGATTACCAATAAGAGGGTGGTGCCAGCTGATTTGGCGACAAGGCCGCCGAGCCCGGTGCTCTTTGTTTGAATGAGGGCACGGCCGAGGACTCCTAAAACGAAAATCAGGCCGCAACTAATTGCCAGGGTGAAGTTGGCGCTTAGACGAGCTTGCCGGGGATCAGTGGTAGTGGGCAGAAATCCGGAATCGAGGAGACGAAGGGTGTCTCCGGTATCGGCGGTGACCTGCCATCTGCCATCGACCAAGGCAGCCGAGAACTTGGGTAGCTCGACCCGGGCAGCTTCTTTGGAGGACCCTGCGGCGATGGTTTCGATTTGGACGGAGACGGGTTTCTCGGCGTTGGAGTGTCGCGAGAGTTGGATGAGGCGGCGGTCGGCATCGAAGATTGGGGCCACGGTTTTCCCATCTACCTCGAC
Organism: Puniceicoccaceae bacterium; assembly: GCA_036822055.1. GTDB lineage: Bacteria > Verrucomicrobiota > Verrucomicrobiia > Opitutales > Puniceicoccaceae > DAISIK01. The sequence continues at coordinate 37,499 of DAISIK010000020.1, forward strand.
GCGGGAAAGTTCGGTCGCGGGGGGGAGTTCGAAGGCGAGGAAACCGGCTCCGATGGCTTTGACGGTAAGATCCATTTGGGTGCGGAGGTTGTGCTCGCGGGTGACGGTGGTGCTGAAAGCTGCCCTTTCGATGGTGATGGGTGTAGCGGTAGCGCGGGGATTGGTGCTGGTTCGAACGAGGAGGTTGATGGACTGATCAAGGTACTGGAAGGCGCCGATGAGGGGAGCGGTGAAAAGGGCCTGATAATCCTGAGGAATTTCTTCGGAGGTCACCGCAAAGATGGCTCCCTCACTGTTGTTCACCTCGAGGGAGACCGGGGCATGACTGAGGAGGAAGACATACCCGCGACTGGCGCTGGCACCGATAGCGTGAACTCCTTTGGGTGAAAAGGTGTTGTCCGGGTGGGTGGGTTCATCCCAAGTGATGAGGAGAGGAAAAGCACCCGAGGCGGGCCGAGTGAACTTTAATTCAACCTGGTTTCCCTCTCGCCGCCAGCTACTGATGCGAGGACTTTCGAAGACGGGATCGAGGATTCCCTTGGGGAGTTCGAGGGTTAGAGTCTCGATCGGAGCCCCGGTAACGAGAAGGTTGAGGAGGGAACTACCAATCAGGCGTTCCTCTTCGAAGTGGTAGAGATGGGCCGACTCTACGACAATGGTCCGGGGGAGAACCCGGTTGGACGTGGAGAGACTCCAGTCCTGATCGCGCAGGCGGTAGGAAAGGCTGAGGCCAGGGGCTTTGGCTGGGAAAAAGGCGGTGGCGACCGGGGCAAGGCCTGAAAAGCTCTCTTCAGAGACGGCGATGCCATTCTCGGCGATGATCCCCAAATGCCCGGTGAGGCTTTGAACATCGAGCAATTTCAGGGTGGGGAAATCCTGGGCGACCTCGTCCTGAAAGGAGCCCGGTAGCTCAAGTTTGATCTGGATGCTGAAGGGGGTGGAAATGGGACGAGCGAAATCGATTTCCAATCGCGGGTTAAGGCCGTCAGCCCGGTTGACTCGATAATCCTGCAGCGCGGGAGCTTCGACGGAGGTGAGGAGATAGGCTGAAGGAAGCTCAAAGGACACTCGTTGGAGGGGGGCTTCGCGGACCTCAAGGTCGAAGCGGGCTTCGATGATTTTGCCTACAAATTGGAGTCTCTGGAGGATGAGGGCATTGGCCCGGACAACCGGGACGACATCCTCGACGAGGAGCGCAAGCGGGGCGGTGGGAACCGAGATCTGGTAGAGGCGAGACTCCCGGCGCTCGCGGGAAAGTTGGCGCAGGCTCTCTGAAGGAGCAATGCGGGCTTTGACGCTGCCGGTGGTGCTGACGGTCAACTGATGCGATACGCGAAGTGCCTCGGGAAATCCCAAACGGGTGGGTGCAATCTCGGCGGGAAAGGCCGGCAAGACCTGCTGGATTTGAAATTGGAGAGTGGTTTTGCGGGTGATGGGCTGGCGAAACTCGATTTGGATGTTTCTCGCAGCGCCGGGGTTGGGGGAAGCATCCGGAGCAAGGAACCAATTGCCGAGGGCGGGGCCGGAGATAGAGCGGATGATCCCGTCGCCGAGGAGAGGGACAGTCAAACCAGCGAGTTCGCCCTGGCGAACGTCGACTTCGACCTCGTAGGACTGAACGAGGAGACCTGGACGAACAAGAAGAGCTTCTTTGACCAGGAGGGTGTGCAAGGAGTTTGGAGCAAACTCCTCGCTAGAGCTAACTGGTAGGCGCCAGGAGAGGGAGAGGCTCCCCGAGGAGGGGAGGAAGATGGTTTTTGCATCGGAGAAGCTACCGATCCCGGGAAGGTCGAGGACAAACGGTTGAGCGGAGTCGGAAGCGAGGGAGAGGTAGCGAACTGGCGCGGGACGGAAATTTAAGGAGGCGGAAGGATCTCCAGCAGATGGTTGGGCGGGGAGGAGAACCGGCAGCTGCAGTTGGAAGGAACCGGTCCCTTGCTGCAGATAGAAGATGCCTTGTTGGCGTTGGACCAATTTACCTTTGGGTAAATTGGGTAAATCGCGCAGGCGGAGGGCGTGATCGAAGAGAAAAATACCTTCGGGATTTTCCTGGAGGACGTCTCCGGAGACCTTGAGAGTCCCTGCCAAGGCATCCTGGCCGGGCTCCAGTTGGAGAGAGCTTTGATGAATGGTAAACGGGAGATCAAGGAGGGGACGGGAGGAAAGAATCAAGGTGTAGCCGCCGCGATTGAAGAGAAGGGTAGTATCGGCGGCCGGGTGGGCAGCGTTTTGCGGAAAAACGGCAGGATTATCCAAAACCGGATAGAGCAACTCAGCACGTTCGACATGGAACCGCACGGGAAAAGACGGATTGGTGAGGAGTTTGAATTTTCCGCTGATGTTGAGGGATGGACTGGATTCCAGTAGAATGGGAGGGACGAGGGATTCTTCATTGTTGGTCGGGTGGAGACGCTCAAGGGTAATGGTAGTGGAGGTGCCGGTAGGTAGCGGAGCTTTGAACTCAAGCAGTAGGGCGGTGGTGCTTTGGGTAAGGTCGGTTTGGCGGGAGAAGGTTTTGAGGTCCTCGCCAATCACTTCGAATGCTGGGCCGCTGAAGACGCCCGGGATGGTGAGTTGAGAGAGATTGCGGTCGATGGCCGTGATTTCGAGGGTGACGCTTTCAAAGGAGCCTTCGGGAACGGGCTGAAAGGTGTGGGTTACCTCGAGGTTGGCCCGTTTGGTGAGGGAGGGTTGGGGCTCTCCGTCGATGGTGGCGACAATGGTAACCTTTCCCCCAGAGGTGTCGAGATCGCCATCGAGCTTGACGGAATTGATCAGAAGTTCGTCGGCGCCCGCCAAAGGGATCGTCGGCGAGAGGCTGAACAGGCCGAATGCGAAGGCAGGGAGGATTTTTCGAAGGGTTTGGACAATGTGCATGGCAGGGAGGGAATGACGTTTGGAAGAAAAAAGGTGCGGGTATATGGGTCGAGGGTGGGCGGAGCGGTGCGGGTTTGGGGGCCTTACGGAATCGATGGGTGCGTTTTAGAGGAGAACCGATCGGGGTCGAGCGGCAGCTGTATTTGAATTATGGATACACAATATCATCTTCGGTAAAAAGTTTGCGGTCGGGACCACCAGAGCGGACTTCGACAGCGTCCCTTGAAAGAGAGTGGACGAAAAACGGCATGGACCAAGCGTCGAGGAGCTGGCCCTTGGCATCAAGGCGAGAGTGGTCGGATGGGAGGATGGGAAGGTTGCCCGGGTTGGCGCCTCTGAGGTATGGTCACTGGCGATCCAAAAGGTATAGATTCCAGTGGTCGGTGGAATGATCCAACCTCTGATAAATTGGGAGTAGTCGCTAGCGTTCGGATTGGTTTGGGGAGTCTCCAGGGTACTGAGAGCATCCGTTTCATCTGGCATGCGACTTTCATTCCGGGCGAAATCGCGCAGATTGCTGAAGGTCTCGGTGGTAAGTTCGTTCCAGCGGGCCAGGGTAGCTCCGGGCGACGTGAAGGTAGCTCCGAGAGGGAGGGTGACCGTCATCTCGGCGCCATCTCCGATCCAGGAAGGGCCCGCCGGATACCAAGTGATGAGGTCGGGAGAGAATTCTGCAGTGTATTGCTTTCCGGCGACAGCGTGCCAGCGCAGGGTGGCGTGAGTTGATCCCTGGGTAAATTCCAGCCCGGCGAGACGAAATCTCGCCTTCGGGTCGCGGGGGTCAGTGCCTGCAATCCCGGCGAGACGGTTGGACGCGCCGTCCCCTGAGAAATCCTGATCAAGCTCGTGGGTTTCCATTCCGTATTGGACGAGCCAAAGTTCGCTAACGCCCGAACCATCCAGACCGAGGCCTTGACCGCTTGAGGTTGCGGCAGCGCTGAAGATCAGGACGCCTGGTAAACCGGGCTTGAGGGGGCTGGGTATTTTTCTTGGGGCTTCTTTGGGGTTCATTTGATGGGTGGAGTGAAGTTTTGTGGTAGGGGAGCGCCGAGATGAGTTGGGGTGCGGTGTCAGGGCTCTTATTCGCTGAGGAGGTTGCGGGTTGTGCGGATCATGGTGAGGAGTTGCTGATATTGGGGATCGTTGGAGAAGGTCTGGTAATTGGCCCGAGCAAGGGAGTCGACTTTCGAGAGGGGGACTTGGGAAGGGTCTACCCGGTTCTGAAGACGGTTGGCAAAGAAGGTCGAAGCGGTTGCCAATTGAATTGCTGGGGAGGCTTCGGTTAGGGGCGGTGGAGGTCCGGAGAGGGGGATCTCCCAAGCCTTTTCGCGTACCATTCCGGTGTCAGTATCCTCGAAGCGGACCCGGACCTCGGAGATTGGTCCTACTCCGTCGGGCTTGAGCTGGAGGGTGTAGAGGGCATTTCCTTCCTCGGCGGCAGCCAGTTCCCCACCGTCGATCGTATCGTCTCGAAAATCCTCTTCCCGCAGCAGGTGCTTTTCGTATCCAATTAACTGATACGCCAGGACTTGAGCAGGGTTGAAGACTACCTGGACCTTGGCATTCCGAGCACTTGGTTGAAAACGTCCGGCGAGGTGTCTGGCGATATCAAGGGTGTCCCTGGTGGAAGGATAAATGGAAACTAGCGAGCCATCCAGACCGCGGAGCAGATCATCAAAAATCAGGCCAGTTGAAGGTTCCGGGTTTATGAGGACGAGATCGAGGGAGATTCCCCTCGCAGCGGCGGCCACGATTTGCTCACGCAGCAAGGGAAGCTCCGCGGGCTCAATGATTCCGAGACCATCGGTGAGGGCGAGGACCCGTTGCGAGGTTTGGGGTTCCTGGAGGCTGGTTAGGTGGTCGAAGGCGAGAAGGAGGCTTTCCGTAAAATTGGTTTGGGAGCCCGCCTGAAGTTTGATTCTGGAGAGCAATCGTGGGAGTTCGGAAGCCTCGCTTTGGGGGGCGATGGGGATGGCGTGCTGGTTGTCGATGGAACGGAGTTCCACTCGCGAAGCCGGGGGCAAGGATTGGTGAAGGTCGCGGACGAAGTCATGCAGGAGAGCAGTTCTTTCGGGACTCTGCATGGAGCCGGAGTTGTCGGCGAGAAGGATGAGGTTGAGTTTGCCCTGATCGCGATCGCCGAGGCCAGCCGTCTGGACATTCAGGCGGAGGAGGTAGCCCCCGGGAGAGAAGGGATCCTCGGCAAGGTCCCATTGGAGGCCGATTTTCTGGGCTACGGTAGGGGTAGGATCCCGGTAGGCGAAGGCATTGAGGAACTCTTCGGGGTGGATTTGGTGCGGTGCCGGAAGCCGATTTTGCAGGAGAGAGTCGTAGGCTAGCCGGAAGGATTGATCCGAGACGTTGAGGGCAAAGGTAGAGACTGGATTAAAGGTGAAAGCTGGATCGGGTTGGAGGCCCGCAGACAGTTCGAATGAATCATCATTTAGGGAGGAGGTCTCTTTGAACAGGTCCTCAACGGCAAAGGCTGCATCAGCTCCTCCGGCGATTGCGGGGAGGGCATTTTGGGCCGGGGATTCATTGAGAGTAAGTTCGCTCGATATGCGACTGCGGACGACGTTGGCTGCCAAGGATGATTCCTCAGCTCGCTCAGCTTCGGTGAAATAGTTCTGTGAACGATCGGATCGAAAAAGTTCCTCGGGTGTGGATTGAGGGACTCGGGAAACCGGACTTGCTTGCACTCTCGGTTTGGAACTCGATTCTCTGAATTCGAAGTTGCTGTATCCATCTGATGGTGGAGATGCTGGCCGGGGTTGATGTGCTGGCGGGGGTGGAGGTGGGGTTGATGAGCGAGAAGGCGTGGCTGGGGCGGGAGCCGAGGAGCCGAGAAAGAGGTCTCCATCAAATTGGCGGCGGCCATCTTCTCTACTGGCAACTTCATTCAGGCTGCGGGTTGATCTCTCCATGGTTCCGAAATCACCAAATGGATCGGCGAGCGATGCTGAGCCTGATGAAGTCTCCGTAATTTGGCTAAATCCCCTCTCGGACGATTCTATCTCTATGTGACGACCGAGGGGACCGGAGGAATCTGATTCCGCAAGCTTCAGTGTTTCTAGAGAGGATTCAAGTCGATCGTTTATCTGCCTAAGCTCGGAAGAGGGGGCTAGAAACCCTTGATCATTGGTGCGGCTATGGTTATCGGTCTGAATGTTTGGTTGGGTCGAATTAAGTTGGCTCAACCGGTGAAGTAGCGGAGAATGAGAACTGCCTACCGAAGGCAGGATAATGGCACTGATGAGGAGACCGGCAGCGAGGCCGCCAAGGAGGATTGGATCGAACCGGAGGATTGAGAGCCTATTTGGTTGTTCGTGTTTTTTGAGCAGCGCTTGGATCCGCTCGCGGTGGACTGCGGGTAAATGGGAGAGTAGGGGATCTCGACTAAAGAGACCGGCAAGTTCGATGTCAGCAAGGGCGAGTTGGTCCAGCTTTTGCCTGAATGTTGGGTCCTCGCGCAATTGGATTTCGATCGCGGTAAGCTCGTCCTGATCCTCGATTTCCCCGTGGAGGTACCGAATTAAGCGGAGGTCGGAGTGCGAGTGATCGGTCTGGGTAAAATCCGGGGGTAAGCTCATGATTCTATCCCTTGGTTGCGAAGGAGGTCGGCGAGTTCTCTAAGGGTTGTGGAAAGAAGGTATCCTACGTGGGAAACGGTGAGGCCGGTTTGATCGGCTATCTCGGCATAGGAAAAACTGTCTCGGTATTTTAGTTCGACGACGGTTCGCCTTATCTCCGGGAGAGTTTGGAGGCTACGGTGAAGAAGGCAGTGGCGTTCAAGCCGTTCCAGCTGTTCGTCGGGCAGGGCGTCCTGATGAGGTTGGGAATGGTCCTGCGACAGGTCATCTTCCGATGAGCTTCCGAGCGGTACGAGACGGTTCTGTGTGCGGATGGTGTTGAGGCAGAGGTTGCGGAGGGTGCGGTAGAGCCAAGGTTTCGGTTGATCGATATCCGCGTAGTTTTTTGCGAAGCGAGAAAAGGTTTCCTGGACGAGGTCGGCAGCATCTTCAGGAGATTGCACCATTCGACGGGCGAAGTGATAGAGAGGGACCTCCATCAGTTCGAACCAAGCTCCGGTCGAATCGGGCAGCGGTGGGTTTGGCGGGGTGAGAAGTTCTACCGACATAGACTAACTTGGTATATCTTTTAAGACACACGGCGCACTGCTTCATTAGAAAAAAGGGGAAAAAGATTAAAAACTCGGAGGTGAACCGGTTGGAGTCCTTTAAATGAGGTGAAGTTCTGCATCTGAGTTACTGATAGAAAGCGTGTTAGCCCAAGTTTCGCAGTTTTTAAGGATGCGTTCCTAGTAATCAATGACTTACCTGATTTTTACTTGTGCTGAAGGTTGTCGCTCCTCCCCCCCGGAACTCCACTCCATTTTTCAGGAGCATTGAGCCAGTCGGGAGTCGTGACCATGCGGATGCCGGGGCAGCAGAAGTATAGCCCTGCATTGGCCAAGGCGAACGAAATCGTGGTGCGCCTTCCAGCACCAACGTCCAAGGTCACCGGCCTCCAGCCGTGGCTCAACTCCTGCCGGGTGAGGAACAAGCCCAAGCAGGAGGCGTGACGCGGGCAGGCGTTCGGTAAAAAGCCTCGTTCATCCTTTTGTTTATTGAATTCCGTGGATGCCATAATCGGGTCTCGGCGTAGATCAAGAACCACGGTATTTTTATCTGATCACCACTACCCGCTTGGAGGCTAGGATCGGTTAAAATCTTACCCGCCAACCGAAACTTTGACTGTGTCATGCTGCCATGACACGCAAACAAGAAGACAATCTAGTGAAATATGAATCGGGCGCGGTGTCGCTCAAAGAACTGACGGTGCGGGTATTGGGCGGCGATGAGTTCGAGCGAGCGGGCCGCTACTTTGATGAGGAGCACTATCTGGGCGACTTGTCCACCGGTCGGCATTTGTTGCAAGTGGTCGAGCACAAGGGCCGTTGGATGGCACTGTTGGACTGGGGTGCGTCGGCGCACCGACTGGAGGACCGGGACCGCTGGATTGGCTGGACCGGCGGAATGGCAGATGGGAATAGCTGCTCCACAATATGGATACGTGTTTGTCCTTTTCCTAGGAGCTGAGCTGGTTGGGTGGTGTACTTGCTATCGGCAACACGCCCAATCCGGTTTCGATGGGGCAGGCGCGTTGGCCCGCGCCCGGTATGCGCCGTCTGGTATAAAGTCCGGGACTTGTAAACCTCACCGGCAACTTAGATTGCACGAGATTAGAGGCATTCTCCCTGGAGTTCCGAATGCTAAATAGGAAATTCGTAGGCCTATGGGTCAGGGCGAGGAGGGTTCTCCACCCCGGGGGGAGGGGCGGGTCGGTCAAGCACTCCATTCGAGCATGCGCTGGAGAGGGAGGCGGGCTTTTTCTTGGATTTCGGCAGGGAGAAGGATCTCGGGGCGGTCGTCGCGGAGGCAATTGCGGAGTTTTTCGAGGGTATTCATTTTCATGTAGCGACAGTAGTTGCAAGCGCCTCGATCGCTCGAGCCGGTGCGGTAGTCGCGGCAGGCAACCTGCTCGGCTGGGGCTGCAATGAAGGTTTTGTCCGGCACCTCTCTCTGGAGGCGGTGGAGCATGCTGGTCTCGGTTGCGACAATGATTTCATCGCTCGGATGATTCTGCGCAAAGCCGATCATGCCCTCCGTACTGCAAACGTGATCGGCGAGGTTGCGGATGACCTCGGTACACTCCGGGTGAGCGACGACGGGGGCTTGGGGAAAACGGGCGCGAACCAGGTTGAGGGAGTTCTCAGTAAAGAGGACATGGACGTAACAACTGCCTGGCCAATAGCGCATTTGGCGACCCGTTTTCTGGGAAACCCAGCGCCCGAGGTTTTGATCGGGGACGAAGAGGATTTCGCGGTCCTCGGGAACTCTTTCAACGATCCTGGTGGCGTTACCGCTGGTGCAGATGACGTCCGACAACGCCTTAACTCCTGCCGAGCAGTTGATGTAGGCGACGACGTAGATGTCGGGATTTTCCTCGCGGTACTGGCGTAGGCGCTCGGGTGGGCAACTATCGGAGAGGGAGCATCCGGCATCCAGGTCGGGGAGGAGGACTTTTCGGGTCGGATTTACGATCTTGGCCGTCTCTGCCATGAAGTGAACCCCACAAAAAACGATGCGCTGGGACTTCGCTTCGGCTGCCTTAAAAGCGAGGCCGAGCGAGTCCCCAACGTAGTCAGCTATGGCCTGGATGGACTCAATCTGATAGTTGTGAGCCAGGATCACTGCGTCTCGATCGGCCTTGAGCTGAAGGATTTCCTCAACGAGGGCCGGGTCGCCTGCCTGGCGGTCTTCCGGACGGAGAACGAATGGCTCGAAGGGGGGGTGCAGAGTGGACTTGGTGGTAGAAACCATAGGGAGGGGTACGACCCTAGATATGGATCGCTTCGCCATAGACCGAGGCGGCAGCCTCCATGAGGGCCTCAGTCATGGTGGGGTGAGCGTGGATGGTGTGGTGGATCTCTTCGGCCGTAGCTTCCAGCTCAATCGCGAGGGCGTACTCGGCGATGAGCTCCGTGGCTTCAGAACCGATGATGTGAGCGCCAAGGATTTCACCATGTTCTTCGGAGACGATCAGTTTAACAAAGCCCTCGGAAAGGTTCGAAGCGACCGCCTTACCCGATGCGGTGAAAGGAAATTTGCCTACTTTGTAAGCCACTTTGTCCTCTTTGAGTTTCCTCTCGGTAGCCCCGATACTGGCGACTTGGGGGATGCAATAGGTGCAACCTGGAAAATGGCGGACTTTAGCCGGAACAGTGTCGGTGAAGATTCCGCCGACCGCTTGAACAGCCTCAAAGGTCGCTACGTGGGCGAGCCAAGGCGGTCCGATGATATCGCCGGCCGCGTAAATTCCCGGAATGGAGGTTTGATAGGTTTCGTCGACAACAAGATAGTCGCGATTCAGTTCCGGTTTCAGGTCGGAGCTAAAGACTCCCTCAATGTTTGCTACAACACCAATGGCGAGGAGGAGTGACTGAACCTCAATCGACTGTATCTTACCATCCTTGTTCAGATCGAGACGGACTCCGTTATCCAGAACTTTGATGTTCTCGACTTTGGTGCCCGTGTGGCAGGAGATGCCCTGTTTTTTGAAGGATTTTTCCAGTGCAGCGCTGATTTCGCTGTCCTCAACGGGAAGGATGGCGGGGAGCATCTCGACCAGGGTTACCTTAGTGCCGAGGGCGTTGAGAAAATAGGCAAATTCGGCACCAATGGCCCCGGCGCCCATGATGACTACAGACTCTGGCTGCTTCTCAAGGACGAGGGCCTCTCGAGAAGTCATAACCCGAACACCATCGACCTGGAGGTTGGGGAGAGTTCGAGCCTTGCAGCCCGTCGCGACGAGAATATTTTTGGTCTTGAGGTTTTCACCTTTTCGCTCTCCGGAAGTCAGAGTTACAACCCCGGGAGCTTTCACCTGACCGCTGCCGATGATGTAATCGACCTTGTTTTTTCGGAAAAGGAACTCGATACCACCAGCCATGCGATCGGATACATCGCGGGAACGTCGAATAATCTTGGAAAAGTCGAAGCTGATGTCTCCAACGCTGAAACCAAACTCTTCAGCATGGAGCATCTTCTGATGGAGCTCAGCGCTCTTGAGAAGTGCTTTGGAGGGTATGCACCCCCAGTTGAGGCAGGTGCCGCCAGCCCGCTCGACTTCGATACAGGCAACCCTCTTGCCGAGTTGACCGGCTTTGATCGCTCCTGCGTATCCTGCGGGCCCGCCGCCAATGACAATGAGGTCGTATTCAGTTTGGTCTGCCATGATTGAATAAAAGAAATGAATAAATTCGAATGGATGGGAGAGGTCAACCTTTGCTCAATCAGTGGATGCCGGGACGAGGCGGTAGATGGCTCCGCCAGTTTCCTGGCCGAGGTTGATCGCAGCATAGAGAAACCCATCGGGTCCGCCAGCAATATCCCGAACGTTGCCGAGGCCTTTGAAAAGGATTTCCTCCTCAACAATTCGGTCCTGTTCGATTTTTAGACGATGGAGCTGTTGCGACCGTAGACCACCGACGAAGAGGTCTCCATCCCAAGCTGGAAACTGGTTGGATTTGAGAAAATCCATGCCGCAAACCGCGATTGAGGGCACCCAATAAATGACGGGAGATTCAAAGCCTGGGGCGGAGGTCAGATCGGTGTAGGGCCTTCCGTTGTAGTTGATTCCGTGAGTGATTTTGGGCCAGCCATAGTTAAGCCCCTTCCGGATGATGTTCACCTCGTCCCCGCCCCTTGGTCCGTGTTCGGTCTCCCAGAGTTCGCCAGTAAGTGGTGAAATCGCCAGACCTTGGGGGTTGCGATTCCCGAGTGAATAAATGGAAGGAAAAGCGGATGGCTGATCGACGAAGGGGTTATCGGATGGGATGGAACCGTCCAGATGAATGCGATGAATTTTACCGTAGGGGCTGGAGAGATCCTGAGCGTTGTCATGAGGCCCCCGATCCCCGAGGCTGAAGAAGAGGTAATCGTCCTGGAAAACGATGCGGCAACCGAAGTGGAGTCCGGAGTGGTGGAGAAAACGATCCGAAACCTCGAAGATGATCTCCTGGTTTACCCAGACTCCATCCCGGATTTTTCCCCGGACGATGGTGGTGGCACCAACTGGCCGATTGCGGGAGTCGACGCCGCGCAGCTCGGCGAAGCTCAGGTAGATCCATCCGTTTTCTTCGTATTTCGGGTGGGGAACCACGTCCAGAAGACCTCCCTGGCCGATTCGCCATACCTCGGGGGTGCTTTGAACCGGAGGGGATAGTCGACCGTCGCGATGAAGAAGAACCTCCCCCTTGAAGTCACTGAGCAGGAGGGATTGGTCGGGAAGAAAATTAACCGACCAAAAGGAGCGATCGGGAGCGTCGACAACTTTCTCGATTTTGAAGAGGTGATGGTTGCTTTGAACTGCTTGATTCGGTGATGGTGACGGGGGCGGGTTCTGCTTCTGCTCTTCCTTATGGCTGAGTTCGCGCAGGTGGACGACGAGACCCCGGATCATTTTTTCGTCGAGAGTTTGGCCGTAGGCGGGCATCCCCTGATCGACTACTCCATCGCGAATTACGGCTGCTATTTCGAGATCAGAGCCTCCGTAGGCCCAGTTCCCATCGATGAGGGAGCCGCCGATTCCGCCCTCTCCGTGGGCTCCATGGCAACTGAGGCAGAGCTGTTGGTAAACCTGATTGACCGACTGGTGGTTGAGACCATCCCCAAAGGCGAAACTGGTTAGACCCGTGAGAGTAAGAAGGATTCTGGAGCGAGCCTGCATACTCCAAGCCAAGTTGTCTTAATCGATAATGCAAAATTAAAGCGATGCTTCAGGAAAAGTCTGAAGACGGCGTGAAACATTTGACTGAGCGGGGAGCGGGTAGAATGGACCACGAACTTCACGAAGGGCCCGAAAGGACGGATTCCAGGCGGCAAACTTTGATGCCCTGTGGGGAGGTTGCTGAATGCTTAATCTCAAACCGGAGGCTCACCTCATTGACCAGCCCGAGCGGGTCGACGCCCACCCCTACAGCCGGGAAATGAAGCTGGCCCCGGACGGCTGGGCTCTCAAAGATCGACCGAGCCAAAGCTCAGCCCCGAGTATCGCAGATGGCAACTTCCCGAGCCATATGCGGGAAAAGAGTGCTTACTTTTCAAACAGGACTTGAATGCGTTGAAATAGAGAAGTTTACCATGCCCACCCGTCTGTTCTGCAGGATTCCTTGATCCACTTTTGAAGCTGAGGATCTTTCGCTTCGTCAACGCTTCTGACCTTCACGTATCGGGTTTCACCGCCTTGTTCAGGTGGACTGGTGAGCGTCCCGCCATTCAGAAAAACTACATTTACGGATACATCATAGGCAACAAGCTCGATACACCATCCATGTTTGGGTGTGCCGAAGTACGCCTTTCCCCACTTATTACTCCGCTAATCAAAAGGCCGATATATTTGCGTATCTGACTGAGGGGT
>DAISIK010000021.1:2500-47919 GCA_036822055.1 Puniceicoccaceae bacterium
ACTGGTCGTTCGAAAAGGCACCATCCTCGCAATGGAGGGTTTTGATGGAACCGATGGGATGATCGAATATGCAGGCCGCTTTCCCCCCAAAGGGAAAATTCTGATCAAACTCGCTAAACCAAATCACGACTTCAGGTTCGATGTCCCGGTCATCGGTGAACGAACCATCCGCAAACTTCACCAGTTTGGCTTTTCCCACTGTATCATCGAGGCGGGTAGAGTTCTTCTTCTCGAAAGGGAACGGGTCGAGTCGATCGCCAAAGATCTCCGGATCTCGATTGTCGGTGTCGAGACTGGCACGCTTTGACCCGATCCTTCGGGGTCGGGAAGTTCATTCCTTCGGGCTATCTTCGCTCTTCAAGCCTTCAATCAAACCAATTCCACCTTCGCTCAGCCAGCACTCAAGGGCCGATAATAGAAAGCCTCGACTCGAGCGACCTCTTCCCTGCGACGGTCTTCGTCCCAATCCAGAATCGCACCAAAGGCTTCTGCCAGCTTCTCGAGGAGCACTCGCCCAGGCGCAATGCGAGTGCCGAAACCGTTCCTCCGCAAAACAAAATCATCCAAGTGGCGTACCCATTCATACTCGGCAACGTATTTGATCTCCCCCGACCAGATCGCTGGATCAAGAGAGAGCCAATAGCCACGTGTCCCGCTGATGCTCAATATTTTTGAAGCCGTCCTCACTCCATAGGTGGCAGCAAGCGGACGAAATGCTGCGTGCAGGTTTGGGCGCTCTTCGGCATCGGCCTTGACTGGAGGGGGTGGAAAACGCTTGGGCCCTCCCAGGTGACGCCGGGCCCATGATCGGGCTAGCTCTGGTGCTGTAGTGTACTTGACCGAACGAAACCAGTGGATCCCCATATCGAGCTCCTCGACGGTAGATTCCTTGCAGGGCTGAGCAGCAACGGTCCCATCGCCGCTCTCCGGATCCTTGTGCAGCAGGCCAACGTGAAGGTAGGCTACCTCATCAGGGGAAAAGTTTAATCCATCGTTGGCCGCATTAATCTCGGAAACCATCTTTGCGACCTCATCATCGGAAACCTGTCTCGGGTCTGCGAGGGCCGGATCAAGCTCGTCATACCAAGTTCCAACCATCGTCATGGTTCCATAGGGAACCATAAAAAACAGGCGCTGCCCCTTTTGCACCAGCGCTCCACGATCGTGAAAATCCTCTCCTCCCTCCAGTCCGAGCGCCCGTTCACTTACCAGCCGTTTGTTAACTACCAGATTGACGGCCCTTACCAGGGAAAGTGGGCGAAGCTTCCTCGGGGTCGGGAACAGAGACTCCAAGACCTCGGGCCCTGTGCATAGGCCCAGTTTCGGGGCGTCTACCTCAAACTCCTCACCCGACTCAACCGCCCTCACGGTTACCCTCCATCCTCTCGGAGAAGGCGCAATCTTTTCCACCCGGTGGTAATTCAAAACCTTGGCCCCCTGATCCATCGCTTCAATCAGGAATTCAACCGCTGCTCTTTCGGTATTTTGGAGAACTACTTCGTCCCACACCCCAGCCCCGGTCCAATCCTCATTGGCGATCAAACCGGGAAACCACTGCATCAACAGGTTCTTGTCGACCACCCGGCCATTTCGGATCCACCTCCAACGAGGCACCCCATGGTTTCGATCCCAGCTGATCATTTCATTCAGCATCAGAGCGATCCGGAACGCCATTCGGCCCTTAACCGCCCATCCCCGGGTGGGCATTACAAAACGAACTGGCAAGGTTAGGTGTGGCATTACCTGCTGAAAAAGCCGCCTCGAAAGGATGCTCTCCCGCATTCTTTTGAGGTTCAGATGTTGGAGATACCTCAGTCCCCCATGAATCACCTTGAGGCTTGCCGATGAGGTTCCGCTCCCAAAATCACCTTGCTCAAGTAAGAGGCATCGCTTGCCGCGCATCGCCGCTTCGCGTAAAAGACAGGCACCCTGGATTCCCCCGCCGACAACGAGGAGGTCAAAAGGAGATTCCGGATGCAAAGCCACGTTGGTACCCTGAAGAGTCGTTCTGCCCTTGTCGAGCAACCGTGACGGGTTCTCCAGCAACCAGCCGAACGATTAGACCTTCAAGCTTGCCCTGGCCCACCCCGCAGATCAACTCGCCCAACCCTGGGAAAAAATCCTGGTTCTCCCAACCTCCACTCCTCGACCGTCCATACCTACTCAATATCGATACTCTCAGGATCGAAGAGAACTTTCGGAGGGCTTAGGTCCAACTTTTTCAGACAAGCGACAATCGACTCTGCCACCAATAAGTTTCGCAACCACTTACGATTCGAGGGAATGATATACCACGGCGCGTGCGGGAAACTGGTCCGACTGAAAATTTCTTCATAAATCGCCATGTACTCATCCCATCGTTTGCGCGCCACCAGATCACTGGTATCAAACTTCCAATGCTTCTTCGGATCATCCAAGCGAGCCTGCAAACGCTCCTTTTGCTCGTCCAAATCAATGTGTAGGAAAAACTTCAGGATGATCGTCCCCTCATCAGCCAACATTTTTTCAAAATCGTTGAGGTGATCAAAACGCTTTCTCCACCGCTCTTCGGGCACCAGGCGATTAACCGCCACGGCGGAGATGTCCTCGTAGTGGGATCGATCAAAGATAACCGTCTCACCATTCGCCGGGCAGCAGGCATGGATTCGCCACAAGTAATCGTGGGCCAATTCCAGCGGCGTCGGCTTGCCAAAACTGGCGACCTGGACGCCAGTCGGATCGGTCATCCGAAAAACTTTCCTTATCGTTCCATTCTTCCCGCTCGTATCCATTCCCTGGAGAACGATCAGCACTTTGTACTGCTTGTTCACGAAGACGTCCCGTTGAAGATTGGCCAGCTCGTGACATACCTCAAGGAACCGACCTTCCAACTCCTCCTTTGGATCCGTGTAGCCCATTCGGTCGTTGGGATCCCACTCTCCAAGGGAAACTTTCCGCGGTTCCCGGATTACTAAATCTGCGAGCTTCATCCCGCTATGCTCGGCAGCACACCTTGGGTGGCAACGAAGAAGTTTCCTCCCGGGCCACCAAATATAAGTGTCAATTTTCTGCTCTGGGGAGGTGGTGGCGAGACCCGGATTTGAACCGGGGACACAAGGATTTTCAGTCCTCTGCTCTACCAACTGAGCTATCCCGCCGAACAATCAAAACACAAATCAATCTTTTTCCCCCATTGATCGTCAAACTAAATATCATCGCATTTAAGCACTGTTAACCATCCTCACATCATTTATGGCTGCCACCCGTTCGACAAAGCTTCTCCGGTGCTCGTCCGTTGGCAGTCGGAAGTCGATCCTCCCTCAGACTGCCATCCCGTCATCCTTTACGACCCACGAAATATCTCCGTGGGTCTTTCGTCCTCTTCTTAGCTATGCCTCATCTAGTTATCCTCACCTCATTGTTGACGGTCGGTCTCACCGTCGGGAGTGGTCGGAGCTTCATCGGTTTTGACCTCTCCAATTCAACCATCCCCCTCGCAGCGATTCACCACGACGTTCCTCCCCCCAACCGAATGTCAGCCGTTGAAGATCCTCGTTGTGCTCCAGCTCATCGTATTGGCTTTTTGGATACAATGGATGTTGTTGCAGGGTTCTCACATAACGGCCTGGGCCGAGCCTATCCGCTGCCCATGGTAATCTGGCAGGAGAGGGTTGCCGAGTCCGTCGGTGAACTTCCAATTGCCTTAGTTCATTGCCCCCCCGGCGCAGGTGCTACCGTCTTCATCCGGGTTCTGACGACAAGCAAAGTTCTCGATTTCGGGGTCCCTGGTCTGCTCTGCAAGGGTGGAGTCGTGCTCCTCGACCGGCCAAACCGTTTTCTTTGGAAACTGATCGGGATGCAGGCAATTCCCAGCCCTTTCGTTAAAGCGAAGCTTAACTGGCTGCCCACCACCGTCACCCATGCATAACTCCCTCCTTCACTCGCTCATCCGCGACCATTACGACCCCCTGCAGCGGTTCGCCCTCTCGCTCTGTGGCAATCGAGAGGACGCCCTCGACCTTACCCAGAACGCCTTCCTTAAATTTGCCCGCAAAGGGCACACCCTTCGCGATCAATCCAAAGCCAAATCATGGCTTTTTCGTACCCTCCACTGCGAGTTCATCGACAAGTATCGGAGAAACCGACGCTTCCCTTCCCAATCCCTGGACCTAACACCCGAGCCCAAAACCAGCTGGGGGATGCCTGACGGAAGGTCCATTGACGTCGAGGCAATGCTTGATGCTCTCCAGGAGCTTGAGGAACACTTCCGCGCTCCGCTCTCACTTTTTTACCTCCAACACTTTTCCTACCGGGAAATCGCAGAAACCCTGGACATCCCCATCGGTACCGTGATGTCACGCCTGCGCCGGGCCAAAGATCGCCTTCGGTCCTTCTTGGAAACTTCAATAGAAAGAACTTCCCCCCTCGAAGACGCAAACATTCCATTCCCAAAACAGGAGAAACGCCATGGATAGAGAATCCGCTAAAACCATCCTATCAGCCTACCGTCCAAATGGGGCCGATGCCCTCGACACAACCTTCGCCGCTGCACTGGAATTCGCTTCCCGCGACCCCGAAATAGCCACTTGGCTGAAAGATCAGTTGGCTTTCGATCAGGCAGCAGCAGCAGCCTTGGGGTCCCTCCCCAGTGACCGGGAGGCTATAGCCCGGATTGAGTCTCTCCTCGATCTAGAAGTTTCCCAACCAGCACCGGCAAAGGTTCACTGGATCTGGAGACGCGGGCTCAGTCTTGGCCTGGCCGCTATCCTGATGATTTTTTTAACCCTCAACTTCGTCTTCAAACAGGTTGAAACTACTTCGCCAATCCTGCCCCTCCGAGCCGAGTCTTTCTCCCTGCCAGCCCTCGCAAACGATACCTCGCCGGTCGATTTTCTCTCGGAGAGTCCCTCGGAGATCATCACCTGGCTGGCCTCCAACAACGCCGCCACCCCCGCGAGCCTTCCACCCGCTCTCGATCGCGCCAACGCTCTCGGTTGCCGCATCCTTCCAGTCGAGGGCGGCGGAAGTGTCAGCCTCCTCTGCTTCAGAAAAGAAGACCACATTGTTCACCTCTTTGTTTTCGAGGGCCAGGCTCGATCCCTCCTCCAGGCAGTGCCAAACGAGTGGGCAAACGAGGACGGTTGGTACTTTCGACAACTGGCGTCCTCCACATCGCAAAGTCTCGCTCTGGCCACCCAGGCCGATCCGAGATGGCTGGATGATCTCCTTTGATTTGGTTTTCCAGCAGCGAACGTTTGCAAAACCATCGACAGCCAGCGGCCGCAGATCAGGGTTCGACATTCTCCAGCCCGTACCGCACGGTTAGTCCATGGTTCAAGCCGTTCCCCCTCGCATCCTCTTTTTTGTTGGCGACATCTATGAAGATCTCGAGCTTTGGTATCCCCTTTATCGACTGATTGAGGCGGGGTGCGAAACCGTAATCGCAGGCGAATCGATCGCTACCTTTTCGGGCAAGCACGGATACCCCTGCACGGCAGAATCCCTCATAGAATCTGTTGATAGCTCCAACTTCGACGGTCTCGTCATTCCCGGGGGGTTCATGCCAGATAAGCTGCGACGCAACCCCGCCGTTCTTCGCCTCACCCGGGAGTTTGATCAGCAGAACAAACTGATCGGAATGATCTGCCATGCTGGATGGATCCCCATCTCGGCCGGGATCGTGCGCGGGCGCACCCTCACAAGCACCCCGGGGATCAAAGACGATCTCGAAAACGCTGGTGCCATTTGGTTAAACAAACCCGTTGTAAAAGACCGAAACCTCATCTCAGCTCGTCGCCCGCCTGACTTACCCGCTTTCGGGGCTGCCCTCGTGGAAGCGATTAGCCGCTAGCCGGTCCTCACCAGGCCTTCCAACCTGGGGCATCCGATCGGTGGCCTCGATTGCCGCTCATCGGTTGGCCTCCCGCCCTCGGTCACTCCAATCCAGCTGGTCCCAATCTATTTTTAAAGTATGTCATTCGATTCTCTACCCATTACCGAAGCCGAGGAGCAGGAACGGCTGCACCTGATCAACCAGCGGCTCCGCCAGGCCCTCGATCTCAACAACGAGGTCGTTCATTCACGCATGGAGGAGGTCCGCGACCTCAAACGCTACCTCTCCGAAAGTAAGGCCGACATGGATCACCTGGAGAAAATCAGCGTCCGCCAATCTGTTGATGAAAGCGGGGCTTTGGGGGAACACAGCGCCGACGAATCCCGCCGACTCGTCAAACTGCTCAACTCCGCTTACTTCGGCCGCATAGACTATCTACCCGACCAGGATGCCACCCCCTCTCCGGTCTACATCGGGATCCACTCGTTTTACGACGATCTCGAGCAAAAACCCCTCATTCATGACTGGAGGGCCCCGATCTCCAGCGTCTTCTATGATTTTGAGATTGGCCCGGTCAGGTTTCGATCACCGCAAGGCCTCGAGCAGGGGCGCATTGATCGCAAGCGCCAATACCGTATTGAGAAAGGCAAACTCGTCTTCCTGATCGAGAGTTCGCTGAACATCCAGGACCAATTGCTTCAAAACGAACTGCGTCACAACGCCAGCGAGAAGATGAAAAACATCGTGGCGACCATTCAGCGGGACCAGAACCAAATCGTTCGCAACGAGTCATCACACACCCTCGTCATCCAAGGGGCCGCCGGCTCTGGAAAAACTTCGATTGCACTCCACCGGGTCGCCTTTCTCCTCTACCGGTTCAAGGACAGCATTACCTCCAGCGATGTGCTCATCCTTTCTCCCAACAAAGTATTCGCCAACTACATTTCAAACGTTCTTCCCGAGCTCGGGGAGGAAAACATCGGGGAGTTCACCATGGAGGAGCTCGCCTCCGAGCTGCTCGACCATCGCTTTCGTTTTGAGAGCTTTTACGACCAGGTTTCAAAGCTACTTCAAGCATCCGATCCAAAATACCAGGAACGGGTCGAGTTCAAATCCACCTCCGGGTTTCTCTCAAGATTCGAAGCCTATATCCAGAGCCTGAAGCAATCCCGCTTCACCCCTGGTACAATCTTAATTCGCCAGTTTTCCTTCAGCGAAAAGATCGTCGAGGAAGAGTATCACCGCCTTGAGGCATCTGGTTCCGCAGAACGGATCAATCAGCTTGTAGAGGTCTTTGTCGATCTCTTTGAACGGAACCACCGCTTTGAAATAAAGGGTAAAGATCGCAGTGATTTGCGGAAGCAAATCACAAAAATGTTCGATTCTCGGAGTCTTCCAGCCCTCTACAAAGGGTTCTTCGCCTGGAACCAAACGCCAAAAATGATCCACCTCCCATCGAAGGACTTTTATGAATACGCTGATGTCTTCCCCCTAATCTACCTCGCTCAACAGATCGAGGGCATTCCACCCCGAGATCAGATCAAGCACCTCGTCATTGATGAAATGCAGGATTACACCCCCCTGCACTACGCAGTCCTCTCAAGGATTTTTCCCTGCAAAAAGACGATCCTCGGGGACGCCAATCAATCCGTCAACCTACTCAGTTCCTCGGATGCGTCTCAAATTTGTGAGATGCTGGAGACAGCCGAATCGGTCTTTCTAAATAAGAGCTACCGCTCGACCATCGAGATTTCCAACGTGGCTCAGAAGGTCCGAAAAAATGAAAACCTCATCCCCATTGAGCGCCACGGGCCCGCTCCGGAAATGCTCAGCGCAAGCACTCCCGAGGAAGAGGTCGAGAACGTCCGCTCGCTGATCACCGCATTTCTCAAATCAGACCATCAGTCCTGCGGCGTCCTCTGCAAAACTCAGGAACTAGCCCAACAACTCTTCGACGCAGTTCACGATCTCAGCTCCCATCTCCACCTCCTCACTCCCGACAGCAGCAGCTTTCCCGAGGGGGTCATCATTGCAGCAGCCTACCTCGCCAAGGGTCTTGAGTTCGACGAGGCGATCATCCCTCACGCCAACGAAGCCACCTACCACACTCCCATGGATCAGCAAATGCTCTACGTCGCCATCACCCGGGCAATGCACCGCCTCACCTTCACCTACACCGGAAAACCCGCGATCTGGCTGCGTTGACCCCTTTCCAGGAGGAACCGCTTCAGGCAAATTCCGCCGCCCCGCCTCGGCGGAGATAGAGGGAGTCTAGACCAACAGAAGATCGGACATCTCCTTGTCCTGACCGACCTCATCCTCATCCCCGAGGCGGAGAAGTTTCGTCCCCCGTTGATGGACCTCGGCAAATCGATTTGGGTCGGATCTGAGATCCTCGCCATAACCAGGCACCAACTGCCCGAGCCGCTCTCTCCAACCTTCCAAACGATCCGTAAAACACTTTTCGAGCACCTCCAACATAATCGAAACGACCGTGGAAGCACCCGGAGAAGCCCCTAGCATGGCGGCGATTGATCCGTCCGCCGCCGCTACAATCTCGGTGCCAAATTGGAGTACCCCTCCCTTCTCCGGATCGTTCTTGATGATTTGCACCCGTTGGCCCGCCGTTCGCAGAGTCCAATCCTCCATCTTTGCCGCTGGAAAAAATTCCTTCAGCGCCGCAAGGCGATCTTCATCACTTTGACGCACCTGATTGATCAGGTAACGAGTTAGGTCCATATTCTTTATTCCAACCGCTAACATCGGCTTGAGGTTTGAGAGCCGGACCGAACCGGGGAGGTCAAACACGGAACCCGACTTCAGAAACTTGGGAGAAAAACCAGCATAGGGCCCAAAAAGAACCGACGGTCTTCCGTCAATTAACCGGGTATCAAGGTGCGGTACCGACATGGGGGGCGCCCCCACTGCCGCTTTGCCGTACACTTTCGCCCGATGTCTGGCGACTATCTCAGGCTTCGAGCAAACCAAAAATTGCCCGCTGACCGGAAAACCCCCATAACCCTTGCCTTCGGGAATCCCTGACTTTTGCATGAGGGGAAGGGCAGCACCTCCAGCACCCACAAAAACCATCGGCGTTGTAACGGTTCGGTTGATACCTTTCTCCAGGTTTCTGACCTTCAATTCCCACTTTCCATTCTTAACCCTTTTGATGTCACGGACCTGGTGGTGGGTTGCGATCTTAACATTCGAATCCTCGCGAAGGTACTTAACCATCGCCACCGTCAGCGCCCCAAAATTCACATCGGTCCCCCGATTAGCCCTCGTCAAAGCAATCGGCAAATCGTCGGTCCGGCCCTCAATCAGCAACGGTGCCCATTCGGCGATCTTGGCCCGGTCGGTCGTAAACTCCATTTCTTCAAAGAAATGATGTTTCCGCATCGTCTCATATCTCCTCCTCAGAAAGTCACAGTTTGCTTCGCCCCGAACAAAGCTCATGTGAGGGACCCGACGGATGAAGGTCGCCGGATCGGGGATGATCCCCGCTTCAACCAGAGAACCCCAAAACTGGCGCGACAGCTCAAATGCCTCATTGATCACAAGGGCCTTCGAGATATCGATGCTCCCGTCAGGATTCTCCGAGGTATAGTTGAGCTCACACAAAGCGGCATGTCCGGTTCCGGCATTGTTCCACGGATTGGAACTCTCCTTTGCAACCTCGTCGAGGGCTTCGACGATCTGAATCTTCAACTCGGGTTCCAAAAGCCTGAGAAGGACCCCCAGGGTCGCACTCATGATGCCGCCCCCTATCAGGACAACGTCTGGCTCGGCTAACGTATTTATTCTATCCATACAAAAATTATTTTAAGTTGCAGTTCTAACAGACCTCACCGGCGGAAACACGGCCCCTTTCGAGACTTTTGCAATCGCGTCGGAGGATTTCCCCGTGCCTTATTGAGCGCCGACTGCGGCCTCTAGTTCCTCCCACCGGGCAAAGGCCGTCTCCATCCTTTTCCCAATTTCCCGCAGACGGGTCTCCACTTCGTTGCGACGACCGGGATCCCGGGCCACCGCTGGGTCACCCAGTTTTTGCATCAAATCCGCCTGTTCCGCTTCAAGCTCCTCCAGGAGCGGCGGAAGTTTCTCGAGTTCCTCGAGTTCCCTCTTCGATAGACCGGTGCGCGGTGTTGGCGAACCTTCCCTTCCGGACGGCAACTCGACCGCCGACCTCTTCGCTTTGACAGCGCCAGCACCTGCAGAACGCCGCTGAACCTCCCGCCTCCAGGCACTGTAACCACCCGCATACTCGGCCAATCGTCCATCCTCCTCGAAGACCAGGCAACTCGTCACCAGGTTATCGAGAAAGGTCCGATCGTGAGACACGAGAATAAGGGTTCCCTCATAGTCACCGAGCAAATCCTCGAGCAGCTCCAGGGTTTCGGTATCCAAATCATTTGTCGGCTCATCGAGGACGAGCACGTTGGCTGGGCGCAAGAGCAGTTTCGCAAGAAGTAACCGGTTGCGTTCCCCCCCGGACAACTTGTTGGCCTTCATATGGATTCGGTCGGGAGGGAAGAGGAAGTCCTTCAGGTAACCGTGGACATGGCGTGGCGCACCATTGACCTCCACCGTCTCTCGATCTCCAGCCACATTCTCGGCCACCGTGAGCTCTGGATTGATCTGATCCCGCATCTGGTCGAGGTATACCACCTCCAGCTTGGTTCCGTATTCAATAATTCCCGAGCTCGGAGAAAGCTCTCCCAACAACACCCTTAGCAAGGTGGTTTTTCCGGTTCCATTGCGCCCGATCACCCCAACCTTGTCCCCCCGACGCAAGGTGATTGAGAACCCTTCGAAAATGGGCTTTTCGTTCGGCCAGGAAAAAGAAAGGTTTTCTGCCTCGAGAACTTTATCTCCCGATCGATCGGCAGACTGGATATCCATCCGCACCACTCCCGTCCGCTCTCTTCGCTGTCCCCGTTCCTCGCGAAGACGCTCCAAATTCCTCACCCTCCCCTCGTTCCGGGTGCGCCGCGCCTTGATTCCCTGCCGCAACCAGGCCTCCTCCTGGGCAAGCTTCTTGTCTTCCAGCGCCCATCGTTTCTCCTCAGCCTCGAGGAAAGCCTCTCGTCGAGCAAGAAAGGTGGCGTAGTCGCAATCCCATGACGTTACCCGCCCCCGATCAAGCTCGAGAATGCGAGTGGCCAGGCGCTGCAAAAAACTCCGGTCGTGGGTCACGAAAAACACCGCACTTCGCGTCGCCAGGAGGGTCTCCTCAAGCCAGAGGATGGCCGGCAAGTCCAGATGGTTGGTTGGCTCATCGAGTAAAAGGACCTCTGGCTGGGAAAAGAGCAGCTTGGCCAATAGAACGCGCCGCTTCATCCCACCAGAGAGCGTTTCAAATGAATCGGACAAAGTGATCCCCAGACCATCCGAGAGCTGATCGAGCTCTGCCATCACCTCCCAATCCTCCATCTGGGCGTGGGTTCCCTCAGCCAAAATCACCTCCTCCACGGTTCCCGAAAGACCCAGGGGGACCTCCTGCGGGAGAGTGCCAACCCGCACCCGGTTGGCCACCAACCTCACTCCGGCATCCAGTTCCTCAGTTCCCTGGAGAACCCGCAGCATGCTCGATTTACCCGTGCCGTTTCGCCCGATCAGGCAGATTCGCTCCCGCTCGTTGATCTGGAGGTTCAGATTCTCAAAAAGAAAATGCCCTCCAAAACCCAAACTAACCCCCTGTAATTCGATCAACGCCATGCAAAAGGTCGGTATCACTCGAAACGAACGGAATCTCAAACCCTAAAAGCAAACCAGCCCTCCCAATTATGGTCCTTTGACGTTTGCAAACGAAAATCTTCCGGTTTGCTCACAGACTTGCCGAAGCATCGAGAAGTAACCTCGGCGCACCTCCCTACCTTTCACCGCCATGACCTAAGCAGTCTGGCTCCGTCGAAGTTTAGTGACCAACTTCCTTGCGAGATCCTCCAGCTTCCCCTTTTCCCCTTCCTCTGCTACCCATCGCCAGAGTGTACCGAGCAGCAACAGGAAGACTCCGCCACCGAGGAAGAGTCTCCAGAACGGATCACTCGTGAAGCTGGGCAACCAGCTGGCGAGAATCACCGAGGTCACCAACCCAAAGAACTTAAGGTACTCCGAGCGCGATTGCCCCGCAATCCGCCCACTTAAGCGATAGCCGATGAACACGTCCAACCCTGCCCTCACCGTCCACAAGGCAGCCACCCCGGCCACCCCGATCGATTCCACCGTTAAAATCACCACCGCCAGGTAGAGCGGTAGCTGGGCGAGGTAAACACCAGCCATCCACGAAGGACGCCCCGAGGCTTCAATAAAAAAGACTGCCAACCAACTTAATGATATCAGAAAAATACCTCGGGCCAACCAGTCCATCACCGGAACCGCTTCAGCTGCAAATTCCGCTCCCATCCACACGGTCAGGAAGAGCGGTCCTCCAGTAATAAATCCGAACAAAACCACTGTCAGGGCAAAGGTCAGAATCCTCGCCCCGCGAAGGAGCAGCGCTCCTGCGCCAGTTGGATCGTGGCCGATCTGCTCGGAAAATCTCGGAAAGAGGACCGACACCAGCGATTTTGCCAGAATAGTGGTCCGGAGGATGACTTCTGCAGGGATCGCGTAAAAGGGAACGATCGCCAAGCCCAGAAACCTTCCAATGATCAGGCGGTCCGAGTGCATAACCAAATTATTGGCCACCGTCGAAATCGCAGACAGGGTGCCAAACCGAAACAGAGGCAAAACGGTGCCCAGATCCGGACGACAGGCCCAAAATCTCGACATCAGGGTGGTGCAGCTCAGGAAAAATCCAGCACATTGGAGCGCCCGAACCACCACGAGGGAGATGACTGCATGATCGAGACGCGGTGAGAAAACGGAAACCACTGCCGGTGCGAGAAAATAGCACATCCCAATCGGAATCCGGATCAGATTGATTCTTCGAAAGCGGTCAAAAGCTTCCAAGGTCCCCATCAGGATTGGGCTCAGCATGATCGCCGGAACCGCCAGAGCCACCCATTCGAGCGATCGGGAAAATTCCCGCAGTAATCCGGGCTCGACTTTCGGGCCTCCCCAAACGAGCGCCAGCTCCCTCGAAAAAGAGTAAAGCAGCCCGCCCTGAAGAATTGATAGAACCAATACACTCCAAACTCCGGCCCAAAAAACACCGCTGAGCCTGTCCCCATCGCCCTGCTGGAGCGACTTGGCCAAAAACCAGGTTTGGGCCTTGCCGAGACCAAAATCAAAGAGTCCCATGAACCCGACCACCAGGGTGATGATGGTTAACCCGCCCACTCTCTCGCCTCCCAGCCGGTCGAGCAACAGTGGGAAGGCAAGAACCGCCGCCACCAGGGGGAGGAGAAAACCCAACAGGTTCCAGATCGTGCTCGACCCGACTTTGGCCCGTTTAACCAACATCAGACGATCGGGCCTGCCGCCCCAGGAGAAAGCACACCATCGTAGAGCAGACGTAGGTTTTTGCTGTATCCATCTTTTGAATACCTATCCCGGACCAGGCGAGCTCCGGCTTCTCCGATCTGCTTTCCCCGATCCGCCATCGCCAACAGTCTCCGTACACCGTCGGAGATTCCCTCACTGGTGGCCGGCACGAGGATTGCCTGGTCCATCCCGACGACCTGAGTGTGCGAGACGATTTCGGTAGCGATGACGGGGCGCTCCGATGCGAGATAGGCATACAGTTTCATTGGGGTATTCACTCCGAGCAGCCGCGGGGAAACGAGAGCGTCCGCCTGGCGCAGGTATCCACCAAGCAGGGACATCGGCCGAGGTCCCAAAAACCGAACCTGCTCCTCCACGCCGAATTGCCGGACGGCTTCCCTGCCCTCCTCGATTTTCTCATCACTTCCCCCGATAATGATGAAGACTACCTCTCTCGGAAGGTTTCTCGCTGCCGCGTAGAGAAGCTCAACCCCTTGGTAATGTTCGAGGTTTCCCACGTAGAGGACCAGCAAGCCACCTTCAGGCAAACCCTCCCGGACATCTTCAAGGTCGGCTGCTGTCTCAACCCCCTCCACAAAAACGTCATGGAGAATACGTATCGGCTTTGCTGGTACGAGAGACCTCACTCTCTCCTCCAGGGCTGGACAAACCGGGGCCAGCCCGTTAGCTCCCCGCATTGCTACGGACTCAGCAAAATAGAAGAACCTTCCGACGGCCCGTAGAGACTTCCACTTTTCCAACAATTGGTCAGCCATGGAGGAGTCCAGATCGTAAACGACTGGGGTCCGAACCGCTGCCCCGATCCAAAGAGCAGGATAAACAGCTTCCTCCACCGCGTGAATGATCTGATACCTCTGCTTCAAGACGCACCCGATGGCTCGAATGGTAAGAAAGAAATCCCCGATCAGCTTCGCGAACGAGAAACCAATCGGAACCTCTCCCCAACCACCGAAGGCAGGCGTCCGATAGATCCGCAATCCATCGATTCTGAAATCCTCGCCTCCAGCAAAAGTTACGAGGTCCACTTCATACCCTTGCGAGATTAATTCGCGGACCAGGTAGCGAACGGCGATCGGGGTGCCCCTTTCAACGAAAAAAGGGTGCGGCGCCAGTAGGAGAATCCGTTGCTTCATCGCTTTGCGAATCGCTTGCGCCACTGCATCTGAAATTGGCTACGGAAGAAAGTAGGGAGAGCTGCACCGTCACCGTAACGCGAAGCTTCTTTTTGCGGATCAAAGATTTCGTCGAGGAGATCCTTCGATCGACGATTCGACCAATCGAACTGCGGTAGTTGGATGCCGAAACTTCCGACTCTCTGAAGCTGCCCCTTGAGCGGTAGGGGATCGGAACCAGCCAGCACTTTCCCCCGGTAGTTAATCTGATGCAAAGCCCGCTCGAACGGGATCCCCTTCCAGCGGTTTCCGCTATCGCTCACCATGCATCGTGGGTTTTCGTTCAGGATCTGACCGATTACCTTCCCCCGTTTTCCTGTCCACTTGCCTACCCCGTAAGGCAATACCACCCGCACTTCCTGAGCTAACCACCGCCTGCAAATTTCCTCTGCCGGGAGGCCATCAACCACACTTTCTTCAACCGATTCATCAAAAAAGCCATGGACCTCAATTCCATCCCGACTCACCACCTGACGTCCGGGAATCAGCGATAGAAGAAAACCATCGCTTTGACGGGCCCATTGAGAAGGAACCTCTTTTGTCCGCTGCCAGAAATTCTGCGTCTTTAACCGATCTTCAAAGGCTTCCAAAGACTCTCCTTTGGTCAAGGTCAGAAGAAGCACTCCCTCGGTCGGACCCAAGCCTGAGCCAAGAAAACAATCTGCCGCCGCCTCAAGGAGCGACGGCGGCTCGAAGATTGGCCATAGATGCACGTGGCAGTCGACCAACAACATCAGCCAGGCCTCTTCATTCGATCAAACCGGGCGATCACCGGAGAACCTAGCCCTTTGGTGGTCTTCATCGCTCTCAAGGAGTCTTCGACCCACCGCACCAATCTGCCAGACCCATGCCAGCGATGGAGTGCCATTGGGAAAAAGAATTCGGGACGCATCGATACCTTGGCGAATCCATTCTTCTTAAACTGAGAAATAATCATCCTGCGGGTGTAGAGCCGATAGGGACGGGTGTCCTTCTCAATCAATTTCTTGATTCCAAAGAGCAAAGAGGTCAGGGCATTAAAACTTCGCCGGTCCGGGTAATCGATCACCACCGTCTGGCGGGCCACCCGACAAAGCTCGGCAAGCTGTTGCTCCCAGGCCGTCTCATGAGCCAGGAGCCGCAGGCAAACCACCCCATCAAAATGCTCATTCGGGAATGGAAGGTTGAGCAGGTCGCAAACAACAAACTCATACCCGCCGTCCGGCATCTCCTGGAGCAGGAGTGCCTCGCACTCTGGCGAACTTGCCGCCACGGTGAGCAGGTAGTTCCTCGATGCCAGAAGCGGGGTCACTTGGGCATGGCCTCCACCGACATCCAGCAGGCGCCCGCCCGAAACGTCGGCAACCCCACGAAGAATTTTACGATTCTGGATTGCGAGAAAATACTGCCCTACAGCCCCGGCAAACCTCCGGGCATATGCCGGAGTCGAAGCCCCCAGATCACCGCATTCACTTTGATGATTTTCGTTCAACGCGATTCGTCGATAAAGACCTTTCCACCACCTCCACTCACGTCGATCAGAACGCGATCGCCCTCATATTTCGGATTCCCGGAATACGGCACCACCTTCATTTCGACCAGCTCTCCGATTGATGGACTAAAATTGCGAACCTTGCGCCCGTCACGAATGACCCAGTGGCCAACCATAATCTCCCCTGGCTCCCCGGTATCAGGATGGGCCTCGACTTCGTAGAGGTAGACCGCGATCGCCTCGTTGTAGGGGATAATCGTCTGGGGATCGGGGGTTTCGGTAATTGCTTTGAGGCGCCCCTTGAGCGGCACTGGTTCAAACGTGGACCCTGTCTCTCCCCGGTCGGCAAAAGTTGGACCTGCCTTGAGGCTTGTGACCGGAACATTTTGAGTATCGATCCACGCATCAGGGAAAAAATCGCCCTGCGGGTCATAACTTATCCGTGCCCACGCTTCGACTCCTGAATAATCGGCGTCAAATCTGCCAAGGTAGATGTTCGACTCCGCATTCGCCCGCGGCTGAAACGGTGCTCCCACGACGATGAATCGTTCGTGGTTAGTCCAACGCGGGTAATAAACCGGTTTCTCCACAATGCCGGGTATCCGACTGATGCTGGAAACAATCGCTTCTTCTTGCCCCGGCTTAAAGAGGTTTACGTTCAGATGGGTGCCTTCAAAAACCCAGTGCATTCCCGATCCATCCGGAGCCAGAGACACCCAACATCCCCGCCCGAAACGTTTCAGCTCTTTGGTCTCTAAATCCACGATGTTAGCCTTCGGCCAAGGGAAGAGGCCGGCTGCAAATTTCCCACTCCGGTCAACCGTAAAACTGTCTGCCGCCACCTGGTGTTTGAAAACCAGCTCACGTTTGTTGGGATTCCGCAGGGGCAACCGCTGAACCTCCTCCAAGGTCCCGCGATATCCCTTCTTGCCAATTCCATAATAAACAAACACTTCGCGGCCCTCTTTGTTAAACGCCAATCCATGACCCTCTCCGAGCTCTTCAACGGCGCCACTCTCCCAATCGATCAATCGCATTCGCGAACCATCCGCCAAAGAAACGAGAATCTTTGAACCATCCGGACTGATCAAGGGCTTGGTGTAGTTCCCAAAGCCCTGATGGAGGATCCTCTCGCCCTCTCCGTCAGCACTGTCATAACCCATCAGCACCAGATTATCCCCTGTCGCCAACCAATCGGACCCATCGCCCATATCGCGCACCCAGACCACGCGGATTCTTGCACCACCTGTGAGTTCAAGCGGAGCCAGCAAGACATCGGAGTACCCATCGGGTGCCTTGTATTCCACGCCCCCTTTGCCACAGCCAACCACGAAAAGAGCAACCGCGGCGCAGACCGCCCAAAGTTTCAGTCCTCCACCTTTAAAACTTACCATGCCCGAATCCTATACGTTCCCAATCCTTCAGCGCAAGGTCTCTCACAGCGAAGACCCAAACCACCGCCCGGACCTTGGACAAATCAAGTTCGCCGCTTGCCTGTAGCCGCGCCAGTTCCTTGCGAGGAGCATTGATTCCGTCACCATTAAAGGCGATTCGCCTAACCGGAACCTTGATCAACCGTTCCAACTGCTCGGCGAAACCAGCTCGGGTCCCCCACTTCAAATTCTCTGTGGCGTAGATGTTCACAAAAGAGTCTCCCAAAACCAATACCTCCGGCTCCCCAACAAGCGGCACTCGCAAGCGATCGAGTAAAATGGTCTCCGGCCCCACCCCGGCGTAGTGGCTCTCCGTCTCCAGCAAATCCCAAAGGTCTCCTCGATTGGAAACTGCCAACCGCCCGACCTCAGGCTCGGAATCGCCCGGTTCAAACCCATTCCCAAGCAGCGCTGCAACCACCTCTTTGGCGACGCCTTGAACCGTCTCTGGCCGCCAGTGGGTATCCGCACGCAGGAAAACCGTTTCTCCCCGATCCCTTGCCGCTAGCATCCAGGGAGTGGGGTCTAAGACCGATACTCCGGCCGCCAAAACAGTTCTTTGCCATTGCCCAAAAGCCGGGGGATGGAGCGCGGGGTGGTCCGCCGGGATCCTCCTGGAAAGATTACCCGCTTCGACCACCTGCTTGACTGGCACCGGGACTACCAGTAAATCGATGCCCCTGCTCCGCAATTCCCCGTGGAAGCTCACAATCTCCTCCGCTGCCGAAGCAAAAGCTGCTTCATTTCTCCGGGCCGTCACATACCGGGAATCGTCTGCAAAATAGAGCCATCCCGCCTTACCCACCATTACCTGAATAGTCCCGGTTTGGAATACCTTGTAGAGGATTCCCTGATACGCAGAGACCAGTTGCTCCCGCAGAATGTTGGTTTGGTTGACCCAGCTTTCAAAATCTTTGATCTCGCGCAGCGACGCATCGTTGCGAGCAAAAAATCCACCCCTTTCTCCCCCCCGCCCCGCGACAGGACGCCACCAAGCCGCCCCGATATCAAAAACCTCATCAAAAAACTCACCTACGGTTTCACCGCGATCTGCCCGCGCAATGAAATCGGCAACCGGAAACCCAATCAGCGGCAGGACGAACCCGACCAACAAAAGCCACTTGCTGGCGCTCCAAAACTCCGTTTGGCCCACCTCTTCCCGCGCCTGTTGATCGAGATCCATTAGAAGATAAAGTAGATGAAGGGGTTGAAAGATTGCACGGAGAGCACCCCGACGCTGATGAAATAGAGGCTGAGAACCAGAGCGGCCTTGAGGATGCCAATCCGGCGGGTAAAGTCCCATGACTGCACCCCGAAAAACGCGAAAAAGCCAGCCAGCCCGAAGGTGAGCAGGAGGAAGGGCTCCCGGAGAGCCGCTCCGCTCACCGCAGCACTCAAACCACCTTCTCCTAAACCCGCCAAGGCAGCGAAATAAGCACTCGCTTCAGCAAAATCGACTGCTCGAAACCAAACCCAGCCCAGGGAAACCAGCAGAAACGTGAAACAAACCCGGGCTGCATGGGGTAAGCCCGCGTAGAAGGGCCTCCCGCCAACCACCCGCTCCGATGCAAGCAAGGCTCCATGCCAGGCTCCCCACATGACAAAGTTCCATGACGCACCATGCCAGAGTCCGCCTAAAAGCATCACCACCATCAGATTGACGTAGGTCCGGGACGCCCCCCTCCGGTTACCACCGAGGGGTATGTAGAGGTAGTCGCGCAACCACGTTGAAAGGGAGATATGCCAGCGCCTCCAAAACTCGGTGATCGAGCCTGATTTGTAAGGAGAGTCAAAGTTCTTTGGAAACACAAAACCGAGCATCAATCCCAGCCCGATCGCCATATCCGAATAAGCGCTGAAATCGAAGTAGATCTGAAAACTGTAACCGAACAACCCCAGCCAGGCGTCCATCATGCTGAGCGACCCCGTGTTAAAAGCGGCATCGGCGATCTGGCCACATGGGTTGGCGAGGAGGACTTTTTTGGAGAGTCCCAGCGAAAACATGGCCACCCCTCGAGCAAACAAGTCGGTGGAAACCTTTCGTTCGAATAACTGGGTGCGAATGGTCCCGTACCGGATGATCGGCCCCGCCACGAGCTGGGGGAACATCGAGATGTAGCAGGCGTAATCCCCGAACCGCTCAATCGGCTGTGCCTCTTTACGGTAGAGATCGACCACGTAACTGATCGATTGAAACGTGTAAAAACTAAGACCGAGCGGCAAAACCACCCGGAAAAGCAAATCCAGCTGCAGGGCGCCTAGATTGGCCGTCGCCGCCAGCGCGTTCCACGTGTCGATACCGAAGTTGAAGTACTTGAAAAACCCCAGGGAGCCCAGTGAGGCAATCAGCCCCACCCAGAGCCAACGACGGCGAGAGCCCGGCGAATCAGTCGCAGCCATCTCCCTGCCCGCATACCAACTCACCAGGGAGGTGCCAAACATGAGCACGACGAAAGCCGGATTGGCCCAACCATAAAATAGGTAGCTGACGAAGGTGAGGCAGAAATTCCTCAAACGCAGGGGCACCAACAAGCAAGCTGCCAAGGCGAGAGGCAGAAAATAAAAGATGAAGACGATTGAACTAAAAACCATGCTCCAGGGCCATCATTGAGTAAGGCACAGACTCCGAGGACGAGACCAATGTTGCATCCGACCCACCCTTTCTAATTCACCAGGGGCCGGGATCGGCAACCCTTTTAGCCCGAGCTTCCCATCTTCCGGGGACGGCAACCGTCCAGGACCGACGGCAGCCGACCCAGCCCCAGCCTTCCCCACAGATCCTCTCGATCAATCATCCCTCGGCGCGCCGTCTTGCCAGCAAGGCACGGAGTTCATCCAGGTTTTCGCACACCTCCGCCCCGCTTTCTCTAAGGCGATCTGGCGAATAATGCCCATGCGCGAGAAGAATGCAGGGAATCCCAAGCGCCCCAGCTACCTCGTGGTCATGGAGGGTATCTCCGATCAATAGAACCTCTTCCTTCCGCCAGGGCATCTCAGCAACCCATCGCCGTCCTTCCTCAAGTTTGCCGTGGGCAAAAATATTACTGATCCCGATTAATGCCTCGAAATGATGGGTGATCCGGAGAGCGTTTACCGCATGCTCGAGGTGCTCTTGCTTGCTCGCCGAGAGGACCGAATGGGTTACTCCGCTTTCACCCAATTCCTCAATGAGATCGGCCACCCCGAGGTGAAGTCTGGCCTCCTCAAAAAGCTCATAGTACCGCTTGATGAAACGCTGGCTCACCGTTTCGAACTCCTTCTGCTCGAGAGGGAAACCCAGACGTCGGTAATAATCCTTTACCGGGAATCCAAACTCCGCCCGATAGTCCTCCAAACTCACCGGCCCCCTACCCCAATCGGCCAGGAGTTCATTGAGGACCCGGACGCATATCCCCGCATCATCCACCAGCGTTCCATTCCAATCCCACAGAATATGTCTCAGCACTACTAGCGAAAGAGAATCGATGCTTCACCATCATGCAAACCTTGAAAGACTTTACTCTTTCCGAACTCGGGAGTCCCGCAAATCGGCTTTTCCAAAGCTCTCCGTCGAGCTTATTCCCGATACCCAACCAGTGAACAAATGTATCATTTTTGATTTGACCCCCCTTGATTCCCAGGACCAGTTTGGAGTCCTTCCAGCCGTTCCAACACTATGCCCGCCAAACCATCTTCCAAAGCCCTCGAGACCGCTACCAGCGGAAATAAAGACCTCGACCTGGCGATTGCCTCGATCAACCGTCAGTACGGCGAGGGTTCCCTCATGCGCCTCGGAGACAACACGCGCATGAACGTATCAACCATTTCGACTGGTTCGATCGCGCTTGACCTCGCCCTCGGCGTGGGCGGCCTTCCCAAGGGACGTGTTTGCGAGATCTATGGCCCGGAATCCAGCGGAAAGACCACCCTCTGCCTCAGTCTAATCGCGGAAACCCAGCGCCAGGGCGGCAACGCCGTCTTCATCGACGTCGAGCACGCTCTCGACCCGAAATACGCAAAAACGGTCGGCGTAAACCTCGACAGCCTGATGGTCGCCCAGCCCGAGAGCGGCGAAGACGCCCTCAACATTACTGAAACCCTGATTCGTTCAGGTGCGATTGACGTGATCGTGGTCGATTCAGTTGCCGCCCTCGTCTCAAAAAGTGAACTGGACGGTCAGATGGGAGACACCACCGTTGGTCTTCAAGCCCGAATGATGAGCCAGGCCATGCGTCGCCTGACCGGGGCCATCGCCAAAACTCAGTGCCTGGTTCTCTTCACCAATCAAATTCGGGAAAAAATCGGGGTCATGTTCGGCTCTCCCGAAACCACTCCGGGTGGACGGGCCCTCAAGTTTTTTGCCTCCGTTCGGCTGGATATTCGGCGCATCGGCCAGATCAAGGACCCTTCCGGCAAAGTCATGGGAAACCGCACCCGGGTTAAAGTCGTGAAAAACAAAATCGCCCCACCCTTCACCGAGTGCGAGTTCGACATCATGTACAACGAGGGCATCTCCCGGACGGGCTCAGTCATCGACCTCGGGGTTGAATTGAAGATTCTCGAGAAAAAAGGTGCCTGGATATCCTACAACGGTGACCTTATTGGCCAAGGGCGCGAGGCAGCTAAAGCCTTTCTCAAGGAAAACACTCCGGTGATGGACGAACTTACCGCAAGAATCCGCGAAAAGGTTCAGGTTGAGGTTGGTCAGGTTCTGGCAAAGTCCGACGAGGCAGCCCTTGGCGATTAATTCGCCAGCATCGCGGGTCGGTTAGCCCGTTCTCTAGAGGAACTACCAAACCAGATCCTTGCCATGCGAGGATTGGGAGATCGTAGAGGATACGACCGCTATCGGAGTCTATTCGGGATCAATCAAATTTCCGACCGCCTGTCACTGAAAACTTGTCCCCCGCCTCCTCTCTTGCGCATCGGAGGATCCGTACGCACGATTACGGGATGTACTCGAACGCAGACACTATCGTCGCCCTTGCCACTCCGATGGCCCGAGCTGCCCTCGGAACCATCCGGATGAGCGGCCCGCTCGCCTTAACCATTGCTATCCAGGCTCTTGGAAAGGACCTCCCCACCCGACGGGCCGAACATCGCGAGTGGCAAGGTGGCGACGGAAAGGTCCTCGACGATGGCGTTGCCATCCTCTACCGCTCCCCAAAGTCCTACACCGGCGAGGATCTACTGGAGTTTACCGCCCACGGAAATCCGCTCATCCTTGAATCTCTGGTCAATGATTGCCTGGCCAGGGGTTGTCGGCTCGCTGAACCGGGAGAGTTCACCAAACGAGCCTTCCTAAACGAAAAGCTCTCCATCGTTGCTGCCGAGGGAATCGGCGATCTCATCGCTGCCCAATCCGAAGCCGCCCTCGCCGCCGCTCGAAGGCAATTGGCTGGTGGTATGGGGCAAGAAATCGACGCAATCATTGATCGCCTCCTTCGAATAATCGCCCACCTCGAAGCCTACATCGACTTCCCCGAGGAAGACCTCCCTCCCGAGGACCGGGCCGGACCCAGACAAGAACTCCAGGACCTTTGCCAAAATGTCCAGCGGATGATCGATACAAACAAATACCGGGAGCTTCTCAGCGAAGGCGTTCAAGTGGTCATTGTCGGCCCTCCCAATGCGGGAAAAAGCAGCCTTCTCAACTGTCTCTACGGCGCCGAACGGGTCATCGTCAGCGACCAGCCTGGAACCACCAGGGATGCCGTCGGCGAGTTTATCATGATTGGTCCGTATCGTATCCAGATTATGGATACGGCCGGAATTCGGGGGAAAGCCAAAGCTCTCGAAGCGCGGGGAATCGGAATGACCCTTTCCCAGCTCATAGGGGCAGACATTGTCCTGCTCGTTGTAGACCATCGGCAGCCATTTCCGCTCCCTGCAGCACTCGAGATATTGCTTGAGGACCCGCGAACCATTCTTATTCACAACAAGATAGATCTGCCGGCAACCAGTCCCCAGGAACCTTTGACCCTTCAAATCCCTCAACTGAAAATCTCCATCCACTCCAGGCAGGGCATTGACGACCTTCGTTCCACCATTGAACACCACATCACCCACCAAATCCTTGGCAATGCTTCGGACCGGGTCCTATACAACCAACGCCATTGTCGATTTCTGAGAGAAGCT
This sequence comes from Puniceicoccaceae bacterium, assembly GCA_036822055.1. Classification (GTDB taxonomy): domain Bacteria; phylum Verrucomicrobiota; class Verrucomicrobiia; order Opitutales; family Puniceicoccaceae; genus DAISIK01. The sequence continues at coordinate 25,955 of DAISIK010000021.1, forward strand.
CTTCACCACCTGAATTCTGCCCTCTCTCAGCTCCGCCATGCACCCGAGCCGGAATTGATAGTTAGCGACCTTTGGCTGGGCTTGGATGCCCTTAGTTGCATTGTTGGTGCAATTGACAACGAGGCGATGCTTGATGCACTTTTTGAAACCTTCTGCATCGGAAAATGAATCTTGCCCTGCGATTTGGCCCCCAACAACCCTACGATGTCATCGTCTGTGGCGCTGGTCACGCCGGATGTGAAGCCGCCCTCGCGGCGGCCAGAATGGGGGCTCACACCCTCATTCTGACCGGCAATCTCGACACCGTGGCCCAAATGAGCTGCAATCCGGCCATTGGAGGTCTGGCCAAGGGGAACATCGTGAGGGAGATCGATGCCATGGGTGGAGAGATGGGCGTCAATACAGACCTTACCGCCATCCAGTTCAAGCTTCTCAATGCCTCAAAGGGGCCATCGGTCCGCGGCCCTCGTGCCCAATGCGATAAAAAGGCTTATCAGTTCCGGATGAAGCAGGTCCTGGAAAAATCCGAGAACCTTACCGTCTTTCAAGCCATGGTGGTCGGGCTGATCTTTGAAAATGACGCCGTCATCGGAGTTGAAACCAACATTGGAGTCGCCTTTCACGCCAAAACCGTGGTCGTCACCACAGGGACTTTCTTGCGGGGACTGATGCACATCGGGGACAATCGAAACAAAGGGGGCAGGCTAGGGGACTTCTCGGCTGAAACCCTCTCGGACTCCTTTCTCCGGGCAGGCATTGAGCTGGAACGGTTAAAAACCGGGACCCCACCAAGGATTGTCGAGAGATCGATCAACTTTTCCGGCCTCGAAGAGCAAGCCGGGGACGATAACCCAACCCTTTTCGCCTTTTGGGACACCCGTAAGCCCGAGGGTGAAATGTTCCACGTGGAACAAATGAACCTCAAAGGCCACGGATGGATACCCAATTCGGTCCGTCGCTCATGCTGGATGACTGAAACGAGCGAAAGAACCTCAGAGATCATTCGGGCCAATCTTCATCGCTCGCCACTCTATGGCGGCATTATTGAAGGAACCGGTCCCCGATACTGCCCTAGCATCGAAGATAAAGTTGTTCGGTTCGCAGATAAGCCAACCCATAAGGTCTACCTCGAGCCCGAGGGTGCCACTAGCGAAGAATGGTATATCAACGGTCTCTCCACCAGTCTTCCCTTTGATGTCCAATGTGATCTGCTCCGGTCAATACGCGGGCTTGAGGATGTGCAGATACTGCGACCTGCCTACGCCGTGGAGTACGATTTTGCTCCACCCACCCAACTTCTTCCCTCTCTCGAGTCAAAGAAGGTTGAAGGACTCTTTTTCGCTGGCCAGATCAATGGCACTTCTGGATACGAAGAGGCAGCTGGCCAAGGTCTCATCGCGGGAGCTAATGCTGCCGCCAAGGTCCTCGGGGTACCGAGTCTCATCCTTCGCCGAGACCAGGCTTACCTCGGCGTCCTGATTGACGATTTGGTAACCAAAGGGACCAAGGAACCTTACCGCATGTTTACCAGCCGGGCCGAGTATCGACTCTTGCTCAATCATGGAAGCAGCGAATATCGCCTCTATCCATCGATTGCTGATCGAAATCTGGTCCCGGCCGACCGCCTGAAAAGAATCCGGGCAAAAATTGATGATACAGAGGCGATGGTCAAGCTGCTCGAAACCCGGAAGGGTAGGGGAGGAACCCTCGCGGACATGATTCGGCGCAACGAGTCAATTGAGGGGATAGATGCCACCTATGACCACGCCTCCCCGGAAGTTCGTGAAGAAGCCCATTTCAGAATTTACTACCAAGGCTACATCGACCGTGAACAAAGGACCATCCGCAAAATGGAAGAACTTGAGGCAGTCCGGATTCCAAACGGATTTGATTTTAACCAGGTTCGTGGGCTCCGGAGTGAAAGTCGAGAAAAGCTCCAAAAGGTTCGACCACTCAACCTAGGTCAGGCCAATCGGATTTCCGGAGTCAACCCAGCTGATATCTCAATCCTTATGGTAACCCTTGCCAAAGGGTCGAGTAGTCGCTAAATTATTGAGGGAAAATTTAAAAGCGTCCATGTGACATTTCCGAAATATAAAATCCAGGTTTCTTTCGGATTTCGTAAAATACTGCCGCGCAGAAGCTTATTTTCTCAAAGCAAAAATCTAGGAAGGACTTGAGTTTTTTATCACGCTTTCACTTTCACAATTTTGTGATTAAACTTATTTCATGGAGTCACCTAAAGAGCGCCGCATTCTGGTAATCGACGACGAGCCTGACGTCACCGACTTGCTTCATTACCATCTAGAGGCAGCAGGATATCAAGTTGACTCGATCACTGATCCCCTGCGCGTGATGAGTCGGGCCAGAAGCTTTAATCCAGATCTGATCATCCTCGATATCATGATGCCGGAGCTGTCGGGACTCCAAGTGCTTCAGATGCTCAAGTCCGATGAAGAATTGAAAAACCGGCCCGTCATCTTTTTGACCGCCAAAGGGGAGGCCGAGGACCGAGTCATAGGCTTCGAATCCGGCGTCGATGACTACATCGCCAAGCCCTTTGACACAAGGGAGGTACTCCTGCGGATCCGAGCTATTCTCACACGTTTGAATGAGAAAGGAGGCAAGAACCTTCGTCGCCTTAGAATCGGTAACATACTCGCAGACAAAGACTTACACCAGTTATACGTCGATCAGGAGCCCGTTCTCCTCACCGCCACCGAATTCAAATTGGTCCAGCTCCTGATGGAAAACAAGAACAAGGTCCAATCACGTCAGACCCTCCTTTCACGCGTCTGGAATTATGAGGCTTCCACGGAAACGAGGACTGTCGATACCCACATACGTCGTCTCCGAGAGAAACTTGGCAAATACGCTCATGTCGTCGAGACGATCCGCGGGGTAGGTTACCGGATGGTTGACCCGGCTGGTGAGAACGAAGACTCCACCTCTCCCGCCTGAGACCACAAACTCACCAACTGACGATCCTCCCACCCATCTGTCATCTCGGAATCGATAAGGGTCATCCTTCGCCCATTCGCTCCCCCCTTTTTTGAGTAGTTTTCTTGGCAATTTCTGGCGAACCGTTTCAGTCCTCTGGTCCTCTCCATCTGGATCTGCGACCACCTTCCTCCAGGAATCCTTATCCGTGACAAATTTGGACAACCTCCTCAGGCTCTGGGTGCCGTGAATCTTGTCACCACCCTTTGTTTCCTCGCCCTCATCGGACTCTCTTCCTGGCTTGCCTTCCGGCTGAGATCCCTACGGCTGCTGCTTCGGGAAATAGCTGAAGCCAGCACCGCCAAACAAAACACCCTCATCGAGCTTCCCAAGGTTCTCGCCAGCGAATACTCCCTTCAAAAAATTCTCGATAACCTTGAAAAGGACCGCCAGGAAAGAACAAGCCTTGAGAAGCTACTCTTTTCAAAAACCGCTTTTCTCGAGGTTCTGGAAACCGAGCTGAACACTGCCGTCGTCATACTAAACAACTCCAATTTTATCGACTATGCCAACCCAGCTGCCAGCTCCCTGCTAGAACTCGGATCCAACCCACGGAACCGGATCGAGTTCTACCTGCGCTCCGTCTCTCTCCTCAATTTGATCGCGCGGGTCCGCGAGACTGGGACACCCGTAACCGAAGAGGTCCAGATCCAGTTTAAGGAACGGATGGGTTGGTTTGAGGTTTCCGGTTCACCTTTCATCGGAGATCCAGACCGTGCCCCAAACTCGGCCATCCTCCTGTTTCATGACGTAACCCGGCTCAAAGCCTTGGAGACGGTTCGAAGGGACTTCGTTGCCGACGTTTCCCATGAACTCCGAACTCCCATTACCATTATCAAGGGATTTGCCCAGACCCTGACCGAGGACTACCCAAAACTGGACGAAGACCGGCGTAAGCGTTTCCTCCAAAAAATCCACCGTAGCGTCGAACGCCTTCACGCCTTGGTTGAGGATCTCCTCTCCCTTTCCCGCCTGGAAGCAGGCCACACCGCCCTCGATCTGGTTGAGGTAGATCTCATCTCCCTCGTCGAACACATCATCGAGGAGTATCGGGAAAGACACCCCGGCAACGAGAATCTCTTCGAGTTTGTCCACCCCCCAGAGGACTGCACCCTTCGCGCAGATCGGCTTCAACTTGAACAGGTGTTGCGTAACCTCCTCGATAACGCCCTCCGCTACGCAGAAACCCATACCTTCATTCGCGTGGCCATCAAACCCGAGCCCGCCATCAAGTGTCTGGTGGTCGAGGTCGAGGACAACGGCATCGGCATCCCGAGACAGGAGGTCGAACGCATCTTTCAGCGTTTTTACCGTATCGATAAAGGCCGTTCGAGAGAAAAAGGGGGTACTGGCCTCGGTTTAAGCATTGTGAAACACATCGTCCAATTGCATGGAGGAGAAGTCCAGGCCAGCAGTTTCCCCGGACGCGGACTCAAGGTCAGTTGCCGCTTTCCCCTCAGCCTCGGGGATCCTCCAAACTCCCTATCACCAGCTACCACCGACCCAAGTCGGGCCTAGCTGCAATTTTCCTAAAAACCAATTGCCAAAGCGGAACAACTCCGGGTTATCTACCAATTCATGATCCATCGAGTTAGCCTCTACGGAGAGCCAGTATTGCGAAAAGAGGCCGCTCCCGTCACCCAATTCGATCCCGCCCTGAAGCAGCTCGTTGACGATATGCTGGAGACCATGGCCCATGAGGAGGGGATAGGGCTGGCCGCCCCACAGATTGGCATCTCGAGCGCCCTCTTCGTTGCCGATGTCTCGCCCGTCCTCGATCCGCGCGAAACCTGTCTATTCGACGGGAAATTAGTCCCCGTTCGCCTGATCATGCCCCTCGCAGTCATCAATCCCGAATTCCTGACCGCTGCCGGAGAAACGATTTCTGTTTCCGAGGGATGCCTGTCCATTCCCGACCTGCGAGCGGAAGTTCCCCGCCCCGAAGGAATCGAAATCAGATTTCAGGATCCTCAGGGGCAGGCCCATCACCTCAAAGCAGACGGGATCCTCTCCCGGTGCATCCAGCACGAATTTGATCACCTGCGGGGAGTTCTCTTTGTCGACCGGATCACCCCTGCCAGATTCGCTCAACTTCGCCGCAAGCTTCGCCTGATCGAAGCCCAGGTGCGTCGGGACCAGGCGAGTTCCTGAAGCAGCTCGCCAGTCAAGCTCCAGCTTGCCAGTCAAATCGCAGCGCAACTCACCGCTCAGACAACCAGTGGGGTGGGGCGCTCAATCCTTCCAACTGCTTCCAGAATACGGTCGGAAACGATTTGATAGCGGTCGGATCCGCCGACTCCCGGATCGATCTCTGAGGCGTAGAAAGGCCGACCAAAAACAACTGTCACCCTGAACCCGTGTCGAGGGAACCTATCCTGCCGCCCCAGGGTTTCAAACGCTCCGAAAATTCTCGCGGGGACAATCACGGCCCCCGCCCGGCAGGCAATCATTCCGAGGCCCTTCTTTGCCCCCTGGAGTTTTCCATCTGGACTCCGCGTTCCCTCAGGGAAAAAAACCACCCCTTCGCCCGCCGCCAGTACTCGAAAAACCTTTTTGAGTGCCACCACGTCTGACTCACCGTCTCGATCAACGGGTATGGTATTGATCCGGGGCAAGAGCCATTTAAAGGGACCAACCAGCAAAGTCTTTCGAGCAAAAAAGTAAACCGGACGGGGCAGGGCTGAACCAAGGGCCGGGGGATCGATAAAGCTCGAGTGATTCGACGCCAGGATAAAGGCCTTCCCCTCAGGAATGTTCTCTGCACCACGAACTTCAAACCCGGAAAAGGAGGCGAGAAACCAGCGGCTCAGATAGCGCGCTATCCGATAGGCGGGGTGATATCGATCTGCTCGCATATAAGGGAAATGACTTCTTCGATGTTCCGATTCCCGGTGTCGATCCTCACAGCACCAGGTGGACACAGAAAGGGAGCAGTCGCCCTTCCGCTATCTTGCAAATCCCTCTCCTGGATGAGATCCTTTTCGCCTTGGGCCTCTCTGCGAGCTTCCCGCATCGCCGGGTCCGCCTCCAGGAAGAACCGATGGGCCGCGTTGGGGAAGACCACCGATCCAATATCGCGGCCCTCAACCACCAAACCTCGAAAACGCTTGCGGTCTGCCTCCTCGGCAAGGCTTCGCTGAAAGTAAAGCAGCCGGGCTCGCAGGGGTTTTAATGCAGCAAACTGGGAAACCGACCGGTTTACCTCGTCGGATCGCAACTCCTCCGCATTCACCTCTGCACCGCTCACCGTCAGTACCAGAGAAGTGCCCACGACCACCGTGCCCAATGCGAGGGTAGCCAAAAACTGGTTGAGAGCCTCACCCTCCTCAGGAAGAATGCCCGCCCGTAGCGCAGCGAGGGTGATCGCACGGTAATGGGACCCCGTATCGACATGGAGCAGGTTCATCCGCTCAGCCAGGGCTCTTGCGGTCGTCGACTTGCCGGTAGCCGCCCCGCCGTCAATTGTCACAATCAAAAGCTCGCTCATTTCAACCCCAATGCTCCGTTGCAGTACTTCGCAAGTCGAAGAAAAAAGTCCGGAAAGGTCTTTTCCACACAGCGAGGGTTTAAAATCGTCATCCAGGGTTTTGAATCGCCGAGGAGGTCGGCTGAACCGAGTACCGCAAAGCTCATGGCCACTCGATGATCCCGGTAGGTCTCGATTTCGACCCCCCGGCGAGCAGCTTCCTCCAGACCTTCCCGTGATGGCAGGATCCGAAGGGAATCCTCGGTTTCCTCAACTCCCTGATTCAAACGCCGGAGGCCAGCAGCCATCGCTTCAATCCGATCACACTCCTGAGCCCGGGTGTGAGCGATCCCCTCAATAGAGACCGGAAAAGGGAGCAGGGGAGCCACCGCGGCCAAGGTGAGAAAGGTGTCCGAAAAGGCGTTAAAATCATAGTGCCGCTCGGTCTTTCCCCCGATACCCGCATCACCCCAATTTGCCCAACACTCCACCGAAGAGCCTTTCCACTGCAGATTCATTCCCAGGTCCTGCAGCACCTCCGTGAAACGGAGGTCCCCCTGCCAGCCATTCTGAACCAGACCTTCCAATCGAATCCTGCCCCCGACCGCTACCGGAAGGGCAAAAAAGTAGCTCGCTGCCGTGGCGTCCGGTTCGATCTTGAACGACCCTCCCTCGGGAACCTCATACGCCTTGGCGTCTACCTCGAAGTTCTGGCCAGATTGATCCGACGAGACGGTTGCGCCAAAAGCCCTCATCAGCCTGAGCGTCATCTCCACAAATGGACGGGAGACCGTTTCTTTCAATAGGTTGATGGTAATTGGCCGACCTGCCATCGGGGCACTGAGAAGGAGAGACGAGAGAATCTGGCTACTCTGGGAGGCGTCCACCCCCCACAGGCCCAACTCTACCGGCTTGCTGCGCAGAAGGAGAGGGAAATGGCCCACCTCGCCAAGCCAGTCCACGCTGGCACCCAGAGATTCCAAGGCCGCCACCAATCCACTGATCGGCCGCTTTCGCATAGCCTCGGTTCCGTCGAAGCGATAAGCACCCCTCCCACAAACTGCCAGAGCCCCCGGCAGAAAACGGGCTACCGTACCAGCATTCCCCACATAAAGATCCACCTCACCAGCATGCTGCAGGCGATTGCCATGCACCAAACAGGTTTCCCCCGCCCGATCAACCTCCACCCGGCAACCCAGAACACCCAGACACTCAATCAAAATCTCGGTGTCTTCGCTCAGCAGGATGCCCTCCAGTCTCACCGGTCCCTCGCACATTGCAGCCACCAGCAATGCCCGGTTGGTCAGGCTTTTCGATCCCGGCAGTTCGCCCACCACTGGATTGGTGGCCCGGAAAGGAACCACCTGAAAACGATCTCCCAGCCCTTGGCCAACCAAGGGATGCTTCATGTCATAACCCATCGCGAAATTGTTTACCTTTCTTCAGGATTTTGAGTAGCCCGCCCTGGTCCCGGTTGTGTACCGCGCGGCGCAACTCCAGCAAAGCCGTATCAAACCCCTCCAGGCTGCGGATGATCTCGTCCCTGTTTTGATCGACAATAGCCGCCCAGAGGTGGGGGTCTCCGGCAGCGATCCGGGTGGTATCCTTGAGCCCCGCACCAGAATAGAGGCCGAGGTCCGACCTCCCTTGACCAAGAGAAAAAGCCAGAGCTGAAGCCACCAAATGGGGTAGGTGGCTCACCTGCGAAACGATCTCGTCGTGATCGTCGGGAGAGACCAGATAGGTCTGCATGCCCAGACGCTTCCAGAAGGCGACCAGCTGGGCTGCTTTCTCCTCTTTCCCGCGACCCGTCGGCGTGACCAGGCACGGTCTCCCGTCAAAGAGATCTGCCCGCGCCGCCTCAATACCGGTTCGCTCCGAGCCAGCCATCGGATGCGAGCCAATAAAGACGGCCCCGGTTGGCGCTACCAGAAGATCAGCTTCTCGACAGATCACGGCCTTTGTTGAGCCGACATCGGTAACCAGGGAAGCCGGCGACAGAACCGAGACCACTTCCCGCAGGTTTTCAATGATCACATCAACCGGAGTACAGATGATCACCAGATCTGCCCCTTCCACAGCCTTTTTTAAATCCGCAAAAACCTCATCACACCAGTCAGCCCCCCGGCAGTGTCCCCGCAGCGCTTCCCGCCTGGCCCACACCCTAACCCGGCGGGCGAGACCACGCTCAGCCATCGCCATTCCCAGCGATCCTCCCAGCAATCCAGCACCGATGATGGTCGAGGTTTCGAACACCCCTCAATCGAGCCATTGCCGCAATCAGGATGCAACAACCTTTGACTCTCAATCATCTAATGTTTTGATGGGCCTCGAAAGTAGCACCCAGATTCGCTCGACCTCCTCCTCAACTGTCCTCCAATCAGCTTCTTTTCATATAATGTCTTCCTCCTACGAAAAATCCACCGGCATCAAGGTCCTCCTCGCGCTCACTGCGATTGGCGGGTTTCTCGGATTGATGTATATTCTAGCCTCTCAGGGTCCACAGCGGGTCGATTTAACTTCGTCCGAACAATCCGGGGATTTGGTTGGAGGCGGCTCCCAACACCTCCTTCTCGAAGCACGCGAATTGGAGAGCAAATACGAAGAACTTCGGGTCAGCGGCCAGTTGACCGAAGATTCCATCCAGCTACTGGTCCGGGCGCGCGATCTCCTCGACGCTTACACCCTCTCGCTGACCAATCGAAACTGGGCCATCGAGGCCGACCGCGATGTCCTCACCGGGCGGATTGACGACATCATCGGCACTCGACTGGCAGAAGAGGCCGACGCCCTCGAGCGAGAAGCCACCCTGATCGAGGGCAGAAGCCCGGACGAAGCCCTTCCCATCTACCGGCAGGCCCTCGCTCTCCGCGAGGAGATCAGAAACCGGCACGCATCCAGCAGCGCCAACTCGCTGACCAAAATTGCCCAGCTCAGTCGGAAGATTGCCTTTCTCGAGCTTCGCCCACTGCGGGCCAGGAGTGAGGAACTCGAGACCCTGGGACAAGAGTCCCTTAATGCCAAAGACTGGAACACTGCCCGGACCTACTTTGCCGAGGCCGCCGAGATTCAGGAATTCATCAACGCCTCAAACCCCGGAGGGCGTCTCGGTGACCCTCGGCGAGCCACTGCCCTGCGTGATAAAGAAAGCTCGGTCGCCTCTGGTCCACTCTTTGAGGAGGTCGAGTCCCTCACCCAACAAGCCCAGAGCGTCCTCGCCGAAAATCTCCACAACGAGGCCGCCAGGCTTTTTGAGCGCGCGCAGTCCGCTCAAGCCCGCCTCAACCGTGAGTTTCCGCGAAGCTATTTCGCCTCCCGCGAGCGGGAAGCCAAGCTCGGCCAAAAAAGCGCCGACGCTCGATCCATCTCCGCCTTCAACACCATCGTCGAGCTCGACCAAAAGCTGAATAGCCACCTCCGCAAGAGCGAGATCCCGGCTTCCATCCAGGTCCTCGAAGAAATCAGTGATCGTATCCAAATTTACAATACAGCGTTCTTTGATGCCACCCACCCAATCCGGCCAATCATGCAGCGCATTAATTTCCTGATGGCGAGAAGGAGTGATCTCGCCAACTTGCATGACACCCTCATCCGTGGACTCATTCCCCTGAAACCGGGCTCCCACCTCCGCCTCTACCACACCGAAGTCCCCCAGTGGCTCTACGAACTGATCACCGGAACCAACCCCAGCCGCGAGCTGGGACTGTCCAACCCCGTTGAGTCCGTGACTTACAACGACGCTATGGACTTCTGTGACAAGCTCTCCATCATTCTGGCTCGGCCCGTTCGCCTTCCTTCCCGGGCCGAGTACGAGATCGCGGTCGAGCCCATGGATGATACGGCCCGTCCATCGCGGGTCTGGTCATCTGGCACTGGTACCGGGATTCCCCGCGAAGTAGGGACCTCCCAGCCCAATTCGGCAGGCTTCTACGACCTCCTCGGAAACGTCGGCGAATGGACCCTCGCCGAACTTTCGAACCGCACCTTCATCTATGGTGGTAATGTTCGGGACCTTCTCTCCGCCATCGTTGCTTCGCCCGCCACCCCCACCTTGAGAACCGAGCGCAATCGCTTTTCCGGGTTTCGATTCATCGTCGACTTCCGCGAATCAGCCCTTTGATTTCTGAAATGAACCGTGTCTACATCAAGACCTACGGGTGCCAGATGAACGAACGGGATTCAGAGGCCGTCGCCTCCATCCTGAGCGAGCGGGGCTATGCCATCGTCAACGATGAGGCCTCGGCAAACATCGTCCTTCTCAACACCTGTTCCGTCCGCGAGCTGGCCGAACAAAAGGCGATCGGCAAGGCCGGTCATCTGCTCCGTCGCAAGAAGAAGGATCGGTCCTTTCTCGTGGGGATTCTCGGCTGCATGGCGCAGAATCGTGGCCGGGACCTACTCGACCAGCTTCCCGACCTCGACCTCGTCGTGGGAACTCAAAAGTTTCACCGTACCCCGGATTACCTCGATACTCTTCGCCAGAACCCCCTCCAACAACCTCCCCCCATCGTCCAGATCGAGGAGGAGTCCGGCTCTGAAAACACCATTCGGGACCACCTTGGAGACCGAGCTGAAATCTCGTCCTTCGTCTCCATCATGCAGGGATGCAACATGCGCTGCAGCTTTTGCATCGTACCGAAGACCCGTGGAGCCGAACGTTCCCGCCCCATGGAAGACATCGTCGAGGAGGTTGAGGACCTCGTCTCCCGGGGCACCAGGGAGGTCACCCTCCTCGGGCAAATCGTCAACCAGTATGGCCGGTACGAGTTCCCGGTCATCAAGGGTCAAAGTCCCTTTGTCCAACTGCTGGAAAAAATCAATGAAATCAAGGGTCTGGAGCGGATCCGTTTTACCTCACCGCACCCCCGTGGCTTTCGCCGGGATCTCATCGAAGCCTATCGCGATCTGCCCAAACTTTGTGAATACGTTCACCTCCCGCTTCAGAGCGGCTCCGATGAAGTCCTCCGCAGGATGAAGCGCCCCTACACCGTGGCCAAGTTTGAAGCACTCGTTCACGACCTCCGCAGCATGGTCTCCGAGATCGCCTTTTCCACCGATGTCATCGTTGGCTTTCCGGGTGAGACCGAAGAAGATTTTGAAAAAACCCGCTCGGTATTCGAAAGGATCGGGTTTGATATGGCATTCATTTTCAAATACAGCCCCCGCCCCGGCACCGTTGCCGCCCTCGAGCCAGACAGCATTTCTGAAGAAACTAAAAATCAGCGCAATCAGGTGCTTCTTTCGATCCTCCATCAAAGTAGCCTGGCGAGAAACTTGTCTCGAGTTGGGAAAATTGAGGAGGTCCTCCTCGAAGGAGAGGCCAAGCGCGGCGAAGCCATGTTTGTCGGGCGTACCCGGACCCACCGCAAAGTGGTAGTTGCTGCCAATCCCCGACTGATTGGACAAATCGTCCCGGTGGAAATCACCGAGGCCACAGTCAGCACTTTATTGGGCAAACTCGTCCTCCAAGGCGTCCCCCAGCAGGACGAGCTGGCCCCCATCGCCCTATGAATCCTCTCGTTTTAGCCATGTGGTTCACTGGAGCAGCCACCCTTGCAGTCGGGGCTCTCATGCTCTCCAAAAAGGAGGTTTTTGGAGAGTTTCTCCAAGCCTTTCCCCGCTCCCAAACCGCTGCCGTCATCCTCTTCGGCGGGGGCTTGGCTTGGTTCCTCTGGAAGGTCCTCCATTTGGGAGAGGCTGACTTCGGGGCCTTCAAGCATTACCTCTTCGGCTTTTTCCTGATCTCCGGGCTCGGAGCCTATCGCTACCTGCCCGATTTCCTTGCTGTTCGCGGGCTTGCCATCCTCATTCTTCTCAGTGCCTCCGAGCTCCTCCAGACTGCCTACCTCCAGGCGCCAGTCGGGCGCTTGACGATGGTTGCCTGGCTCTACCTCCTCATTGTTGTGGGCCTCATCCTCGGAGCTACTCCCTATCGCTTCCGCAACCTCGTCAGTTACCTCAACCGCCAGACTGGCGCATGGAAGACAACCGGTTTGAGCTTCGCCCTGGTTGGCGGCCTCATCTTGCTTTCAAGCCTCACTTGCTTCTCCGCCGGATGATTCCCTGGGAGAAGTTCGCGCAACGTCGGGACGGTCGCCTCCTCATCGTTTCCGGTCCGGCCGGGTCTGGAAAAACTACCGTTTGCCACCGCCTGCAGGAAAGCTTCGAGAACATCTCGCGCGTCATCACCGCCACAACCAGACCCGTTCGGCTGAACGAGCGTCCGGGGATCGACTACCATTTCCTCTCCCTCGAAGAGTTCAAACGTCGAATCAATAACGGGGAGTTCCTCGAGCACGCAGAGGTTCACGGCAATCTTTACGGGACCCCACTACGCTCCGTACTGGAGCCCCTTCGGAGCGGTCGGGACCTTGTTCTCAACATCGACGTCCAGGGTGCCCGGACCCTTCGGGAAAAAGCGGCAGCTACTCCGCTCCTGAACGAGCAGATGGCCAGCTGTTTCATTCTGCCCCCCAACCTCGAGGAGTTGCGCCGACGCTTGCTCTGCCGCGGACGAGATCCGGAAAGCGAAATCGAAACCCGGCTTCAAAACGCTGTGGAGGAAATGAAAGACGCCTACCTTTACGACTATGTTCTCGTCAGCCGGACCTACGACGAGGACGCCGCCGCCATCAGCGCCATCTACAAGGCAGAAAAGATGCGAACCGTCAGCGCCCTCGACTGAGCGGGAGCGAGCCCGGGTGAACTCTCCATCCAATTTTTAACCCCAACCAGCTTCTTTCGTTTTGCAATGCCGAGATTCGTTGGTATCCGATTCTGAAGCGATTCCGTCTCGCAGGGCACCATTCAATCAACTCGTCATCCATCTCTCAGGCAACCTTTGGATTACTTTCCCGAAACCGTGGATGCAACGACCCCAGCCTGGCACAAACTCGCGGATCTGCCGGCGGTCTTGGCGATTCCGGACAGTTTGAGGAATACCGGTTACTATCAGGTACATCTCGAGATAGCGGAATCGCGGAAGTGAGTATGGCTTTGCCCAAGGAAATGAAAGCCCGCCACCCCGATTCTGCCTGGGAGAAGCAGGACTCTGCCGCACTACCGAAAGCGAAAAGGGAGAGCGTTCTCAGGGACGAACCGGCTCGGGAGGAAATGGAGCTTGAGAAAATCAAAAACGATCCCCCAGGCGCCGCGTGGAAAGCCAGCATTGTTTGGAGCCTGAGAAAGCGGGCTATGGTCGAGAATCGTTGGCTTGCCTATTGTTTAAAAAGGGCCATCCCTCTCGTGAGACCAACTTGATCCAGCCGATTCGTGAAGATGAGCAAGAGAGGAAGCCGGGCAGGAATTGCCGAGGATATAATAAAAATAGACATTTGACCCTAATGGCACTTAGTCAAGGTCCGGTCCAGCACTCCAAGACTCTTTCCAAACAGGTGCAAAACCCCGCAAAACGGGGGTTTTCATCTGCGGTGACTGTTTGGCACAGGAGGTACCCCAAAAATGGGCCATTCCGTATATCTCGGTCTTGAACCAATCCGGCTAGACATCTGTTTCAGTCTACACGTACGCTTGCAATGAAGTGAGCCAACGCACCAAACCGCCTTCGCGTTTTTCTTGTTCTGATCAACGAATTCCTTGAAAAATTTCTTTGCAGCTCATTCGTCCGGAACTTTAGCCTGCTATGGCGAGCCAGGCATGGGAACCGAGGGTACGGCCTTTTCGCAGGCGAGTCACTTTGCCTATTCCTATGATGCGCTGCGCCAGGTAACCGCCGCCGAGCGTTTTGAAGGGGTCGACGTCTCGAATCCAGGAACCGCCATCGTCTCTGAAACTTTCTCTTACGCCTACCACACCATCGGCAACCGACTGGAAAGTAGCACAGGCAGCCTGCCTGTGACCGAATACACCGCGAATTTGCTCAATAAGTACACAGCGGCGGGCAGTGCCACTCCCGTCTACGACAAAGACGGCTACTTAATCGAACAATCCGGCTGGGAATACAAGTGGAATGCGGAGAACCGCTCGATCGACGCCCGCCCGGTTAGCCCCACCTCAAGCGCCGACCACCGTCTGACTTTTGAATATGACGCGGAAGGTCGCCGAGTGCAAAAGCCGGTTTGCAACTGGTCCTGCAGCTCCCGGCAACCCCTGCGCACCCACACCTTCGTCTGGAGCGGCTGGGATCTGCTAATTGAGCGCGTTGAAGATCATACTTCATCCGTCATTGTTCATAATTCCTTCCTCCGGGGCTTGGACCTCGACGGCAGCCAACAGGACCTCGGCGGTGTCGGCGCACTCCTCGCCATCCGGGAGCACCCCTCCGGTAGCACCTACTTGCCCGTCATTGACGGGCGGGGCAATCTCACCGCCCTGGTCGACGCTGCCAACGGCGAGGTCGTCGCCCGCTACGAATACGGTGCCTTCGGCGAACCCCTTGGCCAAACCGGCCCGGCGGCTGCAAAAAACCCCTTCCGGTTTTCCACCAAGTACACCGACCAGGAAACCGGACTTGTCTACTTCGGCTTCCGCTACCTCGACCCCGAAAGGGGCCGCTGGCTCTCCCGCGAACCCCTCGGAGAACGGGAATCGCCGAATCTATACGCCTTCGCCGGAAATGACCCGGTGAACTTCGTCGATGTGCTAGGGTTGGCCAGAATGGCGCTCGATCCGGTGGAACGCTTCGAACTCTGGTATCAGGTGCTGCGGGACACCAACATCATCCGCCACCACCGAGAGGGCTTCGATTCCATCACTCCAGAGGAGATCATTGAAGACCAACTCACCTCCTACGGCCTCTTCGGACTGAGCAATCCCAGCTGGGGAGGGATCCATCGCAACGCCGTCCTGCGCAACCGATACCCTGACTACGGCACCGAAGATATCGCCCTGATGGAGGCGGCCCGCACTAACCACCTCCGTGCGCGAATGACGCTTGCCCGAGCCGGTTTTGCCGATGATAAGGAACGCATCAGGCTCAAACTTCGCGTCTTGGGTGGAACGATGAAAGCCATGCTAGACGGCGCCATGATCGTCTTCTCGGGCCCCCTCAGAACCGGTGGTCGGGCGGTGTCTTTGCCGACAAACCAGGCCGCGCCGAGAGTCCTGCTACAGGTTCAGTCTCCGAAAGTGCGGCAAGCCGCAAGGAGTGGAGGATTAGATCCAAAATGGACAAATATCGCTGGCGAATGGCGTGGATGGAAGCATGGATTTGCCGACACTGGTCGTTACAGGTGGAGTGGTAGTAATGGTATGAGAGCTCGATACGGTCAATCGTCTACCGTTAAGCCTTACGATGCTATTCACCACAGAATTTTTCCTCAAGGAGGAACGAGGGGTGGCGCAGGAAAGTTAACTCTTCAGGGGTTCTTTGGGGAACAATATGGACGATACATACCTAATTTTATCAAAAACACCCGATGGAACATGCGGAATCTAGGACAACCCAAATACAGAGGCGGTTCAGGTCTACATGAGGCTTTGCACGGAACAAACCCGGAAATGCGCTTAAAAGCTCTAAAACGAATCTGGTATGGAACAAACGCCTGGGATAAAATTGCAATTGGCGGAACCGGTATTGCTATTGGGGCAGGAGCCGCTTATTTCCTTGATGAATGAAAGAAACAGGATTAGAAAAAATTCAATGTCCGGTGTTGCGATTTGGAACTCCGAATTGCACTGTTCTTATTTATACAAATTTAGATTTCTTGACGAAAGCCTCATTCAAGACTCTTGAAACCTGGAGATGGATGGATGAATATTTTCTGATAGATTCCCAAGGTAAGCGTTACAATCTGAAAGATCCTGAGTTTTTTGATCCTCCTATAGGCCTTAGGAGACTCGTGTTTAGCCTGAGCGTTGCAACCAGGCCTGTGAGATGGAAGTCAGAGGAAGTCGGCCTGCTCTCACTTGATCAAATCAGGACGTTGATTTTGAGAAATTTTGATGAATATGAGACCGTTTGGCAGGCTTATGATCTTGATGAGCTGAAGAGACGTTTAATGTCAGCAAGAAGTGTCGGCGAAGTCATGGCTGTTTTCGGTAATTGAATGTTACCTGTTACCGATCAAATTGACATCGTATTTTTGACCGAACTGAATGTTACCGACCGAATTGAGATCGTATTTTTGGCCGAACTGACATCCCCGATTCACTTCGTTTCCCGATTCACTACGTTCATTTCCCTCCGGCGGGACTGTAAGCGTAGGATTTTTGGGGTGATTTGTTCGTGATTCCGCCCGGTGGGCACCCGGTCTCACTCACCCCCGTTGCGGGGGCTTCGCCATCTTCGCGCTGACGCGCTATGTCCAGAATGGCGCTAAGTTAAGCCGGGCATTTTTTAGAATGATCTTTTTGTAATGACTACGGTGGGGTGTTTCCGTGTATTTTTTGCGGTTTTTATTCAAAACTGGAAAGGGTTTGGGTCTTCGTTTGACCGCTCTGGGAGAACAGCCGAAGGTGTCAGTCTACGAAATCTTGATTTTTCCGCAATCCCAACCCACCCGGCAACGGGCCTCCAACCGCTCCGTCACGGCAACTGCTGCCGGTCGCCTGGGCTCCCTCAAAGCATCCCGCTGAGCGGGACGCCGTCGCTCCCTTCGGTTCCAATCGGCCGCCCCTCCCGTCACCCCCTCCCCCGGTTCCGCCTACTCAAGGGCGGGGCCTGCTACCTCGCCGACGCCCGCCCGGCACTGGCCGGAGCGCCCGACGACGGCACGCTCTTCCCCTCGCACCTGGGCGAGCCCTTCTCGCCCAACCGTCTGACCAAGCTCGTGCGCGATTACATCGACGCCGCCGAACTGGGCAAGAAAGGCTCCTTCCACCTCTTCCGGCAAACCTGCGCCACCCTCATGCACGAAAACGGAGCCGACATCCGCTTCATCTCCCGACCGTGTCGGGACTCGGCCACGCCGAACTCTCCACCACCCAGATCTACACCCAAGTCTCCATTCGCAAACTCAAGGAGATCTACGCCGCCACCCACCCGGCCAAGCTCGAAAACACCACCTTCGACGAACTGAAGGAAGAACTCGACGACGCCGAAGACAAGCTTGATTAAATCGGCGGGATGGGGCACATAACACTCTATGAACGCCGCTGAAATCATCGAAGAAATCGCACGGCTTCCCGAGAATGAAAAAGGGAAGGTGGTCGAGTTCGTGCGTCATCTGCCCAACGCGGAGACTCTCGAAGCGATCAATGAGCCGACTGAAGGCCTGCCGCGTTACCGCAACATGAGTGAGGTCCGGAGTGTCATCAAAGACCTCGTCCGTGATGCTTAATGTTGTTTTTAAGAGTCGCTTCAAAAAGGACTTGAAGAAGCTCAAGTCTTCGAACCGGGACGAGGAAGAGTTGCTCGCCGTCATCGAGGCTTTGGTAAGTCAACAGCCTCTCGAGTCCAAGTTCCGCGATCATGCTTTGGTGGGCAATTACGCCGGTTGCCGCGAATGCCACATCCGCCCGGACTGGCTTTTGATTTACCAAACGACCCAAACGGATCTGCTCTTGGTCCGCACCGGCTCTCACAGCGACCTGTTTCGCTGAGGCCAATTTTATCTTTAGCCGCTCTTCCCCATAAGCCGCCGAAAGCCCGGGCAATCCGTGATTGCTCCGGGCTTATTTATTTGCCGAACTCTACCCCCAATGAAACCCGTCCTCCGGCTCCTCCTGCTGACCCTCGCCGCCTTCCTCGGCTCGCTCTTCGCGAGCCCGGACGCCGAGGCCATCAGCTGGAAAACCGCGCCGGATGAAATTTTTTCCGGGACCGTTGAAAACGCCGGGGAAAACGGCCCGTCAGCCCGCGAACAATGCCGGATAAACGGCTGGTTGAACTACGACACCGCGTCGGAATACACTGTTGCCGCAAGGACACCTGGGAGCTTCATTACAAATACCAGACTCGAAGTTCAGGCCCTTCAAAGGCAGGGTCTTTCCCGCAGTGATGCGTTTGCGCAAATTCGTAGATTTAATGCGGGAAATGCTGATGGTTACCTTTTTCACTTCACCCAGCAAGCAGGCGCTCGTGGCATTTTGAGGGATGGTATGATTAGGCCATCGAGCGGAGGCGTTTGGGGACCTGGTGTTTATTCTGGAACAACCCCTGTTCCCGGCTCGATCCTAAAGAATATTCCTTTTGCTGGGTGGGGGCTTGGCGGGAAAGGTGCAAATGTCAGGATTCCATTTCGAACCACACAGCCAAGCGTAACACCTTGGTTGCCACCACGAACCCGAGTTTTCAGAGACCCAGTACCATTAGGAGGAGGCTTATGAAATATTTTATTGGAAATATTTTCGCTCTGATCGTTGCATCGGGTGCCATAATTTGGCCCCTTTGGTTGATAGAATCTCTTCATCTGATTGGTAAGATCGCGCTTAGCCTGTTAGCGGTGGTATTTGTTGCATTTTTTGTCGAACGCCTAGCCTCCAAATGGGTGAATAAGTTTGTTTCATGGCTCATCCCTGACAAGTAGGGGCACTCTGGTTATCAACATTACCTCATATGAAAGCCATGCTTATGATCCTCCGATTCTTCCTCTTCTTTTTTCTGGCACCTGTTTTTGCCATCGCAGCGCAGGTGACTGGCTCATTGCAGGATGGAATCTCTGTTGTAAATGCAGATTTTCGGTCGGAATCGGTCGTTTTAGAGTTCTTTGAAGGTGGGTTTTTCAACTACGATTCAAGCGGCGCACTGTTGCAGCAACGCAGAAGTCTGGACGGGAAAGCCGATGACGATGACCAAATCGGGCTCGATAATTTGGAGACAACAGATGCGGAGCTGTCCGTTTTTGGTTTTTTCTCTGAATTAGTTGCCGCAAGGACAACAAGTGAGGCTTCCGCTCCTGTTGGGCGTCTCGGTAATCCAATGAATGTTCCTGGGCCTCAGAATGTGCGCACGACGATTGGCGGACGCGAATTTTCTGGGCACGCCTTGGATCAGATGCAAGGTCGAGGCATAATGCCTTCCGTAGTAGATAATACGATACGCCAAGGAACGAACTTTCCCACAAGAGCTGGCACGACCGGTTTCTATGATTCCGTGAATAATGTTCGTGTGATCGTGAACTCTGAAACTGGGCGAGTTGTAACTGTGATTCCGGGGGCTCCATGAGTTCGATAAATAGAGAGCGTTATAGAAATTGCCTGACCGAGGTTCAAAATGCCCTTCTGCACAGATGGGATCCGATTGGAGTGAAGGATATTCCTGGAGGGGCAGGAGAATATGAATCTTATGCACCAAGAATCACTGATATGGTTTTATCTGGTAAAACTAAATGCGAAATCCTTGAATTCCTTTGGTGGCTGGAAACGGAGCATATGGGGTTGAGTGGTGATCGTGAAGCGACGGAAGAGTTTGCTGATCACCTCATCGAGATCTCTAGCCGTTTTGCAAATGATGAGCCTTGACGAAAAGACTCCTCCAACCGCTCCGGTTCCAATCGGCCGCCCCTCCCGGCACCCCCTCCCCCGGCCTCGCCCTTGGGAAGTGGGGGCCTGCTTCCGACGCACAACGACATTATGTCCAATCCCGCCTTTATCCTTCCTGCCACTCGCAAGCTCGTTCGGAAGGGGCGGGACTTGACATAATGTTCTGTTGTGTGTTCCAGCCGGCAAGTCAGCGGGGCGGGGCCGGGGGAGGGGGTGACGGGAAGGGCTCGCGGGTCGCCGTTCGAGAGGTCCCCGCGCGAACTCCGCTTCGCTCCGCCCCCGCATGCGCGGGGTTGGCAAGAAAAGTCACCGGGCCTACATTGTGCCCCTGCCATCGTAGCGTTCCCGGCGGATCGGACGCCACCGGCAGCCTGGACCGTCCTTCCCGGTCGAACCCGCCACCGGGTCACAAAGAAGGCCCGATCATAAATAGGCCCCCCGCCCGGCGTCCCGGACGTTCGAAAGCGGGTCTCCGTATCCAGCAATCAGCTACGTCCGAACGTCTCCAGTGTCGCGCCCCGCCCCCACGACCTCGCCGCTTCGCATGCTTGCCGCCGGGCAACGTTCCGACGCGCCGGAACAACCCGAACCCTGCCCGCCCGCCGCCCGCAAGCCCCCAATACCGATGGCCCTTTGGGTCTGAGAAGTCCGCCTTTTCCATTTAGCCCGCAATTCTCACAGCCTTCAGGAAAAAATAGCGACTTGGTCGATTAAATCCCTCGAGGTGAGGGTGCTATCAGCAGAAACCAAACCAAGATTGCTAACCCAATGTGTACCCAACAATCCTTTGAGTTCCAAGCCCACTTCGGGAAAAATAACAGCCGATTTCAGCGGCGGACATCTCAGTAGCGACGGAGCCGGTGCGTTGGTATTTCGGTAGTTGGAGGATCGCTTCGGCATCATCGGTCGATTTGCGAGTTGTTTCACCGATCTCCGCGTCACCGACCAGGTAGAGTATACTGCCCCGGAGAGGTTGCGTCAGCAAATCGGAGCGCTGGCGATGGGATACGAGGATCTCAACGACCACGACGATCTTCGTTTCGATCCGGTCCACGCACTGATTGACTGGAAAAAGGGATGTGGACGGTTTGGACTGCCAAAACCCCGCAATTGATCCCCCCGGGGCCAGAAGAGACTCTGATTCGATAAATTTGACCCGCCAAAGCGGATCTTCATCCCCCTCCTGCACCATTTCGCCAGGAGACTTTGAGATCTGCAGGCTAGTCGTGACGTGACATAAGCCCCCGGATAAGTCGGGATCGTTTTGTGTCAAATCACGAATCTTTTGCCAACGATACGGGGTCAACTGAACGGATTGCGTATTTGCAACTTTCCGAACTGCCGTTCTGCTTGCATGTCTTCACTGAAAAGAGTTCTGGCACCACACTGCAAAGCGGAGGCCACAATCAAAGAGTCGTAGAAGCGGTATTGGCTCTGCAGCTGGAGAGAGAGTGCGCTGCGCCACAGCGTCGCCGATGGAAACACCGCACAAAGCGGTTCCAGGGTGCCATTCAGATATTCATGCGCGTCCTCCGCGACCATGGGTTTTTCCCACTTGTGCAGCGCAACGTTCAAAAACTCTTGCACGACCTGCCAGCTGACCACGCCGCAGCCCTGCCGCAGAGCGATGCCAATCAGCTTTCGGGCGGCATCCCGCTTGCATGGCTCGTTGTCGTCGAAGGAATAGACCAGCACATTCGTATCGAGAAAGTAATCAGCGCTCATTCATCTCCTCTCTCGTGTATTTGCGCTGACCCACACAGACACGCCCCTGCATCCGAGACATTTGCCGGTCGTAGGCTTGCTCCAGGAGTTCCCCTTCATCGAGTTGCTCCAGCCATTCCCGAAACAATCCGTTCAATGTCGTCTTCCGGCTCCGTGCCACTTTGCGTCCCTTTTCGATGGCTTCCGCTTTAGCGCTGAGCGTAATATTTTTCACGAACACTATAATGGTGTGCAATTTTACCGCAGGTCAAGCTTGGCTGATGGGCATTTCGGACAACGCCACGTCTTAATTCTTGGCAAAAGCCTCCACTCGGCAAACATAAGGGGTCTAAGGGGCAATGGCACTTAGTTAAGGTCAGGAGCGGCACTCCAAGGCTCTTTCTAAACAGGC
>DAISIK010000022.1:0-47284 GCA_036822055.1 Puniceicoccaceae bacterium
GAATTTTCTCGAATTAAGCACAATTTTACCCACTCCATCAGAAACTTGGGTTAGAAGTCCCCCTGCAGGTTGCTAGGCAAAAAGAATCGCGAAGCACCTGGTCAGATGAACTCAGCTCGCTCTGGCCCCGGTCCTCAATACATACCCCGCTCGATCAACGGTCTTAAGCTCGGGACAATGTCTTCCAGGTCGTCCACAATCAGAAGGCTATCCAAATTCGAGAGGAGTCCGAGTAACCGGAGCAATCGATCCCAGAAACGGGTTTTCCCGTCTGGGTTCAATCGATTGAAGAGGACAATCGGTTTTCCGCGAACGACCGGATCATCCACCTCCTTGAAAAGGAGCAAGGCAAGAACCTCCTGAATGGTGCCCGCCCCACCCGGGAAAATGACAAAGGCATCAGACTCCGCGATCATCACCTCCATGCGGGTGTAGATGTCTGGACGGGGCCAAAATTCAATCAACCCCTCAGGCAAACCCTCCAGTTCAATAATGTGTGGAACATTGGAGCCTGCCGTCCAACCGCCTGCTTCCACCGATCCTCGCACTACGGACCCCATCGCTCCCGTGGTGCCCGCTCCCGACACACACCCCCAGTTCGCCTCGGCGATCCTTTTGCCGAGGTGATAGCCATCGATCAGGTAACTTGCGTCCTCAATAAATGCCGAGCAAAAGACACAAACTCGGGGTCTTCCCCGGTCTCCGTCCCCCAACACCCGAGTCGTCGGGGTGCTTCCCTCGGGGGCTATCCTCGCCCGCTCGACCCGGGGAACTCCCTCAACAGTGGATACTCTCAAGCGGTAGATCAAATCTTCCGGGTCGTCCGCCTGAAGCAGATATTGGCGATACGGCTGATGGACGGTGCCGAGTCGCTGCATGTCATCGAGGAGTTCAAACAAACCATCCCAGGAACCATCCGGGTTCAAGAGAAGGGCCGGCTTGTGCTTCAGGAAGGGATCTAGAGTCTGATAGCCGACCAGAATGGAAATCGCCTTGAAGAAATCCTCCAGAGCTGCGCCGGGCATGAAGACAAAGGCATCACATTCGACTATCTTCAGCTGAACGTTCCCAAGGGTTATTCGCTGATCGCCGTTTGAATTATAGACATTCCAGCCGTCGGCGAAGAGTAACGAAAGGACTTTCGCTCGAAGCTCTCGATTCGGATCAGTCCGAGACGCGATTCTTCCCGATAGCCTGACCGTCCTTGTCGTCTGCTCACCCAACCCCTCAGTCATGAAGTATCAGCACATCCAACAGGGCGAACAAGACCCTCGCACCGACCCTCGAGACTTCGAGATCGTAAATATTCTCTTCATTCTTTCCTTCTTGGCCGCCTGCCAAATCACTAACCGCCCGGATGATTACCCAGTCCAGCTCGTTGATATAACACACTTGTCCGACTGCGGCGGATTCCATCTCAGTGACCTCCGCAATGAAGACCTCCCGCGTCCATTCCCGATAATCGCGGTTATCTAAAAAGACGGAACCAGTCACCCCATTGCCTCCAACTCGATAAACGGCCGCTCTCTGCGGGACGACTTGCGCGGGTTCCAATGATTCGAGGGCCTTCTCGGAAGCTTCCAGCAGGCGGCGCGTCGCCGCAAAGTAGCTCATGTTGACCGGCTTCTCGTCTCCGCTGCGGATAACCGATACCTCATCCGGGTGGATGAACCGAAATGGCTTGTAGTTCGGAATGTTTGGGTCGGAGAGCCGACGCTCCTCCAATCGCTCGAGGAAGTTTACGTAGTAATCGGGGCGAATGAAAGAACCGGGATTCTCAGGGTCCGGATTCGCATAGACACTCTCATCATGGTAATACCATCGCTCCGGGATGATCACATCGCCGGGAAATAGCTCTGGATTGACTGCTCCTGCTATCCCCATGTATAGCACCTCGCGCAGCGGGAAATAATCGATCGCCATCTGCATCGTCATCGCCGCATTGGCGATACTGATCCCGGTAGCAAAAATCACGACTGGCCGACCCTTGTAACTTCCCACCCGATAGGTTACACCCTTAAATTCCAGAACTTCATCAATAGAGGCCTCAGGATCGGCTTCAATAGCCTCCAACAAACCCTTCAACTCTGGTTCGTAGGCTACCACCAGGGCAGTGAGCTCGGGAACGCCCGGCCGATCAACCGGACCATAGGGAGTCGAAGACCCATTTAGAGAACCAGCTACCAATAGAAAAATTGGTAGCATGAGCGAGGCGTGTATTAGCTTTTTCATATTCAAATTCACCGTAAAGATCTGAAGGTTACATCGTAGCGAAGCGTTGGAGCATCAACCTCGCCGGGATAGGCAAAAGGCTCCGTTCGGGGCGGCCCATGCCTCTCAATCCTATATCCAGATAAAAGGGCCGCCAGAAAGAGGGGCATGTGGATCCGCGCCACGTTCATCCCCAAGCAGACGTGGGTTCCACCTCCAAAAGTACCATGGGCGCTCTTGGGGTACTCATGATCAAGCCACCGTTCCGGCTTAAATTCATAGGGATCCTGATACACTTCCTCGTGAAAATGCATCAGGGTAATCAAGTGCAGACAGTGGGTACCAGCAGGCAGGTGGTAGCCAAGAAACTCCAGATCCCGGGCTGGCACCCGAGGAATTGTTGGGGCTGCTGCGAAAAGGCGTTCCGCTTCCATCAAGGTCGCTTTGAGCAGTGGAAAGGGATCCATCCCGCGACTGAGGGAGGAGGCATTAAATCCAGCTACCTCCGCCTTCAGCCTCTCCATCCAGGTTGGATGGTCAAGGAGCGCATCAATCACCCGGCACAGGGTCTTCGCCGTATTGCCGGTGCCAGCGATCAGGATTAAGTATGCATCGTAGATCAATTCCTCTAGCGAGAGCGGCTCAAGCGAGCTGGATACCTTCTGGTGCATCACCTCGTCGAGGAGATCGCCGTCACCAGTATGTTCGTAGCGCTTCCTGACCAATTGCTCCAGATAGGCCAGCACCGCCCGCTTCGTTTCCAGATAATGGACGCGATTGTAGACCGTCCTGCGCTCCTCGGGTTTGAGGAAAAGTGCTCCAATGAAACCCTCTTCAAAATCAATCATTTCCCGGATTTGATCATCCGATAGCGAGACGCGGACCGAGCTGATGGAATTCAAGCGGGTGAACAACATCATCAAAACTTCGTGTAGCTCGATCCGCTCTCCATCATGTTGCAGCAAGTTTCCAAATACCTCCTCGGCCATTTTCGGCAAATGGGCTAGGATCGATCCTTTTTTGAAAGCCTTGTTCAGCAAACGCCTCTTGCGACGGTGGGCCTCCCCGTCCAACTGGGTAAGGTGGAGGTGGCTCAGCTCCTCCCGAAAAACAGCCGAGGCCTCGTGGTAGCTCCAATCATCAGGATTTCTCCACGCTAACTCATTGGCCTCCATCCCGGCCAGCAGCACCTCCCGCTCGCCGTTAATGTCTGCCTGAAATACCGGGCCGTACTTTTTAAATGCCCTCACCATCGACTCCGCCGTATACCCTCGGTAGTGGATCGATGCCCGGCTTCCAGACTCTAGTGCCCTTTCCAACTCCTCGGCTGGACAATACGGAATCATGCATGCTGTCTTCATAACTATTCTGGTTCGACCACCGATCCATTGCCGAATTCGGGTAGTGGATCCCTACTCAAACAAATCAGGCTCATCAGTACCGCAGTCAGGCCACCGGTTGCCACCTCGGAGCTCAAAATACCGGCGAGAACAGCCGGGAGCTGGTCGATGAAAGCTTTCTGGGTGGGCAGGGACATTGCCGCCCCGAGACTAACCGAGAGAACCAGAATCTCCTTCCCCCCCAACTCAGACTCACTGATCATCCGTAGGCCCGCTCCGGCAACCAACCCAAACAGAACAAGCGTAACCCCGCCAATCACTGGCTTGGGAATAGCGGTAAAGAGCGCCCCGGTCCAGGGAAGCAATCCGGTAAAAATTAAAATGACCCCCACATACAAACCCACCTGACGGCTCCCCACTCCGGTCAGGCGAATCACGCCATTGTTTTGAGAGAAAGTAGCCGTTGGGAAGGCCGAGAAAAGGGCCGCCGTCGTCGAGGCTATCGCATCTGAGAAGAGCCCTCCCCTCAAACGACCCCAAAATTCCTTACCCTTGGTTTCCAGCCCGGAGAGCCTCGCGGTAGCGCTCAAGTCTCCGATCGCCTCGATTGAGGAAACCAGATAGATAATGCAAAAGGGGAGAAGAAGCTCCCATTTGAAAGCCAGGCCCTCGCGAAGAAACTGCGGCAAAATAACCCAACTCTCAGACTGGCTCTCACTCCCGATCGAAACTCCCAGACCCAGGGCGACCAGGAGACCGGCCATGATCGCCAGTACGGGCCCTCCAAACCTCAACCATTTGATCCCCAGAAGTTGAGAGAGGATCAAAATCCCAAAGGGCACCCCCGCTAAAGCGAGGTTACCCAGCCACCCACTCTCCATCCCCTCGGGCACCCGCGTGATGTAGGACCCGGCCACCGGAATAAGACTGATGCCGATCAACAGAACGACAACTCCGGCAACCATTGGTGGAAAAAGCCGACGGAGGCTTGGAAGAAAAAACGCGAGAAGGAATTGAACTGGAACCGCTGCCAAAACCATCCCACAGGCCAAGGCTACCCCGCCCTCACTCCCCGCTCGCAAGAGCAAATCCAGATAGGCAAAACTGGTCCCGTTTACAGATAGAAGTCCCGAGCCAACAAATCCAATCCGCTTGGCCTGGATAAAAGTCCCAATCCCCGCCGTAACCAACGACATGCTGATCAGGTACTGCGCGGTCTGCGGCGATAGCTCCACCGCATTGATGAAAATAATAGCCGGGGTGATACAGCCCACGAACATCGCCAGAACCTGCTGCAATCCAGCGATCGCCGCCCTTGGCCATGGCATCACCGAATCATGCGGATAAAGCAGCTCTGATTCGGAATCTGGACTCATCCCACCCTCAAAGCAGGAATACTACCAACACCCGATTCGATTCATCGTGGGACCCGAGCGCGCCTCGTAACGCTGGCTTTGCCGAAATCGGGCCGCCCCCTGCCACCGCCCGCCTTCGGGCCTGCCCAGTGACTATTCGGGATCCCCTGTCAGGCTGAGCAAATCACGATAATGCTGAGGGCGGCGGTCCCGGAAAAAACCCCAGTTGGCCCTCAGCTTTCGGTTTTCTTCTACCTCGATCCGACCATGAAGAATCGCTGGTTTCTGCCGAGGTGCAGACTCTACAATCTCTCCAGTTGATCCACTGATGAAAGAAGACCCGTAAAAATTGATTGAAGACTCACCAAACTGCTCAAATCCAATTCGATTCGCCGCTGCCACCGGGACGATGTTTGCGCCCGCATGCCCCAGCATCACCCGTCGCCAGTGCTCCATCGTATCGACCTCCGGTTCGGTCGGCTCCGAGCCTATTGCGGTGGGATAGAGAAGCAAATCGGCTCCCCCCAAAACCATTGCCCGAGCCGCCTCAGGAAACCACTGATCCCAGCAAATACCGACACCAATCTGTCCAAATCGCGTTTGCCACACCCTGAAGCCCGTGTCGCCGGGAGAAAAATAGAACTTCTCCTCATAGCCGGGTCCATCAGGTATGTGGCTCTTTCGATAAACCCCGAGGATCCCCCCATCGGCATCGATCATGGCGACGCTATTGAAATAAGCCTGATTTCGCCGTTCGAAGAAACTGACCGGGATGACCACCCCAAGCTCGGCAGCGATCACGCTCAGCCGGGCAATCGCCGCACTCTCCGCTAGCGTCCTCGCTTCTTCAAACCAGCGGGGGCATTCCTCCTGACAAAAATAGGGCGACTCAAAGAGTTCCGGCAGCAGGATCACCTCAGCTCCCTCCCCGGCCGCTTCACGCACTTTTTCCTCCGCCTCCTCGAGGGCCTTCTGGCGGTCTCGAGCAATCTGATACTGAACTACCGCTAACCTCATCGCCGCGAATCGCTCCCTTCAAACTAGGATTGGCTACCTCTAGTAGCTTCTGCCCCCTCCTCCGAGAATGCAGGATCAAAACGATGGCGAAGCTGTTGGGACAAGAAACGGCTCGGCAACAAAACCTCCACCCCGGGAATAACTCGCCCTTCAAGTACCCGTACCCCTACCGATCTTCCCTGTCTTTCCAGAGTAGTCCGGAGGATCGCAATTGTCTGACGGTTCGGATCCACCCCGATCAGGTAGCGATTTTCAACGGGATACTTGTTTTCAAGCCGCACTACGGCAAATTGTCCGGACGGATCACTCCAAACCACCGAACCCAAAAACACATTGGGATCCACCTGAACGAAAGGTTCAGAAGTACCCTTATCTCCTGCTCCCCGATCCGCCGTCTTGGGGGAACCTTCATCACCCTTGCGCGACGTCCCTTCGCCGGGTGTCTGACACCCAATCAGCGTCAGGAAAAAGAGAACCGAGGCTAAGATTGCAGGGATAATTCTCATGGGGATCCAAGCTAGGATTTTGAAGCAGCTGCCGTATTGAGGAACTCGTTGGGTCCGTCGGTCGAACCGCCATTACCCTCCGATTCGATAAAGCCGTGCAATTGGCGCAGGCGCGTCGGGTGGCGCATTTTCCTCAAAGCCTTCGCCTCGATCTGGCGGATCCGCTCCCGTGTGACCTTGAACTGACGCCCGACCTCCTCGAGGGTTCTGCTGTAGCCATCGGCCAACCCAAAGCGGAGGGAGAGAACCTTCTTCTCCCGTTCCGAAAGGCTGTCGAGAACATCTACCATCTTTTCCCGCAAAAGGCTGTAGGCCGTTTGGTCGTAAGGGTTTTCCGCCGCCTTATCTTCAATAAAGTCACCAAAGTTAGTGTCATCCGAATCGCCCACCGGGCTCTGGAGACTGATTGGCTGCTGCGCCATCTTCATGATCGCCTGCACCTTATCAAGGGGCATGTCCATCTCAGCAGCCACCTCCTCCGGTGTTGGCTCATGCCCGAGTTCCTGCAAAAGCACCTTCTGGACCTGCATCACCCGGTTGAGGTTCTCAATCATGTGGACCGGGATCCGAATCGTCCGTGCCTGGTCCGCAATCGATCGCGTGATCGCTTGGCGAATCCACCAAGTCGCATAGGTCGAAAACTTGTAACCGCGCCGATATTCAAATTTTTCCACCGCCTTCATCAGACCCATGTTACCCTCCTGGATGAGGTCAAGGAACGAGAGCCCACGGTTCGTGTACTTCTTGGCAATGCTGATCACCAGCCGGAGATTCGCCTCAACCATTTCAGTCTTTGCCTTGTAGGCAGCCCGCATCGATTTCCGAACCTCACGAACCTTGCTGGCCAGCTCCCGGGGATCGATCGAATATTCGTCCTCCAGCTCGCCGAGCCGTTTCTCAATCTTCTCGAGATCGGGTCGCTTGCGCTTCCGTGCACCAGCCTTGTCTGCCAATTCAATCTGGTCGATGTAGTCATCAACCTCCCGCACGACCGGCTCGAGGGTCGCGAGAAAGTCCTCAAAACTCTTTAATTTAAAACAGAGCTTCCGGTGGATCGGCTTTAACTCGGCCACCAAGTTGTTCAATCGGGTCCTCGACCGCTTTTTTAGGGACACCTGTTCACTCGTCCGATAAGAGGCCCAAGCCCGGTTGATCTTCTGCTCAAGTTTTTCCGCCTCATCGATCAACTTGGGGAGATTCTTGAAATAATTCTCCCGGCTATCGACCCGCTTATCCAAGACGACTTGATCAAACCGCTCTGCTTTCGCCATGAGCTTCCTTGCAAGGTCGATCTGAAACCGGTTACTCAGATTAATTGAATAGATCTGATCAAGAGCCTGGTGTTCGGCCGTCTCAATCCTCCGCGAAATGGTCACCTCTTGTTCTCGGGTAAGCAGAGGAACCTGACCCATCTGCTTGAGGTACATCCGAACCGGATCGTCCAGAATATCGTACTGCGAACTGCGACCCTCCTCGTTCTCGTCTTCTTGCCGACGATCCTTGAAGGCCTTGATTTCGTCGCCATCAAGGATCTCGATTTCCAGATTCGTAAGAATGCTGATGACGTTTTCGATCTCCTCGGGTCCACTTGCCTCAGGAGGGAGCCCGTCATTGATATCCTTGAAAGTGAGGTACCCCTGTTGGCGTGCCTGAGAAATCAGGTGACGGGTCTGCTCATTGAGCTTAGCCACCAGCGGGGTCAGCGATGGGTCGGCTATCTCGGCTGGAGATTCCCCATCATCACCCTCTTTTCTGGGGAGGGATCGGTCCCCGGCTGGAGCCTCGCCCTTTGGATGAGCGCTCGTTCCAGAGTGCCTGCCCCCGGCCTTCGCCTTGGAACTACTGCCTCCGGACTTTGGCTTAACATGTGATCCATCGGCAGCCTCACCAGGTCCGACGCCTGATGATTTCGTTTTCCTCGCCGTTGCAGGAGGAGTGCTACCAGCCTGTGAGCTGCTTCGCTCGCCCGACTCTTTTTCCTCTGCAGCGACCGCATCGACCTCGCGAGTCGAAGCCTCGGTCTCAGCAGCCGCACCTTTTGGTTTGCGGATGCGCACCGTCCTTGCCGCCACCGGTCCACTGGAGGCGCTGGCAGGCGCGACTTTGGTGCCCTTAGAAACCGCCGCCTTCTTCGCAGCAGCAGTTTTACGGGGTTGACGGCTTCCTCCGACAGTTTTCTTCTTCGGAGCGGATGGCTCAGAACGGTTTGTTGATTGAGTCTTTTTTGCCGGCATTATGGGTTGGAATTGGTGGGCGTTAAATAAGGGGTTTCCTTTTCCGCTTTTCTTAAAGCCACTCTTTTTAGCTGTAGTTCAGCGAGAGCCTCTCCGTTTTTGACAGGGTCCTCCGCCAATCGGTTCATCTCCTCGACGATAATTTTTCGTTCCCGGGAAAGGTGGTCGCGGTAAATAAATTGCACAACCTCGGAAGCACGACGCCAAGGATCCTCAAGCTTGAGCTGAAAGGCGAGAGCTTTGGAGAGCCAATCCCGTTCCTGCGGACCATCAGGCAAACGATCGAGGGGACTTCCCTTGACATCGATTCCCTCTTGGAGGTCGGCAATCCAACGCCGTAGTAAAGATGCTTCGATTGAGTTTCCATTGATCCAGGAGCAGTCCGTAACCTCGGCCACTGAAGCGGCAAGTGAGTCAAAATGCAAAAGAAGTAATAATAGCTCGTGATAGGCCGTTGTCAAGCGCTCGATTCCAGGGCCCCGAGCCGTTGATTCAACGACCTCCGCTACACCCTCCCGATGTCGCTCCCTCCGTACCGATCTGCGCTCAAAACGCTGCCAATCCATCTCGATTGCTTGCGGATCGATCACCAGCAACTGTGCAACTTCCCGACGCAACCCCTGGCGGATAACCTCGGATTCCGCGTCCCGAATTATCTCAAAAAGATCACGCACCAGCGTTGCTTGCTCATTGACGGAGAGGTTTGCCACCACCGGTGCACGCAATTGAACCACTAGCTGCAGACCGCTTATCAGGTTTTTCCGAAGCCTTTCGATCCCCGATCGCCCCTCTTTCAATCCAATCAAATCGGGGTCAGCACCTTCCTCCAACTGCGCAAACCGGATCTCCAAACCCACTTTTAATCCTGTTCGGTAACAGGCTGTAGCCGCCCGCTGGCCCGCGCTATCACCGTCCAGTAATACCTCCAGTCTATTTGCATACCTGCGAACCAGTTGAAGGTGCCGCTCCGTGATCGCCGTCCCCTGGCTCGCAACTGCTGTCCTTATCCCAACATCGTGCATCCGAATGGCATCGAGCTGGCCCTCCACGAGGATAAGGGGCCGATTTTCATTAGCCTCTTCCCGTGCCAAATCGAGCCCGTAAAGAATCTGGCTTTTCTGAAAGGCCACCCCCTCCGGCGAGTTCACATATTTGGCTTTGAAGGTGAAATCGTCCTCCGGAGTTACCTCCAGCTTTCGGGCGCTAAAACCGGCAATCCGCCCCTGTTCATCTCGAATTGGCAAGACCAGCCGCCCTCGAAAACGTTCGATTAACCGCTCTCCAACCCGCCCCTTCGAAGAATGAAACAGTCCGCTCGCCTCCAAATCCTTTTCACTAAAACCAGCTCCACGCAGCTTCTTCCCGAGGCGCCCGATCTCCGGTGGCGCAATTCCCACACCAAATCGCTCCCCACTCTCGTCAGAAAAACCACGAACCGCACCCCAGTAGTTCTGGGCAAAACGTCCGAGCTCATCATCGCCTCGGAAACACTCTTTATAAAAAAGAGCTGCCGCCTCGTTCATTGCAAAAACCCGCCGCCTGATCGAGATGTCCTCACGGTTACCTCGCGCGTTATCGTATTCCAGAGCCACCCCATAGCGCTCTGCCAGTATCTCGATGGCCTCCGTAAAATCGACGTGCTCAACCAATTGGATGAAGCGAAACAGGTCACCCCCCTCGCCAGAGCTGTAGCACTTAAAGACGTTTTTCTCAGGATTGATGAAAAATGACGGCGTCTTCTCTGGTTTGAAGGGCGAAAGTCCGAGGAACTCGCGGCCAGCCCGTTTGAGTTGTGTATACCGCTCGGCCACCTCCACCAAGTTGGCCCTCAAACGGAGTTCCTCTATTGAAGAGCGTTTGATCCCCATGCGATGACCAGCGCCTAGCGGATTCGGAGGACCGCCAATTCCTGCTCTGCCGAAAAAGCCTCCGGGTGCGATGGTGCCATTTCGAGGAAAAGGCGGTAGTAGACAGCCGCGTTGCGGGCATTGCCTTCGATATCAATGTAGGCCCGAGCCAGTGCAAGGACCAGGTCGGGGCTATTCGGAATCCGCTGGTAGGCCTTCTCCAATTCCATTACCAAACGCTCTGGTGACCTCGCACGCTCAACTGCTTTCAAATAGCCAAAAGTCCAGACGATGTCGGTAGGATCCCGCCTTACTGCCTCCAGAGAGGCCGCCTCGGCATCTGACCATTTTCCCATGGCACGGTAGCTAACCGCGAGCAGGTGCCAAACCTCCGCTTGCTCCAGGTCCTTGGCGAGAATTTTTAGATATTCGGTCACTGCTCGATCGTGTTTCCCTCCCAGGGCAAGGTTCCGCGCCAGATCCAGAGGCGTTGGCTCACGATCCGTGATCACCTCTTCCTCAGTAACCGTCTCAGCCATCGGCTCGCTCACCGGGTCGTTTTCCACCGCCGCCAGCTTCTGCCCTCCCCCGAGACTCGCCTCGTCAGTCTCCGTGGCGAAAATCTCGGAATCCCGGGTTAGTCCCGTCCCGGCTGCCGACACCGTCCCCGCCGGATCAGAACCAGGCCCAACGAATTGCCCGCCTGATTCACGATCTGTGCGGCCTGAGAGAGATGGCTCGGAGGATCGATCCGCCGGAGCGAGCTTTCCTCGAGCCGTTTCCTCATTTTGCACAGGTTCTCCGAGAGCATCCAGTCCAGCAATCACCACCTCCGTGTCAGAACTTTGCCCTTCGTCCTCGGATCGCCCTTCTTCGGAACCCGTTTCGATTTCGGTGCGGGGGTCTAGTTCGATGAATACATCGCTCGCTGCCACCGACTCAGCCCGCCAGTTTTTCAACTCCCGGCGTACCGGTGCCAGCCTGCTACTGTCGATCAGGGAGGGCTCTTCCTGATCAATCTTTTCCATCCAGGAGTACGCCTCAGGCCAACGCTTTCTCCGGTAACTCGTTTCCAAAAGACCAAGCATCGCATCGACCTTCGCCACCCCACCCTTATCGTAGGCTTCCTGGTAATACCGCTCTGCCTGCCCCGGTTGCTCGAGGGCCAGAAAAGCATTGCCTACTTCCACCGCCAGCAGCCCATCAACCTCGCCCCGTTTGATCCGCACTGCCTCCAGATAGGACGCGGCTGCCGCTTCATGCCGATTCATTCGGCTCAAATACCGCCCCCGCAGTATCTGCGCATCCGCGTCGCCCGGTCGAGTGGCCAGGTAGGCATCCAAGGATCGAATGGCCAGATCGTACTCCCCAGCCTGCGCGAGGGCAGCTGCCGCATCAAGGTAAGCTTGGTGATGATTTTCTCCAAGGCCCGCCAGCCGTTCAAAAGCCATCCCAGCCATCAAAAAATCATTGGACCGCCGATACAGATCTGCCTTGTATTCGAGGATTATCGGATCATCCCTAAACGCATCTCCCGCCTCCTCCAGCAGGGCCAAAGCTCCCGCCAAATCTCCGGCCTCCTCAAGCTCCCTCGCATCTCCGATCAAACCAGTTGCATCCTTTGAGGGAGAAAAACAGGATCCTCCGAGTCCTAAAACGAACAGTAAAAATATTTTGGTGAGTTTCATCAACAAACAGAGCAAGCGGACGGGTGTCGCTCACCCACGCCAACCATACCTCCCAGCCTGACCTTTCCATCCCAGAGTGCAACAGTTTCGTTTCTACAGGTTCTTTTTTATTACCTGGCTTATCCTTTTTGCATACCAGCAGGCCAAAGCAGAGAGTTTTCTCTCTGATAAAATAGTCATCGCCACGCTTCCCTCCTTTGAGGTCTCCGACTACCAAATAGCAATTCGGCAAAGCCTTGAAATCCTCGAGGGCCAAAACGGAAAACTCTCTCCCAAAACCAAGCCCAACATCGGCATCAAGATCTATGCTCAATCCGGTCCGGGTCTCCGCACCCCCCGCAACCTCGTCCTCGCCCTCATTGAGGAACTCCTCCACCGAGGTTACACCAAAGAGGATCTTTTCATCGCTGACCTCTCCAGTAATCGCCTGCGCGACAGCGGCTTCCTGCCGCCCCTGAGTATCGGTGGTAACCGCTTCGCTGGAGTCCAGGTAATCCCGCTCGGAGAACCGGAACGGATCGATCCCGTCTGGTTCTATGAGAGTCCCCTCCCCCCTCATCGCTACTCCGATCCCCGCAGCTTCGACCCCCGCGAAGAGCAGGCCATTGAGGACCGCAACTCCTACCTCCCCTTGCCCCTCCTCTTCCAGGCAAACTTCTGGTTCAATTTGCCTGTCGTCACCGACCATCCCCAAATCGGCATCAATGCCGCCCTCACCAATACCTCGCTTTGGACCGTCACCAATAACCAGCGCTTCTTCAACAACCGGATTAGCGGCGCTGCCGCCGCGGCAGAAATCGCCGCCATCCCCGAATTGCAGGAAACTTACGGACTGACCCTCCTTTCGCTCGAAAAAGTCCAGTTCGTTGCCGGGCCCTCCTTCAACGCCAACTATACGGGTTCCCTCCCCTTCCTTATCCTCGGGACCGACCGGGTCTCCATTGATCGAATCGCCCTCGTCCAACTAAATCGCTTGCGCGTGGATCGTGGCTTTCGCCCGATCAATCCGGACCTCCCCATCTTACGCTACGCCGCCAGCCTCGGGCTTGGCAGCCCGGTCCTTCGCCCCGACCAACTCCTTTTCCTCCCATCAAACCAAAAATCGTCTCAAATATTCCCCCCGGCTGAATTTCCGCTTGAATAAACTGAAGCGCTTAATGTGATCAACATCATGACCGTCGGCGACTTCTTACCCGTTCTCATTCAGGCAGTAATCGCGATTGGTATCGCCGTCACGATCATCGTGGCCAGCCACATTTTTGGCGTAAAATCCCGTCCGAATAAAATCAAGGACAGTGCCTACGAATGCGGCATCATCGGCACTGAAAAAAACCACACCCGATTCGCGGTCAAATTCTACGTCACCGCGATGCTCTTCATTCTTTTCGACATTGAGGTGGTCTTCCTCATCCCCTGGATTCTCATTTACCGGGACTTTCTTTTTCACGCCATTCCGATTCTTCTCCCCATGCTCGCCTTCCTCGGGATCATGGTCCTCGGGCTCGTCTACGAGATCAAGAAGGGCGCTATCGAATGGGAGCGGTAAAGTTCTTTTTGCTATCAGCCGGTCTGCCCTTGAACGATCGTCCCTCGCCCCAGTCCACTCGCTCCTCCGTCCCAGCTGAGGTCGCCAACCCCACCCACCTCGTCCGATGAGGCTCGACCGATTTATCACACGAAATCGGATCCTTGAGATCAAAAGTACTGGTCTTGCCGAGGCCCTCCGCGAATTGATAGGGAGCATCGACATCGAGGAAGTGCGCCAGATCGGGCAAGATAAGCTGCTCAACCTCCTTCTCGACCGGGAACGGACGATGACATCCTACCTCGGCGGCGGTGTCGCCCTTCCCCATATCCGCCTGCCACTCAAGAGCCGCTACATTATCGCCGTTGGCCGGGTTCCCTCGGGCCTCTCGTACGACGGCCCCAACGATTACGGGCAAGTTCGCATCATATTTTTGCTTCTTGCTGCAGAGAACGTGCGCGGCTACCTCAACACCCTCGCCACCATTGCAGGTATTTTTCAGGACGGCACGGCCGCCCGCGAACTCTCCCTTGAGCCCGATCTCACCGCCTTTCAGAAACGGCTGTTCTCTCTCTTTTCTGGAGGACAGGAACAGCAAGCCCCGGCTCCCAGTCGCATCAACCGTCTCATGCTCCGCGAAACCGAGCGGATTGCCCGGGCTCTCAAGTGTCGGTCCGTCGTCATTTTCGGAGACACCTTTGCCGGAGGGTTGGAAATCGGAACGAGCCTTCGGGATTTCAACACCATCCTGATTACCCGCGGCGGCTCCGAGCTGACCGACACGGGAGGGTCGATCAATCAAACCATCCCCGTCCGCTCCTACTCCCATAATCGGATGTCCCAGCTACGCGCGGCCATCCTCATCGGCCTGACCCGCGGCATCTTCAACTCCGATGAGCAGATCTGTTGCATCGGGGGTCTCCCCCAGAGCAACCGCTTCGATACCGTTTTGATCGTCGATGTAAAACGGGAATTTCATACCCTCATCGCCGATCGAAGCTTTACCCTTCCCTCCGCCATTCGCCCGGAGGTCCTGGAGAGAGTCCTCGCCATCGCCACTGAGCTGGGCATGGAAGGCCGCGAGGGCAAACGAGTTGGTGCCCTCTACGTCCTCGGCGACACCAATCACGTCCTTGAACACTCCAAGCAGCTCGTCCTGAATCCATTTTTTGGATACAAAGAGGAGGACCGGAACGTCCTCAACCCCTTCATGGACGAAACCGTCAAGGAGTTCTCCTCCATCGACGGCGCTTTTATCATTCGAGGGAACGGAGTCATTGAGGCTGCCGGCGCACTTCTCCGCGCCCCCGAGTACCCCGAATCTCTTCCCAGTGGACTGGGTGCCCGCCATGCCGCAGGCGCCTCGATCACCCTCAGCACCAAATCCATCGCCCTCGTGGTCTCCTCAAGTACCGGTCAGGTAAGTCTTTTCAGTAAGGGCAACATGATCAGCATCCTGAGCAACCCCCTTGGAAACAGTTTATAGTTGCAAAAAGAGACAATTTTTTAGATTTTCTTCGTTTTGCCCAGATCATGCCAAGAGAAACCATCATCATCGAATGCACCGAGGCCCGCGCCGAGAACAAGAATCCCTCGCGCTATATGAGCTCCCGGAACAAGAAGCTCCAAACCGAAAAAGTGGAGAAGAAAAAGTATAATCCAGCCCTCGGAAGGCACACCCTCCACCGCGAGCTCAAAAACGCAAAATAGCTACCCCGCTTTGGGGTGACCACACGCCCCCTTTAGATCCTTTTTGGACGGCTCGCGTTGATAGCTGACCAAGCCTACATTGCGGACTTTGCACGCCTCGAATCTAAGCAAGGTTCGGTTCAGGGCACCAAATCTACCTCCGGACCGAATGACAGTGTCGCGATTTGATCAGTGCCGCCACCATGCGCCCACATAAAGGCACCTTTCGCAGACGACCCCTGCTCAGGATTCAAGCTTTGGAAAACCCGGCGCGTCCGATCGACGACCTATTTCCTCCCTTTTCCTTGATCCATATCAGTTCTTTCATTTTCATGCAGGTTGGTATCCTTATGAGGCTCCCACCGACCGCATCGACTTTTATCCGCTACCGATTCAAACTGCTCCTTCAGGACTTTGTCTTTCAACCATCGGCGCGAAATAAGTTAAGCCTGATTATCTCAAGTCCATGCTAACTACCAAACATCCCAAGCCCCGCAAGTTGATTGATTTGGGCAGGGGTGTAAAGTCGCCCATCGGGAGGCGACTGATGAAGGTTTGCAGCCTGCCGATCGATACGGCTCTCGGTCTTCACCGCCTCAACCGCCACTACGACCAGTATCATCGCAACCCCGGTCAGGTCGGCGAGTCTTTCTTCGCCGACGCCCTCCGAGTGCTCCGTGTGCGCTATACCGTCAACGAGGAAGAATTGAGCCGGATTCCCCGCCAAGGGCCAATCTTCATTGTGGCCAACCATCCGTTTGGCGGCATCGATGGTCTGATCCTCTGCGACCTTCTTCAAAAAATCCGGCCAGACTTCAAGATTCTCGCAAACTACATTCTTAGCGAGATTCAGGAATTCAAGCCCTACCTCATTCCTGTCGATCCCTTTGAAGGAAAGAATGCTGCCGCCCGAAACGCCCTTCCCATCCGCCAGTGCCTCAAATGGCTGAAAGAGGGTCACTGCATCATGACTTTCCCGGCTGGTGAAGTCTCCCACCTCACTTTTAAAAATCTGAAGATTGAAGACCCCGTCTGGAACAGCATTCCTGCTCGCTTGATCAGACGAACAGGTGCTGCGGCCGTCCCCATCTATTTCGCGGGCGGCAACTCGAAAATCTTCAACATCCTCGGTCTGCTCCATCCCCGCTTCAGGACCCTCCTCCTCGCCAGGGAGATGCACTCCAAGGCTAACTCGGACATCACCATGCGCATTGGCAAGGCTATCCATGCCCGCCGCTGTTCTGAGTTTGAGAACGAGGAGGACCTCACCCGATTCCTGCGCCTCCGAACCTACCTCCTCTCCCACGCCGACGAAGACCCACCCAAAGAGAGGCGCGCCCGCTGGTTTCCCCTGCCCCTCCGCCGTCGTGGTAACAAGCTCCTCGCCGAACAATTTCTGGAGCCGATCGGCGAAGCGAGCCCGCGCGAAGAAATCCTCGCCGCCGTTAAGGCTCTCCCCCCGGAAAGTCTGCTTTACGAAAAAAACGACTTCCAGGTTTTTCACGCCATTGGTAAGGACATCCCCGTTCTTTTGCGTGAGATCGGTCGGCTGCGCGAGATCACCTTCCGCGGCGTCCATGAGGGAACGGGCAAGGCGATCGATATCGACGATTTCGACGATTGGTACATTCAACTCTTTCTCTGGGACAAACAAACCGAGGAAATTGTTGGTGCTTATCGGATGGGGCAAACCGATGTCATCCTCCCCCGCCGCCGGCGCCAGGGCTTTTACACCAACACCCTATTCAAGTACCGCACCGCTTTCCTCGAAGACATCAATCCAGCCCTCGAAATGGGAAGGTCCTTCATTCGTCCCGAATACCAGCGCAAGGGTGCCACCCTCGCCCTCCTCTGGATGGCTATTGGCTCTTACCTCGGGCGTAACCCGCGCTACCGACTTCTCTTCGGGCCAGTAAGCATCAACTGCGATTATTCTCCTGCCTCCCGCGACCTCATCATCCGCTTCCTTAGCGACCCGAATCTAGCTTCCCAGCTCGCTCCTCGAGTTAAGGGTAAGATGCCTCCCCCCAAGCGGCGCCAGGGCTTGTCGGCTGTCGAAAGAAGCTCATTCGACGCTCGAGCTCACGACGCCGACGATATTTCGGCCATGATCTCCGAGATCGAGCGCGATGGCAAAGGGATGCCAACCCTCCTGCGCCACTACCTCAAACTGAACGGCCGCTTCATCTGCTTCAATATCGATCCAGACTTCGGAGATGTTCTCGATGGCCTGATCATCGTCGATATGATCAAGGGGGACCCCCGAATATTCCAGAAGTACTTCGGTAAAGCTGCCATCCGGCGGATCTTCGAGTACTACGGAGTCGACACCTCCGCCCTCGATCCCGAGGAGGTCCCCAGTGTGCTCCAACCGACCACCTGACCCGGAAGTTCGTCTCGCTTCCGAGCCGCCAAAATCCTTGGATTAATCTCTCAGACCTGAGTCCAACAGGGGTATCCCTTCGCGACTCATCCTCACAACCAGCCTACAGTTCTCTTTGCCCTCCATCTTCACGTTGCCTGGTTCCAGCAGAACAGGCCGGGGACTCAGTTCGTTACAGTCTCCTGAGGGATAACCGTGAAGATCAGGAATTCTCCAACATCCCCCGCCCTTCCGTCTCAACTTCCCAGCGCAGCAACGCCCGTTGGGTCTTACTGAATTCGATCCCGACGAGATGGATCGGCTCGCCCTTTCCCCGGTAGGGAGCAGCGTAGTCTTTCTCCTTGATCTGCCGCAGAGCGGAACCGTCGGCCACATCTCCCACCAGCTTGAATTCAAAGATGTAGACCTGCTGCTGAAAGCGTAGCGCCATGTCCAGGCGTCCGGCATTGCTCGAGGATTCGACGGTGATGTCCAGCCCAAGGGAAGCAAAGAAGGCGTAAAAGACACTGGCGTAATAGCCTTCGTATTGGGCGATCGGGTTGTTGGTAAACCACTCGTGGGGCAGCCTGGCGTAAAAGGCTTTCAGGTGCTCACCCATGCCTTCGAGGTCATTGGCCAAGAGAAGATCGCCAAGCCGGGAACGTGTCATAACGCTTTGCCTCGCTTCTGGCATCCAATCGCGAAGGAGACTGCTGTTGAGGCTTTGCTGCACTTCGCGGTTTGGATAGCGCAGGCGGTATTTATATTCGCCGAAGGCTTGAATCTCCTCACCAATTGTCAAGTAACCAGCCTGAAACATCAATGCCTCGGTCGGAATGTTGCCAACGTCAAAGGTGCCAAGCAGAGCCGCGTCGGTTTGCAGATGGTTCAGTTCGGGCAGAAAAACCTGCCGCTGAGAAAGCAGTTTGATCAGAAAGGTCGGCGTGCCCGTCTCATACCAAAACGGGCGGAACTTGCGCTCCGCAAAGAGCAACAGCAGGTCAAAGGGATTGTAAACCGCCTCCCCGGTCCAGTTGTAGCCGTTATACCAATGGCGGATTTCCTCGCGGTCGAGATCGCCGACCGCCAACTCGGGGGCGAAGACCTGATCAACATCCCCATCGGTGTAGCCGCACAAGGCACTGTATTCGGGCAAGATCGTGATGTCCCGCAAGTTGTTCAGGCCGGAAAAGAGACTGACCTTGGAAAACTTACTAACCCCGGTAAGGAAAACGAACTTGAGGTAGGGATCGGCATCTTTGAGTACGGAATAGAGGTCCTTCAAGCCCTCGCGCATGGCGGTCGCCCCCTCGATGTTTTCAATGTTATCGAGAATGGGCTTGTCGTATTCGTCGATGAGAACGGCAACAGGTTGGCCGTCCTTACTTGCCGCCTCGCGGATCAAGGCAGAAAAGGTTCCTGGCAGATCATCCTCAATCCAGGCATCCAAACCGAGCCGCTCCTTGTTTTGTTGAAGATGGTCCTTCAGGCGCTTGTTCAAATCTTCACGGGATCGCAGCAAGCCAGAACCAAAACTGATGCGGATAACGGGATACTTCACCGACCAATCCCACCGGCTTTCGGCGTAAAGGCCGGTGAAGAGGGATTGGTTGCCCTCAAACAATTCCTTGAGGGTATCGAGGAAAAGACTTTTACCAAAGCGGCGGGGACGAGAGAGAAAGTAGTAGCCTCCGTCTTGAATTAATCGAAGGGCAAACTCGGTTTTATCCACATAGTAGCACCTGTCGTTACGTAGTTTGCCGAACGATTGGATACCAATCGGCAGTTTCTTACGTGCGCCGCTCATCGAGTCCAAGAATTTGCCGATGCACTGTGATGTCAAGACGGTGAAGAACCCATCCGTTTGTTAAGAACGGGTCCTACGGTTGAGGAGAGGATAGACAACCGCCTCTTGTCAGCGCATTCAGATACCAATCCGATGAAGGTAGGCCATACGCACAAGCCAGCCGGTGACATTTAACCTACTACCCGACAGGCCAACAAACCTAACTAACCAGTCTTCAATCACGATCCCCGAAACTGTCGACCCCCCTCGAACAAGGGCCCTATCATTGTTCGTATCCAGAATTCTAATACTAACTTTAAGCGAGCGATAATTCCATTCCCCTCAGCAGAGGCACCCGTAAGGCATCCATCAGGCTCACCGGTCTTCGAGGATTCGGCGCAGAATCCCGTCAACCATCCCGGGGTTTGCCTTACCGCCGCTACCCTTCATTACCCGCCCCTTCAACGCATTGATTGCCTTTTCATTCCCGTCTCGAAACTCTTGAACCGCTTTTGGGTTTGCCTGAATGACCTCCTCACAAAGGCTCACGATCAAGCTTTCGTCAGTTTGTTGACGCAAACCCTCCCGATCCACAATTTCCCCCGGCGGCCCCTCTCCCCTCAACATCTTGGGCAATATCTCCTTCGCGATCTGACTGGAAATGGTACCGTCATCAATTAATCGAACCAATGCCCCAAGATCTTTCGGCTGGACTGGCAAAGTCCGAAGTATCTCACCAGCTGATTGTCCCGTTACCGTGTCCTCTCGCCCCGAGGAAACCTCTTGAAGCAGATTGTTCACGATTAAATTCGCAATAATTTTCGGATTAGGGTGATACCGAACACTCTCTTCAAAGAAGTCTGCCAGTACCCGATCGGTGCAAAGAACCGAGGCTATAGGATAGGGCAATTCATAATCTCGCTCAAAACGTTCTTGTTTTCGAAAAGGAAGCTCCGGCAACTCCTTTGCCAGTCGCTCCTTCCACTCCTCGGAAATCCTCACCGGCAAAAGATCGGGATCGGGAAAATAGCGATAATCGTGAGCATCCTCCTTCGTACGCATTGACGTCGTCGCCCCTGCATCGGCATCCCATCGCCTCGTCTCCTGCACAATTGGTCTTCCCGCTTCAGCAAGAGCGGTCTGCCTCCGAATCTCGTAGTTTATCCCATTCCGAACTCCGCTGATGCTATTCAAATTCTTGATCTCAACCTTTTGACCGAGAGCCTTGGTCCCCCGTGGCCGGATAGAAACATTAGCGTCGCAACGGAGCTGACCTTTTTCCATGTCGCAGTCCGAAATATCGGCGTAAATCAAGATCGTCCTCAGCGATGTGAGAAAGGCAAATGCCTCGTCTGCCGAGTAGAGATCCGGTTCGGTAACGATCTCGATAAGCGCACAACCCGCTCGGTTATAATCGACGAGAGAACCGCCCTGTACATGGGTCAATTTACCCACGTCCTCCTCCAGATGGATACGGGTGAGTTCGACAACCCGACGAGGTCCGGCCTCAGAACGCGACTCATTGGCCATTTCGATTTCAACCCCTCCACCCAAACAAAGGGGCTGGTCGTATTGAGAAATCTGATAATTCTTTGGTGAATCCGGATAAAAGTAGTTCTTTCGGTCCCACTTACAAACCTCCGGGATCTTGCACCCCAGCAACAGACCGGTCTGTATCGTCTTTTCCACTGCTACCATGTTCAATACCGGAAGGGCACCCGGGAGCGCAAAAATCACCGGGTCGCCCAGTGTATTCGGCTCCTCTCCATAACCATAGGGCACCCTTGTGAACATTTTCGACTTGGTCTTTAGCTGGACGTGGACCTCCAGCCCGATCACTGTTTCGTAGGGTCCGCTCATCCTTCACCTCCCGTAGCTATAGGTGCCACCTGCCCCTTCCACGAATGCGCCGATTCGTAAGCTTCGGCCACGGCAAGTAGCCTCGACTCCGAAAAATCCGGTCCTAGCAGCTGCAAGCCAACCGGCATCTGATCCCCTCCAAACCCGCAAGGAAGGGAGAGCGCAGGCAACCCCGCCAAATTGGCCGAGATCGTGTAGACATCAGAAAGATACATCGCAAGAGGATCAGAGCTTTTCGCCCCGAAAGGAAAAGCCGTGGTTGGAGCTGTTGGGGTCACCACAAAATCAACCGAGCGAAAAACCTCTTCAAAATCCCTCCGAATCAAGCGCCGCACCTTTTGTGCTCGTAGATAGTAGGCGTCGTAGTACCCGGTGCTCAGGACATAGGTCCCGAGCAGGATACGTCGCTTCACTTCCGGACCAAATCCCTCACCTCGAGACCGGTAATAGAGGTCCACCCCGTCCGCACATTCTTCAGCCCGATGCCCGTACCGGATGCCGTCAAAACGCGCCAGATTGGATGAGGCTTCGGCAGTCGCTAAAAGGTAGTAGACGGGCACCGCCAAATCTGAATGAGGCAGGCTCACCGGGCAAAGCGTGGCCCCCTCGCTTTCGTAAAATTTAAGAGCGGCTTCAACACACCCCCTCACGTCGTCCGCCAGTCCCTTTCCGAAGAATTCGCCCGGTATGCCTAAACGCACTCCCTTCAAATCAACTTTTCCCAGGTTCTCGACGTAACTTGTTTTTGGCCGTTGGAGTGAGGTTGAGTCTCTCCCGTCGTGTCCGACCACTGCCTCCAGCAAGGCAGCCGCATCGCGAACGCTCCGGGCGAATGGTCCAATTTGATCGAGGGAGGATGCAAAGGCCACCAACCCGTAACGAGAAATCAGGCCGTAAGTTGGCTTCATTCCCACCACTCCGCAGAGAGCGGCTGGTTGGCGTATCGATCCGCCTGTGTCAGAACCGAGAGCCAAGGGAACAAATCCGGCAGCAACCGCTGCAGCACTGCCCCCGCTACTTCCGCCCGGGACCCGATCGCGGTTCCACGGGTTTCGTGTCGGGCCCCTCGAAGAGTTCTCAGTTGATGAGCCCATCGCAAACTCGTCCAGATTACACCTCCCCAACAGAATCG
Source organism: Puniceicoccaceae bacterium (assembly GCA_036822055.1). Taxonomy (GTDB): domain Bacteria; phylum Verrucomicrobiota; class Verrucomicrobiia; order Opitutales; family Puniceicoccaceae; genus DAISIK01. The sequence continues at coordinate 22,553 of DAISIK010000022.1, forward strand.
CCCCCGCCGCCTTCAGGCAAGTGACCACATGGGCATCGTAAGGCGATACATAATTTGCCAGCATTTTGCTCGCGCACGTTAAAGGCGCCCCCTTTAACGCAAGATTGTCCTTCAAGGCCACCGGAATGCCATCCAATGGGCCAATCGCCTGCCCACCCTGCCGCCTCCCGTCCGACTCTCGGGCCGCTGCCATAGCCGCATCTCGATCCACTGAGAGAAAGGCTCCAATCCCTCGATCCATCGCGTCGATTTTACCGAGAAGCGTTTCTACGAGGGCTGTCGCCTCGAGCCGGCCCGCATCAAGGGCTTGTCCAAGCTCAAAGATGCCTGATTGGTCCAGATTTCCCATTATCAAACTTAACAAATTTAAGCTTCAATCACCCTGGGCACCTTTATCTGTCCATCCTCCGAATCAGGTGCGTTCCCTAGCAGACCTTCCCGGGCCATGGGGACGACCGTTTCATCAGCATCGAGCACGTTGTAGAGCGGTGTTCCATGGGCCATTGGCTCTACTCCTTCAACATTCACCCCCGAGAGGCGCTCAACATAGTTCAGGATGTTGGCAAGCTGACCTGAGAAGGCTCTCACCTCGTCCTCATCCAAAGAGAGCCTTGCCAACTTCGTTAAATAATTGATGTCAAAGGTTTCCTGGGATTCTCCACTCATGCAAACCCGCAGTTTCCCGATTCAGCTTCCTTCCGGTCAACTGCATTTTCTCTAACGGCTCTTTGTTCCTCCGCCAGCCTGGACGATCTCCATCGCTCAAAGTGTTCCAACACTCGGTTTAATGCCTCTATGCGAATGGGTTTGGAAAGATAATCATCCATTCCTGATTCCAAGGCCGCCTCTCGATCCGACGCTTGCGCGTTCGCGGTCAGGGCAACGATCAAGGATCGATTTAATCCCCTTTTCGCCTCCGTATCACGGAACAGGCGGGCCGTCTCCATTCCGTCGAGTCCTTGCATTTGAATATCCATGAAGATGAGCTCGAAGCCTTCGTTGGAGTACAGCTCCAACGCCTCCTCGCCACTGCCAGCTTTTTCTACAAGGTAACCCATTCTCTCCAGCATCAAACCGATCACCCGCTGATTGATCCGATTGTCGTCAACGATCAAAACCTTCCGCCTCTCGAAATCCTCGGCTGGCTTTGGAAGCGCACCTGCCTCCTCATCCGCCACATCCCGCCCCATCTCAGGGTTGATTTTTAACACATTGAGTATCGCCGACTCAATCCTTCGTGGTGTAACCGGTTTAACCAGGATTTCGTTGGTCAAATCGTCTTTCATGTCTCCGGGCAAGCTTGCCAGTCGAACAATTTTCGGGGAACCAATCCCGCTTCTCCCTCCAAAAAGTTCTTGGCCATCTGCCGCTACAAGGCTTTCCCCAAGAAAGATAACATCGGGTTCAAAACCATCTCGGATAGCCTCATCAATCTTCGCTAAATCGACCACACAACCCATTTGCTCAAGGCTTGATCCAACCATCTCGGCAACCGTCCAGTTTCGGATGCGGATCGAGACTTTCGGTCGTTTCATCACAAATTCCGGGATCCATCTCGGTTGCTGGGGCGGTTCAGCAGCAGCAAATGGTATTATCGCCCTGAATACGGATCCCTTCCCCACCTCACTTTCGGCATCCAAAGATCCTCCCATCAACTCAACCAACTGGCGGCTGATCGCTAATCCCAGACCCGTTCCTCCGTACTCGCGGTTGATCTTGGCCGACTCCTGTGAAAACCGATTGAAAATTGCCTCAATCCGATCTGGAGCTATCCCTTTCCCGGTATCGATTACCTCGATCACCAGTCGGCCCCTGCCATCCTTTTGAATGCCCTCTCCGATAATCCGAATCAGGATTTCCCCCTGTTTTGTAAACTTAAAAGCATTGCCCACCAGGTTCATCAACACCTGTTGCACCCGGATCGGGTCTCCAAGAATCCTTTTGGGAACCTCGCCATCTACTTTAATGGCAAAGTCCAGACCTTTTTCCCTCGCTCGCGGGGTAAAAACCGAACCTACCGCCTCAGCAGTTTCCAGCGGATCAAAGAGTACCATCTCTAGCTCCATTTGCCCCGCTTCAACCTTTGAGTAATCGAGTACGTCGTTGATCAGGTTGAGAAGAATCTCCCCGCTTGTCTTAATCGTCTGGATACACTCAACTTGGTCCGGATTGGCCGCAGATTCCCGAATCAAATGGGCCATACCGAGAATTCCGTTCAGTGGAGTCCGTATTTCGTGACTCATGGTTGCTAGAAACAAACTCTTCGCCTGATTGGCTTTTTCTGCCATTGCTCTGGCTTGCCTTAGATCCGTGACGTCAGACAAAACAACCACCAATTGGTCATTGCTAGTGCCCTGCATTGAAATTTTCCTGCAGAAAGCCTGAAAATGCCTCTCTACATTATTGGAAACCTCGAGAGACCCTTTAGGAGTCGCTCCATCCAATTCCAAAAACCTGTCGCAAGACAGGCCTTCCCTCGATAAACCGATCAAAGTTTCCAACCTCCGCAATCGCTCTTCGTTCCCAACCTCCAGTCGTCTCTCAAAACTCTCCCCGCAATCAAAAGTTTCTTTAAACTTCTTATTTACCAAAGTGTAAACTCCCGAAGTGCCGACCTGGAACAAGGGAACTGGCAGCGCATCAATAAGGTGTCTGAAGATATTCCGCTCGTCCTCAGCCTCTCTGGTTATCCGCAATCGGTTTTCATCCAGGTACCGAATGAAGCGATAGGCGCCCACCAACAAAACGAGCAACACTCCTACCCAGAGAGATATCAAAAATGCGATTAACCCGAGATCAGCATCCCTGTAGAGATTTGGCCTCTCCTGCAGAATGACCAAACGATCCGTTGCAGAATCGTCCCCGGCAGATCGACCCTCACTTAAACGAACCGTCCCAATTGTGTGAAGCACACCTCCCTGCCGGACGCTGGAAACCTGCAACCCGGTGCTGTATCCAAAAACCTGACTACGGAATCCCAAATGATTCAGCTCATCGTCTCCAGTCGCTTCGAGAGACTCCCAGATCCCTCCCCTCACTCGATAGATTCCAGTATGCCCCTTGAGTGCTTCCGCTAATTTCAATCCCGCAAGTTCGGCCATCAAATAGCCGGCCCTTCCGCCCATATCATCCGGCAGAGGCATGATCGCCCACATCCGCCATCTCTGACTTGGATCCCGGTCGGGAGCAAAGGATTTCGAGATACGTACCAAGGATTCGGAGGGTTCGCTTTCCAAGGTCTTTAGCCAACCTTCAACCTCGCTGAGGTCGATCGGGGTTCCCGACCCAAAAGCCACTTCTCCATTTGCAGATGCATAGAGGAAGGAAGTGATCGAAGGAAAGGCTTCAAGAACTCCCTCAGATAGCCTGTTTAAGCGCATGCGATCATCCTCACTGGGATCGGTCACTTTCAAAAAAGGTCCGGCCAGCTTTGAGGCAACCTCTAGCGATGTGAGCAATTCGTCCCTCAGGTACTCCAGTTTTTCGACCGCACGAACGATTCCGGATTGGTCAATTTCCTCCAGACGAGAAAGCCTTTGGTCCTTGACGGAGTGGTACACCCAGATCCCAAAAACCAAGAGAATACCCACTCCAAGGACCAAGGCTAATCTCCGAAAACCTACTTGGAAACCTAGTCTCACAAGTATCAGAATACTGGAGATGGGTTGGTGGGCAATCCCTCAGTTGCAAGACCTTAACTATAATTTAACAATCATCGCCCTACCGCATCAAAAGCAGCTTTCCTAACAGCGCTCGCTCGCTCGTCGTGCTGATGGATCAAGCTCGGCAGGTCGACATCCAAAAGCTCCCCGTCCCTCACTTTCAAGCACCCTCCAATCACGAGATTCTGCACCTTCCTCGGCTGGCAGAAAAGCAAACCCTCAACCACGCTCTCTGCCCCACTGGAATACAAGTCCCGCGCTGGAAATAGCGCTAGATCCCCACAGTATCCAGTCGCTATTTGCCCGAGATCCCCCCTTCCAATCACAGCAGCCGCCTGCCTACCCCCTAACGAGAGTGCTTCGGCCACCGTCATCGCCTCGGCTCCGTAACGCACCCTCGCCAGATAGAGGGCTTGTCGTAACTCACCGAGCAAATGCCCCGAGTCACTAGATGCACTTCCATCAACTCCAATGCCTACCGCAATACCTCGCTTCAACATTTCTGGGACCCGACAAATCCCCGAACCCAAACGCATGTTTGCACTTGGACAATGGGCTACCCCGAAACCGAGCCGTTTTAGCTGGTCCAACTCTTCATCGTCGAAGTGAATCCCATGAGCAAGCCAGACCTTAGCCCCATCCCATCCGCAATCCAAAAGATAGGCCATGGGCCGGCACCCAAAGCGCGAGATTGAAAATTCATTTTCATCAACCGTTTCGCCGCAATGGGTGTGCAAACCCAATTCGTGAGCTTTCGCCAGTTCGGCACTTCTCCTCAGTAGCTCCTCACTGCATGAAGTGGCTGCACAGGGAGCCACTACCACCTGCCTCCAGCTTCCTTTCCCTTTATCGTGGTAGGTCTCAACCAGCCTCAAGGTGTCTTCGAGTATGAAATCCGTCTCCTCTACCGCCCATTCTGAAATCAAGGGCGACGCAAGATCCATTGACCCACGACAACCGTGGAATCGTACCCCCATTTCAGAGGCCACCTCAAATTGGAGGTCCAGCATCCCGGTCGCACCCGTGGGGAACATGTAGTGATGGTCCACTACCGTGGTCGCGCCGCTTAACATCAACTCGGACAGTCCAACTCTCGTGCAAAGGGCCAAATCTCCCTCGCGGTACTCCCTCCAGAGAAGATTCATCTCCTTCAACCATGGGAGAAGAGGCAGGTTATTCCCCGGGCTGTAAGCCCTCGCCATATTCTGGTAAAGGTGATGGTGGGTATTGATCAGGCCCGGTAGAGCGATCTGTCCTGCTCCATTGAGCCTCGGTGTTGCTGCGTCAAAGCCAACCGGGCTTGCGCCTTCACCAAAATCACTGATCATCCCCGCCTCGATCCCTACCCAGGCGTTCCTTAATACCGTCCCCCTCTCGTCACCTAGAACGAGGAGATCAATATTCTCGATAATGAGGTCTGCCCCCGTGCCCGAGGATCTCTTTCCGGCCTCGGTCACGTAGAACGAATCGTCACACTTCTCTCCGCCACCTCACTCGCCTCAGGGTCCGTTTCTCTAGGTGTTGCTTGGTTTTCACCGTCCGCACGATAGACTTCCAGAGCAGCCAAAGCTGCATCATCAGGCGGAACCTTGACCCCATGGAGCCTCAAAACCGAACTAAGCGCATTCAAAGTCCGCAGAACAGCGTCCTTTCTCGCATTATAACCCATTGCACCGATCCTCCAAATCCGGCCCTGCAACGGCCCGAAGGAAGTCCCGATTTCGATCCCAAAGTCTTCCAACATAACCCTCCGTACCGACTCACCCTCCAGACCGTCCGGGATGTAGACTCCCGTCACATTAGACATCTTGAACTCCAGGTTGCCGAAGAGTTTCAACCCGAGACAACGAAGACCTGCTTGCATCGCCCGGCTCGCCTGAAAATGACGGTGGCGAACAGCCTCCAAGCCCTCTTCGAGAGCACACCTGGCACACTCCCGGGCACAATAAAGCATGCTCGTGGCCTCTGTGTGGTGGTTCAACCGTTGCGGACTCCAGTAGGCCATCACCATCGCTAAATCAAAATAATTTGAAGCAATCCGCTTTCCGGGACCCGGCACAAAGCCGGCAGGAGCAATGCCGCGCTCCACGTGCCAGCGCCTCTGGATCAACTTCGCTACCTCATCGCTCAGGGTGATCGGAGCAGAACCCGACGGTCCTCCGAGGCACTTTTGGAGGCCTGCGGTGCAGACATCAATCTGCCAGGCGTCAACCGGCAGTGCATTCCCCACCAGGGAAGCTGTTGCATCCACATAGCTGATCACCCCGTATTCCCGACAGAGACGCCCCACCGGCTCAAGAGGCTGGTTCATCGTTGTTGAGGTATCTCCCTGGCAAATCGCCAAAACTTTGGGGCGATGGGTCTGGATTGCCTTCTCCAATTCCTCGGGAGTGAACACTTCGCCCCACTCCTTGAAAATCGCCACGCATTCGGCCCCGATTCGCTCCGAAATCTCCACCAATAGGTGTCCGAACCTTCCGAATACAGGAACCAGCACCTTCTCCCGTGGCTCCAGAATTGAGAGGAGGCTGGCCTCGATCGCTGACCGACTCGTCCCGTCGATCAAAAAAGTCCATTGGTTTTCCGTCTCAAATACCTTTCGGTAAAGAGCCATCACCTCATTCATGTAGCCCGTCATTGCCGGATCATATTGGCCCAATAGGTCCGCCGACATCGCGCGTTGAACCCTTGGATCGGCATTCACCGGGCCGGGACCCATCATCAGCCGAGGCGGGGGATTGATCTGCTTCAGTAAAGTTGGAATTTTCATTGCTGCGGATTATTACTTTCAGGCAAAGCAGCCTACTTCGTTTCCATGATATAGGCGATCAGCTGGTTCAGTTCTTGATCAGAGAATGCTCCGGCATAACCCGGCATGGCGGGAGCGTACCCCGCCACGATCTTCCGATTTGGGTAAAGTATCGATTCGCGAAGGTAAGCCTCGTCTGCAATCACCGAAGTACCGTCGGCAAACTTCCTTTCCGTGTTGAAGATGCCATAATATGAAGGCGCCATGTTCGAATCAATTGGTTGGTGGCAGGCCACACAGCCCTTGGCACCGACAAGCCGCCGACCTTCAATCGCATCATCCGATAGGGCCAGAAGGGAATCATCTCTAGGATCCGCGATAGCATCCGGCAAGCTCAGCAGCATGAAGGTGAGCCCGATCCCGACTACAAAAGTCCCAACCGCAACGTAGAGCCATTCCTCAAAGTTTAGGTAAATATTCATCATGTGTTTGATCACCACCAAACTGGCCATCAAGACAAAGACGATCGGGATGTAAAGAGGGGCACTGTAGATCCCAGGAAAGTGAGCGCTCAACATGAGAAAGATCACCGGAAAGGTGACATAGTGATTGGTCAACGAACGCAGCTTCGCCTGCTTCCCAAGCTCCAGATCATGGGGCTTACCCTCCCGCAAGGCAGCCATCATCTTCTTCTGGTTTGGAATGATAACGAAGTACACGTTGGCCGTCATCGTGGTCGCCATCATCGCCCCGATTTGAAGCAAGACAAAACGATTGTTGTAAAAACCATCGATCCAGTAAGTATAGCCGACAAGAGCTGCCACCATGGTAAAGATCGCCAGGGCAGGGCGTCGCCTGAGCGGGCTTTTCCAGACACGGTCATAGACCACCCAGGCAAGGACGATCGAAATAGCGCTGACCAACATGGCCTCCGAGCCAGTCATTGCGCTCTTCGAAGGATCAAGCAAAAGGGTCCCCGACCGCGTGTAAAAGGTTAGGATCAGGAGGGCCGCCCCACTCAGCCAGGTGGTGTAGGACTGCCAACGGAAAACGTGTAACTGCGGCGGAATGTTCGCCGGATCGATTATCCGCTTGTCCAGAAAGAACACCCCCCCGGCGTGCAGCATGTTCATATGCCCCAAAGATTGGGGAGACTCCGGATCCTTGATCAAATTGATCTCCATCCAGGTGAACAGGAGCGAATTCCCGATCCACATGATGGCGGCGATGATGTGAACAAACCGAAAGACGACGTTGAAGAACTCAATGAGGGTGGGATCCATTTATGATTAATCTGTTATGCACTGGTTGAAACTGACTGCTGCGCTTCCGCCCCAACCTTTTGATTTTGACCGAAGAGAGAAAGAAGCACCCGTTCCGGAGTCATCGGGGACCTCAGCTCCAGCTCTTCCTCAGTCAGAGCCCCGTCTCCCCGAAAAGCCTCAATCGCCCTTCGAATCGCGAAAAAAGCAGCGATCCCGTACATAAACGGTGGCTCCCCAACTGCCTTGCTCCCCAGGGGTCCCCCTGGGTTATCGACGTTCTCTAGCAGCTTAACCTCAATGGTATCCGGCATAAACTCTGCGTCAGGGGCTTTATAGGTGGATAGGGCATTGGACAACAACCGCCCATCTGCACCAAAAGAAAGTTCCTCGAGAGTTACCCAGCCCATGCCCTGAGCAATCCCACCTTCAATTTGCCCCAAATCCACCGTCGGAATGATGGTTCGCCCCAAGTCGTGCACCAACCTCACCGCATCGAACGAGTAAGTCCCCCTCAAGCAATCTACCGTGACCTGAACCAGGCAAGTACCGAAAGTATGATAGTGGAATGGGCGACCCTGGTTTGAAACAGCATCGTAATGCAAATTCGGCGGCGTGTAGAACCCGTGTGCCATCAAGGCCACTCGGGAAAAGTAGGTCTTCATCACCAGCTCATCCCAACCCAGACTGGTCGGATTGTCATTCAAGTGGACTACTTCGTTCCTGACCGAAAGCGCTCCAGCTTCGCAACCGAGCTCCTTCGCAGCAACCCCCAACATCCCCTCGAGGATTTCGCTACAGGCGACAATCGTCGCATTGCCATTCAGGTCGGAGGTTGCACTCGCCGCGCTCGGCGAAATGTTTGCGATTCTCGAGGTGTTGGTGCTGTTGCACCTCACCCGACCAGGGGAGATTCCCAAGATCCTCGAACAAATCGCGATCATGTTCGAGCTGACCCCTTGTCCCATTTCAATTCCGCCGGTCGTGACTGCCACCGATCCGTCCGTGTAGACGTGGACCAAACTGCTTCCTTGGTTCAAGAACGTCTTGGTAAAGCTGATCCCGAAACAAACGGGCATCAGCGCAAAGCCCTTTTTCAGATCGACATGCTCTTGATTAAAGGCATCGGTCTCCCTGCGTATCCGTTCCAAATCGAAGCCACTTACAGCCTCCTCCCAGGTACGCCTCATCCGGCAATCCTGGGCCTCCTGGCCGTAGTGGAAAACATAACCGTCTTCAATCAAATTGCGCGTTTGTATCCAGTCTGCTGATACGCCCATTTTGGCCGCCGCCTTTTCGATGGCTGCTTCCAAGGGGAACATTCCCTGTGGTCCACCAAAGCCACGAAAGGCCGTGTTCGGCGGTAGGTTAGTACGACAGGTGGCAGCCCGGATGCGCAGATTGGGGATCGCATAGGCATTTGAAGAGTGGAGCACCGTCCGCTCCAGAACCGCTGGTGAAAGATCGACGTAAGCACCCGAGTTCTGGAAATGAGAAACCTCGTAGGCCAGGATTTTGCCATCTCGATTGAGCCCAATCTTGTAATCCTGCTTGTAAGGATGCCTCTTCCCAGTCATCCGCATATCTTCGGCCCGGCCCAGCACCAGCTGCACCGGTCGCCCCGTAAGCTTCGCTCCCACCGCTACCATGCAAGCCCAATGCGTGGCCTGATCCTCCTTGCCCCCAAAACCACCGCCCAGCCGCTTCACATCGACTTCGACGGTGTGCATGGGGACTCCCAAGACGCGGGCGACATGCTTTTGCGCAGCACTAGGACTTTGAGTTGAGGAGAGAATCAGCATCTGGCCATCCTCTCTGGGAACCGCTCGCGCCCGGTTAGTCTCCAAGTATAAGTGATCCTGACCAGCCAAATCAACCGAGCCCTCCACAATCCAATCGCAGTCACTCCAGGCTTCCTCCACCGATCCCTTCTCGAATACACGGGTCTCCTGCAGAAGCTCCCCTTTGCGAAAGGCTTCCTTCGGACAAACGATCACCGGGAGTGGTTCGATCTCCACCTTGCAAGCAAGCACCGCCTTGCGCGCGATTTCGCGGGTCTCCGCCACCACCACAGCTAGCGGCTGGCCTTGGTAGCGAACTACATCATGGGCCAAAAGTGGCTCATCAATCTGGATCGCTCCGAGATACCGTTCGGCTGGAAGATCATTGTATTCGAGAACTTTCCACACTCCTTCAATCCCCCGGGCCGCCTCGAGGTCAAGTCGCCTGATAATCCCGTGGGCCACAGGGGAGCTGAAGACTGCCGCATGGAGCATCCCATGCGGTGCCGGGAGGTCATCAACGTACTGAGATCTTCCCGACACATGGAGGTGACTGTCACAGTGCCGCATAGATCTCCTTGCTGCTAAAGGTTTCGGGGAAGAGTTCGGCAAAATGCGCCAATACCAGTTGGCGAGCCAGCAATCTCTTGTAGGAGGCACTGCCGCGCACATCTGAAATGGGTGCAATTTTTTCCTCCACCAGGTGAAGAAGTCCTGCCACCGCCTTTGGTCCAAGCTCAGAACCATCCAACAGTTCACCGACCCCGTCGACGACCAGAGGCGTTGCAGCGACTCCTCCGAGCGCCAACCTTGCACTGACAACCCGCGTCCCGTCCATCTTCAGTCGAATGGCTGAGTTCACCGTCGCAATGTCGAGCCAACGCCGCTTGGAGACCTTCTCCCAATTGACCAAGTCATCCGGCCCCACCGCCGGGAAGGCGATCTCGGTCAGGATCTCCTCCTTCCGCTTGTTCAGTTGCTTGTAGCCCAGATAGAAATTTCCCAAAGGCACCGTTCGGATCCGCCCACGGTCGCTCAGGGTTAGCTCGGCTCCGAGAGCCAGAAGCAGGCAGGTCATGTCCGCGATCGGAGAACCGTTACAAATGTTCCCCCCCAGAGTAGCCCGCGTGCGGACCGGCCAACTCGAAATGAGAAGATTCCAATCCGCCAGGCCACCCAACTGCTGTTGGATCAAAGGATCATCGACAAACTCCTCAAAAGTGATTCGGGCATCCATCCGTATCCAACCATCTTTAACCTCCGGCACTGGCTTGGTCCCTCTGCTGCTCAAGAGATAGAGCGACGAGTCCATCAGATGCTCACCCCGCTGAACAAAAAGATCTGTCCCGCCAGCCAAATAGAATTCCTCGCTCCCCGAGGGATCCGTTGGGCCAAACTGATCGGAGATTTCACTCAAAAGCTCCGGGACTTTCAAAAAGTAGGCGGGGAGATAGGATTCCCGGCAGAGCTCTTCGATCCGGTCCCCACCCGAAATCTTTTTCTGAAGGCCCCGAAGCACCGAGGTCCCTGCCTCCTTAATCGACCGATAGCCCGTACACCGGCAAAGATTGCCCGAGATTGCATAAAGTAATCCGTCCCGATTGAGGGGTAGTTTCGGATCCATCATCCCAGCGGTCATCGCGACGACAAAGCCCGGCGTGCAATACCCGCATTGGGTACCTCCACAATCCACCATCGCCCGCTGCACCGGGGAGAGATCCCCATCAATTAAGAGCCCCTCGACGGTGACGAGATGTTTTCCATGAATCTCGTCAACCGCCAGCAAGCAACTCGTCATAGGCTCGTAGGAGATTCCGCCGCCTTCTTTCAGCGTCCCGAGAATAACGGTGCAAGCACCACAATCACCCTCCTTACAACCCTCCTTGGTACCCGTGAGCGAGAAACCCGTGCGCAGGCAATCGAGGACCGTTAGACCGGGAGACCGCTCCAAATCGACCCTGCGATCATTTAACACAAACGATATCTTGTCTAAATAGCCGACCATCTTTCAGATCTAGCCAAGCAAGATTCGCGCCGCAACACTCACTGCAATTTCTTCGGGGGTATTGGAGTCAAAATTAAGGCCCAGCGGCTCCATCACCGCGCCAATCTCCGCTTCGGAGAATCCTTTAATCAGTAATTGTCGATGGATTTCCACCCGTTTTGCGGTACTGCCCATCACCCCTACCTTCGGCATCCCAGCTGCAAAGACCGCAGCAAGCGCTTCGACATCGGTCAGCATCGAGTGGGTCATCACCACCGCTTCGGTCATCTCACGAAACCTGAGATGCTCAACCCCCGTCGCATAGCTACAACCGTCTAAAACCACCTCCGGACTCAGCTCTCCGAGTGTAAAGAGGTCACTTCGTGGCTCGACCACCACCACTGAAAAATCCAGTTTTACCATCAGGTTGGCCAGAGCCACGCCACAGTGTCCTCCTCCAAAAATTGCTATCCGGCGATCACTCCATAGTTTCAGCCGGACTTTCCACGACCCCCCCTCCCGTACCAACAACCGCTTTCCATCGGGCTGCTCCAGCCAGTCCTTGACCGCAAAAGACAAGAGCCGGACCCCGTTCTCCGTGACCTCAATTGCCAATTCTTGTTCTTCAGCAGCCGCCTCGGCAACACGCTCAATCAAGACCAAATCATCCCCACCCTTGAGATCGATGGCTAGCAGGGTCTGAGCTCCCCCACAAATCAATCCCGAGGCCTTGCCCACATCCCCTCCCCTCCGGTGCTCTTGAACTATCAGCCTCGGTCCTTCCGGTGCCTCTCTCTTGAGCCTCTCAAGAGCCGAGGCAATCAAACGTGCCTCCATCACTCCGCCTCCAATCGTACCAACCTGGCTTCCGTCCTCAAAGACCCACATCTTTGCTCGATTGGTGCCCGGTGATCCTTTCGAATGCTCGACCACATGGTAAAGGACCACGCCCTCGCCCCGCTTCAAGGCCGCCTTTGGTGCTTCCCAAAATCCTAACCTAGGCATGCCCTGTCCTCCGAAAAACGCTTTTCCCACCTACAATGGTTTCCTCGACCATCGCCTCGTAATCAGCTCGAGAAGATCGGCTGAGAACCCCCTCCAAAATCTGCTCCGGCTCACTCCCCGGCCCGTACTCTTCCGGCCACCCGATTCGCACCGCATCAAAATCAAAGCCCACGGCCAATCTACCCTTCTTCTCACCCCAGCCACAAATCCGCGCTCCGGCAACTGTAGCCCGGTAGAGACCACGGCAATACGTTCCTCCCGCAACCCCCGCAGCCCGGTTCTGCCTGACGAAGGATTCCAGCACATCGAACATCGAGAGCGACGGTCCGCCGCCGATGTCCGAACCCAGAGCCCAGTCCACCCCAAAGCGATCAGCCGTTTCGAACGGAAAGAGACCCGACCCCAGACCATTCTCCGCCAGCGGCGCGTTCGATGTTGGGCAACTGGCAACCATCGCCCCTCGCTCCCCAAGGAGTGCCCACTCTCGCTCCGACAAATGGAGGCAGTGTCCGAGAACGGTCTTCGGACCCAGCAAGCCCACAGCATCGTAAATCGAGCTGTAGTCGGCCACCTTTTCGAAGCCCTCCATCTGCCTGTAGATTCCCAGCACCCACTCAATTTCCGCAGGGGTCTCCGACAAATGGGTCTGAAATGAAGTTCCAGCAGCCGACCCCAGCTTTGCCGCCGCCTGCATCACTTCCGGATCAGTCACCGGGGCAAAGCGCGGCGTTACCAGGTAACGTCTACCGTAACGCTCAATGCCCTCCGCCACACCTCGCACCGCATCCTCCGGGGAAAGCCGCAGGGCCTCCGGGCAATTCATAGTCATCAGAACGTTCCCGATCGAAAAAGCCTCCGGTGCTTCGTTCATTGCGGTGTCAAGGGCCCCGGGGTGAATCGAGCTGTAGCAAAAGCCCCCAATCGTTCCAAAACTGTAAATCGCGCTCCAAAACCTCCTTGCCTCTTCTCGAGCAAATCCCTCCTCCTCAAAACGCGCCTCCGTTGGAAAAGTATACTGCTCCAACCACTCGAGGAGAGAGTCCTTGGGCATCTGCCGCACCCGGTCTTGCACCCAATGAAAATGGGCGTCAAAAAACGCCGGCATCAACAAACCTTCGTTCCGCTTAATCATCCCGGATTCCAAATTATACCGCTGCAGCAGCAGCCCCGCCTCCCCCAGATCACAGATCGCCCCCGTTCCATCGGCACCGATTATTCCGTCATTATAATAGAGCGCAGTTTCATCATCGACAGGGATGATCATGGCGCCGCGATACCAGTTCTCGATTTGCCCGATTTTGGGCTGGGGTCTGCTGTTGGGTTTCATTTTGTCCGAAGTGTCGAATTTGATGGCATGGAAAAAGCTAGGCTGAGGCCATGTCGTGGAAAAATACCTCCCTAACGATCTCCTGTCTGATATTCAGCCTGTCCGCATCCGAGACTGTAGCAAGTGTCGTGCGAGAGACCCAGGACACCTTCAGTCAGCTGATTGATGTCCGCAAGGTCATCTCCCAAACCCGCGCCGACTGGCTTGAAGAAAAAGAAGTAGTCAACGACATGGTCAGCCTTCTCCGGGACGAGAAGCGGCGTCTTGAGCAACGGGTGGAGGCACTCGAGGAAGACTCGACCGAAACCGACGCCCTGCGATCCAGCCTCAACGCCGAACGTGAGGAACTCCTCGCCGTCAATCGCACTCTTTCCGAAGTCCTCCCCGAGCTGGAATCAAGCGTTCGCTCACTCCTTCCCCTCCTTCCCGATCCCCTCATCGCCGACCTTTCAAGCCTCCTCCAACGTTTGCCAACCAGCGAGGAATCTAAGCTCCCCCTCTCCCAGCGGCTCCTCACCGTTGTTGGCATCCTCAACCGGATCGACAAATTTAATTCCGAGATCTCGGTTATCTCGGAAATCCGACAGGTGGAAACGAAGAGCCTGGAGGTTAAGACGATCTACTTTGGGCTCGCCGCCGCCTACTTTGCCAGCCCCGCCTCCGACTATGCTGGTCTGGGCCAGCCCGGAGAGGATGGGTGGCAGTGGAGCACGGAAAAGTCTCTCAGCAAACCCATTCAGGATCTCATCCGAACCTACGAGGGCACCCGGGAGGCCGTTTTCACCCAACTCCCCATTTCCATTCTCTGATTTTCACCATTTTTACCCGAGAACCTAAATGCATCTCCCTCGTCTCAACCTTCTCCTTCTTTCGCTGATCGGGTTCGCTCATTTCTCCTCCGGGCAGCCCTTTCAGCAGGTCCACCTCTCCTCCAAGGCAAAATTGGATGATGCCCTCGCAGAACTCGGGGCGCTCCAGGAGTCGATAGCCAAGGAGAAGATTCCTCTCGCCAAGGAACTCAATGGTCTCAGTTCCGAGGTCTCCGAACTACGCGCCAAGGTGGATCGACTCGAGCGCCTGCGCGACTCCCGCGACCTCAACCTTTCCTCGCTGAAAGCAGAAATCAAAAGCCGCCAGGACGAAATCGACTACGCCCGCAACCTCCTCATCGAACTCATCAACAATCAGTCCAGCAACGCCGACGCCGCCGAGCGTCAGCTCTATGAGGAAGCCTTTCTAACCGCCCTCAGTGCCACCGACCGTCCAATCGGCTCACCCAGTGATGCCGTGGCCACCATCGAAACGCTCGTCGGCGGCGTCAACGTCGCCTTCGAAAGAATCCAGTCCCTGATCGGTGGTCATCGCTTTGGCGGTAAAGCGGTGCTCCCCGACGGCACCTTCCAGGAAGGAACCTTCATTCTCGCCGGCCCAGTTGCCATGTTCGCCTCCAAGGATGCGAAGATCGCCGGCATCACCCTCCAGGGTTCAACCGGGGAGCCCACTCTGATTGCACTCTCGGACCAGTTTCCATCCATGGTCAATGCCATCGCTGAAGGCAAGGGCACCATCCCGCTCGACCCCACCCTCGGCAAGGCCCTCGCCCTTGCCACCACCAGAGACTCCCTCGTCGAGCACATCCAGAAGGGAGGCTTCTGGATTTTTCCCATCCTTGGCATCGCTGCCGTCTCACTCCTCATTGCCATCTTCAAGTTCTTTGAACTCCGCAGCGTCAAGCGCATCCCCAAGCAAAAGATGATCGCCATCCTCGCCGCCGTCGAAGACCAGGACCTCGACAAAGCTCGCGAGGAAGCCCGTTCGCTCAAAGGTGCCGCGCACGACATTGTCGAAGCTGCCCTCAAGAATTTCCACCATCAGCGCGAACTCATCGAGCGTTCTCTCGAAGAAACCCTCATGCGGATTCAACCCAAGCTTGAGCGGCTCATCTCCATCGTTTGGATCACCGCTGCCACGGCTCCATTGCTCGGGTTACTTGGCACGGTCACCGGCATCATCACCACCTTCAAGTTGCTCACCATTTTTGGCTCTGGGGATCCCAAGGCTCTCGGCGGCGGGATCTCTGAGGCTCTCATCACCACTGAGTTTGGGCTCATCGTGGCCATTCCCTCCCTCATTCTTCACGCCTTTCTCTCGAGGAAAGCCAAGGCCATAGAAAATGAGTTCGAAGGCGATGCCATGTCCCTCCTCAACGGCATCATGCGATCCAAGGATAAAAACCGCAGCGCTGCCTGATGCCCCTCGCCACTCTCTCAGAGATCTTTCAGGAAAAAGTCTGGTCCACCTGGATTTCCGGCGGTCCGCTCATGATCGCCCTCGCCCTGCTCGCGGTCATCATCTACGGCTCCATCCTTCAAGTCCTCTTCTACCTCCAGCGTCTCAAAGAGCTTCGAAAGGATGAAGACCTCTGGGGCCACTGGGTCGAGAAACCAGAGGACGGTACAGGCCTCATCGGTAACATGATCCGCTTTACCCAGGATGACCTCACTTCCGCCGGGGACCTAAATCACCGGTTCACCATCCTCCGCCGCCGCATCATTCAACCCCTTCAAAGGCAAATCCGCTTTGGCACCACCATTGTTTCTGCGGCCCCCCTACTTGGTCTCCTCGGGACCGTCGTTGGCATGCTCGCCACCTTCCTCGGCCTTTCCGTCAGCTACGGCGGCAATTCACTGGACCTTGTTGCAGGGGGAATCTCTGAAGCCCTCATCACCACCCAAACTGGCCTCATGCTCGCCATTCCAGCGATGTTTCTCCTCAATGTCGCCCGTGCCCAACAACGAGCTCTCGAACACTTTCTCACCCAGTTGGAGGCCCAAACCCTTCGTACCCTCCAAAAGGACCTTCGCACCTTTAACCCCTTACAAACTTCAAACTGATGGCACTCGGCAAAAGAAAAAACGCAGCCTCGGAAGGCAGTGACGAAATCAATATTTCCCCGCTCATTGATGTCGTTTTCATCCTCCTCATCTTCTTCATCGTCACCACCGTTTTCGTCGAAGAGACCGGGGTTGACGTTACCAAACCGCAAGCCTCCTCGGCCGTTGATCTCGAGAAAAACAGTATTCTTATCGCCATTACCGACACCCGCAAAGTCGTTTACGGGGGGCGGGAGATCGGCCCCGCCGGAGTTCGCTCAATCGTCAAAAGACTCAATCAACGCGATAAGATGCCGGTCATCATCCAGGCCGACAAGTCCGTCCCCACCGAACTTCTGGTTAGGGTCATCGACGAGGCAAAAATTGGCGGTGCTCCATCGGTAAACATCTCAACGGAAAACTAGGCTACGATGTCTGAAGCGGAACAAGATCAACCGTCATCCCGCCATGCCGGGGTCATCGACTTTGATATCCCCAGTCTTGACCAGAAGTGGCCCGTCGTCGTGCTGGCCTCTCTCGTTCTCACCTTTCTCATCTTCATGCTCATACCCTTCACCCAGCTACTCGAAATAGGGGGTCGAAAGGACAGCCTAACCGTTCGCGTCGATCTGGCTCCTCCGCCGCCCCCTCCGCCACCCGAACCTCCCGAGGATGAACCGGAAGAGGATCGTCAAGAGACTCCCCCTCCTCCCCCACCGCCTCCACCGCCCC
The DNA here is from genome assembly GCA_036822055.1 of Puniceicoccaceae bacterium. Taxonomy (GTDB): domain Bacteria; phylum Verrucomicrobiota; class Verrucomicrobiia; order Opitutales; family Puniceicoccaceae; genus DAISIK01. The sequence goes on from DAISIK010000022.1 coordinate 39,928, forward strand.
AACTTTCCCTCGCGCAGCTGGACCTTGCCCTTGAGCCCGGAATCGGAGACTCCATGGCCGGTGCCTTTGGGTTTGGAGGGTTCGACACTCGCCCCGACGCCCTCGCCGAGCTGAAAGAATTTTACACCGTCAGCGAACTCGACGAACGCCCCCGGATGCTCAATTTCGTCAAACCGGAGAAGCCTTTTGATATGCGTCGCGAACGGGTAGATGGCTTCACCCGCGTCCGCTTCCAGGTCGACGAAGCCGGTCGGATCATCCGTATCGTTAACTTTTCCGAAACCACCCACCGGGTTCTTGAAGACGCCGTTCGAGCCGTCATTCAGCAATGGCGTCTCACCGAACCTAAAAGGAACGGCAAACCCGTTAAAGCCATTGTCGAACTCCCAATTAAATTTTAAGTCTCATGAGAATTCCTTCCCAACTTATCCTCGCTGCCTTTTCCCTGGTTCCTCTCGGATCTGCCCTCGGGCAGTCTTATCCCCTCTCCGAAAATCGCTGGTCCAACCCGGAATTTGTTGATCGCTTCCTCGGTACTTTCGGCGTGGATACCGAAAAGGCTCCCTCCATCACCACCGAAGAAGCCGGTGTCTTTCGCGCGGTAGCCGAGGTCGGAGCCGATCCAGCGGCTGCCGTACGGCTTCTCCAACGCTCCATCACCCCGGAATCCAGCGGGGCGATGGACTTCGCTCTCGGCAACTTCCTCGTCCAGTCCGGCCAACTTCCGCAGGCGATTAACGCTTACCAAGCTGCCATTCGCAAATTCCCAAATTTCGGGCGTGCCTACAAGAACCTCGGCTTGGCTTATGTTCAAAAGCAGGACTATGCCGCCGCGCTTCCCCATCTTCTCAAATCCCTCGAAATTCTCGGAGGCGACGGAGGCCTCTATGGCCTCATCGGCTTTTGCCACCTCAACACGGGCAACTTCGGACCCGCTCTCGACGCCTACCGCTTCGCACTCGTCTTCCAGCCGAATAGTCGAGACTGGCGCCTCGGCCAACTCAAAGCCCTCCAGAACCTGCGGGACTATGCCGCAGTCGAAGCTCTCATCCTTCGCTACATCGAGGAGCAACCCGACGAGCCTGAGTTCTGGCTGCAACAGGCCAATGCCTTCATTGCCCAGCGCAAATACCTTGAGGCTGCCTCCAACTTTGAAATCGTCCGCCTCCTCGGAGCGGCTGATGACCGCGTCCTCGTCCTCCTCGGCGATATCTACGTCAACCTCGGTGCTCCCGGTCTAGCCCTCGATCCCTACCGAGCTGCCCTTGCCACCGGTAAGGTTAAACCTTCGAACGCCCTCGACATCGCCAAAGCTCTCTCACGGAGATTGCCCCCAGAGGAGTTTGAAGGGTTCCTCACCTCGATCTCCAACGCCTACCCATCCGGTCTCCCGGCCCAGGACGAACTGCTCCTTCTTACCCTCCAGGCAGGCAACGCCATGACCCGGGGTCAGGACGAAGAGGCCATCCAACTCCTCTCCCAGGTGGTTGCCCGCGATCCCCTCAATGGCAACGCCCTCCTCACCCTTGGGAGCTTCCACTTCAATAAGAACGACCTTGAAACCGCCCTCAATTATTACGACCGGGCCGAAAAGGTTGAAAGCGTTCGCCTCGACAGCTTGCTCGGAGCCGCCCGGGTCCTCGTCAAACAGGAGAAGTACACCGCCGCCATTCGCCGCCTCAAGGCTGCACAAAGTATTGAACCCCGGCCCTTTGTAGCCGATTACATTGCTACTCTCGAACGCTTTAACCGATGACCCTCCGGCTCGACCGCTCCACCACCCTCAATGCCTGGGACAACTCCGTTCCCCCTCGCCTGACCATCGCCCCCGGTGATGTGGTCGAGATTGAAATGGCCGACTCCAGCGATGGACAGGTCTTCCCCGGGATGTCAGTCGAGCAGTTCACTCAGATTGATTTCGAAAAAATCCATGCCCTGACCGGTCCCATCGCTGTCGAAGGCGCCCAGGCAGGCGATACCCTCAAGATCGAAATCCTCTCCTACCAGCACGAGGGATGGGCTTGGCAATCAGTTAACCCCCAGCGCTGCTTCCTCCCCGAGGACTTCCACCAGTTCCACCTGAGGCACTGGGAGCTGGATCACCTGACCTCCACCAGCATGCCCGGCATTCGCCTCGCCCTCGATCCTTTTTGTGGAATCATTGGCGGTCAACGTGCCGAACCCGGGTCCTTCCGGACCCGTCCCCCCGGCTCTTTCGGGGGCAACCTCGACGTGCGACACCTCGTCGAGGGGAGTACGCTTTTTCTCCCCGTCGAATTTCCCGGGGCGCTCCTTTGCGCCGGAGATGCCCACGCTGCCCAAGGCCACGGCGAAGTCTCCATTAACGGGCTTGAGGCACCCATGACCGTCCGCCTAAAAATCAGCCTGAGCAAGGATTTTCAAACCACTGAGCCCGTCGTTCTGACCACCAACCGCCTCGCCCCCCAGCCCTACCTTGAGCAGCCCTGGATTGGCTTCATCTCGAGCGGTCCAGACCTCCTCGAATGCGCCCGCAACGCTGTCCGCCGCGCCATCGACTACCTCGGCAAACGCGTGAATCTCTCCCCCGAGGATGCTTTCCTCGTCTGCTCTGCCGCGCTCGACCTAAAGTTGAGCCAAGTTGTCAACCTTCCCAACTACACCGTTACCGGATATCTCCCCGAGGCCATTTTCCAGAATTAGCCAAAAGCTCCTCCACTGCGATTCTCCCTTCCCTTAACTGCTCCCAATGCTTGAACGCTACTTCAAACTCCAGGCCGCCGGAACCACCGTCCCTCGCGAGATCGTTGCTGGTCTCACCTCCTTCGCTGCGATGGCCTACATCCTCGCGGTCAATCCCTCAATCCTCGCGAATGCCGGGATGGATCCCAACGGAGTCTTTGTCGCTACAGCGCTGGCCGCTGCCATCGGATGTTTCCTCATGGCCTTGCTCACCAATTACCCTATCGCTCTGGCGCCAGGGATGGGTACCAATGCTTACTTTGCCTTCATCATCGTCCTCGGAATGGGTCTTTCTTGGCAGGCTGCCCTAAGCCTCACCTTTTGGAATGGCATCATCTTTCTGATACTTTCGGTATCGGGTTTGCGCAAAAAATTGGCTGAGGCTATTCCCCTTGGGCTCCAGATTGGCATCCAGGCAGGGATCGGCTTCTTCATTGCCCTCCTGGGGCTGAAGGCAGCCGGCCTCGTCGTCTCGAGTCCCGCCACCATCATTACCCACGGGGATTTTTCCACCGCACCAGCCCTCCTGGCCCTCGGAGGGCTAATCCTCATGTGCGCCCTGACCATCCGAAAAGTTGCCGGGGCCATCCTCATCAGCATGGGTGTCCTCACCGTCTTCGGCTTGTTCGTCTCCGGGCCGGAAGGCTCTTCCCTCACCGCCATGCCTTCTGGCATTCTTGGTCTGCCTCATGGGCTCGGACAAAACTTCCTCCAAATCGATTGGTTCTACCCCTTTACCAATCCGGCCTCTCTGTCCGTTCTCTTTGTTCTGCTGATCCTCGATCTGTTTGATTCTCTTGGTACCATCATCGGGGTATCGCGTCGCGCCGACCTCCTCAATGAAGAGGGCAAACTACCCAAAATGGACCGCGCCCTCTCTGCCGACGCCCTCGCTACCATTGGGGGTGCCTGCCTCGGTACCTCAACCACGACGGCTTACATTGAATCTGCCGCCGGGATCGAGGCAGGCGGGCGGACCGGACTTACCTCCATGGTGGTTGGGCTCCTCTTCCTCGGCTCGCTCTTTCTCCAGCCACTGATTACGGCCATCCCCGCTATCGCCACCGCCCCCGCCCTGATCTTCGTGGGACTCCTGATGGGCCAGAGCCTTCGCAACCTGCCCGACGAGGATCGCGTCGAATCGCTCACGGCCATCCTCACCGCTCTCTCCATCCCCCTCTTTTTCAGCATTACTCACGGGATCGCCCTCGGGTTGATGCTCTACATCGCACTGCGCATCCTCGAAGGTTCTGCGCGCAAGGTTCCCCCGCTCACCTATGGCATCGGTCTCCTCTTCATCGGTTTCTACGCCATCGGCTGAGCATTCTTCCCTTCGACTTACCCCGCTCCTGGCTCCGGCACTTACCAACCCGCGAGCCAACCACCTGCCTCCTAGGCCGGAACGAGTGCGGTAAACTTACTGTATCCATTTTTTGGATACTGTTTTCCTCCGCAATCTTTCGTCGCCCTCTAGCCTGCCAGGCTAACAGCCTTTAGAATAAAATAGCGACTTGGTTGATTAAACCCCTCGAGGTGAGGGTGTTATCAGCAAAAACCAAACCGAGATTGCTGGAACAGTATGCGCCCATCAATCCTTTGATTTCCAAGCCCACTTCGGGAAAAAGGAACAACCGATTTCAGCGGCAGGCATCTTAGTAGCGACGGAGCCGGTGCGTTGGTATCTCGGCAGTTGGAGGATCGCTTCGGCATCATCGGTCGATTGGCGAGTTGCTTTACCGATCTTCGTGTCACCGACTAGGTAGATCATAGTGTCCAGGAGATCTTGCGTCAGCGAATCGGAGCGCTGGCGATGGGATACGAGGATCTCAACGACCACGACGATCTTCGTTTCGATCCGGCCCACGCACTGATTGACTGGAAAAAGGGATGTGGAAGGTTTGAACCGCCAAAACCCTGCAATTGATCCCACTGGAACCAGAAGAGACACTGATTCGATAAACTTGACCCGCCAAAGCGGATCTTCATCCCCCATCCTGTACCATCTCGCTATGAGACTCTGAGATTGACGGGCTGGCTACCTTCTTGATTACCGGGATGATCTACGGCTTAATTGCGGGTAACCATGACCCTTCCTCGCAAAATGCTGCCGATTGGCATTCAGAACTTCGCGAAGATCCGCGAGGAGGGGTGCTACTATGTGGACAAGACGCCCTTTGCCTGTCGGCTAGTTGAGGAGGGCGGATATTACTTTCTCTCCCGTCCGCGGCGGTTTGGGAAGAGCCTGTTTGTCGATACCCTGAAGGAGCTGTTCGAGGGCAATCGGGCGCTGTTCACCGGGCTGTATGCGGAGAAGCACTGGGACTGGTCAAAGCGGCATCCGGTGCTGCGCTTCAGTTTTGGGGAAGGGGGGGCTCGGGATCGGGAAGGCTTGGAGAAGCATATCGAGGAGCAAATGGAGCGGCACGCGGAACGGCTGGAAGTCACGGAGGCTTCGCGTTGGGACGGCCGACTGTTGCTCAGCCGACTGGTCCGCGCTGCCCATGAAAAATGCGGGGAACGGGTCGTTATTCTGGTGGACGAATACGATAAGCCGATCCTCGACCATATCGAGGACGCAGCCCTGGCGGCAGTCATGCGGAATACGCTGAGTGATTTTTATTCCGCCATCAAAGAACTCGATGCCCACCTGGAGTTCGTGCTGCTGACGGGTGTGAGCAAGTTCTCCAAGGTGAATCTGTTTTCGAAGCTGAATAACCTCAACGACATCACCCTCGACAAGGATTATTCCGCGATCTGCGGCTATACGGATGCCGATGTGGACACCGTCTTTGCCCCGGAACTGGAGGGCCTCAACCGCGAAAAGGTTCGGCAGTGGTATAATGGCTACAACTGGACCGGCGAGGCGGTTTACAATCCCTTTGATGTGTTGCTGCTGTTCCAGAAACGGGAGTTTCGCCCCTACTGGTATGAGACGGGCAATCCGTCGTTTCTGCTCAAGGTGCTGCGGAATCGACCGACCTTCCTGCCCGATCTCGAGCACACCTTGGCGAGCTACGAATTGCTCTCGACCTTTGACGTGGAGCACATCGCGACCGAAGCCCTGCTTTTCCAGACGGGATATTTGACCATCCGGGATCGGTCGATCTTCGCGGACATGACCACCTACACCCTCGACTTTCCTAATTTCGAGGTGCGCACGAGTCTGCTCGCGGCGCTTGCCCGTGACTGGTCCGCGCCCGCCAGCCGTATCTCGCAGGTTCAGCCTCGCTTGATTCCACTTTTGCAGACGAACGATCTGGAGGGAATGCGTAACCTGTTGGGTGCTTTCTTCGAATCGATCCCCAACGAGTGGTATGCCAACAACCCGGTCGCCCGCTACGAAGGGTACTATGCGAGTGTCTTCTATGCCTTTTTTGCCTCGCTGGGCCTCGACGTCCGCCCGGAGGAGTCGAGCAACGTCGGACGGCTCGACATGGCCGTGCTGCTGGAGAACCGCGCCCTGATATTCGAATTCAAGGTCGTCGCCGACGCCGCGGAAGGCCGCGCCCTCGCGCAGATCCTGGAGAAAGGCTATGATCGCCCCTATCGGGAAGCGGGGCTCGAAGTGTTCTGCATCGGGGTGGAGTTCAGCCGGGCGCAGCGGCGGATTGTCGGGTGGGAGAGTCAGAGGCGGTAGGCGCTAGGCGGTAGACGATAGGCGGGAGCGGTCTGCCCCATTGGACTGCCAGAGGGGAAGTCTGTCCCCGCAGGCTACCTTCTTGCTTACCGGGATGATCTACGGCTTAATTGCGGGTAACCATGACCCTTCCTCGCAAAATGCTGCCGATTGGCATTCAGAACTTCGCGAAGATCCGCGAGGAGGGGTGCTACTATGTGGACAAGACGCCCTTTGCCTGTCGGCTAGTTGAGGAGGGCGGATATTACTTTCTCTCCCGTCCGCGGCGGTTTGGGAAGAGCCTGTTTGTCGATACCCTGAAGGAGCTGTTCGAGGGCAATCGGGCGCTGTTCACCGGGCTGTATGCGGAGAAGCACTGGGACTGGTCAAAGCGGCATCCGGTGTTGCGCTTCAGTTTTGGGGAAGGGGTCAAGGAAAGCCGGGAGCATCTCGAAACGGAAATCCGCTTCCAACTGCTGCATCATTCCAAGCGCCTGGGTGTGGAGGCCGATTGCCTGGAATCAGGGCAGCCTGCCTTGCGCTCCCTCGTGCACGCTGCGCATGACCGGTATGGGCAACGGGTGGTCATTCTGGTGGATGAATACGACAAGCCCATTCTCGACTACATCGAGGACGAAGCGGTGGCGAAATCGATGCGCGATGCACTGAGTCTCTTTTACTCGGCCATCAAGGAACTCGATGCCCACCTGGAGTTCGTGCTGCTGACGGGTGTGAGCAAGTTCTCCAAGGTGAATCTGTTTTCGAAGCTGAATAACCTCAACGACATCACCCTCGACAAGGATTATTCCGCGATCTGCGGCTATACGGATGCCGATGTGGACACCGTCTTTGCCCCGGAACTGGAGGGCCTCAACCGCGAAAAGGTTCGGCAGTGGTATAATGGCTACAACTGGACCGGCGAGGCGGTTTACAATCCCTTTGATGTGTTGCTGCTGTTCCAGAAACGGGAGTTTCGCCCCTACTGGTATGAGACGGGCAATCCGTCGTTTCTGCTCAAGG
>DAISIK010000023.1:0-47243 GCA_036822055.1 Puniceicoccaceae bacterium
CCGCGCCTGAGCCCAATAACCCAAATAGTCCCCAGGTCCGACAGTTCGAAAAAAAGTCGCATAGTCTCATAGTCCAAAAAGCTCCCATGGTCTTTTGTGACACACAATTAACACTACAAGGTTTGCCTATCCGACGTGGAACAAAGATAGATCAACGGGTGGGAACAACTCTCACGATTCTCAAAACCGAAATAGAAAACATCAAAATGACTAAGAAACTCCTCCTCTCGCTCGGCCTCGCCGCCGGGCTTTCATCAGCTGCTCTCGGGCAAGCTTTCGTGATCGACTTCGACTTCGCCGGAGCACCTGGTGACCAAGTCTCGACTGCTGGTACGTCTGATCTCGCTGGGATCACCGGTGCGATCATCGATCGCGGTGCAGGAATCAGTCCGTCAAATGCTACTAACGCGATCTCTGCGGCTGGCTGGGATGCTCTAGCCGCAGACGAGTACTTCTCCATCCGCTTCGGCACCGGCGCCCTGGAAGTTAATCTGATCGACATCAGTCTCTCCACCCGGTCCTCCAACACTGGTCCAGGATCCTTGGCCATCCGCTCCAGCTTCGACAGCTTCGCGTCAGACGTTGCAACCTTCAGCCAATCGGGAACCGCCACCCTCGTGGACACCTACGATCTGTCGTCACTGACTGGTTTGTCCGGTACGGTCGAGCTCCGCATTGTCGCGATCAATTCAACCTCCGCAAATGGTGGAACCATTGCGGCCACGGGAACTTTCCGGGTCAACGACATCACCATCAATGGAGCAGCCATCCCTGAGCCTTCCGCAGCTCTTGCTATTCTCGGAGTCTTCGGCCTCGTTGCTCTTCGTCGCAACCGCGCCTAAGACCACTCGGGCCTGAGCCTACATTCCAACCCCGGTGTGGTTATATCCTCACCGGGGTTTTTTATTCCCAAAATCCCACAGTCCCCGAGTCCCCACAGCCCCCTACCGTCCAAAAAAAAGCCGCCCCACCCGGGACGGCTTTTTTAAAAAGCGCCTATGCGGCCGGTCCTCAGCCCTTCGCTGCTTCGTAAAGCTCGTTGGCCTTGGCCCAGTCGACCACGTTGAAGAAGGCTGCGATGTAGTCGGGACGACGGTTTTGGTAGTGCAGGTAGTAGGCGTGCTCCCAAACGTCTAGTCCGACTAGCGGAGTTCCCTCCACTTCGGCAACCCCCTTCATCAAGGGGCTGTCCTGATTGGGAGTCGAGGTCACTTCCAGTGTTCCGGAAGCGGTCAGGACCAACCAGGCCCAGCCGGAACCAAAGCGGTTGGCCCCCGCTGCCGAGAACGCTTCCTTGAAGGCATCGTAGGAACCAAACTTGGCCGCTATCGCTTCTCCCAGCGATCCGACTGGCTGACCCCCACCGCTCTTGCTCAGAATGGTCCAGAAGAAGGTGTGGTTCGCGTGGCCGCCCCCGTTGTTGCGCACTGCTCCCCGGATACCTTCCGGCAGGGCAGAGAGGTCAGCGATCACTTCTTCGATCTTTTTGTCAGCAAAAGCAGTGCCCTCGAGGGCTGCGTTCACTTTGGTGATGTAGGTTTGGTGATGCTTGGTGTGGTGGATCTCCATCGTGCGGGCATCGAAGTGAGGCTCCAGCGCATCGTAGGCGTAGGTTAATTCAGGTAGAGTGTAGGACATGTTTAAGTCTTTCTTTTTGGATCGTTGGACGAAACTCCAGATTAGCTTCCAGAGCCGGTGCCCGTCAACCGCAGAGGACCAATTGCCGCCTCAAAATTAACCCGCGAGGCAAGCGTTGGCCCGTCAATCCACTGCTCTGAGGCCGATCATTCGGCCACTTCCTCAAAAGTAGGGAAGTCTGGATAGGCCTCGTTTCCATGCTCTCCCACGTCCAGACCCTGCAGCTCTTCCTCGGCCGACACCCGGATCCCGATCGTTTTATCGAGCACCGAGAACAGAACGTAAGCGGAGACGAATACAAAGCCGAGGACTGAGGCCACCCCGGCGAGCTGGATCCCAAACTGGGCAAAGCCACCGCCAAAAAAGAGGCCGTCCTGAATCGCCGTTTCCGCATCCCAGTAGAGGACATCGATCGCCTGCTGGCCAAAGAGCCCCACCGAGAGCGTCCCCCAAACCCCGCAGACGCCGTGGACACTGCAGGCCCCCACCGGGTCGTCGACCTTGAGAACCCGCTCGATAAAGACCGCCGATCCCACGACCAAAACTCCCCCGATCAAGCCGATCAGAACCGCCGAACCGGTCGATACGCTCGCACAGGGAGCCGTGATCGAAACCAGGCCAGCCAGACAGCCGTTGATCGTCATCGTTAGCTCCGGCTTGCCAAACCAAATCCAGGTCGTCACCGCTGCCCCGATCAATCCGGCCGAGGCCGCCAGAATTGTGGTCACCGCCACGTGGCCCAAACCATCCACCGCAGCGAGGGTCGATCCCGCATTAAACCCGAACCACCCAAACCAGAGGATGAAGCAACCGAGGGTAGCCAGCGGGAGGTTGTGCCCGAGGATGGGAATCGGTCGCTTATCTGCCGTAAACTTTCCGATGCGCGGCCCCACCACAATGGCGCCAGCCAAACCGGCCCAGGCCCCCACCGAGTGTACCACCGTCGATCCAGCAAAGTCCCGCATTCCGATTTGCCCCAACCAGCCCCCTTCAGCCCAGATCCAGTGCCCGGCGATCGGGTAGATCAGGGAGGTGATCACGATCGAATAAATCACGTAGGCAATGAACTTGGTCCGCTCCGCCATCGCACCCGCCACAATCGTTGCTGCTGTACCGGCAAAGACCACCTGAAACAACCAACCGGCGCTTTCCGTATTGTCCGACCCGTCCGAGAACGCACTCAACCCCAGCAAACTCCAGTCCCAGCCAATAAACCCGTTCCCGTTGCCCCCGTACATGAAGGCATAGCCGATCAGCCAAAAGGCGATCGCCCCGAAGGCAAAGTCCATCAGGTTCTTCATCATGATGTTGCAGGCATTCTTGGCCCGCGTCATCCCCGCCTCGAGCATGGCAAACCCGGCTTGCATGATGAAGACGAGCACCGCCGCCAGGGTTAGCCAGAGGATATCCGCCGTCTCCTGCGGCAGCATCGAGACGGCCTCCCCGGCCGCTTCCACCAGCGCCAGGCTGACTTCCGCTTCCTCCCCTATTCCCTGCCCGACCAGGAAATTTGGCATCAAAAAAAGGGCGGCCAGGCCAAAACCGAGTCCTGCCAACCGCCTCCAACCTCGCATCAATGTTTGTCCCGTCATCGCCAACCTGTTTTGCAACAAACGTGCCACCTCTGCTGATCTCCCCCGAAGATCACCAAAAGGAGCGATCCAATTTCCCGAGGGCGACCGCCTTTGGAAAAATCTCGAGCCGCTGAACAAATCAATGATCTTCGGGTGCCGCCATCGAAAGCGTTATCTCTTCCCGTTCCCCCTCGATCCCGATTTCGATTTCGATTTTCCACCACCGCAACCGATTGGGCCATTTTGCACCTCAAAAAAGTCCATCCGGGGAAGACCCTAAACAATTTCCCACAAGGTTGGATCCGCCAGCGGACCCACCCCATCAAAGCACCCAACGCTCTTTGTCCTTGATTTTCCCTCGATTTACGAAAACTCTCACTCTTCCGAGCGGGAGGAGTGCCAGAGTGGTCGAATGGGCCTGACTCGAAATCAGGTGAGCCGGAAACGGTTCCGGGGGTTCAAATCCCTCCTCCTCCGCCACCCCAAATTTTGATAGCCCCGAAATCCCCCAGGGTCGCGCCCTGAAGTTTCAGATCAAGCCCTGACCTTCACCCCTCTTCGAATGAAAGTGGGCACGTCGAGATCCTCACCCTTGTATAAGTTTCGCTCCATTGAGCTGAAAAGGCCTCGGTTTCCGCCTTCGATCAAAACCTCAAACTCGGTCTGCCGAGGAGCCTTCTCATCGCCACTCGCTCCGTTTTCCGACGGACTCCCATGGGAGAGGGGCTGGTAAGGGTCCACTTCGATCTTACCCGGCTGCGCTCGCTTTGGTTTCAGGTACTTCCGGTTGGTTAGATCTGTCGAACCGAAGACGCACACCTTCAGTCGCCCTGCCTGCCGCTCGTCTACTGAGGCCCCAAACATGGTGCTTTGAGGGTTCCCGTGGCGCTGATTGAGCTCGCTTACCAACCGATTGATCGTGGTCAGGGTTAGCTCCGGCCCACCGCTCACGTGTACCAGCAAATGGTCCACCGGTTGACCGTCCGGGTCGGGGGTCACCAGGGGGCAGGTCGCCGTTTGCTTCAAAATGGCCTCCACTGCCTCCGCCTCAGCACCCTCCGCCTCTCCAAAAGTGTACAAGGTGCGCCCCCCCTTACCCCCCAGGGCTCGGCATAAGCTCGCAAAATCGGTCGGCACCAACCCTTCACCCGATAATGTTGCCGCCATCGCCTCGACCGCGCGCACCATCCACCCGTCGGCCACCTCAAAAACCTCAAGAGCTGTCCGGTCGTCTCCGGTTTCCTGCATCAGCAAGTCATTGGACATCGGCACCAGCGCATCGCACCAGGGCCGCATTTCCTGAACCGCCTGCTCTGCCACCGCCCGGCGCCCTTTTCCCTCAAAGTGGAATGGCAGCGAAACCAAACCCACGACAAAGGCACCGGCTTCGGCCGCCAGCTCAGCAAGGACCGGAGCGACCCCACTCGCCAAACCTCCGCCCAGCGATGCGAGGATGAAGACCAGGTCCTCCTGCATCACCGCCCGCCGCAGAACATCCCGTTCGGAATCAGCGACCGCCTTTCCCAGCCGGGCATCACCCCCACATCCCAAACCTCGGGTCAGTGCCTTCCCCAACGGAAGCTGCTCAGCTTCTGGCCTGTCCCGCAAGGTTTGCAGATCACAGTCCAGCACCGCGTATCCCAGTGGCAGCCCAACCAGCCGGTTCCTTTTCAAACGGTCAAGGATGTGGATCCCCCCACCCCCAACTCCGAAAACCTTGGCCCGAATGGCCGCCTGCGGCCCCCGCTCCTGAACCGCCGTCGCACGGTCCCTCTCGCCGAAATCCCTCATTTCTGAAAACTCCTCATCAGCTTTCGCAAAAATCCCTTCTCCGGCTGCCGATTCCCATCATGCGCTTCCATTTCCCCAGTCAGGGCATAGTGGAGGATGCCCAGCACGGTGCTAAACTCCGGCCCCCGCAGCGATTGGTCGACCCACTCCGGCACCATCGAGGTCTCCACTGGCACTCCGAAAACTGCCTTGGCCAGTAGATCAATCCTCGCCAGGCGGGAGACTCCCCCGGTGATGAAGACCCCCCCGGCTAAACACTCCGGGCGGCCCTGGTTTCCCAGATCCCCTTTCACAATCTCAAAAACCTCCTGCAGTCGCACCTCCACGATCCGATCCATCCCGTTCCGCGAGATCGATCGGTCTCCGATCAAATTATCTCCGTAGATGCGAATCCACTCCGTTTTATCCTCTCGGGAAACCATCGCCCGCCCCATTTCATGGAGGATTTCTTTGGCCCGTTTCACATTCATCCGCATCCCGATTGCCAAATCATTCACCAGGTGGTCGCCCCCCACCGGCACCACTCCCGTCCGCAGGATGTAGCCGCCCCGGTACAAAACATAGTCCGTCGTCCCCGCCCCCATATCGAGGACCAAGCACCCGGCCTGACGGGCATCCTCGCTCGCGGTCACACAGCCCGAGGCCACCGAGGAAATAATCACATCCCTCACCTTCAGCCCGAATCCATTGATGATGTGGATCATGTCCGAGACCTTCCGGGAGTCTCCATGGACCGACCAATAGTCGACCTCAATCAAATCTCCCCTCAAGCCCTCCGGTCGCTCCACGACCTCACCGTCCAGCCGAAACGGATTCTGGATGTGGTGGATGAATACACGGTTGGGCCCCAGTTGGCGCTTTTTAGCCTCCTCAACGGCCCGCGCCACGTCGCTCGCGGTTACCGAACCGTCGACCCCCGAAGACCGCGCCGAGCCTCCCTGCATGATTCCCTCAAGATGACCGCCACTCTGCCCGAGATAGACCGTTTCGATCCTCACCGAAGCCTCTACCTCGGCAAACCCGAGGGCCTCTTCAACCACCGTCGCCGCTTGTTTGAACTGCAAAACCTGCCCCCTTCGCACCCCCGCTGCCGGACGCGTCACCTGAGTGATGATGTTCAGGGTTCCCGATGGCTCTACCTCCCCCACCAGCACGGCAACCTTCTCAGTTCCCGGATCGACTGCCGCTACGATTTTGGATCCCATCCCTCGTTCAATTAGTTGCGGTAGCCCGGGCCGCTCTCGGTTCCCACTGCGAGCTGGACGGGCATCACCGGCACCTTGCCATCAAATCTTAAATCCACCCGCGCCACCTTGAGGGCCTGGCGGTCCCATAGATAAGCCACCACCCCCTCCAGCCTTTTCAGTTGCTCGGTTGGATTCTCAGCCAGAAAAAGTGCCTCCTCCACGCGCTCCCCCCGGATCCGAATGGTCGAAAACGGGACCTCCGGATCCGCGTCATAACGGGTCAGATCGACCACTCGCCAGTCGGCATAGACCTCGGGGAAATCCTTCCGCGCCGTTTCCACCAAATCGAGCACCCGACCCAATCCCTGGATCGGCAGCACCCGATCCTCCGCCCGCCTCAAACGAACCCCGGTCAAAAATGGAAGCCTCCGTAGTCTTGCCTTTTCGTAGTCCCTGCCCAGATACACCGTTCCATCAAAGGCCACCAGGTGAACCTTTCGTTCCCCGCCCGGATCGGCCACCACCAAACGAAAACAGGGCACCCGCTCGTGGATCGAAACCTTGAGCCGGTTCGGCACCTCCCTGGTTACCGTCGCCCGCGCCACCTGAGGATCTTCCTCCAACTGCTCGCGGATGGAGAAAATATCCATCGCCAGCAGCGGAGTCCCCTTCTTCAAGCTGAGCGTCTTCCGAAGCCATTCCCGGCTCAGGACCCCATCCGTGACATACGCCACCGACGAAAATTCATTAGCCTTCCCCATTCCGGCCAGCAACTCAGGTTGCCGGATCAATTGGCTCAACAGGTAACCGACCAGGACGAGGCTCACCAGCTTTACCATCCCGAGAAACCCGCCGATAATTTTGCGATTCAGACGCCGCTGCATCCCTGCCTCCGAATGGGCAGCCCGGTCCACCGTTTGGCGAATTTGCCTCCAGGTTACCCCTATCGAGCCGACTGTCTGTGATTTCTCCTCCGTTGCCATCAGTTTCCCCAAGCGCCTCTCCAGCTCCTCCTACAATCCTCCCGGGCCAATCGTTGGTGAAGACAATACGCCCTCCCACACCCCTTTTGCACTAGTTTCCATCCTTGGAACTGTCGATTGAAAAAGCGATCGGGCTGATAACTTCGCGCTCCAGGCGGATCCCATAAACCCGGGCCACCTCCTCCTCCACGTGTTGCAGGATCGCCTCGACATCGGTCGCCGAGGCGTCCCCCAGATTGACGATGAAGTTGGCGTGCTTCCCGGAGACCGCTGCCCCACCGATCTGATACCCCTTCAAACCAGCGCCCTCAATCAAGGCCCCCGCCGAGTGACCCTCCGGATTCTTGAAGCAGCACCCCGCACTGCGTTGGGTTGGCTGGGTCTCCCCCCTCCGTCTGGCAAAATCGGCCATCCGCTCCCGAATGCGGTGCTTTTCCAGCCCCGGCTCTCCAAACAAGCCCGCCCGCACCACGATCCGTTCTCCGGTCGCCAGCTCCTCACATTTCCGGTAGCCCGCATGGAGTTCACCCCGCTCCCAGCGCCTCACTGCACCGTCTCGCTCAAGGGTTTCCACCCACCTGACCCGATCCAGCGTCCAGCTACCCATGGCGCCCGCATTCATGCAGAGGCTGCCCCCCAGGGTACCCGGAATCCCCTCCGCGAATTCAAAACCACCAATCCCCGCCTCCGCAGCCCGGCCCGCCAGGTCTCGCATCCTCAAGCCCGGCCCGCCTTCAATCTCCCCCCATGCCTCCTCAATCCGGCAATAGCGCCAGTTCCCCCCCGCCAACCGAATCGCCATCCCGGCAAAGCCGGATTGAGGAATCACCAGATTCGAGCCACCGCCGATCAAAAACCAGTCAACCTCCAGGAGATCAGCCGCCCTCACCAAATGGCGCAGGTCCTCCAGACGTTCCGGCTCGGCATAAATCATCGCCTCGCCTCCCACCCGGAGGGTGGTTCGCCGGGCCAGGTTTGCCCCAAATTCCAGCCGGGTGCCCTCGCTCAGTTCCTCTCCCAAATAGCTCCTCCAGACCTGCTCCAACCCGCCGCCTCCCAACTCTGCCGCCCAGGCATGGCTCAATCGCTCCAGATCCCCGGCCCCGACAAAGAGGTATCTGGCCGGTCCCCCGGTCTCCTTCCGCTCCCGCCGCAGCCACCGCATCCCCTCTCTCAGAGAAGAAACCTGCTCCACCCGCCTCACTCCCGTCCAACCGTCCAGGTGCTTGAGGATCGCCCCCTCCGTTCCACCCTCATCGAGGACCTCGCTGGCTGCATAAACCGGAAGCAAAAGTGTTGTATCCACTTTTTGAATACAAGTTGCAAACTCCCTCGCCAGGTGCCGGGTTCTGCTGTAGCGATGGGGCTGGAAAATCAGGACTAACCGTCGTCCTTCCGAGGTCTGCCCGGCCCAGTCGAGGAGGGCCGCAATTTCCGTAGGGTGGTGGGCATAATCCTCCTCCACTGTCGTCCCGTCCGGTCCGCGATGGAGGATCTGCTGTCGCCTTCCTACCCCCGGTGTGTCGACCAACCCGACCGTCTCGGTTTTTTCCGGTAGCACCACTTGAGCCACTTCCAGAGCAGCCGCCCCGTTCAACCGATTGAAGACTGGCCAATCCTCGTAAAGGCCTTCCCCTGGCAAAGCCTCGGGGAGCTGACGCAAATCCGCTCCCATGCCCGCGCCCACGAGCCTCTCCATTTCCGCTTGAGGGACCAATGCCAACCGCTTCGTTCGCCCGACTAACCGCTCAAAAACCCCACGGAGCGAAGCCTCCGTCCCGTAGTGGCTCTGGTGGTCGTAATCAAAATTTAACCACAAGGTGATCTCCGGATGGAATCCTTCGATCGTCCCATCCGATTCATCAACCTCTGCCACAAACCACTCACTAGCACCCCAGCCCCCGGGAGAGGTTCCATCAACCGGCAAACCGCCGACCAAAAACCCGGGGGCGAGGCCTCCCCTCCGAAGCAGATGGAGCAGGTACATCGCCGTCGTCGTCTTGCCGTGGGAACCGACCACCGCAATCAGCCTCCGCCCGCTCACCAATTGTGCCAGGGCTTCACCACGCCGAAAAACCTTCTTTCCCTTCAACCGCTCGCCTTCCACCAATCGATGCGCCAAACCCACGGCCGAAGACCGCACCAAAACGTCGAAGGCCGGAGCCTCCTCGTGATATTCCAGCACCCGCACCCCTGCCTTGACCAACAAGCGCCTCGCCCGGGCCGAAATCGCCTGATCCTCCGCCGAAACCCGGTAACCCGCCTCCGCCAGGGCGATCCCGAGGGGCAACATTCCCATTCCGCCCCCGCCCAACAGATGAACTCCCGCTGGCGGCTTTGGCCACTCCGCACCGTCCTCCATCGCTCTCAGGCTGGTCGCCCCTTCTGTTTTGCCCGCTCCATCGCCATCGCTTCCAAATCGATCAGGAAAGATTCATCCGAGTTTCTCGCATCCCTTAGTCTCAGTCTCTCCTTCATTCCCCGGAGTTCCTCCCCACCTTCCAACAGCTCACTCACCCGGGCAAATATCTCCTCCTCTTGACCCTCCCGATACCAATTCCCGCCCCCATGGGCCACGTGATCGATCGCGTTGGCTTCCTGATGCCCATCGGCGGCATGGGGATAGGGGATCAGGATTGCGGGAGTCTGGCAGCGAACCAACTCCGCCAGGGTACCCGCCCCGGCCCGCGAGACTACGAGATCAGCAGCATTCAACAGGTACTCCATCTGATCGGAAAATTCGATCTGCCGAAATAGGGTCGTCCGGGTGGCTGCTTCCCCTGGCTGGGTCTCCTCCCCCCTGATCTTTCCCAGACCACAGACCACTACCAGATGGATTCCCCGCTCACCGAGCGCCCGCCGGTAGCGGTGCGCCCAGTCGTTCAAAGCCTGCGCCCCCTGGCTCCCTCCCAGGACCACCAACAGACGTCCCTCCACCGGTATCCCCAGCTTCCGGCGCGCCATTCCCTGATCCAGAACCCGGAACTCCGACCGCACCGGGTAGCCACACGAGCGGATTTTCTTCCCCATCCTGCCGCCGAGATCCACCCCCTCCGGTAAATAAACCCGATCCGCAAACCGGCTCAGGATCCGGATCGCCTTTCCCGGAATCCGGTTGGCCTCATGGAGGGCCAGGGCCGGTCCCCGGACAAAGCTCGCCACCACCGCCCCGAGCGATAGGTATCCCCCAAAGGCCAGAATCACCTGCGGCTTAAAGCTCCGCACCAACCTCAAGCTCGCCCGCAAGTTCCCGAGATGGGCCGGAAAAGACCGCAGAAAGCGATCCGGGCGCATGCTCAGGGCCGCCCCCGGCACCGCCTCAA
Source organism: Puniceicoccaceae bacterium (assembly GCA_036822055.1). GTDB lineage: Bacteria > Verrucomicrobiota > Verrucomicrobiia > Opitutales > Puniceicoccaceae > DAISIK01. The sequence continues at coordinate 10,497 of DAISIK010000023.1, forward strand.
ACTCCAGCTCGGGATACTTCTGCAGCAGCACCGTATCCACTTTTCTATGACTGACGACCAGCCGACATTCGCCCTGTCGCTCCCGCAGAGCCGCCGCCGTCGCCAACCCCGGAGAAAGGTGTCCCCCGGTCCCTCCGCAAATGATCAGATAGCGCATCCTGCCTTTCTGATCAGCCCTCACAAAAACCGGGCTCGCTGCAGTGGCGGACGGTCCCAGGTGCGAAAACAGTTTAGCAGGATGCCGAGGAAGATATAAACGGTCACCAGATTCGAGCCCCCGTAACTGATGAACGGCAGGGACATCCCCTTCGTCGGCAAAATCCCGGTCACCACCCCCAGGTTGATCAGGGACTGAAAGGTGATGAAGAGCAGGGCACCAGCAAAGACGATCGCCTCGAAGAGGTTTGGAGCTTTCCGCAGTTGCTGGATTCCGAAAAAGAAGAGCAGGCCAAAAAGGAGGACCACCAGGCTGGTCGCCAACAGCCCCAGCTCTTCCCCGACCACCGCAAAGATAAAGTCGGTATGGGCCTCCGGAAGGTACTCGTTTTGCTGGCGTCCGTTCCCCAGCCCCGAACCAGTCAGCCCGCCTGTCCCGAGGCCCACCACACTTTGCCACAGCTGGTATCCCCCATCATTCCGGGTCTCTTCCGCGTGAAGGTAGGAGGTGACGCGGGCCCGGCGAACCGGATCGTGGTAAATCATCACCGAGAGGAAAACGGCTCCCATGATCACTGCCGGCAGGAGAAACTTCAGCCTCGCCCCGGCGAAAAAGAAGAGGACATACCCCGTTAGGCCACAAAGGGCGGCTGTTCCATAGTCGGGCTGCTTAAAGATCAATCCCGCCACCACGGCTAAACCGATTGAAGGGATCAAAAACCCTATCACGAAGGTCCGGTTCAGCCGCACAAACCTCGAAAACCAGAAGGCAGCCCCAAAAACGAGCCCGATCTTGGCAAATTCACTTGGCTGAACCCGCTGTCCCCCTAGATCAATCCACCGCTGCGCCCCTTTGACCTCAACCCCCACACCGGGAATGAGTACTAGAAGAAGCCCCAGGATCCCCCCGAGAAAGATGTAGGGACTCAAGCGCTCCATCCAGCTTAGGGGGATGAAGGTAAAGGCCAGACAGGCAATCCCCGCCACGAAAAGCCATTTCACCTGCCGCGAGAGCAGGTAGGTCGAGTCCTCGTACATCGTTGAGCTGGCGCTGAAGAGAATGGTCAGCCCCAGACTCGTGAGGAGACCCACCACCACTAAGACCGCGAGAATCAGCCAGCGCGAACTCGGAAAAGCATCCCCTCCCTCATCCCAGACAATTTCCCGCTCCCCGGCCATCCGCTAACCCGCGTATCGGATTTTAAAATACAATGATCCCAATGTCATCGAGATCATCAATGTCGAAGCCATCGTCCTCGGCTGGGGCCGCACCCGGATTGATCACTGGAGCCGAGTCGAGAAGGTCATCTTCTTCTGGAGTTTCAGCCGGTCTATCAAATTCAACTTCGAAGACCCCATCCTCGCCCCTGACCAGGGGTCCACCGTCCGTTCGGCCCAGCTTCGATCGAGGCGCTGGCCGGGAACCCACCGCCCCATCAACACCCGCTGTCGAGCGAACCTTAAGCTCGGTTCCTACCCGCAGGCGGGTCGGGTCAGAAATGTTGTTCACCCGCAATAACTCGGTTGTCGTCATTCCGTAGAGCCGGGCAATCGCCTGCGGGTACTCCCCGGCCACCACCGTGTGCTTGCCACTGTAGTCAATCGGTCCACTCTGGGAGCCTCCCGGAGCCGATTGAGCCCGAGCCGCTCCCGCTGGAGCACCTGCCGCCAGAGAAGATCCTCCCGGCAGAAACAGGGGCCGCCCCACCCGAATCACATCCGAAGTCAATCCGTTCACTCCTTTGATCTCCGCCACCGTGGTGCCCGTCCGCTGCGCCAGGGCAGAGAGCGAATCGCCTGAACGCACGGTGTAAGCCTCCCATCCAGCCGGTCGCCCGCCCGGAGCCGTTGACCCGGTGCCCACAATTTCAGCTGGTCCCGCTGGCAGAATGATGCTCTGGCCGACCCGCAGCTTCGTCTCCCTCGTCATCCCGTTGGCCTCCAGCAGGTCGTTAAACCGGATGCCCTCACGCTGGGCAATCGTCCAGAGAGAGTCCCCGGAACGAACCGTGTAGAGTTCGCCCCCTCCGTCTCCCATCCGGCCCGGGCCTCCAAAATTATCGTCCGGCCCAAAAGCCAGGGGAGTTTCCACCCCGGCATTGATGAACTGGTTCATCCCGGAGCCACCGGTCCCTCCCGCAGGTGTCCTCACCGGAGGCTCAGGTGGGCGGGTAGGCCTGAAGAGGGCCTGGCTCCCCACCAGCTCAGTCGAGGGGATCGAAACTTCGTTAATTTCGTCGAGACCGGACTCGACCGGACGGGAGGCGGGAAACAGGTCGTCCTCCTTGGCTAGCACCGTTCCGCGCTCCGCCCGGTGTTCCTCCCACGCCCGGTCGATCGATTGACAACCCGGCTGAATCAGAAGCACGGCTAGCCCAAAATGGACAGCCCCAACAATCGAGGACACTTTCAAAATTTGCATAACTGTTTCTTTCTTCACGTTTGTGGACAAAAATTTCCCCCAATCAGCACCCTAACTCAGGGCTGGTTCCGCCTTCAATTCCAAAACGGCTCTCACGAACGCATCACCCCGTTCGGCATAGTTTTGAAAAGCGTCAAAGCTCGAAAAGCCCGGACTGAGAAGGAGCGTGTCGCCCGGCTCCGCCCGGGACCAGGCAAGCTTACTCGCCTCCCGCAAATCCCTGCAAAAAAAGGCTTCGGTGCCAAGCTCGCCCAGAATTCTGGCCAGCTCCGGACCCTCCGCTCCAAAGGTCACCGCCAGTTTTAGCCGTGGCCCCAGCGCCTTCATAAATTCCACCTTGTTTTCCCCCTTGCCAGCCCCTCCGCCGAGCCAAACTACCGGCCCCCCGATACCGGCGACTGCCCCGAGTACCGCGTGGGGATTGGTCGCCTTCGAGTCATTGATGCAGCGAACTCCCCCCACCGTGGCTACCTCTTCCATCCGGCAGCTTGAAAGGCGAAAACCGAGCGCCACCTGCTCCATCCGCTCGGTCCCCATCCCCAACCGTCTGATCAGCCGGGCGACCAGGCCAAAATTCTCCCGATAGGGGCTTTGGGCCAAGGGGCTTCCCTCCGGCACCAGCTCCTCATCCGCCCTCACCACCTCCGCAGACCGTTCGAACACCCTTCCTCGAGCCTCCAGAACAGCCGCCACGGACTCGCCTATCAGCAAGGGTCCATCGGAATGAACCAGCCGCACCAGCTGCTCTTTCGCACGGAAATAGGCATCCAATCCCCCGTGATAGTCCAAATGATCCTCGGCAAAATTGGTCCAGATCAGGGCGTCCAGGGCGAGGTATTTCAGGTCCTCCGCCTGGAACGAACTGATCTCCAGCACTGCTACCGCGCCCCTCCCAGCCCCCCGCAAAACTTCCGCCGCGAACGGTTCTCCGATGTTTCCAAAAGCTCCCGAGTCGATCCCTTCCGCTCTCAGAACTTCCGCCAGCAAACGAGCCGTGGTGGTCTTTCCGTTCGTCCCCGTTATTCCGTAGACTTTTCCCTCCCAGAACAACGCCGCGAGGTCGAGCTCTCCCAGGATGGGGAGTCCAGCCTCGCTCGCCGCCTTCACCCAGGGGTGCCGGTACCCGAGGCCCGGACTGCGAATTACCATGCTGAACTCTCCCGCCACCGCCCTGCCAAAATCATCCCTCCCCCGCGCTGCAACCTTGTCGAAATAGACCACCGTACCGCCCTGCGCCTCGATCAAATCCCCAGCCGCTCTCCCCGAAAGCCCGGCTCCCAGGATCGCGACCGGCTTTTGCCTCATGCTCGCAACGATCGTCTCTTTCATCGTCAACGCAGTTTCAGGGAGGCCAGGCCGAGGATCGAAAATAAGAGCGACAGGATCCAGAACCGAATCACCACTTTGTTCTCATGCCAACCCTTCAGCTCGAAGTGGTGGTGGATCGGGGACATTAAAAAAACCCGTTTCCGGGTCGATTTATAGGAAGCCACCTGAATCATCACCGAGGCCGCTTCACCGACAAAGATTCCACCCACAATCACCAGGGTAAAAGGCTGGTGGATCATGAAGGCTATCACCCCGATCACCCCCCCGAGCGCGAGAGAACCCGTATCTCCCATGAAGACTTCCGCCGGATGGGAGTTATACCAGAGGAAGGCCAGACTCGCCCCGAGCAGCCCGGCCCCGAGCACCGCCAATTCACCTGTCCCGGGAAGGTAGCTCAAAAAGAGGTACTCGGAGATCACCGAATTCCCCGCAAAATAGGCCATCGGCGCAAAAGCCAAGAGGGCCGAAACCGTGCACCCGATCGCCAAACCATCAATCCCGTCGGTCAGGTTGATCGCATTACTCGAACCAGCCAGGATCAGAAAGAGCAGGACAAAACAGAGAATCCACGGCAGGGCCAGGGTCACCGGATTTTTGTAAAAGGGAATCCATAGCTCGCGCACCCGCGCCCCAGCCTCCGCGTCAAAGGACAGAATGAGCAGGACCAGAAGCGTTAGCCCGGCCTGCGCTATCAATTTATACTTACCCGCAAGGCCCCGGCTATTCTTCTTGGAGACCTTCAAATAGTCATCCACGAATCCCACCGCCATCAACCCGCCAAAAACCAGCAGAGCAGTCAGGACATAGATATTCGGTCGGGCCCAGAGCAGGGTCGCACTGAAAAAACCACATGCGATGATCAGGCCACCCATCGTCGGGGTGTCCTTCTTGCCCTGGTGCAACTTTGCCAGTTCCCCAACCTCGGCGGCCGTCCGCCCCACCTCCCGCATCTTCAACCCCTTCAAATATCGCATCAGCGCCGGGGCCACCAACCAACCCACCACCAGCCCCGTCCCCCCCGCCAGCATTGCGCGAAAGGTCAGGAACCCAAACAGACGAAAGGGTCCCCAAATGTCGCTCAAGGATTCGAGGTAACTCAGCATTTAGTTTGTCATTTCAGGGTTCTCGACCGGGAGCAACAGGTGCCCCAGTTCGGGTGGAAAGACCTTTTCTAGTCCCGCCGATCGACTGCCCTTGACGAAGATGTCAACCTTCCGTCCTGCCCCGAGCCAGCCTAAAATCACTTCCCTCAGGTCCTCAGCAGCCTCCAGCTGGTGAATTGACGTTTCCTTTAAAACACCTCTCCGCAAGCCCACCAGAAATGCCTTGGCCAAATCGCCGACCAAAAACACTTCGTCGGTTTCCTTCCAGCCATGCCGATCCACCGTTCGCTCATGCAAAGCTCCAGCAGCCGTCCCGAGTTCACTCATCCCGCCCAGAATAAATACCCGGTCCGCCGCTCCCGACGCTTTTTCAAAAAACCAATCGAGGGAGTCAGCCATCGAAGAGGGGTTGGAATTGTAACAATCGAGCAGGATCCGCATCTGCCCAACCTCCCTCCAGTCCCCCCTCATCGGTAGCGGACTCCAGCCCTCCAGCCGCTCCACCACTGCCTCGCTGGAGACCCCGAGGCGAAGCGCCGCAATCGCAGCCAAGGCTAGATTCGAGATCATTCCCGGGCTCATCCCCCAGAGCATCAACTCCAGCTTCGCTTCCCCTGCTGCCTCCCCGAGGTACAGCCGTTGCCTGCCCTCAGCGAGTGCTTCCACCCTTCGGAACCAAAGGGAAACTCCATCCGATCCTTCTCCATCCGAATCGTGCGGCAAACAAACCTCCCCGCCGTGCTCCCGCACCCAATCCCTGATTATTGGTATGGCCCACGCACTTTCAGAGAAGACCCCTCTCCCGCCCTCGCGGAGGTGTTGAAACAGGTTCAACTTTTCCCTCGCCACCCCATCGACCGAACTCAACCCGTCGAGGTGGGCCTCCCCAACCATGGTGAAGATCGCCAAATCGGGGGCGAGGATTCGCGCCAGAACTTCCATTTCTCCCCTCCGGTTGATCCCGGTTTCCACCACCGATGCCCAGTGCTCATTTTGATCCAATCGAAGCAGGGTCAGCGGCAAGCCAATCTCATTGTTAAGGTTTCCTTGGGTGGCGTGGACCCCCTTCCCCAGCGCCATCTCCAGCATCCCCCGGGTCGTCGTCTTGCCGCATGATCCGGTGATTCCAACCACTTTGCCCGAAAAGCACTGGCGATGCGCCGCCCCGAGATCCTGCAGCCCCTTCAGGGCGTTCGGAACCAGCAGCTGGGGCAGGGGGTCCGCCACCTCCCGGTCGACCAGGGCCGCTACTGCCCCCGCCCGCCGCGCCTCCCCGATAAAGTCGTGGCCGTCCCGACGGTTCGTCCGCAGAGCTACGAAGCAACAACCCGGCCCGGCCTGGCGCGAGTCCTGGGTATACGAAGTGACCCGTCCGCTGCCCAGGCTCCGCTTCCAGGTTCCCCCGGTCGCCCGAGCCATAAAGTCCGCTTCGAACTCAGGCATGGCCTCCCATCCGTTTTAACTCCAAAAGCTCCCGAACTACGGCCCGGTCATCAAACGGAATTACCGTGTCCTTAAATTCCTGATACACTTCGTGACCCTTGCCGGCCACGAGCACAATGTCCCCCTCCCGGGCGAAGCCAAGGGCTTCTGCGATAGCATTCCTTCGGTCCTCCACGAACCGAATCCGCCCGGCTTCGGTTACCCCCTTGCGCATGTCCTCAAAGATTTGTTCCAGCGCTTCCGAGCGCGGGTTGTCCGCTGTCGCCCAGGCCAGGTCCGAGTGCCGCTGCACTGCTGCTACCATTTTCTCACGCTTCGATCGGTCCCGGTCTCCCCCGCAGCCAAAGACGGTAAGGAGCCTCCCGCCCGCAATTTCTCGCAGCATTGATAGCGCATTGTCCAAAGCATCGTCGGTGTGGGCGTAGTCTACAAAAACCGTCGGTCCACCGGCAAACTCCACCCGTTCCATTCTCCCCGGTACCGAGGTAAAGGACTCCAGACCATCGGCAATCGTTTCCGGGTCCAGCTCCAGCGCATCCGCCGCCGCCGCCGCTGCAATGGTGTTCGCCAGATTATACCGACCTGCCAGCCTCGTCTTTACCGCCCGCCTCCAACTACCAATCCGCAAGACAAACCGCGTCCCATCCGCTTCAAAAACGGGCTCCTCTGCCGCCACCCGCTCCTCCGGCAGCCCCGCTCCAAAAGGACGACAGCCCTCCCGGCTCCCCAGCTCTTCGCAAAGCCGCCGTCCCCACGGATCCGCTACGTTGATTACTCCGATCGGCACCGCCGTCCCGCACCGCCCATCAAATAGCCGGGCCTTGGCGTCAAAGTACCGTTCCATCGTTTCATGGTAGTCCAGATGATCCGAGGTCAGGTTCAGAAAAACCCCCACATCAAACTCAAACCCGTTCACCCGGTTTTGATCCAGTCCGTGGGAACTCACCTCCATCACCGCAGCCGTTCCTCCCCCGTCCCGAATTTGAGCCAACATGGAGAGGGAATCCACCGACTCCGGGGTCGTCCGATAGGCCGGTATCGTCCTCTCCCCCAGATCGTAGTGAATCGTCCCAATCAGGCCAGTCTTGATCCCCCCGGAAGTCAGTAGGTGCTGGAGCAACCAACTAACCGTTGTCTTGCCATTGGTCCCCGTTATCCCGATCAGCTTCAAGTCCCGGTCCGGAAAGCCGTAAAACTTTCGCGCCATTTGAGCCAGGGCGATCCGCGGATCTGCCACCTGGATCTGGGCAATGTTCTTGACCGCCCCCGGTCGGTTCATGGAAACCACCGCCACCGCGCCCCGGTCAATCGCTTCCTGGGCATAGAGCAGACCGTCCGTCCGCTGCCCACTCCGGGCAAAGAAGATCGATCCCGGCACGACCCTTCGACTGTCCGTGATCAAAGCACGAACTGGCTGATCCCTAGGAATGTCAGCCTTCAACACTTCGACCCCCTGGAGTAACTTCTTCAGGGTCCAGGCTCCGTCCGGCGTCCCCCCACCCGAGGGAGGCACAAAACCCATTCGACCCATCCGGGTTGGATGGTCAATCAAAGTGCTGATTTGAATTCCCGGTAAGCCAAACATCTCAATTCACCTCTCCCCTGCTCGATCGCTCAAAAAGGTCTGCCAACAGATTTCGATCCGCTCGCAAATCCGGTTCGATTTGATAATACTGGACCAATCCCTCCGCGATCCTGCGAAAGGCCGGAGCAGCCACCTGGCCGCCGTACCCCACTCCCTTTACTTTCGGATCGGTGACCACCACGGTGATCGCAAACCTCGGATTGGAAGCCGGAATAAAACCTGCAAAAGAAGCTACGTGGTGCTTTTTTGAATACACTCCATCAATCAACATTTGCGTAGTTCCCGTTTTCCCACCCACCGAGAAGCCCTCCAGTGAAGCGTTTTTTGCCGTCCCGCTAGCCGAGGCCACCTCCGTCATGAAAACAGTCGCCAGCCCAGCCGCCTCCGCCGAGACCACCTGGCGCCGTTCATAGGGCTCAAAACGAATCAGGGTCTGGCCGTTTTCGTCGAGAATTCGCTCCACGATCTGAGGGCGCATCAAGCGTCCCCGATTCGCTACCGCCGAGATCGCCACGTGAACTTGCATCGGGGTCGCCGATATGGCGTGCCCCATCGGCATCCGGGTAATCGTCAGCCCATCCCAGTTTCGTACCGGGTGGAGGATGCCCACCTCTTCGGGAGGCAGGCCAATCCCTGTTAACTCACCAAACCCGAACTCGCCTGCGTACCGATGCAATCGCTTCTCCCCGAGCAGCATTCCCAAATAGGCGGCTCCTCGATTGCTCGATTTCACCACGATCTCGGCCACCGAAAGTTTGCCGTAGGGGTGGTGATCACTTGGGAGCCGGACCGACCGACCGCGGTAGGTCGCCACTGGAAAACTGCAGTCAAAGACGGTTTCCGGCGTTACAATCTTCTCGTGGAGCGCTGCCGCTGCCGTGATCACCTTGAAGGTCGAGCCCGGTTCATAAAGGTCAGTCAGGACCCGGTTGCGACGCTCTGCTGCCGATGAGCTGCGGTAATGGTTTAAATCAAAACTCGGGTAGTTCGCCAACGCCGTCACGTATCCAGTAATCGGATCGGAGACGATGATGCTCACGCTTTCCGGGGAGTACTTTTCCACCAAATCGCGGATCTCCTCTTCAACCAGATTCTGAACCGGCGCCTCAATCGTCAGTTGAACGCTCAATCCTGCCTGCGGACTCACCTCCCGGCTGCGCAGATGGGCAAGCTCCCGGCGGTCCCCCGCCCGCTCCGATTCCCTCCATCCACGCTGACCGGATAGATAGAAATCCATCGAGCGTTCCACTCCCATCACCGCGACTGGCTCCAGATTGAGGAAACCGATCACGTGAGAGGCCAGGCTACCCCCCGGATAAACCCGCAGGTATCGGCGGTTTCCATACACTCCGGGGATGTTGAGGGCTCGGATTGCGTCATACTCATCTTCCGAAATCCCCTTCGCCAGATCACGCCAGCCCACCTTGCGGATTGACCCGTCGCTCGCGCGGATCGTCCGTTTCCCCATCTCCTCCAGCACCTCTTCCACCGGCCGACCAATCATCCCGGCCAACTGCTGCACCTTCGTTTGGTCGATTTCATTTCCCACCGCCCCCGGGTCTACCCCCAGATCAATCACCGCCCGGGTAGTCGCCAAAAGGTTGCCCCTCGCGTCCAGAATATCTCCCCGCCTTGCCTCAATAATCTCAAAACGCTTCCGGATGTCCCGACTGATCGACTCGTAGCGAGGGTGGTCAATGATCTGGATCTGCACCAGACGCAGCATGACCAAAGCGTATCCCAGAAGGATCCCCAGCCCGGTCAACCAAAGCTTCCATCGGTCTATGATCCGTGAATTCATCAGAGATTAAAGTTGCGGAAACTTCCAGGTCGCCGGCCTAGCGTCGCCCCTCGATTGCCTGGGCCACTCCCAGGTTTTCCGAATAGGCAACCCCTGGCACCAAACCTTCACCCCCGTTAGGAGCTGGTCGGTACCAAACGATTTGGCGGCGTTCCGGGCGCTGCATCACACCCTCCACCCGCGCAATCAAGACCTCCGGTTGCTGCGCAGAAGCGATTCGGGCATCCAGCTCGTTGACCCTTCTTCCAAGGTCAACCAGCTTGCGCTCTGCCATATCAATCCGAACACTGGAACGCTGAATCTGGACCCGCGTCCAAACGATCGCCATACCTCCAGCGATCACAATCAGGAGGCTCACGAAACAGAGAAAGGTCGGCCAGAGACGGGTCTTTGCTCGCAGCTTCATCGTCCCCCCCCGTCTTCCCGGATCAAAACCCGAAACCTCGCCGAACGTGCCCTCGGGTTGCTCTCCAGCTCTGCATCGTTCGCCACTACCGGTTTTGAAAACGGCATGCTCCCCCGCACCAACCGCTCATCCTGGCAGCGGGAATCGCCCCGGTGCTCCGGCCGGCCCGCCATCGTCCGAAAAAATCGCTTCACCATCCGGTCCTCCAGCGAATGGAAGCTGATTACCCCCAACCTGCCCCCTTCCTTCAAACGCTCAAAAGCAAGGGGAAGGGCCCGCTCAAGTACCCCCAACTCATCGTTTACCGCGATCCTCACCCCCTGAAAAGAACGGGTCGCCGGATGGATCGGGCGCCGCCCTCGCACAGGCCGCGTTCCAATGACCGATTCAATCAAACTTGAGAAGCCCGTCGTGGTTCCCAGTTGCCCGGTTCCCCGAGCCTGCAAAACCGCAGCCACGACCCGCCGCCAGGACTGCTCCTCACCAAAGTCGCGGATTGCCTGCACCAATTGGCTCTCGGGAGCTGTTTCGAGGAATTCCGCTGCCGAAATACCCCGGCTGTCGTCCATCCGCATGTCCAGCGCGGCTTCCTCACGGAAGGAGAACCCGCGCTCCCCTTCGTCCAGTTGATAGGATGAAACGCCCAGATCGAGAAGGATTCCATCAAACGGTTCTTCCATCTCCCCCAAAAGCTCGGAAAATTCGCCCGCCAGAAACTGAAAGCGGTCTCCAAAGTCTACCCGCAGACCTTCGGCTCGCCTCGCTGCTCGAGGGTCCCGGTCAATGGCGACCAGCCGGTTTTCAGCATTGCCCTCCAGAATGGCCCGAGCGTGCCCGCCGCCACCAAAGGTACCGTCCAGAAACCGGCCGCCCTTTTCAACCTGAAGCGCCACCAGAACCTCCTCCAACAAGACAGGCAAGTGACCGAAGACCGGCCTCTTTCCATCGGCCCGACCTTCGTTATCTGTGCCCGCTGCTTTCACAAATCGAGCTTTTGCAGGTTGTCGTTCAACGATCCGATTCCCGCCTGACGCATTTGCTCGTAGGCTTCCTTCCCCCAGATGCTGAACGAGGTAAAGTTGCCGATCAGCACCGCCTCCTTTTCGATCTTCGCGTGACCGATCAGTTGGGCATTCAAATTGATCCGACCCTGCTTGTCGCAGCCAAACGAGTGAGCCATTAAAGAAATCTCCATCAGCGTCCGCTGCCCCTCCGAGTCTCCCAGGCTGATGTTGGAAACTTTCTCCCGCAGCCGCGCAATCATTGGCGGCGGATAAACCGTGATGAAGCCATCTGGATTCGGCAGGCCCAGGTACACGTCTGCCTCGTCCCCCGCGAAGCGCCACTTCGAAGGAATCGTGAGCCGCCCCTTTGTGTCGAGATTGTGAAAAAAAGTCCCGACATAGAGCCCAGTGTCGATTGCTACCATGTTTTATCATCCAACGCCCATTCCCGCCAATACGCCCCACTTCGCCCCACTTTGCCCCACATGTCAATCTTTTTAGCCCACGTTCTCTCCCTTTACCGCCCCGCTGAACCATGGGAGTGCCCGTTCAAATGGCTAAAATCCCTGCTCGACCTCACTCCCGGCCTGCTTTATCCTTCCTCTTCATGGTGGATCGTCACTATGCAGCCCTCGTCGAAAATTATGCCCGTCTGGTGCAACTCCCGTTGCCTGAGAAGATTAGGGCGCTGGACCCTGTCGAAACCAACCCCTCCAGTGGTCCTTTGGTCCTCATCGCCTCCCCCCACCCGGATGATGAGTGCCTGGCTGGCTTGCTAGCCCTCCGCTTGCGGCGCGAGGTCGGGGCCCGCATTCTCAACGTGGCCTTCACCTTGGGCTCTAAACCGGAAAACAAAACCCGCCGGACTTCTGAATTGGAGCGGTCGTGCAAAATCCTCGGCTTCGATAACCAGATTCTCGGTCTCAAAAACTGCCGGGCCGCTACTCGGGTCTCCGACCCAGAGGCCTGGTTCGAGGCGCAAAACGCCGTCACAAACCTGCTCTTACTCTACAAACCTGCCCTTATCCTCTGCCCCCACCTTGAGGACGCCCATCCCGCCCACGTGGGGACTGCCCTCCTCATCCGGGACGCCCTCCGCCAGAAAGGGGATACTCCTTTTCATCAGCCGTGGATTGCCGAATACGAGTACTGGCACCCGCACCATCGTCCCAATCTTTTGCTGGGCGCTGCCCCGAACGATCTTGCCCTTATCATGGAGGCCCTCGCCGAGCACCGGGGGGAAGTCGCCCGCAACAATTACGCTTCCCGCCTTCCGGCTTGGATGATCGACAACGTTCGTCGGGGTTCCGAACGGATTCGAGGTTCAGGTAGCCATGCCCCGGATTTTCCCTTCGGCATTCTCTACCACCTCATCGATCCGGAGGGAAATCATCTCTCACCACGCATCGTTGGCCCAGATAAAGAAATCGGCTTCAAAAAAAATAAACAGCAGCTCTCGCTCGTCTGATCCCTCATGCCCCCTGCGATCTGTCTGGTCTTTCTCAAAGCGCCCCAGCTCGGTCAGGTTAAAACAAGGCTCGCCGCCACCACCGGAGCCCTCGTCGCCACCGAGATTTTCCGCGCAACCGCTAGCGCCAGTGTTCGCGCCATTCCCTCTTCCTGGGAGGTCGTCATCTCCTACACCCCGCCTCAGGCCGAACAAACCATGCGGCAGTGGCTGGACCCCCTCCGCCCCGCCCTCTCCTACCGACCTCAGCACGAGGGCGATCTCGGAAACCGGCTCAACCGAGCCTTTGAGGAAGCCAACCCCAGCACCCGCCAACCCGTCTTCGCCATCGGCGGCGATTGCCCCGACCTCTCGCCCAAAATCTTCGAGCAAGCTCTGGAAACCCTCCAGGAAAGCGACTGCGTTCTCGGTCCCGCCCTCGACGGTGGCTACTACTTAATCGGGACCCGAGCCCATCATCCAATCCTCTTTTCCGGGATCCCCTGGAGCACCGAAGAGGTCCTCGCCAAAACTTGCGCCAACGCTACCCGTTCCGGCTTGAAGACCATCCTCCTCGAACCCCTCCCCGACATCGATACCGAGGAAGACCTCAAAAACCTTCCCCCCGGCCACTACCTCCACCAGCTTTACCAACCATAACCCCAGGATCCACCCAGTCCCAGAGTCACAACGTCCAAACCCAGTCCCCGCACTCACCATTAACGCACAGGACGATGCTGGGCTTCACGATACGTCATACGCTCGCCTTCCAAGTCTACAACCTCCTTACGAGGCTTATCATGCCTCGGGGAGCTTGCGGGGCTCCTTGCGGCTCATAGTGCTTCTCTGTCTACGTTTAGATTCGTTTAACAGATTCTTCCAAGACTTATAGATACCATCATCACGATAAATATCCCCGATTATTTCAACGTAGCACAAACAAATCAAAGTCTTCAGAGCATGTTCACGCATCTCAGGAATATCCTTTTCACGTTCGATCCTAAGAATATCCTCATCGAATTCGCTGCGCCCCAACTTGCGCAACTCTGAAAGAACCCTATCAAAGACTGAGTCGAAGCTGCTGTCGCTCATAAATTCCTTTGGAGAACGTCCGCAATAAGCTATGGCTGCCCGTAGGTAGACTAACTCCCAAACGGAGCGAAGGGGAGTTAGCAGGAGGCATGACGCGGGTAGCCATTCGATGAGCCGCCCAACGGCGGTATAGCCGAGAAAGCCCATAAACACAATGCCTGCGGGCCGTTGGAACGGGCGAACCAAAAATTTCCACACGATTTTCCACGCAATTCGTTGACGCCGCAGTCTCGGCGTATGCCGAAGAAACTTTCACGCCGGGGCGGGGTCGCGATTCTTGGGACTGCCGAAGCCACGGTCCGAATCTACACCGTGCAGAGGTCGAATGGTTATCCGCAATTCCGCGTGGCGTGGCACGAAGCCGGGGAACGCAAGATCAAAGCCTTCGCGGACAAGGATGCGGCTCATCTCTTTGCCCAACAAACTGTCGTTCAGCTTCAGAACGGTGCGGCCACCTCCGAAGCCGCCACGATCCTGCGGCCATACTTCCAACGCGCCCGCGAGGCACTGGCCACCGAATACGCCCGACATTACGAAATCGCGGAACCCGTCCTCTCCAACAAAAAGAACAACCCAACCGTCAAGGAATGCGTCCGTTGGATGGACGCCGCCGACACCATCGGCCCCCGCATCCACCGCGCATCGAACGCCAACCACGAATATGGCCCACAGTCATTGCTGGAGGGGCGGGTAATCATCCACACCCGATCCTCAGGATAATGGCCAATTCACTCCATTCGATCAGCTCCGGTCACACAATGCCAAGTGCTTTAAATGCCGCTGTGTTCACATCACTGTAGAAAATTGGGTCTACGGTTTCGAGAATATCGGCGCTGACCTCCATGAAGCTTCGTTTGTTGCCCATCGGAATCAGGGCGCGCCGCGCGCCATTTTCCATGGCAAGTTGCAGGGGTTCGGCGAGCGAACTGACCGCTTTGATGTTTCCCTGAATACTCAAATCACCAAGGATGACCATTCCGGCTTGCACCGGCGTTTTTTTTAGAGCGGAAATGATCGCAATCAGCACCGCCATTCCCGCATCGCAACTGATGCGGTTCGCCAGCAGATCAATTGCCTCCACATGAAAGTCCGTGGTGTCGAATGCCGCGGCGGAGTTTTTCCAGAACCTCATCCATGTAAATCCGGGCCTCGGGTAGAGCGAGTGCCAGCTCATCGAGCAAGAGATGGCGCACCAGCGCTCTCCTGAGACCGTCCGGACTATTCTTGGTCTTGGGGGCCAATCCGGTTTCCTGCTCGATCAAGCCGGACAACCCAGCGAGGGCATTCTTTTCCTGAATGCGGGCATCAAATTCGTCTGTGCCCACGAACCGCAGCAGGAGATCCAGCGGCGAGGCTTGGCCGAAAATCAACTTGAGCGCACCCGTGGTATAGGACTTGGCCTCCTCGGACATTTGCTCCACGTCTTCGAAGGTCAGCAAACCCTCCTCCACCTGCCGCGCCACATGGCCCGCCTTCTCGGGTGAGAGCCTGGAGTAGAGACGTTCCACCAGACCGGCCAAGCGGGTGTTGCGTTCGGCGACGGGCGCGCCCGGCTCCAACACTACACCTGCGGTCTCCGCTTCGATCAGGGCGTAGTGAGTCTCCTCCCGGTGTCTGGGAACATAGACCAGCAATTTGGGCGGAATCTCGCGGTCCGGTATGGCGCGACCTGCCTCGTCGATCCACTCCAGCCACGGCTCCAACTGCTCACGAAGCCGGAAAAAACCGTCCTCTAATTTCAACACTTCCACACCCTCCAGCTCCAACCGATCCACCGCCTTCGCGTAGAACTTGTCGGGATCATACCAGACCACGATGCCGCGATCGGTGATTTGCCGTTCAAGGAGCTGGCTGAGATTTCGGAGAAGTTGGGTCATGGAATCAATCGGATAGCCAAAAGCAGGCGAGCGGTGCGGGAATGGCGAGGATGCGGGCATCGAGCTTGTCCCGCTCCCGCCCCTTGCGGGCGGAGGTGGTTTCCACGACTTGGAAATCCTCCCAGCGCTGGGTGATGACGTAACCGTGCCGCACTGCCTTTTCCTCCAGAAAGAGACGCAGCCCCTTGAGTTTGCGCGCGGTTGGCACCGCATCCTGATATTTGACATCGAAGGGGACCAAACGGTCTCCCGTTTGGGCGATCAGATCCACCTCCAGATCCCGATTGGTCTTGTCCTGCCAGTATGAAAAGGTCGGCTGGTCCGGGTAGTAGCGGGTGAAGAGGTGCTTGAAGAAAGCGGTCTCCACGGCCGCGCCGAGCCGGTCGGGCTTTTCCAAAAGCCGCCTGCCCAGCAGCAGCACCGCGCCCGGCAGCGCGGCGTCCGCCAGATAAACTTTCGAGCGCCCCCGCAGCACTTCTTTGCCATAGCCGAACGGACGCAGCCGGTGGATGAGGTGTGTGGCTTCGAATAGATCGAGGAAGTTGTTCACCGACTGGCGGTTGATGCCGTCCAGTTCCTGCGAGAGGGTGGGCACGTCGAGGATGCCGCCATCGTGGTAACAGAGGTAGAGGAAGATTTTCTCCACCTCCAGCACCCGGCGCACGCCATAGAGTGCGGTCATGTCGCGCTTGAGCACCTTGTCCACGATGTCCTCGCGCAGCAGGCGCTGGCACCGGGTCAGATCGTCCACCAGCGCCGGCTCGGGGAAGCCGCCCCGCAGAAGGTATTCGTGGAAATGGGCGGAGAGCGGCCGACCGAGGGTCGCCGCCCGGGAAAAGTCTCCCGGACCCCAATCGAAAAGCTGCTTCAGCGAGCGCACCTCCGGCAGATCCGGAATCTCTACCTTGCGCAGGCGCAGGTATTCCGCAAAGGACAAGGTCGGCAGCGGGATCGTTTCCCAGCGCCCCACGCCCGACTCCGCCGAGGCGTCGCGCAACGGGCTGGACGAACCGGTGGCCGCGATCCGGCGACCGCGCTGAAAATCCGATTGATGCTTTAACCAGGTCTGCCAGTCGGGGACAAACTGGATTTCGTCGAGAAACAGCATCCGCGGGTGACCCACCACTGGAGGAAACAGCTCCTCCCAAGCCTGAAGCGTCCGTTCCAGCCCCGCCAGCTTCAGGATCGGGTGGTCGAAAGTGGCGTAGAGCAGGTTCGTCGGCGGGAAACCCTCACCCACCAAGCGCCGGATCGCCTGCCGGAAAAGCGTCGTCTTTCCCACTTGGCGAGCCCCGGTTAGCAGCAGAGATCGCTTGGTCTGCGTATTGTCGATCCAAGCGCGAATCTGCCGTGCCGCCGCCCGTTCCCACTCGGGCAGGTCCGCCACAGGCTGCCCGGTCCACCAGGGATTGAACTCCTGGAGGACGGAAAATAGCTCTGCTTTTGGGACTTCCATCCTTGTCTTTTTCCAATAGGTAAAACATGATTTACCTAAATTGATATTTTTGTCAATTTTTGTTGTCTAGGTAGCCTTCTTCCCGCGTTTCTTGGCCTTCGGCTGATCGTCGGCGCGGCAGCCGTTCAATCAGGTTTCCGATGAACTGACTGCGCGAACGCTTGGCGATCCACCCGCGAAAGGATGTCCTTAAGCGATCAAGCGTTCGGTCCCTGGGATGCCTTTGTCGATGGTCAGAAGCGTCAGCCCACGGGCCTCCGCTAAGGTGCTCAGATAGGCGTCGGTGGTTTGGCGGCAGCCTTGCACCCAGTCGCGTAGAGCGGAAGCCCCGATGTCGTCAGCAATGTGTTTAAGGTCGAGGTTCGTGATTTCGTTTTCCAACAGTTGCTTGGCATCGTCAATTTGGAGCGAGCCAATCGACATGGCATTGCGTATTAGCCCCAGCTCAACTATCAGGCAAACATGAAAGCAAGAACCTTGATTAGCCAGTTGCCGCAGATCATCGCTGACGATCCGGTGATGCTCGTGCTCTAAAATCGCGTGGGCGATCAGCACATTGACGTCCAAGAGGTAATGAGGCATCTTCATCAAGAGGATCGACTAGGTCACTAGCGCCAATGCGACGCTTTGAGCCAATGGAAAGAATGGGGCGTGAGCAGCCTCGCACCTCTATGAATTGTGCTTTGCCAAGATGAGCAGGCTCCAAAACAAGATGATCCCCGTCTTCACGGATCCGGACTGGGCGCTCCAGGGTAGCCCCACCTAGACCGCAGACGATCCCCGTCTTCACGGATCCGGATCTGAATGCCGCCAGCAAGTCCCATCTTCCTTCGATACGCGGCGGGAAGGACAAACTGACCTTTACTGAAGAGTCTCTTGAGCATCGTAAGGCGTTCTTACTTTAAAGACGCAGCTGCCAACAAAGTCATACCATTATTCCGCCTGTTCAACGGGGGTGTGGATGGGTTCAAACCCCAATGGCGCTTACTTAAGCGATTTTTCGACGTTTTGCACTAGTTTGGAACGAGCCTTGGAGTGCCGCTCCTGACCTTAACTAAGTGCCATTGAGGACTGACCCTAATAGCAGCCATTACCGACCCTCAATATCCCGAAATTTAGGAGCCCTAAAACCCCCAACTGTCCCCCAGTCTCAAAGTCCACCTTTAGCTCCCGGCTCGACGCCAAACAGGGTTCGGTACATTACGCGGTACATGTCCACATTCGAAACCAGGGGGGTCAAAGTGTCCGCGTTCAAACCCCGTGCCCGCACAACGATGCCCCCGTGGAAGTCCTGAAAACCGGCCCAGGATATCGCGAACGGGAGCCGCACCCCCTTGGCGTCAGGAGCTGCCAGGAAGGGTACGGTCATGGCACCGTGCACGCCGTCCAGCGGTGCCCCGTTCGAAAGGTTGCTCATCCGCAGCGGTACGCCTGGCACCATCTCCCGAGAATTCTCCCGCAGCTCCGGCCCGTAAATCGCCAGGCCACCCGCTTCACTGTCTGCTGCCACCAGAACCAGGGTATCCGGATTCTCTCTCTGGAAATCGAGGGCTACCCTGATCGCTGCATTCGCCCGGCGGGCAGCCTCAAGGGTTCCTCCGGCATTGTTGTAATTTGCAAAATTGTCGGTCCCCTCCTCCTCCACCACCAGGAAGAACGGTTTCTCCTGGCTGCTGAAAAGACGGAGAGCCGTCGTCAACATCGTTGCCACGTCTGGGGCATCCGGCTTGTAGTGCCCCTGCCGCGCCAGAATGTTGAGGACCTCAGCCTGATCGTTGTAGGTGTTTTCATCGGCAAATAGTCCAATCACCGGTAGCTTTGCCGGCTCCAGATCCATCATTTCCTGGGTTGTATGGATCAAATGGATACCGAGGGTCGCCGCCATGGTGCGGAGATCATCACCATCCTTGCGCCTTCCGTTCCCCACGTGGACCCCGCGGACACCAGCAGGCAGGATGTATCCCTCGCCACCCGCAAAATAGAGATCGGGCTTCGCCTTAAAAATTTCCTTGGTAATCCAATCGAAGTCGTACCGGTCTTCCGAAGAGGCGAGGAAGACTGCCGTACCCGGCTCGCAGAGGTGGCCGGAGTTGATCGCCCCGACGAGGATACCAGCCTCCTTGGCCTCCAACATGATCGACTTGTCCGACCCCGAAAGAGCCCGGATTGGCTCCTTTCCATCCGTCCCGAACGATTTGCGTTTCGGCCGGACGCCGTAGGCATGGGCTGTTGCACCGCCGTTCGAACTGGCCCCTATCGCGTCGGACATGTGGCCCTTGTAGATCGATATATGTTCCAGCTCGTCCCAGGCGATCGAGCCATCCGGCCCGGCCTCCAGCAGGCGCAGGGCACTCCAGGTGGAGAGTCCTGCCCCATCCGGGTGAATGAAGATCACATTGCCCGTCGGGAAGCTTTTTTCCGTATTCGCCTCAGCCTCCGGCGCAATCGGATCGCCGAGGACCGTTCTTGAGAAAAGAAAGCCAGCCGCCAAAACTCCCAGCACCCGACCCAAAGTTGATGTTTGATGATTCATAATAAAATACTTGGCTTCCTCTGGAGGCACCTCATCCATTTCTTGAGACTCTAGGACTTTCGCTTGGGCGCCCCCAAACGACCTTCTTCATAGCCGTGCTTGATGTAGTGCTCAGTCGCCCGGCGATAGATTTCTTTTTTTCCCGCCCATTTTCGAACATCCTCGTTCTGTTCGTAGTACCATTTGGGGTCAAAGTCGGGGTGAGCCGCACGCCCCTCGGTCATCCCGTGTGCCCGCCAGTGGTCCAGTGCCTTCCGGTAATTCTCCTTCCCGAAGGTCTTTTGAATGTCGGGGTTGCGGGAGAGATAAAACTTCAGATCAAGGACCGGGGAACCCCTCCGGCCCTCATCAATCCCAAACTGCAGCCAATGACGCTTCAGGGCATCCGCATCGTACCCGTAGGCTTTTCTCAAATCCGGATATTGGTCGGCATAGTAGGCTGGGTTAAAGTAGGGATTCCCAGTCCTCCATTCTCCAAAAGCAGAGTGGGCGAAAAAGACAGAGGCGAACGACAAAGAAAGCAAAAATCTCGTGATCATGCCCAAATTAAATTGCCGGATGGCCTGCGACTCAAGACTCTCTAAACGAACAAATTCGTCACTTTCCCCTTAGATTCCCAACTTTCCCTCCAACGCCTCTGGCGTCCAGACCACCTCCTCCCCAATATGCCAATCCTCTTTCGCAAGAAGCTATCAACGCAGCCCACCTGCAACCCGATTCTTGGGCTCTTGCAGATTTACCGCAAGAAACGCTCTCGCTACTTTGAGATTCACTTTCCCCGCTTCGTTCTTCTCCTCCTTCTGGCAGCTAGTCTCACCTACCTCGGGCTCGGAACCGCCCTCTTCCTCCGAGAACAACGCAATCCCTTCACCGAGGTAACTTTCTCCGACATCATTTTTCCGTGGAACTGGCCCCAAATGGTTGAGAAACGCCGGGGCTCCTACCTGAAGGAAGGTCTTGCCGCTTACGATGAAGGCCGATTCCGGGAGGCTCTTTTCCTCCTCCGCATTGGTGTCCGGCACCAGCCAGAAAACCACGTCGCCCGCATTCGCCTCGCCAATCTCCTGCGGCTTTTGCAACAAACCGATCAGGCCATCAGCATCGTCCTCGATGGCCTCAATCACGGGTTGGAGCAAGAGTTGGACGCTGTTCGCTATTGTTTTATGTTCCTCGGCTCAGACTTTCGCTACGAGAGGGCGATTGATCTTGCCCGCCAAATAGTCGCCAACCCCAAGACCCCCGCAGAGGTCAAACAGTTCTGCGCCCGTTACGAAAGCTCTGCCCTGATGAGGCTTCGGAATTGGCAAGACCTCCGAGAAGCTGCCGCTGCCAGCAAGATCACCTTCCCTCAGGATGCCCTTTTTCCGGTCTACGAAGCCTTTGCTCTCAATGCCCTGGGAGATTCGGACGCTGCACGTCAGATTCTCCGCACCAATCCAATCCTTCTTGCCAACACCCGCGAACTCAACTTCGCCGAAATCCTTCTCAGCATCCACCAGGGCCTCACTCCTTTCTCGAAACTCTCCATCGACGCCTACCTCTCCTCACCGGTTGTTCCACCAAACTACAAGGTCCACATTCTCGACGAACTCTATCTGGCCAACAATCCGGAGGAAGCCGAGTTCGCCCTCCAACAATTCCTTACCCTGCATCGGACGGACCTCGATGCCATCACCATCCTCGTCAACACAGTCGCCGGAAAAATGCGCCCCGAAACGGCAGAGTTGCTCTTTGAGATTTGCTCAACCGAGCACCCAGTCATCGCCCCATCCCTCGTCAATCTCGTTGTTCAGTCAGCAGGCCATCACCGCGACCCATCCTTCCTCCAGGACTTCAGCAGACGCAGAAAGGCCTTTCTCACCGAGGAACCAGTTGTCCGCTTCCTCGGCTGGCTGGAATCCTTTGACGGCTTCCTACGCCAGGGTGGGACCGCGCACGCGGAAAATCTGGTCCAACGCCTGAGCATCGCCCCGCCTCCCCCATCAACCTTCCTTGCCCTTGCCAATATGCTTCGCCAGAAGGGCCACCCCAAAACAGCTGGTCGGGTAGCCGAACTCGGCTCTGCCAAATACCCTGGCTTCAAACCCCTGGTCAACCTCTACTCTGAGATCACCGAGCCCGGACTCCTCTCCGGACTCCACCAGATCGGGGACCTCTAGCCATCCGTTTCGGCAGCCGTCGCTTCACCCGACCGCTTCAGCTCCCTCTTTGGCCGAAATCTCAAACCGGCCAACCCCACCAGCCCGCCACAAAGCAAAACGAACCAATCTCCATATTGGACATAGGCGGTTGGTTCCAATCGGGGAGTCCAGGCCATCTGAGTTGTCTCAACCTGGCGGGTGTAGATGCTCCCCGTATCCGGATCCGTTACCACCTGCCGCAGGTGACCTCGCTCGTCGATCCAACCGCTCCATCCATTGTTCCCTACCCGGATAACCGGCACCCCGGTCTCAGCGGCTCGCAAGACGGAATGGGCAGCGTGCTGGTAGCCCGCCCGCTCCGTCCCATACCATGCCATGTTCGAAGCTACAAAAAGCACCTCGGCCCCGGCCCTCACCGTCCGCCGCGCCAGCCTGGGAAAAATATCCTCGTAGCAAATCAGGTTTCCCACCATCAAGTTCTCCTGCCTGCCCGACCGCCCTCCAGCGATTGCTACTGCGAGCGGTCCATCTCTGGTGCCTGGAATCGCATCGTCCGAGAAGGGGACAAAGATCTCGATCCCCGGGACCAACCCACGCAACGGATTGTACTCCCCGAAGGGCACCAGCTTTCGCTTCGCATAATATGCGGACTCAAGCCCGAAGTCCGGCCGGATCAGAAAGACCCCGTTCTCCCAGCGTCCCCCATCGTGGAAGACCATGTTTCCCATCAGGATGGCGATCCCGATTTCCTCAACCAGTTCTTCGAGAACTTCCCGGATCGAGAGCCGCCCGGCCACCGGCCAGGGAGTCGCCGACTCAGGCCAGAGGATCAGGTCGGGACCTGCCGCCGCTATCGTACGAGTCAGATTAATCAGTACCTCAAGATTCTCCACCGCCGCTTCCGTGTCCCACTTCAACTCTTGCGGAAT
Source organism: Puniceicoccaceae bacterium (assembly GCA_036822055.1). Lineage (GTDB taxonomy): Bacteria > Verrucomicrobiota > Verrucomicrobiia > Opitutales > Puniceicoccaceae > DAISIK01. The sequence continues at coordinate 33,221 of DAISIK010000023.1, forward strand.
GTCCGGCTGGACCAGGCCCACCATCAGCTCACGGGTCGGGGGACCGGATTCACGGTTTCCAAGATACTGGTGAAAACAGAAAAAGATTAGGCCGATCGCCAAATAAAATTCCGGCCTGAACCGCACCATTAAACGCAACCCCCCGCTCGCACCAGGCATTGACCTCTCATCACTCACCGTCTGCCTCCTGAAGATCACCCCCACGTAGGAGGTAACCGCCAAATTAAAAAAAACGATCAGCCAGCTCAGCCCCCAGGATCCCGTCAGGGGGAGGATCGAAAGCATCACCGGTCTTTGCCACTGGCTAGCCGCCAACGGATTCCAGGGGAAACCCCAAAGTAACCAAGTCCGTATCCATTCTAGCAATACAAATGCCGCTCCCAGCGCTGCCAGGCCGAAGAGGCGCCCGGCCCAGCCCAACATCCGTATCTTGGGTAACCACTGCCGCGCTACCGCAAAGAACGCTACCCAGAAAAAGCTCAGGATCGCCGCCAGGAGCCCCGTCCCCAACCACGTCACGTGGCGCAACCAGGCGACCTGGATCGCCCAGCCCAGCCAGCCCGAGAAAAAGAGCGCCACCCAAACCGTTTTCCAACGCGGAGCCCCGCTCAACCATAGGAGCAGTGGAACCATCCCGATCCAGGCCAGCTCCGCCAAGTCGGGATTCAAAAAAGGTCCGCTCGTCAGAATCGCTGAAATGATCGCTACCACCATTCCAGGAATGACCTGCGCCACCTTTTTCACCCTCCCTGCGACGCCAACCGGTACCCCAGCTTACCAATCACACCGCCGCTCTCCATCCGCCGATGGAGATCCGCAATCGACTCCAGCCCCTCCAGGGGTTCGTCACGGATGATCGAGAGCCGACCTGCTCCCAAAAGCTCGAGAAGCCGTTCTAGCGCCGCCCCCTGCCGGTCCATCCCCCTTTTCTTCAGCCTGGCCAGCATCATGAAAACAACCTCCAAAGTCGCCGCCTTGGCGTGGAGCGGAGACAGATCCACGGTCGCCCGGGCCGCTATCGTCACCACCGTTCCAAAGGGCCCCACCGCCGCAAAACTCTTCGACAGATTTTCGCCCCCCACCGTGTCGATCACCCAGCGAAATCCCTCTCCTGCGGTGCATCGCTTCACATAATCCTCAACCTGCTCCTCCGGGTACAAAACCACCGCTTCAGCACCCAACTGGCGAACCAGACCGGCCTTCAGCTCCGTCGATACCGTTGCCGTCACCTTACCGCCTGCCAGGGCGGCCAGCTGCACCGCCAGGTGCCCCACACCACCGCAGCCTCCGTGGACCAACACCGAGTCGCCCGGCTGGATTCGACACCGCTCCATAACCGCTTCCCAAGCCGTGATCCCAACCACCGGCAGCACCGCTGCATCATCCGCCTTCACGCCCACAGGGAGCCGGATCGTGTGGGCGCTCGCTGCCACGGCAAACTCCGCTGCACAACCGCGACCAAAACCACAGACCGTCTCTCCGACCTGAAAACCCTCCACGCCCTCTCCGAGAGCTTCCACCGTGCCGACAAAATCAAGACCCGGCACCCAGGGAAAGTCACCCGCCAAACCCGGCACCACCCCGGAGCGCACCTTGATGTCGATCGGATTGACAGAGCCCCCAGTCACCCGGATGAGGACTTCGTTCCTACCCGGACGTGGCTGGGCCAACCTTTCCAGCTCCAGAACCTCTGGACCTCCAAATTTCCGAATCGCCAACGCCTTCATCCCCTCGCCTTCAATCATCGCCGCGCAGCCCCGCTTTAGCCAACCGTCTCCTCAACCATCCTCACTCAAGGTGCCTTTGGTCGAAGGCACTGTTCCCTGGAGGCGTGGATCGAGCGTTTTCGCGGCGTCGAAGGCCCGCGCAAAGGCCTTAAAGCAACCCTCCGCGATGTGGTGCGGCTCGCTTCCGTATTCAAGTTTCAAATGCAAATTCATCCCGGCGTTGACCGCCAAAGCCTGAAAAAACTCCTTGAATAACTGAATGTTGAAATCCCTTACAAAGGTGATTGAGGTGCTAACCTCGTAGACCAGATAGGGTCGATTGCCCAAGTCGATCGCACAGCTGACGAGGGTCTCGTCCATCGGAAGCACCTGAGACCCGTATCTCCGGATACCCCCGCGGTCCCCGAGGGCTCCACGAATCGCCGTCCCCAAAGCCAGACCCACATCCTCCACCAAGTGGTGATAGTCGACCTCCAGATCCCCCTTCGCGTCAACCGTCAGGTCACAAAAGCCGTGCCGGGCAAAAAGATCGAGCATGTGATCAAAGAAGGGGATGCCCGTCTTCCGCTCCCCCTGCCCGCTCCCGTCCAGGTTAACCTGCACGGTGATCTGCGTCTCGCCCGTGGCGCGCGAAACTTCTCCAAATCGCCCAACTGTCAATGCTTCATCCATCCTTCAATCACTTCCATTAGCCGGTACATCTGCGCCTCACTCCCGATGCTGATTCGAAGCGAACTTTGAGTCAAGGGGTGGCTTGGAAAATAGCGGACCAGTATCCGCTCCCGCTCCAGCTCTTGCATCAAGGAGGCAGCCACCTCCGGGCCGGAACGGCCCTGCCCGTCTACAGGCTGGACCAAAAGAAAATTAGCCTGAGATGCCGGAACCTCCCACCCCAACTTGAGAAACTCCTTTCGGTAAAAGTCGCGCACTCGTTGAATCTTGCCGATTAGAGCCTCAAAATAACCATAATCCTCCAGTGCCGCCCGCGCCCCCGCCTGGGCAAACCGATCCAGATTGTAGGCATCCCGCACCCGGTTGAGAAGCTCGATTACCACCGGTGAACCCAGCCCGTAACCAACTCGCAAACCAGCCAGTCCAAATGCCTTCGAAAAGGTTCGGGTCACCACCAGATTCGGGTGATCGTTCAGCAAACCAACCGCATTTTCCGAGGCAAAATTTGCATAGGCTTCATCCACCACCAGAATCCCTGGAAAATCCCCTGCTAGCTCCCCGATCATCGCCGCCGGATAGCCCACGCCACTCGGTGCGTTCGGCGAGGTGAGAAAAAAGAGATTGGCCCCCGATGCCACCACCCTCGCCGGATCAAAATTAAAGCCTTCATCGACCGGCACCTCAACCATCGCCGCCCCCTGTGCAGCGGCCAGAACCGGGTAGAGAGAGTAGGACGGCACCACCCGACCAACCCGCCGCCCGCCGCTCGCAAAGACCCGGCAGAGCAGGTTCAGCACATCGTCCGAGCCGTTACCAGCAATCACCTGAGACGGTTTCAACCCATGGTGATCAGCGATCCGGTTTCGCAGGGATTCGCTCGTCGGATCGGGGTACTTAACCAGGCGGTCCATCTCGCCACGGATCGCCGCCTCCACCCGGGGGCTGGGTGGGTAGGGCAGCTCGTTGGTGTTGAGTTTGATCCAGTCCGGATCGTTCATTTGGCGGCCGGGCACGTAGGGGGACATCGCCAAAACGTGCTCGTTTGCCAAACAGGCCAACTGTCCCGGATTGCTTGAGGGGTCCACCATTGCCTCCCTATGATTTTTCGCCCGGCTTTACCCGCAAGCGCAGACTCTCTGCATGAGCACCGAGGCGCTCCGCAGCACCAAAGAACTCGACCACCGGCCAGACCTTTTCAGCCGCTTCTTTGCCGTACTCAACCACACTCGATCGCCTCATAAAATCCACCACCTGCAACCCGCTCGAGAAACGCCCGGCCTGTCCGGTGGGCAGGGTATGGCTCGGGCCAGCCGCAAAGTCCCCAATCACCGTCGGACAGTGGTATCCAACCAGAAAGGCGCCAGCCGTCTTGATCAAAAGCTGGAGTTGCTCAGCCACCGATCCTTCTACCTGCAGTTCGAGGTGCTCGGGCGCGACCAGATTTGCCACCGCCGCTGCTTCTTCAACCGTTCCACACTCAACCGCGAGGTACCGGTCACGCAGGGTTCGCTCAATCACTCCCCGGTTTGGCAAGTCCCCCACCCTCGTCTCCAGTTCACGCTCGACCCTGGCCACCAATCCTTCGTTCCAAGTAACCAGATAGATGATCTCTTTGCCGGAACCGTGCTCCGCCTGGGCGAGGAGGTCGGCTGCCACCCAGTCGGGCCGCGCTCCCTCATCCGCAATCACCATCACCTCGCTGGGCCCCGGCAGCAGGTCAACCCCGACTACCCCATAAACCTGCCGCTTGGCCTCCATTACATAGGCATTGCCAGGACCAAAAACCTTGTCCACGGCCGGAATGGTTTCGGTGCCGTAAGCCATCGCTGCAATCGCCTGCGCCCCTCCCACTCGATAAACTTCGTCAATCCCGCAGAGAGCCATCACCCCGAGGAGCTTGGCGTCCACCTCCCCGTCCCGATCCGGCGGGGTACACACGGCAACCGAAGGCACTCCCGCAACCTTGGCCGGCAGCGCTGTCATCAAAACCGTAGACAGCAACGGCACCTGACCACCGGGCACATAAAGGCCCACCCGCTGCAGCGGATAGTAACGTTCCCCCACCATCCCTCCGTGCTGGTTTTTCTCCTTCCAGCCCTTTGGAACAGTGCGTTCGTGGAAGGACCTCACATTGGCCATCGCCTCCCCAATCAAGGCCATCTCCTCGTCAGAAATCGCATCGCGCGCCTCCGCCAGTGCCTCCGCCGGGACCCTTAACCGATCCGCACCAACCCGCGCACCGTCAAAACGCTCCGTCAACGCCGCCAGGGCACCATCCCCATCCCGGCGCACCGCTTCGAGGATCGGCTGCACCACCTCAGCCACCGGAATGGCTGGAGCTACCGAATCAAGAAACTGCCGAAGGCCTTCACCAAAGTCCTCCGGGCGAAAACGTATCGTCGTCACAACCCCCTAGTCTTCCGGGTACTCGAAGAGGGCATCGGCCAATGGCTGATTCACTTTCACTTCGTTGACCTTGATCGTGTGGGCCAAGTTCCCATCCACGTAAACCTCAAGGTTCGAACCAAAACTGATTCCGTTGGCTTTGATTTGTCCGCTCTCCATCGTCAATAGCTGACCCGTCAGCGTTCCGACCAGGGCATAGGTTTCCGGGTCAAAGTAACGCACATACTCTACTCCGTTCGCGTGCCTGAAGTGGATGGCCAGCATATCCCTCCCCAATATCGTGACCGGTCCAATCATCCGCATCCGCACGTTCGAGTTGAGCGGATAACGGAAAAAACTGAGGTTTTCCAGCGCATTGGTCGTCAGGCGGATTAGCTCATCCGTCTGCATTGGCTCAATCATCGCCTCAGCCGCATCCTTCGGCTTTACCAAACGGTAACCTTCGTACTCGTTCACCACCGAGGCTTCCAAACCCCTCTCCGAATTTATCCGGATAATCTGCTTGCGTGGCTTTTTGATCATGATCTCCAGGTCCGGTAGATCGTCCCGCGCCGGATCCACCCCCGGACGAATCAAGGTTGCCCTGAATTGCAGCGTCTCCACCGAGTTGAGCCGATCGTCCGATCCGATTTTTGCCCGGCTCGCCGCGATCACCTCGTCCACGGTAGGCACCGAGCCGAAAACCAAAGCGGGTAGAAAGAGAGTTAAAAACCATTTCATGCGGGGTAGCTGATCCATAAGGGAGGAGATATTGAGTAAATTGGAGAGGAATACAACCTCCAGCTTTCTCAGACTGTCAATTCCGAGCGTCGTTCCAGAAATCCTTCAAACCACCGTCTTCGACCAACCTGACCGAGCTACCCGTCTCCAAACCCGCTCTCTCCCCCAAACCCGCAGCTACCGTTCCCTCTGCTGCTCCTTCGTATCGACTTTCCGGTTACTCTTATAGCCAAAAGTTACGATCCTGTTACCCCGCATTTTCGGTTCGATTTTTTTTGCCTTCCATTTGGCTGGTCCAAAAGATCGCGCCGAGTGACCAGATAACCGGGTCCATCAACCCGGCAAACCTTAATCTAATCGTTATGAAGCCGACGCAAGAGCACGCCATTGGGGTCAAAACCTCCCGCAACCTGAATCATCCCGAAGTAGCCAAGTACTTCCACGAATCAATTCAGCTCAAACTCGCCGATCTTGGCCTCCCCCTTCCCGAGGCGGGACTCAATCAAGAGCTACTCGACCTCATTGATCCCCTCGTTTCGCACCATCGCGCCATTCACCTGGAGGCCGGTCCCTCTACCTGCCCGGTTGACGAGCGAATCGAGACTTTCCTGAACAACTATTTTTCAGACCTCGGCAGAGATCAGGACCCACTCCGTTTGCCTCGCCCTGCCCTCATTCTCGATCGCCATGGCATTGCCCGCTCCCTCTCCCTGCCACCAGATGCCGATACCTTCGAATCTCCCGTCGCCACCAGCTACCGGGTCTCGCAGGGGGTCCTCCACAACCCCGAGAAGGACCGTCGCACCACTCAGGGCGTTTTCCACGTTGTCGAGGGCGGTCTCCCGATTCCCGAGGACAAGCGAGCCGTCCCGAAAAACGTAGCCTACAATATTTTTCAGGCAGCCATGCACGCCCCCGAGGAGCTTCAGGTCCTCCCCTTCACTGCCACCTCTCCCAAACCAGCCCACCTCCACGTCTCTCTCCTCCTCCGGCCCATCGTCGTCCCCGAGGTTCCCGGTTTCACCCCGGAAAAAAGCATGGAGGTGCGCTTTTTTGCCCCCGGTTCGATGACCTGTAATCTCGATTTCGTCGAATCGATTTTCGGCAACGCTGGCAACCCCTTCCTCCCCCAGAATGACGCCGCGCTCGATCCCGACCACTGGACTGGCCACACCGGCTGCGTCGTCCTCGCCCCTCACCTCATCCGCCTCCGCAAAAAGGAACTCGGCCTCCCCCACGTCAAGGATGCCACCGAGCGACAGATCCGGGACGGCATGTGCTGGGAACACCCCGATGACCTCTATAACAACGGGTCAGCCTTCAAACTGACCTGCCGGGACAAACGCGGCGTCGTCTTTACCGTCATTGCCGACAGCTATTTCGGTTACTCCAAAAAAGAGGTTAAGACCCAGATCAGCTACGCCGCCAACCTCTACGGGCTGGCCGAGGAAGAGCACGCCGGGGGAGCCCTTGTTTTCCCCAGCTACGATCTGGGCGAGGAGTTTGTCCTCTCCTCCAATATCCCCAACCTCAACCACACCTTCGCCGAGACTTCCAAGCTCTTCTCCGATGTCATGGACCTCCAACCCGAGGGCTACGCCATCGACCGCAACTTCCCGTCTATCGTTTACCTCCGCGAGGATGTCCGCATCTTCCTCGACAACCAGACCATCGAGTGGAATCACGAGGGCAAAAAACAACAAATCCGCCTCGATCCGGAAAAAACCTTCATTCTCCCCTCTGGCTATAAAATTCGGATGATCAAGCCACAGGAGGGACGTCGCTGGCGCCTCCAGGGCACCAACGCTCTCGGTACCCTCTGCCACAAACCCTGCACCGTCTCCGGCGGGGGTAAATCGGAAATCTCAAAGCCCATCACCGATGCCATCATTTCCGGGCCAGTCTTTGTTTCCGACTTCAAAACGGACTTTGAAATGGTCAAATCAGTTCTCTCCTACGAATTCGGGAACCGTTTCAAAGACCCTTCCCGGAATCGGGTCAACGGACGTCCCATCCTCAGCCCCAACCGGTCCCTCGGTTCGGTCATCAAACTCCTCACCCCCTCCAAAATCGACTACACCGATGCTTACAACAGCTGGCTTGAATCGATTCCTCAGCACGTCAAGGAGATCGTCCTCATCATCAAGCGACTGTACCGCCCGGACTGGGGCGACGATTGGGTCGAACGCTTCAGCGTCGATGCCATCAACGGACTCCCCGGCTACGAACTCCGCTACCGCAGGAGCAAATTGATCACCCAGTACCTCCGCATCGGCTACACCGAGGACGGTTCCTGGCGGACCTTCGGCCTCCGCAAGGACTTTCTCCCGGCCGCCAAGCTCTCTGCCGAGGATGATATCACCGCCTCCATCACCATCCCCGGCTCCGCCCTCTCCAACCAGGGAGATGACTTGAGCCGCAAATTCGTCAAAAACTGCGAGTACCGCTTTTTCCAGCGCCCCGATGACGCCGTCATCCGCGGCTACGACAAGCAGACCGAGCTGGATATGGCCATCGATGGAAACTTCTTCAGCAACTACCAGCCACTTCCGCGTTCGGAAATCCTTAATCAAATTGCTGACACCATCCGCTTCGAGCAGTACACCGCCCCGCTGGCCGGGCGTCTTCAGGCCTTTGCCAGGGACACGGCGCCCGCCTTTGCCGTCTCGCCCGCCAATCCGCGTCTCGTCAACGGGGTTCCCACCAAGAACCCCCGCTACCTGCAAACCCGGCCAGACCTCGAGGACCCAAAGTCCGTCTACCTCGCCGAGATGGGAGCCCGTATCTACACCCGGACGCCCAACAGCAAGCCGTACTACTGCCCCGTCACCGCCGTCCTCCCCGGCCGCCGAAACAATCCACCAGAGCCAAAAACCGGCACCCGGCCCCTCTGCTGCTATGGTCCCATCCACTACGTCGAGCTACCCGAGCTGTTCATGGAGCTGATTGCCTCCCTCACCGGCAAATCTCCCTCCACTACCGGAGCCGGGTCGGAAGGCGCCCTCACCAAGGGTCCCTTCAACGCCCTCCTACCTGTTCACGACATCAATAACGCCCTCGTCTCCTTCGCCCTCACCGGCTACCCCGTCTTCGTAACCTCGGCGGGCTACATCGGTCCGAAATACCGCGTCGATCACGACATCAGCCTCCTCGTTCCCGAGCTCTGGAGCCGTCTCCGCGAGGGCGAGAACGACCCCCGCTTCATGATCGAAGAGGGCTACCTCGAGCCCGTGCCAGACATCGTCCACAACGGAGAAAAACTGGCCAGCAGTCGCCTCGGCTACCGCATCACCCAGCGTTTCATCCGAGTCATTGGCGGTCGGGTCTTCAACAACCCTGCCTCGGTCTTTACTGAGGACATGCTCCGTCCCGAGCTGCAGGATCTCGATATCTACGCCGACAGCGTGCGCAACATCCTCGAAGCACACGAAGGGGTCGCCCAAAATTATTTCCGCGACGGCTCCATCGACCTCGCCTGCCCCCCCATCCGAGCCCTCCTCCACATCATGGCCCACGGCCATTTCGAAGGAAAAGATCTGCAGAGTCCTGAAATCCGCCAGCTCTTTGATCGTCAGACCATCATGACCAGCGATTGGTACCGCCAAAGACTCCTCAACCAACAGGAAAAGGACGTCGCCCTCTGGTCTCGACACCTCGACAACCTCTCCCGCATCAACCGTGGCGATCCCGCCCTGCTGGAAGCCCGTCGCAAAGAAGCTGCGGAGCGCCTCGCCGAGGTTAAATCAGAGGCTTACCTCACCAAACTCGTGGGCACCATCGGCCTCGATGTCTAGCACCGGTTTTTACCGCTCGACTCGCAAAGGTCATTAGGACTACTCACAGAACTTATTATGGATCATTCCCACACCCTCCTCGCTCAAGCTGCTAATGAGTCGCGCGGACTCGCCATGGATGCCGTGGCCGCCTGCTCCTCGGGCCACCTCGGTCTCCCCCTCGGCTCTGCCGAGATCGGCGCCGTTCTCTTCGGTCACGACCTCTCTTACCAGCCATCAGCACCCCGCTGGCTCAATCGCGACCGCTTCATCCTGAGCGCAGGTCATGGCAGCATGTTCCTCTACAGCTGGCTCCACCTCGCCGGGTACGATCTCCCCATCGAGGAGGTCCGCAACTTCCGCCAGTTGCACAGCAAGACCCCGGGCCACCCCGAGTTTGGCGAAACCGACGGTGTCGAGTGTACCACCGGCCCCCTCGGCCAGGGCGTCGGCAACGCCGTCGGCATTGCCATTTCCCAGAAAATGGCCGCCGCCAGATATAACACCGCCGACCACACCATCTTCAACAACCATGTCCTCGCCCTTGCCGGGGATGGTTGCCTCCAGGAAGGAGTCGCTGCCGAAGCTGCCTCTCTCGCCGGGCACCTCGGTCTCGATAACCTGATCCTCATCTACGACAGCAACGACGTCACCCTCGATGCCATGGCCGACAAAACCCAGAGCGAGGACACCGCCGCCCGCTTTACCGCCTACGGCTGGGATGTCGTCACCATTGATGGTCACGATCTCGGGGAAATCTCCCAAGCCCTCGCCAACGCCCGCCAGGCCAACAACGGCAAACCCAAATTCATCGTTGCCAAAACCCTCATCGGTAAGGGCATCCCTGAAGTTGCGGGCACTGCCAAGGCCCACGGCGAAGGAGGAGCCAAGTTCATCACCGCTGCCCGCGAAGCCCTCGGTCTCCCGGAAACCTCTTTCTACGTTTCCGATTCCGTAAAAGCCTTCTTCGCCGAACACCGGAAGGAACTCGCCTCCAAATACCAAGCCTGGACCGAGACCTTCGCTGCCTGGCAGGCAGCCAATCCAGAACTCGCCGACCAGCTCGAAAAAGCTGGCCAGAAAACCTATCCCTCCCCCGAAGAACTCTTCCAGGCTATCCCCGAGGCCGATCCTGAAAAAGCTTCGGCCACTCGAGGGTCCGGGGGTGCCGTTCTCAACCACCTGGCCGCCCATATTCCCAACCTCGTCAGCGGCAGTGCCGACCTTCACGGCTCCACCAAAAACTACCTCGATGGGCTCGGCGATTTCTCCCGCGACAACCCTTTGGGCAGAAACTTCTTCTTCGGCATCCGCGAACACGCCATGGGCGCCATTGTCAACGGCATCGCCTACGATGGCCTCTTCCTCGCTTCCGGGGCAACCTTTGCCACCTTTGCTGATTACATGAGGCCCTCCGTTCGGCTCGCTGCGCTCGCCCAGCTCCACTGCTTTCATATCTGGACCCACGACTCCGTCGGGGTCGGCGAGGACGGTCCTACCCACCAACCAGTTGAGATCACCAGCGCCCTCCGCTGCATCCCCCATCTTGATGTCCTCCGCCCGGCCGATTCCGAGGAAACCGCCGGTGCCTTCGTTGCCGCCGTCACCCGTACCGACGGTCCGTCCGGCCTCATCCTCAGTCGCCAGAATCTCCCCCAACTTTCAGAGATTCCGGCCTCGGTCCGGCGCGAAGGGGTGCTCAAGGGAGGCTACATTGCCGTCTCCGAGAGCGACCCTCTCCAAACCATCATCCTCGCCTCAGGGAGCGAACTCCAGCACGCACTGAAGGCTGCCAAGGTCCTCGGTCCCTCCACCCGGGTCGTCTCCGTGCCTTGCTTCGAACGCTTCGATCGTCAGGATGCCGCCTACCGCGAATCGGTTCTTCCAACCAGCTGCCGTCGCCGGATCGCCATCGAAGCGGGAGTTCCACACCTCTGGTATCGGTACGTCGGCATCGACGGGAAAGTCGTCGGGATCGAGCGGTTCGGCCTCAGCGCACCTGGAAATACGGTCATGCAAGAACTCGGCATCACTGCCGAGAACCTCGTCGCCGTCGCCCAGAGTCTTTAAGACACCATCCACCCATGGTCGTCCCTCCCGCCTCCACCCCCGAAGAGATCGCTCAGGGGGTCCGCGGGGGCCAAGGGTTGGTCTACAGTCGGCGCCTTCTCGGGCCCCACCCCGGCAGCGCCATCCAAAACGTTGGCCTCGTCCGCCTCCCCCCTGGCTCCTCCATCGGTCTCCACGGCCATCAGGGTGACGAAGATGCCTACTTTTGCCTCAGCGGCCAGGGTATCGTCACCGACAATGGCGTCGAACACTCCTTCACTCCCGGCACCCTTCAAATTACCCGGCACAGTGAAACCCAGGCCCTCCGTAATGTGGGCCCCGACGACCTCGTCTTCCTCGGCATCCTCGCTCAAACCCATTCCTGACGCCCGCGCCGCTAGCCCGTGGATGACTCTATCCCAGCAAAGAAGCGCATTCTCTTGCTTAGCGCCTACCATTCGGCCAGCCACCGCTACTGGTGCGAGGGGCTCATCGCCGCCTTTCCCGAGTACCAATGGACGCTCAAGACCCAGCCCGCCCGTCACTTTGCCTGGCGGGTCTACGCCTCCGGTTGGATCTGGAGCCTCGCCCAGGATCCAGACTTTCACCAGCCCTACGACCTCATCCTTGCCACGAGTCTGGTCGACATCGTCGCGCTTAAAGCCACCATTCGCGAGTTCCATCAGGCCCCCCTCTGGATCTATTTTCACGAAAATCAGTTTGCCCATCCCCTCGGACCCAACCAACGCCCCGAGCACCAGATCAGGGCTCAATTCAAGAGCCTCCAAAACGCCTTCTGTGCCGACTGGATCACCTTTAACAGTCGATTCAACCTCGAAACCTTTTTTGCCGGTTCACGAAAGCTCCTCCGCAAGTTCCCGGAAAAACTTCCCGGGCATCCGTTGCAGCACCTCGCACACTGCTCCGATGTCATCCCCGTGCCGCTCAACAATACTTTCCGTAAGCTCGACTCCTCACCCAAGATCCCCGGTCTCATCGTCTGGAACCATCGCTGGGAATGGGATAAACAGCCCGAGCGCTTCATCAGCGCCCTCAACGCCCTGCACCATCGCGGCATAGACTTCAAACTGGCCATGCTCGGCATTGGAGGCTCATCGGATCACCCCCTCACGCAGCAGACCGAAACCATCGCCCCCCACATTCTCCATTGGGGTCAGGCTGATCCCGAAACCTACCAGCGCTTTATCTCTCAGGCTTCGATTGGCGTTTCCACTGCCCTCCACGATTTTCAGGGGCTTGCCGTTCTCGAACTTGCGCAAGCCGGTGCTACCGTCATCTTGCCCCGTCGCCTCGCCTACCCCGAAGTGCTCCCCAACGCCCAATTTTTTTCAGGCTCCGATCAAGACCCCGCGAAAGACATTGAGGAACTCACCGAGACACTGGCCTCGCTTCTAACCCAAGGCCCCGGTTCATTGAAGCCAGCCTTCCATCACTCCCTCCCCGAGTGGAGCACCCTCCGCCGAACCTATCAGGAACGCATCCAAACCCTCCTCGGAGCACCACTCCCTCCAGCCTGAAAAGACCCCTTCCAACCCCGCCAAACCTTCCGATGCTTTCCCACACGGAAATGCATCCTCTCTCGGTCCCTCCATCAATCTCATTTTTAAAGCACCAACACACGCCAGAAAGTGTCCACCCCCATTTTAGACGAGAAACCCGCGCCACATGATGCCATCCCGAGCCCACCACGCACCCCAACCGGTTTCGCTTTTCCCAGGTGAGTCACCCTTTTTGATCTGGAGTATACATTCCTGTCTACCCTCCCCCGAATGTGAGGGCTTGAGTGTGGAGCAGACAAAAATGGCTGCGCCACCTTCGAATCACACCATTACAACGATGGCTAAGCGGTAAACGCGTTCGTCGTATGCTTCCCGTTTGAGCCGAAGGTTGCCGGAGAAATGGAGAACCGGTTACTTGAGGATGCCTGCCCTCAGAGACAATGTCGCTCAGCGGGCGCACACGGCTGAGCTGCGGAGCGGGAGAAACCTCGAATTCCATGCCCCAGAGATACCGCGTGGTCGCTTCTGTGCTGCTGGTGTGCTCCTCAATGGATTCCATTAGCAATTCAAAACTCTGAGCAATCCCCCTCATCTCTCGAACCGCAATCTGCCTTCAACCACCGAGATTGTCCAGCCCGATCCACCGCCCGCCTGCAGAGGTATCCAATTTATCAATACGCAATTGCCCTAGGTCGGTTCCCTACCTTTCCTAGTTCTCCGCTCCACCTTTTCGTGCGTTTCGTGAATTTCGTGGACAACCTCTCCGGTGGAGAAGCTGGAGAAGGGGTCAAACGCAAAATTTAAAAATTGACCTCTTGGTTGTAGCCCTGTGTTTGTGAATTTATGCCACGCAAGCAGCGCATAGAATATCCCGGAGCGGTGTATCGCATCATCAGTCGGGGCAATTATCCGTAGGAACTTTTTCTTTTGGAAAAGACCGGTTTCGCATTTGAACATCCGATTTACGAAGCGACGGTGCGCTGCGGCTGGAAGGTTCGGATCGCAAAGAAGCTGCGGAAGGAGACCACAGCGAGGAATCCGTGGATAGCAAAACGACTCGCAATGGGGCATCCAAACTATGTGAGTAATCTGGTCAACCGAAAGAATCTTTAAATTTTGCGTTTGACCCCAATGGCGCTTAGTTAAGCCCGTTTTG
>DAISIK010000024.1:0-46098 GCA_036822055.1 Puniceicoccaceae bacterium
TTTCGGACCTCGGACTGACCGAGCAGGCGGGTTCTCATCGCGCATGAAAGGACTTTTCATACCTTGGCCTCATTTATCAACTACCTCAGCGGGACCTTTTGCCTAATTGGTCTTCACAGCCTCAAGGATTTTTTCCGGCTCAAGGCGCACCCGGTAATCTTCGTCAACGTGGGCGAAGCGGATGATCCCATCGGTGCCGACGACATAAACTGCCGGGTGCGGAAGCAGGTGATGGGTCTCACCGGAGGCAGCTTCGAGATCGATTTGGTATTCGTTCTTATATTTGGAAACAAGTTCGGCTGGAACCTCGAAGGTAATCCCAAAGGCAGTAGCGGTTTCCATACGGCTGTCTGAAAGGAGGGTGTAGCCAAGGGCATCCCGATTAGGAGTTTCGGCAATCTTCGAGGGTTGATCAGCGCTGATCGCCAGAATCTGGAAGCCGGAGTCGAGAATGTCCTTTTCGATTTCAACAAGAGATGAGAGATGGCGGGTGCAGTAGGGGCACCAACCGCCTCGATAAAAGATGAGTACTGCGGGCTTGCTTTGAAACAAGTCGGTGAGCTTGATCGCGCCTCCAACCTCATTGTAGAGCGTTGTGTCGGGAACCGGATCGCCCACCTTGAGTGGCGCAGCTAGAAGCTTGCCGCTGAGGGTCGAGAGAAGTAGAAAGAGGAGGAAAAATACTTTCACGGTTTTTATCAATTTGGGTTGCTGGAGACAAGAGCCCTGCGGGTACTGGCGCCCGTCACGAAAGGAGTCCCGACCGTGGGCCTAGACCGAAAGGACGATGACATTCCAAACTCTGAAGCAAGGAACCCTGATCAGCAACACCATTTCGATCGTCACGTAAAAAGCGCTTTGGTTTATGCCGCGAGAAATCACTCGACGTTGGTGCAGTCCAAAGGTTTCGGATTGTCCGGCAAGTGCGGGTCATGCGTCCCAATCAGAATCAGATCCGATGGTTTGATGATCCCAATCAGTTTCACTGCGGAGACCCAAGGGGGGAATCTAAAAATGGATCCCTCCAAGAGCCGATCGAAGGAGGACCTTATAAAAACGTTTGAAGTCCTGAGCCGAAAAATCTCGGGCTTGAGGCAATTTATAAATTACCGATTGTTGGTGTGAATGGACGAATCCAAAAATAGTCGGCATCCTACGTTTCACAATCGATCCGACAGGCTAGATGGGCGGAAGGGCCAGCCACGGTCTCACTCAAATTCCCGAGTGAGAAAGTTGTGCAAGCCGCTAGAGCTCGGCATTCCAGTACCTTTAGACGGTGCCGGGGTCGACCAGGCGCAGCGGTTCGCCCCAGGGAGTCGATTGATCCCCTGCCGCTGAAATGCTTCGTAAATTTGATTCCCCTGGGTCATACTTTCGTCTTGCATTTACCGGCGAATTTCCCGATTCTAACCCTTTGCTCCGATTCGGTTTCGGAGTAATTCCCTTAATCAAAACACTAACCTCGAACCCGCCCCACCTTTGTGTGGCGGTCCAACAACCTACTATATGAGTTCCGTAATGGAAGAATTGCTGTCTTCGAGCAAAATGCAACAGCTCGATGAAGGCGCCATCATCAAAGCCACCATCATTGAAATCCGCCCGACCGAAGTTTGCGTCGACATTGGCGGAAAGTCCGAAGCAAGCATCCCGGCAATCGAGTTTTTCGACACGGGTGAGCTTGAAATCGGTTCCGAAATCGAGGTCTTCCTTGAGAAGCTT
This sequence comes from Puniceicoccaceae bacterium, assembly GCA_036822055.1. Lineage (GTDB taxonomy): Bacteria > Verrucomicrobiota > Verrucomicrobiia > Opitutales > Puniceicoccaceae > DAISIK01. Next base: position 1,720 of record DAISIK010000024.1, read on the forward strand.
GAAGATCGCGACGGCAATCCCATCGTTTCTTTCGACAAGGCTGAGCAAAAGAAGAATTGGGAGAAAATCCTCACTCGCTGTGAGGAAGGCTCGATCATCCCCGGCAGAGTCAAAGCCAAGGTCAAAGGCGGTCTCATCATCAGCATCGGGGTCGACTCTTTCCTGCCATCCTCGCAGATCGACATCCAACCACCCAAGAACCTCGACCAATACGTTGGTCAAACTTACGACTTTAAGGTCATCAAGATCAACACGGACCGGAAAAACATCGTGGTTTCCCGTCGCGAACTCATCGAGGAGCAGCGAATGGAGAAGCGGAGACTGCTCCTTGAGGAGGTCAAACCAGGAGACACTCGCCGAGGCTTAGTGAAGAACATTACCGACTATGGGGCCTTCATTGATTTGGACGGCCTCGATGGACTGCTTCACATTACCGATATGAGCTGGGGTCGTATTTCACACCCAAGCGAAATGTTGAAGACTGGGGAAGAGGTCGATGTGATGATCCTCGACGTCGACCGCGACCGGGAGCGCGTCTCACTCGGTCTCAAGCAGCTTAACTCTAACCCTTGGGACAATATCGAACGGAAGTTTCCGGTCGGGGGCAAAGTCCGCGGCAAGGTTGTCAACCTGGTCAACTATGGTGCCTTCATTGAACTCGAAGAAGGCGTCGAAGGTCTGGTCCACATCACCGAAATTTCCTGGACCAAACGGATCAACAAACCCGGTGAGGTTCTCAAGGTCGGAGAAGAAGTCGATGCCGTGGTGCTCGGCATCCAGAAAGACGAGCAGAAGATTTCCCTTGGACTGCGTCAGCTCGAAACCAACCCATGGGAAATGGCTCCCCACAACTATCCGATCGGTGCTCACGTCCAGGGCAAGGTCCGCAACCTTACCAACTATGGTGCCTTCATTGAGCTCGAAGAGGGGATTGACGGGATGGTTCACGTCTCCGACATGAGCTGGACGAAGAAGATCATCCACCCTTCGGAGGCCGTTAAGAAGGGTGATGAGGTCGACGCCATTGTTCTCGACGTGGATGTTCGCAACCAGCGGATCTCGCTTGGGATGAAGCAACTCTCCGAGGATCCTTGGTCGATCATCAATCAACACTTCAAGATCGGTGATGTCGTCTCGGGTAAGGTCGTCAAGATCACCAATTACGGGGCCTTCATCCAACTCGAACATGATGTGGATGGACTCGTTCACATTTCCCAAATTTCAGAAGACCGGATTGAAAAGGTTAAGGACGTCCTTCAAATCGACCAGGAAGTCCAAGCCCGTGTCATCAAGATTGACCGCGACGACCGTCGCATTGGGCTCTCGATCAAAGCGGCCGAGTACAGCGAGGAGCAGATTGCTGCCGAGGCCGCTGCCTACGATGCACTCCGGAGCGAAGATGACCTCACCTCCCTGGGGGATCTTCTCGACCAGGCTGGAACCTGAGTCACGAGTAAACTTCAATACCAAAAAAAGACCGCCGGTTTTCCAGCGGTCTTTTTTTGGCCATCTCAATCGGCCTAACCCAACTTCGTCGCAATTTCGACTACTGCTTTCAGAACCGGTTCGACCCCGCTTCGGAGCTCGGCGACTTGATCAGTCGGGCTAGGCTTCCCCTCGATTATCTCGTGGGCCGAACGCATGGAGTACTGCTGAGAAGGGATCAACATATTCAAGTTTCCAAGAATATCCCGCAGGTGATTCAAGCCACGCATTCCACCCAGACCGCCCGGCGACGCACTCAATAAACCGGCAACCTTCTTTTCAAAAATAGGTGCACCCACTCGATTCCTCGCCCTGGACAACCAGTCAATGGTGTTCTTGAGGAGAGGCGTTAACGATGCGTTATACTCGGGTGAGACAAAGATCAGCGCTCCGGCTTCCGAAAACCGCCTTGCCAGAGCAAGCAGGTCTTCCGGCAGGCCCTCTGCCTCAATCTCGGCGTCGTAGAGCGGCAAATACTTGTATGCTTCAGGTTCGATCAAATCCGGTTCTTGACCCATCTCAAGCAGGAGGCGTTCGACCACCCTGGCCAGGGCGAAGTTATAGGAGCCCTTGCGGGTGCTACCGGAGAGGATTGCTATTTTCATCGGTGTTATTGGTTGGGTTATTGTTTAAAAAGAATGGTCTACTCTTCGAACCGTGGACGGAAGGAGGCTGCGCACGGTTACGACTCGTGGATGATGCGGCACACCTTCCGAGATGGTCAAAGAAGTTCATCGCAGATGGTCTCCAACACCGAGCCTACTCTTGGATGAGAACCTGAAACAAAATCAGTTCAGCAGCAAGGTTCGCCTGGAGTTGTAAATCAAACCCGGAAGGGAGGATTACTGAATCACCCTCACGCAGGACGAGATGATCAACTTCAATTTCCCCGGAGACAACCTGGAGCCATCCTTCTCGATTCTCCTCCACTCTCCGCCGAATCGACCCTTGCGGCGCCAGACTGGCAGTCGACAGCCTTACATCCTGGCGAATCCGGATGGCTGCGTCATCTGAGCCGGACAGTACTTCTTCCCATCCATCAGCCACCCCGCGACCGAGCCTCCGGTGGCGAGCATAAGCTGGTGGGTATCCCTTTTGATCGGGCTCAATCCAGATCTGCAAAAAGTGGACAGGCTCATCGGTGGCAGGATTAAACTCACTGTGGACCACCCCCGTACCAGCGCTCATGTACTGGACATCGCCAGCTTCCAGGAGATCGCCATTTCCAAGGTTGTCCCGGTGTTGCAGTTGCCCCGAATAGACGAGGGAGATGATTTCCATATCACGGTGGGGGTGTGCACCAAATCCCCGACCCCCTTCCACACGGTCATCATTGATGACTCGCAGGGGCCCGAAACCCATGCGGTTTGGATTTTGAAAAGATCCAAAAGAGAAGGAATGCCAGCTTTTCAACCAACCCAGATCGGTGCTTCCGCGCTCCTCCCCTCGATAAACGGTGTTTAAAGTATTTCTTTGCATAGTTTTCAAATGTCCTACCTAACTGCTTTAAAACTCTCTGCCGACGGACGTTGGGAAAATTCATGTTGAGTTGCCCGCTTACGAAGTTTTTCCAACAGCTTTATCAACATCCGCCGATCATCTGCTTCCAATACGTTAAAAATCTCTTCGAGGCGATCAGCATGGCGAGGAAAAGCCTTCTCAATGCGCCGCTGTCCGCTCTCCGTGAGATTCACCACTACCTTTCTGCCATCGGAGGAATGAGCAACCCGCTCGACCTGACCGAGAGCAACCAACCGATCAATGGCTGTCGAGATTGACCCCGAAGTCAGGAGAACCTTGCGACCCAGCCGGTTTACTTCCTGTGGACCCAAGTTGAGGAGTGCTTCTAAAACCGCGAAATCGCTTGAGTTCCGAAACCCCTCCATCCCAATACTGCGGCGATCAACCTCTTCCAAAGCTTTCCAAGTTCGCCACAAAGCGAGGTAAATTGAAACTCCTTTGACCATATCCTTTGAACCTAATCCAAATTATCTTGATATCAAGATATTCCTGACGATTTTTCACACCCAGTAACCGTCTGGTTTCGTGTATCCTGTCGGACAAGCATCAGTCCCGCGAAGGGATCAAAACTGCGCTCACCCTGCCCGGGTCAGGGCTTTCGAGGCCTGACTACCCCGTTAGGACGCCCAGACTACGCTGCAAAAGAGCGTTTGATCAACAATCCCGGTTGTTTCATCCCGACTCTAGCCCCCTAGCAATACCGCACATTGCTCAAGGGAGTCAGTTGGTTCGAGGCAGGTTGTTCCGATGCAGACTTGGAATCGACCTGGGGTGGCCGCATCAAATAGCGGGAAAACACCCCTCCATGGAAGTCTTGCCAAAACAGCCATCAGCTCCGGCGCGTCGTCTTTCTGCTTGAATTTTAAGACGGGTACCCCGACAGCCTCCAAGGCCAAACCAGCAAGTGCGTGGCTCACCCCGCTAGGGACCTTTAAAGCGAATTCGGAGTAGATAAGACGAAGACCCGCCAGAGCCGCCGCGTATCTAGCATCTCCGCTCAGAGCATAGAGGTCCCGCAACCCACACAAAAAGGCGCTATTCCCGGAGGGCACTGCATTGTCGTACCAATCCCGACGCCTTATCAGCAACGGCTCCGCATCAAACGGGATCGAATATAACCCTGCTTCCCCATCCGAGAAGTTTTCAAGGATTCGGTCCATGAGCTTCCGCCCCTTCTCCACATAGAACCTCCCCAACTCCACATCGACGAGCGGTGCCGATCTCGCAAGCGAGAGGAGAGCTTCCACCATATAAGCCTGATCTTCCAGAAAAACTTCCAAACGAGTCTCTCCCTCGGGATACCAAACGGATCTCAATATGCCACGTTCCTCGGTAAAGGTTTCCTCGATCCAACCTGCGAGGTTACGACCCATTTCGAACCAATCCTTTCGACCGAAGGCAAAGGCAGCATCTGCCAATCCCCGAACCACCAATGCATTCCATCCGGCTATTCGCTTTCCATCCAGACCGGGGCGCCCCCGCTCTTCCCGAACGCGCAACAGGCGGGCACGCACCTCGGCGAACTGAGGATGGACGGCGGCCTCGGCCTCCCGCATGCTCAAGTGGTTCCACCCATGCTCAAAGTTACCCTCCGCCTTCAATCCAAAGACCTCCGCCGCCCGCTTGGTTACCCCGGGGACTTCCTTCTCGAGAGGAGCCAAAGCCTGCCCTAGCTCCGAAGTAGTCCAGCAATAAAACCGGCCCTCCCCTCCTGGGCTGTCAGCGTCCAGGGCCGAGGCGTAACCACTTGCCGGACCTCCCCCATCGGTCTCTGAGCCCCGCATCTCGCGCTCCAGCCAATCGATCGTACCCTCAGTTGCGAGGCGGAACCATTCCTTCGGGTAACGTGTGTATGCCCGAGCCATAATCGAGAGCCACTGTCCGTTGTCGTAGAGCATCTTCTCGAAGTGGGGAATCGTCCAATTCGAGTCGACACAGTAGCGGAAAATCCCGCCGCCCACCTGGTCGTACAAACCAGAACGGCAGATTGCCTCGAGAGAGAACGGAATCACGAGATCCAGCTTACCCGCCAAGCCTGCATCCGCCGCCACCGACCTTGAACTGCGCATCGAAAGGCAATAATCAAACAACATCGTCTGTGGGAACTTGGGTGCTCCGCCAAAACCTCCTCCCGAAGAGTCAAAACTATCCAGGACCTGTTTGAGGCCGTCCAGCAATACCCGCGGCCGCCACTCGGTCTCCGCATCCCCGCTCAGGCGGCCCATATGCTCCAAATTCATGAGAATGTTCGAGGCATTTTCCTCGAGTTCTCCCCGCTTTCTTCGGAAATAATCCGAAATCCTGAGCAAGAGTTGGGGCCATGGAATCATTCCATTTCCGCGATCCTCCGGTGGAAAATAGGTACCTCCGAAAAACGGCCTCTTATCTGGCAAACAGAAAACATTGAGCGGCCAGCCCCCATTCCCCTGTATCATCTGGACCGCCTCCATGTAGATGCTATCCACGTCCGGCCGCTCCTCCCGATCCACCTTAATGCAGACGAAGTGAGCATTCATGAGATCCGCGATATCAGGATCTTCAAAGGACTCTCGCTCCATCACATGGCACCAGTGACAACTGGAATAGCCAATTGAAACCAAAACAGGCCGGTCCGAAGCCTTCGCCTCCTCAAAGGCAGCCTCTCCCCACGGTCTCCAATGAACAGGATTTGAAGCGTGCTGACGCAGGTAGAGACTCAGTTCGTCACCCAGGAGATTGCCCATAGTTGCAGCAAAACCAACCCACCATTCAGGTCAAGCACGGCGTTGGCCGGGGGACTTGAGCATCAGGACTTCCCCGACCTCGGGCGGATCAGCTTCCGTGTGGGCAGGTGAATTACCGCTTTATCCTCCTGACTTTCATCCTCGCAAAGCTCCGAGAGGGCCCATGCTTTCCAGCCAGACAGCCCCAGCCCATTCAATTCCTCTGCGTAGTTCCCGCCTTTCAAATAATAAATCCCTTCTCCATCCCAAGCCCGGTGGTTGAGAAGATGTTTTGTCCATCCGATAAAGCGATCGAAGTCTGCCACCGCCCGACCCGTGACGATTTCGAAGGGTCCCCTCACCGCCTCTGCTCGAGCATGGACGACCTTCACGTTGGATAAGCCCAGCTCCCCGGCAATAGCCTCAATCGCGCGCAACTTTTTCCCGACCGAATCGATCATGGTAAACGTCCAGGCTGGGAACCGTATGGCCAGGGGCAATCCTGGCAATCCCCCTCCGCATCCGACATCAGCGACCCGGAGCGAGTCCGCATTTTTCGGCAGAATCTCGCCCACTCGGTAACAGGGATGAAGGTGTCGACTCCAGAGTTCATCAACTGACTTCCGCGAAACGAGGTTGATACTCTGGTTCCACCTCCTCAAATGCTCCTCTAGCAGCAAGAGCAGTTCTCGATCTTTTAAGGGGATGGCCTCACATTTCATCAGTCTCTTCATGAGCTAGTTTTCCTCCCAAATCCAGATACCATTTCTACCTTCTCAAACTTGCTAAAATCGCTTGAAGCTCTCCACTACTTCTTGTGCTACAGGTGGTTTGGTTCAAACGGGATCTAAGGGTGCGGGACCACCAGCCCCTCCACACTGCCTCCATTGCGGGACCAGTACTCAGCCTCTACTGCGTCGAACCCTCGCTTCTTCGTGCGCCTGACTTCTCCTCCCGCCATTGGAACTTCATCGCTCCAGCTCTCCGCGAGTTGGCCAGGAACCTCGATCGGGCTGGTGCGCCGCTTATTATCTTCCACGGCGAGGTTCTGGACGCCCTCGCCCAACTGCATTCCCAGGCACCATTTGTCCTCCACTCCCATGCCGAGACTGGGGCGCAGATAACTTTCGGTCGAGATCGCGCGGTAGCCCGTTGGGCTCGTGAAAATCAAATCGAATGGAAGGAATATCCATCGGGAGGAGTCGTGCGCGGACTTCGAGATCGAAACGGTTGGGCCAAAGAATGGGAGAGGCGAATCTCCAGGGAGCTTCTTCCGATTCCCCGCCTGTGTCGGCCCTCACCACTGCCTCGTCTTACCCCTACTCTAGATCAACTGCCTTCTTCTAAACACCTCGGTCTCGATTCAGAAACGGACCTCCTCACCGATCTACCAACCGGGGAATCGGGTGCCCATTTCCTTCTGGAGAGCTTTCTCGACCACCGAGGCGCACGATACCAAAGGGAAATGAGTAGCCCGCTCACCGCCTTCGAGAGCTGCTCCCGTTTGAGCCCCCATTTTGCCTGGGGAACCCTCTCTCTCCGAGAGGCCGCCCAACGTGCCCGCCAGCGTGTCGGGGAACTTCGCCAGACCGATTTTCGCCTTCCTCATGGCGAGCGCTTCCTCAGAGGGTCCCTCAGCTCCTTCGACGCCCGACTGCATTGGCACTGCCACTTCATCCAAAAGCTCGAGACTGAACCAGCCATCGAACACCACTGCTTCATCCGAGCCTTTGACGACCTGCGGGCGGATGGAAATGATCCCGAACGGCTTGCGAAATGGCAGACTGGAACCACCGGCTATCCGTTCATTGACGCCTGCATGAGGGCACTTCGGCATCACGGTTGGATTAACTTCCGCATGCGTTCGATGCTCGTCTCCTTTGCCGCCTATGATCTATGGCTCGATTGGCGCATCTTTCGGGATTGGCTTGCTCGACAATTCATCGACTATGAACCCGGGATCCACTTCAGCCAATTGCAGATGCAAAGTGGTACTACTGGCATCAATACGCTACGCATCTACAGCCCGCTCAAGCAAAGCCTTGATCAGGATCCCAAAGGAGCCTTCATCTCTCGATGGGTTCCAGAGCTGGCAGACCTTCCCGCTCCGTTGCTCCATGAGCCATGGAAAGCATCCCAGAAGATCGATTATCCTCCACCTGTTGTCGAACACACCTCGGCAATCCGGGAGGCAAGGGCTCGCATTTCAACCTTCCGGAAAGAACATCAACTCTGGGAAGCGGCCCGCGAAGTCGCTCAAAAACACGGGAGTCGTCGCAGCGGGATGCGGCAACGGGGCGAGCCACCTAAGTTGCCGTCAAAGAAAAGAGCACAAGAGGGAGGCCAGCTCACACTCTTTGAATGAATAGAGATACCATCTTGACCCAAGACCCGAGCGGCATTGTTCTCAATCCGACCCGCTGACCAAGACAAAAAATTGGATCTCCATGCTTCTCACAACTTTCCAGCCACCTTTTAAAAATCAAGACCGTCACCCTACCAATCCAGGTCGAGATACTCCAGGAAGCCTTGGAACTTTCAAGTTAGCCGTCCTCCACCTCTGCCTTACCCTCCCAGGTCTTCTCTTCTCTGGCTGCGTCACAACGGAATCTACCACCCCGGAAGCTAATAGCTCCGTCAACCCGATGATCGAAGCTCAGGCTGGCATCCAAAGGGAGTACCGTGAGCTGCTGAAGGACTTCTACGCAGCAAATGCCCATTACCCGGAGGGCCTCGCTAAACTTCGAGCATGGGTGTCCATCCAGGAGAATCGACTATACCAGCGGATCGCTCAACGGGTCACCTCTCTGGAAAACTACATTGACGACAAAGCAAGGTGGATCCGTATCCATCTAGCAAACATCTATCAGGAGGATTACATGCCCAAGTGGATCGCCTTCGAGTTTCCATTCAAAAATTGAAGCACTAAACCTTTCGCTCAGCTGAAAGCCAAAATTTGATTTTGACGAGCGGAGACCCTACCCAACCGTCCTCGGCAGAAACTCCAATATGGCTTCGCATCGGAAGATTCCTTTCGCCTCCTTCGATAAGCAAATTCGGGAACTCGAAATCCTGCCCGGAACCATTTATCACCGCTTCCTTTCCCGGCTTGGCAAGTTCGGTGCCCAACGGCGGTTGTTTATTGAACAAGGTCTCTATGGTGAGACCCGAAACCTCTCCTTTCTCTTTCTCCGAAGGCTGCGTCGCTTCATCCACTTTTTCCAGTCAGTCGTTCTTCGGTTGGCTGGAAAGCACGCTGCTGGTTTGAAAAATGCCAGCGAACTGCACCTCGAGCACCGGCCGATTACCCATCAACACCTCTCGCCTAGCCGCCCCCCTCTCCAGATCCTTCACCTCTCCGACTTCCACCTTGATCTGAGTCCGGGTGTCATCTCTCGCACCATCCAGCTCCTCGAATCACTGGAACCCGATCTCATCCTCTGTACTGGTGACTTTTTTGACAAAGCGGCCTCCCCTTCAAACCTCCTCCTGGATGCTTACGCCGAACTTTTAGCTGCTGCCCCTGGAACCATCTACGCGGTGCCCGGGAACCATGACACGCTAGCAGCCATTGAAGCTCTTGAACAAATCGGGTACCGGTTCCTGATCAACGAATCGACCAGCCTGCAGGTTGCAGGCTACCGGCTTTTTTTATCGGGAATTGAAGATCCTCACCTCTATTGCGGGGAGGATTTCGAATTGCTCCGTCCCTTCCCGGACCCTTCCGAGGTGGATCTCTGGATCCTTCTCTCGCATGCCCCAGAGGCTTATCAGAAAGCCGCCAAAGCCGGATATCACCTAATGCTCTGCGGTCACACTCACGGCGGACAGATTTGCTGGAAGGAGGGTCGCCCAATCATTGGCAACGCTCGGGTTCCGAAATTCCTCGTCACTGGTCTTTGGCACTATCAGCAACTTACGGGTCACACCTCCCGGGGTGTCGGCTCCGGCCAATACCCGGTACGCTTCAACTGCCCGCCCGAGATCAGCCTCCTCTCTGTGGGTGGGCCTCCCGCTTCCTACTAGACTGAAAAACCGCTCAAACGATAAGATCGGAAAAAATCCCCTCGAAGGCGTCGATTGCCTTGGCCATCAGAGCTAAATCGAAGCTCTCGTCAGGGGCATGCAAGTTGTCCTTGGCCGTGAATAGACCAATCATCAACGAATCCACTCCACAAATACGCTGGAGATCACCAATAATTGGAACGCTTCCACCCTCCCTCAAATAAACTGGAGCTTTGCCAAAGGCCTTCTCTATCCAACGGTCAGCCGCCCGGAATGCGGCTGCCAGCGTCGGGCTCTGATCCGGTGGGGTGTTGGGAAGCCCGGGAGGAACCACCCGATAGGGCCAACCCTCTCCGTGGGAATGGATCGTCATCTCCAACTCCTCTGGACAAGCCTGCCGGAGTGCTTTTTTCAACCGCTCAAGAATAATCCCTGGGTCTTGGTCAGCTACCAAACGACAGGTTATCTTGGCAAAGGCAACGGACGGGATCACCGTTTTCGTCCCCTCACCCTGAAAGCCACCTCCGATGCCATTAAACTCCAAGGTCGGAGCAAATCGGAGGCTTTCCAAAGCGGTGTAGCCGGGCACTGGTCGCAATTGATTGACCCCCAAAAACTCACGATAGCTCTCCTCTGACTGCCCGGTTTTCGCTAGCTCAGCCCGCTCCCAATCAGTTGGGTCGAGCACTTCATCGTAAAATCCTTCAACGGTTACCCTTCCATCGGAATTGATCAGGCTACCACAAACCCGCATCAAACCCTCGATCGGATTGAGCAAGGCTCCCCCGTGGATCCCCGAGTGGAGGTCCATCTTCGGTCCCCGCAGTTCCACATGACAACCGACCAGGCCACGCAATCCTGTGGTGATGGCGATTTGCTCGCTTGACGGGCTCCCCGTATCACAAAGAAAGAGCATCTCAGCCCGCAGGCGATCACGGTTTTCCTCCAAAAACTTTTTAAAACTGGGGCTCCCGATTTCCTCTTCGCCCTCAATCAACCAGGTTATCCGCAAAGGAATGGTGCCCCACTTGCGCTTCAATCGCTGAAGCGCCGCCACGTGAACCATGAAGGGACCCTTATTGTCCGCACTCCCCCTTCCATAAAGTCTGCCGTTCCGAACCTCCGGTTGAAATGGAGGGCTCGTCCAAAGCGCTTCCGGGCTCGCCGGCTGCACATCATAGTGGGCATAGATCAACAGGTGAGGCCATTCCTTGCGTTCCTCGTTGAGCGTTCCGAGAAGGATCGGATGCAGGTCGGTCTCGAAGGTTGAAACTAGAAATCCGAGCTCGCACAGCGTTGAATCGACAAATTGACGAGCCCCCTCCATCCCCGCAGCAGCAAGCGGGTCCGTCGAAACGCTAGCCTGGCTTACGTACCGCGTAAGTTGATCAAGGGTCTCAGCCTCGGGTAAACTGCTCATAGGCCTCTTTTTCCATCTCAAGTTTTTTACCGGTAGCCCGCTCGTATTCAAGCAGGGCCTCGGGCATCCATTCGTTCAATCGGCGCTCCCGATCCTCGTGGGATGGATGAGTGGAGAGCCATTGAGGCAAACTCGCCCCCCCTGCGGCGGCCATCTTTCCCCAGACTCCCGGGGCAACCCGCGGATCATAGCCCGCCCGGGCCATGTAGAGGAGCCCGATGTAATCCGCCTCACGCTCATTGGCTCGACTGAACGGCAAGGCTACACCCGCGGTAGTCCCGATTCCGTAGAGACCCAGAAGAATCGCCCGGTCTCCCGACTCCCAATCACGGGTCGCCAGATCCAAGCCAACCGCCACCCCGGCGATCAGTAAAGCCTGACTAATGCGCTGGCTGGCGTGTCGGGCAGCCACGTGGGCCACCTCATGGCCCATAACAAAAGCCAACTCATCCTCGGTTTGGGTCACCCGAAAGAGTCCGGTGTTCACCCCGATCTTGCCCCCAGGCATCGCCCAGGCATTGATGGAATCATCCTCAATCAGAATGGCCTCCCACTGCGCATGGGGGATATCAGAGCCCGTCTGGCTAACAATCCGCTTCATCACCCGCTGCACCTGCTCATAGCGCTCCCCACTGGTTATCAGCTTGGAACTCCGCTTGACATCATTGAAACCCGATGCGCCAAGACCCGCCATTTGCGATTCCGGGATGAGGGTAAAGGCCGATCGGCCAGTTTCCGGGACCGTATAGCAGCCAGCCAAAAGGAGGAGAAAAACAAGAAAGGATGGGGCTCTTAGCGTTTTCACAATTTGTATCCTAGAAGACCCCACCGAAATAAAAAGGTTCAATGGCGAAAATGCCTCACTCCGGTAAAGACCATCGCCATCCCTCGCTCATTGGCTGCCTCGATCACTTCAGCATCCCGCACCGATCCCCCCGGCTGGATGGCCGCCGTACAGCCGGCCTCGGCAGCCGAGATCAGTCCATCAGCAAACGGGAAAAAGGCATCTGAGGCGATGGCAGATCCCTGAAGCGAAAGCTCTGCCTGACCCGCCTTCCAAACAGCGATTCTCGAGCTGTCCACTCGCGACATCTGCCCGGCGCCGATTCCGAGGGTACGCTCCCCGGTTGTGTAGACGATCGCGTTCGACTTCACATACTTAACCACTTTCCAGCCAAAGAGCATGGCCCGCCACTCCTCCGCCGTCGGCTGGCGAGCCGTCACCACCTTAAAGTCACCCGGACGCAATCGCTTCTGATCCCGATCTTGCACGAGCACTCCTCCGATGACCGACCTGAGGTCCCTCATCGAATCGCCTCGCAAGCTGCCCTTGAAGCGCATCAGGCGGAGGTTCTTCTTGCTCGAAAATCGATCAAGGGCCGCTTCTGTGAACTCCGGAGCGATGATCACCTCACAGAAAATTTCTCCGATTTCTGCCGCCAGGCTCTCGTCGATGGTATTGTTCACCACGATGATGCCCCCGAAGGGTGAAAGCCGATCGGTAGCCAGAGCAGCCTTCCAGGCACTCACGAGATCATCCGAGGAGGCCACCCCGCAAGGGTTGGTATGCTTGAGGATGGCTGCCGTGGGTCTCTCAAACTCTCCGATTAAGTAGGTCGCAGCGCTGATATCGATCAGGTTATTAAAACTGAGCTCCTTTCCCTGAAGCTGTTCAAAGGACTCGTCGAATGATCCGTAAAGTGCAGCCTGCTGGTGGGGGTTCTCGCCGTGCCGCATCTGCTGCACCAGCGGTAGATCCACCTTCAGCCGTTTCGGAAATCCAGCGATCGCCTCCAGATTCGGTTCCTCCGCTGTCGATTCCAGATAGTTTGCAATTGCCTCGTCGTAAGCCGCAGTTCGCGAAAATACCTTCTGGGCGAGAGACCGCCTCAAGGTTGCCATGTTGAGCTTCCCGGAAAGGGCATCAACAACTGCACCGTAGTCATCCAGATCGCATACCACGGTTACCGATGCATGGTTTTTTGCAGCACTTCGCAGCATTGATGGTCCCCCAATGTCGATCTGCTCGATAGCCTCCTCCGCGGTTACCCCGACCCGGGCCACGGTTTCCACAAACGGGTAGAGATTGACCACGACCAAGTCGATCATTTCGATCCCCGCTTCACCAGCTGCCTCCAGATGATCGGGTTTGTCCCTCCGGGCGAGGAGCCCCCCGTGGATCTTGGGATGCAGGGTTTTCACCCTTCCATCCATCATTTCTGGAAATCCGGTATAGTCGCTCACATCCAGGACAGAATAGCCTGCATCCCTGAGGACGCTGGCCGTCCCGCCAGTGGACAGGATTCGATACCCAAAATCTTCGACCAAGACACGGACAAAAGGAACCAAACCCGTCTTGTCGCTTACCGAGATCAATGCATTCTTCGCCATCAACTTAAACCCTCACTTCTCCAACAACATGAACCTGGAACTCTCCGAACCCACAAATGAATCAGGCCAGTTCCCGCTGAGAAACCGAGCCACAAAACTCATCCTTGGCCGAAGAAGCGCTCGATTTCGATCAAAGCCGATTCCGGAGCGTCCGATGCATGGACTACATTACGCATCATATCCGTTCCCAAGTCCCCCCGGATCGTTCCCTTCGGAGCTTTGGTGGAGTCGGTTGGGCCAAGCAGGTCTCTGACCTTTTCCACGACCCCCTCTCCAGCTAGAATCAAAGCAATCACCGGTCTCGAACTCATGAACGCCTCAATTTCGGGAAAGAAAGGTCGGTCCGCAACGTGCGCGTAGTGCTCACGGAGCAAGCCGCTGTCAAGCGATAGCATCTTGCAGGCGTTGATTTCAAATCCAGCCGCCTCGAACCGAGAGATTACTTCGCCAGCCTGTCGGTTCTCCAGACAGTCCGGCTTCAAAATGACGAGAGTTCTTTCCATCCAGCCGAAACTAAAAGGAGAGGACACCTGAGCCAAGCGCAAAGCTCAACTCTTTGCGTCGGATTTCTCCGGTTCGATCAGGTTGGGCTGCTCGAAAGTGAGCTTGCCTTCAAACTCATCTACGAAAATTGGTTCACCGATCCGGATTGAACCCGACAGTAAGGACTCTGCCAGCGGGTCCTCAACCAGCTTCTCAATCGCCCGCCTCAGAGGTCTCGCCCCAAACTTCTCGTCATACCCTTCGACGACTAACAAGGCCTTGGCAGATTCCGAAATCTCCAGAACAATCTCCCGCTCCTCCAAGCGCTTGGACACTTTGCGCATTTCTACTTCCACGATCGCGTCCATATCCTTCCGGGCGAGTGGACGGAAGATGATGATATCATTCAGGCGGTTGAGGAACTCTGGTTTGAAGACTTTTCGAGTCTCATCCAGAATGCGGTCCTTCGCTCGGTCAAAATCACTCATCCCCGGACCATCAGAGGTGAACCCCATCGATGAGTTTCTTTGGAGGATTTCAGCACCCACATTAGAGGTCATGATCAGGATGGTGTTGCGGAAATCGACCTTTCTGCCAAGGCTGTCGGTAAGTCGACCCTCTTCGAGAACTTGCAACAGGAGCTGAACCACGTCCGGGTGAGCCTTCTCAATTTCGTCCAAAAGGATCACCGAGTAAGCCTTGCGCCGCACTTGTTCAGTCAGCTGGCCACCTTCCTCATGCCCGACATAGCCCGGAGGGGATCCGATCAACCTGGAGACGGTAAACTTCTCCATGTACTCAGACATGTCGATCTGGATGATTGCATCCTGCTCGCCGAACATTCTCTCCGCGAGCATTTTCGCCAAGTGAGTTTTTCCCACTCCGGTTGGACCCAGGAAAAGGAAAGATCCGATTGGCCGACGGGGATCCTTCAGATTGGCCCTCGATCGCCTCAAGGCCTTTGAAATGGCCGTCACTGCTTCGTCCTGGCCGATCACATCGGTGTGGAGATCATCCTCCAGGTGCAGCAGTCGCTGGCTATCTGCCTGCTCCATGCGCCGCAGGGGGATCCCCGTCCAGTCAGAGACCACGCTCAAAATATCATCGTGGGTGACGTTGATCACGTTCTCCTCGCGGCTGATTTTCCAATTTTCAAGGATTTCCTCGCGGGTCTTTCTCAGCTGTTTCTCGCTGTCCCGAAAGCGGGCTGCGTCCTCAAAATTTTGGCCGCTGATCGCCTGCTCCTTTTTCTCACAAACCTCCTCGATTTGCTCCGTCAAAGCCTCGATCTCAGGAGGGCGACGCAGGTTTTCAATCCGAGCCCTTGCCCCCGCTTCATCGATCACATCGATTGCTTTGTCTGGAAGAAACCGACCAGTGATGTAGCGCTCAGAGTACTTCGCAGCATGCTCAATGGCCTCATCGGTATACGAACATTTGTGGTGCTCTTCGTATTTGCCTTTGATCCCGCCCAAAATCTTGATCGTATCCGGAATTGAAGGCGCCTCGACCTTGACTGCCTGGAAGCGACGATCCAGCGCACTGTCCTTCTCAATGTACTTGCGATGCTCTGCATGAGTAGTCGCCCCGATGCATTGGAGTTCACCTCGGCTTAGAGCCGGCTTGAAAATGTTTGAGGCATCCATGGCCCCCTCAGCAGCCCCTGCTCCGACGATGGTGTGCATTTCGTCGATGAAGATGATCACGTTCTTTGACCTGCGAATCTCGTCCATCACTGCCTTGATCCGCTCCTCGAATTGACCTCGGTATTTTGTACCTGCGACCATCAAAGCAAGGTCGAGGGTGATCACCTTTTTGTCCAATATGATCTCTGGAACGACCCCCGAAACAATCTCCTGAGCCAAGCCTTCGACAATGGCTGTCTTGCCAACGCCTGCCTCGCCGATCAAAACCGGGTTGTTCTTGGTCCTGCGGCAAAGGATTTGGATGACCCTGCGGATCTCTTTTGCACGGCCGATTACCGGGTCAAGCTCCCCTTTGCGGGCCAACTCGGTGAGGTCTCTGCCAAACGACTTGAGGGCCGGAGTCTTCATATCGCGCCTTTCCTCCACACTACTAGCCCCTGCCCCGACATTCTCGGGCTCTTGAGCAGACTCGGAGTAGTTGGGATCAAGCTCTACCAAGATTTCCTGGCGGCAGCGCTCAATGTCCACATCAAGAGACTTGAGAACCCTGGCCGCCACCCCGTCACCTTCCCGCAACAATCCTAGAAGTATGTGCTCGGTGCCGACATAGCTGTGGTTTAGTGCCTTGGCCTCCTTACCGGCCAAAGCCAACACTTGCTTGACGCGAGGTGTGTAGGGGATGTTCCCAGAGGGCTTGCTCTCCGGCCCGGAGCCAACCTGCTTCTCCACTGCTTCCCGAACCGTCTCGAGACTCAACCCCAATTTCTGCAGAACATTTACGGCCACGCCCTGACCGAGGTTGATCAAACCGAGCAACAGGTGCTCTGTCCCCACATAGGTATGGTGAAAACGATCGGCTTCTTTTTTCGCGAGCGCGAGTACTTGTTGGGCTCTTGGGGTAAAATTATTTATCGGTTCCATTTAATAATCTGGCTTAATGCAATCTTTGGTAAAAGGCAATTAGTCACGGGTTTGATTTCCGGCACCCTTTCCGTTCAGATGGCCAAAATTAAGTTCCGGAAAGTTTGCAAATTCCCTCCGAAGAAAATCTGCCCGGCTGGCATCCCGGTTCTCAGAACTCAGCTGGCGGTCCGCACGGTACTGAACATGCCCGGGCTGTGCCTCAATCATCAACCTATCGATCATCGCGCGCCATTGAGCATCAGCGAATCCCAGGTCAACAGCTAGCCGCATGAGGGATAAAAAAGCCATACTCTCACCCGAGCTTAAAAGGTGCCCGTTTTTCAAAACTCCCAAAGCTCGCCCAATTTTATCGCAAAGCTTGGAGGGCTGTTCCTCCAGTAGGCGGTATCGGGCGTTGGTTTCCTGTTCAATCACCGCCCGGATCACGTGGTTCAACCTCCGAATGATTGTCTCCTCACTTTCCCCCAGGGTCTGCTGATTAGAGATTTGAAAAATCGAACCCGTGGCATCCGAACCCTCTCCAAAGAGACCCCTGACCACGATTCCAATCTGATTCACCCCCCGCACCACTTTGTCCATCAGCTGGTTCAAAACCAAGCCGGGCAAATGAAGCATAACCGAGGCCCGCATCGCTGTTCCCAAATTCGTCGGGCATGAAGTCAGATAACCCAAATCGGTAGAAAAGGCAAAGTCCAGCGCCCGCTCAAGGGCGTCATCGATGCGGTTTGCCATCCGGAAAACCTTCTTCATGTGAAGACCGGACAACAGGACCTGAATCCGCAAATGGTCCTCCTCATTGACCATCACCGAGCCCGTTTGAGAGCGGTTGATCACCGCCCCGCTTCCCGGTCGACCCTCGCAAAGTTCCCGGCTCACCAAGTGCCGCTCCACCAACAGATTCCGATCTAAATCGTTGAGTTCCGACATACGGAAGCTGTTTGCTCCCTTCATCTCATCGATCTCTCGCAAAACCTTCTCCACCAGCTGAAAGATTTCCTCCTTTTGAGCTGGAGTCGCCATATTCGGAAAGGGAAAACCCGAAATGTTTCGGGCCAATCGAATCCGGGTCATCAACACGACCGGGACCGACTCTGTCGGAGCGCGCGTAAGCTCGCATTTATCGGTCTCAATCAAGGCCGAGACGATTTCATTGACCTCACTCATTCACCAGCTCCCCTAATCTCGTCGCGGAGTCGAGCGGCATCTTCGTAGCGCTCCTCTTGCACTGCTTGCTCGAGCTCAACCAACAGTCTGCTGCGTTCCTCATGGCGGGATTCCCCCGGCACGGAGACCTCTATCTGCTTGCCACAGTGCTTGATCCCGTACTGAAACCGGGGCAAAGCAACCTTCAAGACCTTCCCAAACACATCAAAGCAGCTCTCACATCCGAGTCGACCGCCCGCTTCGAACTTTTCCATCGTACACCCACAAGCTCCACACTTCAGCCCTGGCTCAATCTCATCTTCCTCGAAAATTGACTCCTCTTTGCTCGGAATCGCCAGCCCCTTGACACTGAGAATATCTGCCAACGAGAAACCGAGAGGATCGACCACCTGGTCCTTAAAAACACAATCTTCACAAATATCGAGCTTCATGATTTTGCCGTCCACGATCTGAGTGAGGTGGATCGTCGTGGGCTTGGTGCAATCGGAGCACTTTTCAGGTCTGGCCATGTTCAAATCCTTGATCGTCTTTCGCCTTGGGTCAATCATGACCCCGACGCGTCGTTTTAGGTCGATTCATTGACGACGGAGCCTGCCCGCCCGGACAGTCAATTCCGGGGAGCTAGTTCCTCGTCAGACTCCGGTGCCCTGATTGATCCGAACACCGTCCCTCGCCACCCTTTCCCGGAAGGCCCGGAGAAACTGATCAGTCAACCTTCCCGGTTTGCCAGCCCCAATCACCCGCCCATCAATTTCCACCACCGGGATGATCTCGGCAGCCGTGCCGGTCAGGAAACATTCATCGGCAACCCAAAAATCGTAACGGGTCATTTCTTCGATAACCACCTTGACGCCAAGCTCCGAGGCTATCTTCAACACCACTTCCCGTGTGATTCCCTTGAGCGCCCCCGAATAAGTTGGCGGAGTGAAGAGCACATTCTTGCGAATCGCGAAAATATTGTCCCCCGTACACTCGGCCACGTAGCCTTGGTCATTCAACATGATCGCCTCGTGAAACCCAGCCTGCTGCGCCTCCATTTTCGCTAAAATGTTGTTGAGGTAGTTGAGGGATTTAACCATCGGAGGCAGGGCGGCCGGATTGATCCGCCGCGTGGGAACCGTGATGATGGCTAGTCCTTTGGTGTAGGTTTCCGCTGGATAAAGCTGAATCGTATCTGCGATGATTATCGTGTTCGGAGAGTGCAGACCCACCGGCGAGAGGCCCAAATGCCCTTCTCCCCGGGTGACTACCAAGCGGATGTAACCATCGCTCAAACCATTTTCCAGGCAAACCCGGCAGATTTCCGCTGCAATCTCGTCGGGGGTTTTAGTTAACTTCAGCCCGATCGCCTTTGCCGAATCAAACAACCGCTCCAGGTGCTCGTCCAACATGAAGACGTTACCCGAATAGAGGCGAATTCCCTCAAATACCCCGTCGCCATAGAGAAATCCGTGGTCGAAAACCGAAATTTTTGCATCCGCCTTATCGACGAGCTCTCCGTTGATTGATACCTTCATGGTTTTAAGACAATCTTCCAAAACACAGCACTACCCCCATCATCGCAAGCTTTTCAGCAAGCTTTCCGTAGCCGGCAACGCAGTTTCACTCTCAGTGCAACCCAGCATCAATACTTCACCATGAATCCACCCGCTTCGTTTCCCGCGAACCGGAAAGCCAAACACCAATGATCCCGATCGCCCTTGCCAGTACAACCCTCCCTTCCGCTGCCGCCGAGTCTCTCGCAAGAACCATCCTCAACCTGCGCCTGGCAGCCTGCGTCCAGATTTCAAGCCCTCACCAGTCCCTCTACTTTTGGGAAGGAAAACTGGAAACGGGCAGCGAGTGCACCCTTCTGTTCAAAACCCGTCCCTCGCTCCTCGCAAAACTGGAGGCCACCGTCCGCCAGCATCATCCTTACGAACTTCCGGAATGGATCGTCTTTTCCGCGTCCGCAAGCACCGATTATTCATCCTGGGTGGAAGCCTCTACCGTCGCCGCCGAGTAACCCCTCCGTCAGCCACCTCTCCGCCCCCCACATTCTCCAGCTTCAACCTTAAGCCTTGCCCTGCCTCAGCGCCCAGGCACACTCCAGCAGCTGTACCGCATTAAGTGCTGCGCCCTTCCACAGCTGATCGCCGACCACCCAAAAGCTCAGCCCATTCTGGAAGGCGAGATCCTTCCGGATCCGGCCCACTCCACAGGCCGCCTTCCGGGTCCGTGTCAAAGGCATTGGGTAGATGCCTTTCGCCAGATCGTCCTCCAATTCTACCCCAGGGAAAGCTGTGATCGCCTCCCTTGCTTTTTCAACATCCACCGGGCGCTCAAAATCTGCTGTCACCGCAATCGAGTGGGCCCGCAACACTGGCACCCGTACGCAGGTACAGGAGACCGCCACCTCAGGCAGACCAGCGATCTTCTGCAATTCGCCCACCATCTTCATTTCCTCTTTGGTATACCCATTCTCCATCGGAACATCCACTTGGGGAATCAGATTGAAGGCTATCGGAGCTGGATAAACTGAGGGCTCATAAACCTCTCCAGCAGCCCAGGCCCGCAACTGCGCCTCCAGCTCCACCACCCCGGCCGCCCCGCTCCCGCTCACTGCCTGGTAGGTCGAGCAAATCACTCGCTTCAGCCCAAAGGCCAGATGCAGGGGGTATAGCCCCATCAGAGTAATCGCTGTCGAGCAATTCGGATTTGCGATGAGCCTCGGCTCTCCCTCCAAAGCTCCCGGATTGATCTCTGGTACCACCAGAGGTACCGACGCATCCATCCGGAAGGCAGAGCTATTGTCAATCACCACACATCCACGCTTCACTACCTCAGGAATCAATGCCTTGGACACCGATCCGCCCGCACTAAAGAGAGCATAGTCGATTCCCTCGAAGGCCTCCACCCTCGTTTCTTCGACCGGAAGGACGGCGTCCCCGATAGTCACTGAGGTACCAGCTGACCTCGCCGAGGCGAAAAGACGCAATTCCCGATACTCAAATCTGCGGCTCAGGATCAACTCCAGGATCTCCCTTCCAACGGCTCCCGTTGCCCCCACCACAGCTATAGATGGCTTGATCATCCAAACCACAAAACCGCTGCCTCGGTTTTTCGCCAGTAAATTCTTCCCCCTTCCGAGAAAGTCATCCCTGCTGCGGTTCCCAAGGTCGACATAATCGTCAAACTCGTGGATGCTCAATACGATGAAACAAGGTCCCCTGCAATTCGAGTACATTGTCATTGGCGGCGGCAGCGCCGGCTACGCTGCCGCAAGAACAGCACGTGAGTTTACCGAGTCCGTCGCCATCGTCGATGGCGCCAGCGAGCTTGGTGGCCTTTGCATTCTCAGGGGATGCATGCCTTCCAAGACGCTCATCTACACAACCGAACTCCTTCATCACGCCAAATTAGGGCGAGATTTCGGACTCCGCATCCCCGAGGCTACCCCTGACCTCCCCGCCATCATCGCCCGCAAGAATCGCATAATCGCCGAATTTGCCGACTACCGAAGGTCCCAACTCGAATCCTCGCGCTTCAGCCTCTTTCGCCAGCGGGCAAAATTCATCGCCGAGGACGTCATCGAACTGGGTGACGGCACCCAACTTCAATCTCCCCGATTCTTAATCTCCACCGGCTCCCAACCTGCCTTCCCGCCCATCCCCGGTCTATCTGCGGAAGGGATTTGGACGAGCGATGATATCCTTTCAATCTCCAAGCTTCCTCCCTCTGTCATCGTCCTCGGCGGCGGCATTGTCGCTTGCGAGCTTAGCCAATACCTCGCTCGCCTTGGCACCACCGTAACCCAAATTCAGCGGAGCGAGCGAATCCTCAAGGACGCCTCCCCGGAGGCTAGCGAGGTCGTTCAAAACGCTTTCCGAAAGGAAGGCATTCACCTCTACACCAACACCAAACTGATCGAGATATCGAAGTCCGAGAGCGGTTTCGATGTTACCTTCGAACACGCCGCAGACCGCCTTGAAGTCTCGGCCACCAATCTTTTCAACGCCCTCGGAAGAAGGCCGGCTACAGATTCCCTTGGCCTCGATTTGGCCGGTGTGGAAACCAGCCCGTCCGGCCACCTCCGGGTCGATGGCTTTCTAGCCACCACCAATCCCCGAATCTACGCGGCTGGAGATTGTGCCGGCCCACACGAGATTGTCCACATCGCCATCCAACAAGGGGAAATCGCTGCCCGCCACGCCTTCGGGAAGCCGACCCAGCCGATCAGCTATCACGATCTAATGGGTGTTACCTTTACCGATCCCCAGGTGGCCTCAGTTGGTTTGAGCACCGAGGACCTGGCCGCCCACCCCTCCTCGGTCATCGAAGCTTCCTACCCTTTTGACGACCATGGTAAATCGATCCTGATGGAAGCCAAGCAAGGTTTTGTTCGCTGCTTCGCCGAGCGCTCAAGCGGCACCCTTCTCCGGGCCGAGTGCGTGGGCAAGGACGCCGGTGAGCTCATCCATGCCCTCTCGTTTCCCGTTTCGGTGCGGGCCGACGTTCGCCAGGTGATGCGTTCACCGTGGTACCATCCCACCCTTGCCGAGATTTGGAGCTATCCCCTCGAGGAACTCGCCGAGTTGGTGGCAGAGTCCTGAGATATAATCGCCGGGAACGCCCGGTCCACTCCTAGCCCTCAGGCTGTCGCACCGATCGCTCCCCCGGCACAAAATCCGGGTGAATGATGGCGTCCACCTCGGGCCAAACGAGCAGGTAAGCGAGCAAGGAGCCAATCGTTAAGAGAAGCACCCCCAACAGCTTGGTGGCAAGGCGCCAATCTCCCCTCCCGAAATACTTTTTATACTTCCTACGGATATTAAAATCCTCCGTATCGAATAGAAAGCGGAGGCCAAACCCCAGAAAACCGATAGTCGGTAACAATTTCAAAACAACCAGAAAGGCTTCCTTCATCTTGAGGTTAGCGGGGTGAGTTTGGGACCATGAAGATCAGAAGAGACCATCTGTGAAGTGTTTTCCGCCTTCTTTTGAAGTCAACTTCAAACCAGCCCCCGCAGGGCACACGAACAACCTTGTAACCGGATGACGCCCGAACCTCCGCCTTGGTTTAGGGTTGCCGAGATTGTTCGGAAACACGAAAACCATTCTGATCCAATCGGTCCCCCCAACTCTATGTCGGAAAATCAGTTCAGCGTCCAAGTCGACGATCTTACCAAGTCCTATGGAACCTTAAAGGCGATCTCAGGACTCTCATTTTCGATCCTCGAGGGAGAAATTGTCGGTTTCCTTGGCCCCAACGGAGCGGGGAAAAGCACCACCATGAGGATCCTTACCGGAATCCTCCAGGCTACCTCTGGAAAAGTTTCCATCTTTGGTCACTCCGTTGCAGCGTATCCGGATAAAATCAAATCCCTGATCGGCTACATGCCGGAAAACAATCCGCTCCCGGAGGATCTTCGCGTTAACGAATACCTTCGCTTCAGGGGTCGCCTCAAGGGGCTCGGCTCCCGCGCCCTCCGTCAGGCGGTCAACCGCGTTTGCGAAACTTGCGAACTGGACCGACGCACTTGCCGCAAGCCAATCCGCTCACTCTCCAAGGGCTTTCGCCAGCGGGTGGGGATTGCCGACACCCTCCTGACCGAACCCAAACTCATCATCCTTGATGAGCCGACCATCGGTCTCGACCCCCACCAGGTTCGCACTTTTCGCGCCTTGCTCGATTCACTTCGCTCGCGCCACACGGTCATCATCTCCAGCCACATCCTCCCCGAAATCGAACGCATCTGCGATCGCTGCATCATCATTAATCGTGGTCAACTTGTCGCCTGCGGTACTCCCGGAGAACTCCGTACCTCCTTCTTACCCGGCTCAACCTATGAGATCCTGATCGAGGGAGATTTTGAACCCCTCCACCAGATTCTCCAGCAAATTGACTCTGAATTCAAGATAGAGGACAGCAGCCGGGTTGGTGAAGACCGCCTCCGCCGCCTGCTTGTCAGCCACCCGGGCAACACCAATCAGGTGTCCGAAATCCTCGCGAACGCCGCCCAACAATCCTTCCCCGTCAGGATCCACGGCATTACCCAGAAGGAGGCCACCCTGGAAGACATCTTCGTTGCAGCTACCCGTAAGGAACACCTCTCGTCCCAAGCCATCAACCAAGCTGCCTAGTACTTTGCTGCAGCCTCCCAATCCGCGCTCCATGCACAGCTTTCGTATTCTCTTTTTTCAGGAACTCCGGCAACTCGTCTTCAGCCCCGCCACCCACGTTGCAGCCCTTATTTTTTCCATACTCACTGCCATTTTTTATTGGTCGATCCTCGAGGGATACACTCTCAGTCCCCAGAAAGATCTCCCGGGCTTCGCCTTCTTCCACTTTTTCTGGTTTTTCAGTTTCTTCATCGTCCCGCTCCTGACCATGCGCTCCATTGCCGAGGAACGGCGCTCCGGCACGCTCGAAACCCTTCTCACGACACCAACCTCTGCCGCTTCTCTGATCGCCGCCAAGTTTTCCGCAACCTATCTGGTCTATCTAGGGTTCTGGATACTCACCCTCGGTTTTCCCCTACTCGCCATCCGCTCGACTACCCTCCGCTCCAGCACCGACATTCTCCTCGATCCCTCTGCCATCACCGGGGGATTGGCCTTTATCGCCCTCAGCGGCACTCTTTTCATCTCCATCGGGATCTTCGCCAGCAGTCTCACCCGCAGTCAACTCGTGGCCGCCATGCTAACCGTAATCACCCTTTTTGCCGTCATTGTCGGAGGTCGCCTGCTCAGCACTGTCGCCTTTTCCTGGTCCTCCCAGTACCCCTTTCTCGATAGCGCGGTGGAGTACCTTCAAGTCTACGAACACCTCATCGACTTCTGCCGCGGTATTTTTGATACCCGCCCCGTCGTCTATTATCTTAGCAACACCGGGCTCCTCCTCGGTCTCTCCACCCTCGTTGTCCGCCACAAAGCTTGAACCAGATGAGCCAACCAGATTTTCGAAGGACCCGCCGGATCCGTTCGTTCCACCTCTTTCTCCAGTCCATTATGGCGGTAACTTTTGTTTTCGGGCTAAACTACCTCGCCTCAAAATACTACTTGCGCACCGACCTCACCAAATCGCTGCTCTACTCCCTCTCTCCCGAAACCAAAGGGTACCTCCGCAACCTCGATGGCAATATCCGCATCTTTGTCACCATCCCCGAGGACCCGGAGGTTAAAGAACTTCGCATGATGCGGGAAGATGTTCGCAGCCTCCTTCGGGAAATGCAGTATATCGTCGATCAGGAAGCGACCAATGGCAGCTTGACCGTCGAGTTTATTGACCTCTACCGCGAGCGAAACCGTGCCCGCGAGATCGAGGCCGCCTACAACATAAGTCGGCCCAATTCGATCATTGTTGTCTCCGATGAGTTCTCCCGGGAGATAACCCCTGAGATGCTCTACAATTTCTCGGATGGCCGTCTCACCGAGTTCCGTGGCGAGTCCAGCTTCCTCTCGGCGATCCTCGACGTCGTCTACGGGCGAAAAGGCAAACTCTACCTTGTCGTCGGGCAGGGAGAAATGCGCTACGACAACGTCGACCAAGCCCGAGGGCTCTCTCAAGCCTACGATTATCTCCGCCAGTCCGGTGTCTTGATTGATCAGCTCGATCTCACCCGCTCCGAACGCATCCCCGAAGACGCCCGCGCAATCCTCATAGCCTCACCCACCGCATCCTACCGTTCCAGAGAGGTCCAGCTCATCCGTGACTATGTAAACCGTGGCGGAACCGTGCTTGCCTTTCTCGATCCGGCAACCCGCTCCGGTCTCGAGCCATTCCTCCTTGAATGGGGCATTCAGCTCCCCGATATGGTGGTTCTCGATCCCGGGCCCGACTACGAAAGTTCTTCCGGAGGACTTATCCTTCGCCAATTCAGCTCTCACCCCATTACCAAAGTCCTCATTGATCTTCAGATAACCCTTCTCATGGGACTCCCCCGTCCCGTCGTGCCCGTTCTCAGCGAAGAGGTACGCTCCGCTGGCATCGAACTTCGCACGCTTGTCCAATCCTCTGCCGACAGCTTTGGTGAGAGTTCCTACCGGGACGGTACCCCTCCCATGCTCAATCCGGACGTCGATCTCATCGGACCAATCCCCGTCGCCGTTGCCGCCGAGCGCAGCCTCTCCAATCTCGCCGGAGTAGCCCTCGCCTCCGATGAGGCGGCCCGGATTCTTGTCGTTGGCAATTCCGACCTCATCGCCAACCGAGGCTTCCGCGCCGCAGGCAACGCCGTTTTCCTTCGCAATGCAGTCAATTGGGCCATCGAGCGTCGCGAGCTGCTAGAACTCCCTCCTCGCAAGGTCCGGGAGTATTATCTCGTCATCAGCAAGGAAAACCTGCTCTCGATTGCCATCTCCTTCGCCATCATCCCCGGCATCCTTCTCGTCACCACCATCCTTGCCCAGTTGGGCCGAAGATAACCGGATCCGAACATGAGATTTCGCCTTACCATCATCCTCGCCGTTCTCAACTTCATCGTCTTCGGCACGATTTATTACCTCGAATTTGGCCCCGGCAGCTCCGCCCAAAAACTAGCTCCTTCGGGTAGTATCCTCGGCTCGGAAATCCTCAAGGCAACCCGCATCGAGATCTCCGGTCCCAGCCTTCCCTTCGGTCGTGTCCTCGAACGGGAGAAAGAGAGCTGGATCATCCGCCAACCTGTCCAGTGGCGCGCCAATCCCAACGCCATCGATCGGATTCTCAACCAGCTTGTCCTCCTTCGCAACCTGGCCAGTTTTTCGGTCTCGGAGGTCCGCAGCAGTGGACAAACCCTCGCCGACTACGGACTATCAGAGCCTACCCTCAACCTCTCTATCGAAGTTGGTAACCGCACCATTGATCTCGCCGTTGGCTCTCCCCCCGACGTTAAAGAAAGGTTCTACCTACTCGTGAAAACGGAAGAGAAGATCTTTGTTATCGATCAGGAACTCTTCAAATCCATCGTCATCGACATTGGAGATCTTCAGGACAACAACCTCTTTGCCTTCGACCTTTTCTCCGTCAATCGATTCAGCTTTGAGGACGTGGAGCGGGGAACTCAGCCCGTCCAAGTCCACCAGATAGGGGACTCCTGGTTCATCGAAGCTCCCATCTCCAGCCGGGCCAACGATGGTAGGGTAGATGCTCGCTTGAACGCCGTCCTCAACCTCCAGATCAATCGCTTCCTCGTCGGCGAGGTTCGCAATGAGGCACTCGCAATCCTCGAAAGCCCAGAGGCCCGGCTCGTCCTCCAGACCGAAAACGCTACCGAGACCCTTCTCCTCTCCGAACCTCCGAACAATGATCCCGAGGCTCCCACCCTCCTCGCCAAGTTTGAAAATAATCCCACCGTCTTCACCATTTCGGCCGCCCCATTCGCAGGCTTTTCCAACGCCCTTGACCATTTCCGCGAGCGGAACATCATGACCTTTCTCGTCGAGCAGCTGGACAAGATCGAGGTGGCTGGCCCCCTCCGAAAAACCACCATCCAGCGTCTTGAAAACAAACTCTGGCAGGTTGTCTCCCGCTCCGAGGGGGCCGACGAGCCAACCCGCTTTCTCGCCGATCCACTGATCGTCGCCGATGCCATGGACTCACTTCTCGGGCTTCGAGTGGTTAGTTTTGTCGACGATGCCCCCACCGCGTCTGCTCTCGCCCAATACGGGCTCCTCGACCCTTTCCTCACCATCTCGACCCGCGACGCCAATGGCCAGGAGCAGAGCCTTCTCCTCGGTGCCTTCAGCGAATCGGACCAGCTTCTCTTCGCTAAAAGACTCTCCGAGCCATTTGTCTTCAAGATCCCCCTCGACCCAGTTCGCATCCTCCCCCTCAATCCGCTCCACTATCGCATCCGGCTTCTCCGCTCCGTTCCTGACCAAGCCATCCTCACCGAAATCACCCTCGAGGAAATTGCCTCCCGCACCCCCATCCTCCGAGTGGTCAAGGATATCCAAAGCGAGAGCTGGATCTCCAAGGTTGCCCCCCTGACTCCCGAGCAGTTGACTCCCTTTGCGATCATCGAAGCCTATGCCAAGTCCTTCCGGGTGGGAACCTACCTCGGAGATCAGGTTGGTTCCGCCATTGCTCTCGATGGTGAGGAAGCCACTCCATGGACTTACCAAATGACGGTCTCCTACCAACTTCCCGGATCTTCCGGCGACCAGGTCGAGGAGCTGAGATACCTCCTCACTTCCCGAACATCTGGCACCCTCCAAGCCGGTGCCTCGGTCGAGGATTCCCTCACCTTCACCCTTCCCCTCGAACTTATAGAAGCCCTCGCCGCCTTCCTCACCGAATTACCCTCGCAACCAATCTTTGAGGAGTTGGAAGCCATCGATCGGGATGCCAAGGTCCGCCCCCTGCTCGAGGAACTGCTACCCGACGGAGTTGAGGATCTTTTTTGATTCCCGGCCAGCCACCTGGCATTCTGGCGAAACTTCTCCTCCTCAGTCACTTGAGCGAGCTTTACCCGACCCCGCTGCCCCCTCCAACCATCCACCACAGGAACCGACCCTCCCCACTCGGTGTCAACCTCCCCAGGTGATGTCTCGCCGACCACCTTCCCCGGCATGGCGCCACCCATCCCAAATTTGCAGCCAACTTTCCTGACCTGATCTTCAAGTCCCGGCGGTATGCATCATCTGTTCTTCATTCCCAAAAGTTTTCGTTAGCGTCCTTCCTTTCGCCTTCCCTCCTTTCCCTCAAAAGATTCCAATCCAGTATTTCTCCATCCAGCAACCACCCAAATCCTGCCCTGATCTGCTATGAGGACTTGTCGACACAGCTGCTGTATCGGGGGGTTCCTTTGGCTCTTCACTGCTCTGCTCTTCCTCGGCCTGATCTGCCAAATTGCCCTCCTCGTCGTTGTCCGCTTCGGCGTCGGTGTCCCCCTCCCCGTCAGACCGGTGGAAAACTTCGTCTCCCACAAACTGGACCACCAGTACGTCGTTTCTATTGATCGCATCTCCATCAACCCGGACGCCGTCATCCTCGCTCAAGGGCTTCAACTCCGCGATCCGCACCACCGATCACCGATTCTCACCGTCGAGAGTCTCGAAATCGATCTTTTCGCTCCCGGCATCCTGATCGGTAGCTTCGTACCGGAGTCGATCAGGCTTCAGAACCTCACCCTTTTTGAGGCCAACACCCTCTTTGCCTATCCACGGCCCATCGCAACCATCCCCTCCCTCCACCTCGTGGAGGATAGAGCCGGTTGGCACCTCCGGGATGCCTTCGCTAAAATTGCCAACCTCGAGCTAATTGGTCTTGGGACACTCTCCCTTCCCTCAACCTCAAAAGGTCTCCCCCCACCCGATTGGAATCAAATCCATCACCAGGTAACCAAAGCCATTGACACCGTCACGGCCATTTCGAGCGACTTTACGGAGCCGGTTTTGGTCATCGAAGCTCAACCCCGCCGACACCAGGGCTCTGAACTCTTCTGGACCCTCAAGTCCCCCGACATCTCACTTCCGGGGGACTTCCGCCTCTCCCAGGTGGTGCTCCAAGGGTCCGCCCGACTGTTTGATGGACCGCCCCGTATCCAATTTTCAACTACAATCGAGGAAATCGACCATCCGGACTTCAACCTCGACCACGTCCAGCTCCGCTCCAATCTCACCTTATCAGCGGGCAGAAAGCGCCCTACCCTCCATCATCTCGACCTTTCCATCCTGTCCATCCAGGCCTATGGAGAGTCCGTTGATGGCTTTATCGGCCGCATTGAGGACCCTTTCTCGGGCCGTCTCCGCTTTGCATGCAGCGCTTCTTTTCGGGAAAACCCGGTCATCCTCCGCGGCGACCTCGATAGCCGCAGCATCTCGGGGATCCTCGCTGCCGAGGTTGATCTCGATCCTCACTCCCTCGTCGGACTCGTCCCGGGCTCTGAATTCATTCAGGAACACCTCCAGGTAGGTCGACCCCTTCACCTTCAACTCGCCTCCTACCTCCGCCCTGGTGGCATCCCGGACTCCATCGGCTTTTTCCTACACGCCAGCCAACCGAGGCTCGCCGGTCTCGTTGGGCAACAGGTCTACGGAAAGGGGGTCCTCGACCGCCGCAAGCTTCACGTTGAGCGATTTCATTTCGACACCCGACGCTACCAGCTCGGGGGAGCCTTCTCCCTCGATTTTACCAATAGTGATTATCGGATCATCCTCAACGGTCAGTTCCTGCCCGAGGAAATCAACCAATGGTTTGAACCGTGGTGGGAGAACCTCTGGAGCCGCTTTGAACTCACCGACCTTCCCAACCTCGACTTTTATATCCGCAGTAACCTCCTGGTTGACCGGGATCGCGAACTCTTTGGCCGCCTAACCCTTCCACCCACTCGCATCAATCAATACCCGATCGACTTCGCCGATGCCCGCGTCTGGGGCGACGAACGCTTCCTCACCATCAAAATCAATCAGGCAACCTCAGGCCCAAACCAAGCCTCAGGCTACCTTCACTATTTTTACGCCCCAGAGGACGACCTTCTCGTCGGCCGAGCCTACGATTTTTCCGGCACTCTTGCCATCCCGGATGACTTCCAGCTCGCCGGAGACTACGTCCGCAACCTCCTTTCCAGCTGCCAGTTCGAGGGACCCGTATCCCTCAGACTGTCTGGAAACGTTATCGAAGAAGATGCCCCCGCCAGCTTCAAACGCTTCCAACACCTCACCGTCGTTGGAGAAACCAAACATCCTGCTCGCATTGCCGGTCTCTCCCTCGACAGCCTCGCCCTCGAGCTGAAATATGCCAACGACATTGTTGACATTACGCCACTTGAGTTCCGCATTGCCGGAGGTCACGGCGAGGGTCGCATCCGCTGGTTCCCCAACCGCACGGATCCCCTCGATCTCGAAATCAAGCTCCTTGGCTCGAACCCCCGTCTCCTCATTGAATCGACCGCAGCTCTCCGCAATAATGTCGCCTTTGAAGCTGGCGACTCCCTCGGAGATCCAGCTGGTACGGTAAATCTCGTTTCCGAACTTCGCGGCGATCCCGCCGATCCCTTCGGTTTCAATGGCACCCTTTCTCTTGAGGTACTCTCCAGCGACCTCGGAGAGGTCCGCTTTCTCGGCATTCTCTCGGACCTCCTTTCCGCCGCCCCACCACCCTTCAAGATTGGTTCCCTCAGCTTCAACCGCCTCTCCTCCGAGATCCGTCTCCGAGACCGGGAACTCATCTTCGATAAGCTCGCCCTTTTTAGCCCCTCTAGCCGGATTGAGGGTACCGGTACCTTTGCCTTTGCCAATCAATCTATCCAGATGAAGCTCCGCGCCTTTCTCTTCCAGGAAACCTCCTTCCCCCTCATCAACTTTGTTGCGCAAATCTTCAATCCCATCACCCGCATCCTCGAGTTCAGGCTTTCCGGAAACATCGACGACCGGAACATCCGACTCGACCTCAATCCCGTCAGGATCTTCGACCCAAACTCCTGAGGGTTCACTCTTTGAAAGACCACCTGCAACTCTTCTTCAAACGGACCCTCCTCCGTCTCCGCGTTCGCAAACTGATCGACCACCGCAGAGCAAGAGCCCAGCCGCACGCCATTTTCATCTGGATCCCCAAAACGGCTGGAACCAGCCTCTTGAGCGCCCTTGCAAATTCCGGCTGCCGAAAGTTCAAATCCCTCGACCGCTTGCGCTATCAATACGCTCCCGGCGGGTTGGTCACCTTTAGTCACGTAAGCCTCGCCTCCCTGGTTGAGCACAAGATCCTTCCGATTGAAATCTACCTTCGATCGTGGAGATTCACGTTTGTCCGTCATCCCGTCGAGCGCGCCCTCTCCCTCTTTGGTTACCTCCATGCCAAAGGGGTACTCCCCAAAAACATGGTTTGGGAGCAATTTGTCGAACACCTCACCGATCCACCCCCGCTACCCCAACTCAGCCGCTTCGAGCAAGCAAAGCTAAACTACGAGGGCGACTCCCTCCAGTGGCACGACGGTGCCGTTCCCTTGCCCGGGCTCTTCAACTCGCTCGCTCTGTCCCAGTGTGCCCCCCAAACCGCCTGGCTCCGTTTGCCCACGACTCCGGCCCACCTTCCCAGCCAACAGCCTCTCGTCCACTGGGTCGGCCGCTTCGAATCCCTACCGGCTGACTTCGCCCAAATCTGTCGTCACCTCGGTCTTCCACCCACCAGATTGCCCTGGAAAAACCGGGCCTCTGACACCCCTCCTCCCACCGTCAGCGCGGGGGATCGGCAGAAGCTCGAATCCATCTATGCCGCCGACTACGAGGCTTTCGGTTACTGAGTCTCGGAGCCCCGCTCGCGCTCCAGCTCCCGTCGCCACTCCTTTCGCAAAAACCTTCTGAACCACCGCATCACCAGGGCATGGATTGGAGCCTGCGTCACCGTATAGATCCACCATGGTAGAGCCGGCAAAAAATCGTGGATTGCAGCGATCGTCTCCCGCGTCCCCTCAATGTCCCGAAACTCAAAACGCGCCCGCCGATTATCTTCCAACGGCCCGGCCAACCAACCCCCATCAATCCAATACAGCATCCGATCCTCCGAACTATGGGCCGGTGCAAAGGTCAACTGTAACATCGGCTTGGATACAAAACGAAGAAAGAAGCGACAAGTGCCCGTCTCGTCGACCCGGGTCAGAACCAAGGGTCTCGTCACCTTGGGAATCCAGCCGAAGTAAACCGAGGCAATCTTGCGCGCATTCCAGCCTTCCGGCCGATTGATCCGCTGGATCGATCGCACCCGACTCAGCTCCCGAATCGCCACATCGTCCGACCGCCGCATGAAATCTCGCGGATTCGGGAGAAGGTGCCTTCGGTCTTCAGTTAGCGAGCCAACGAGGGCATCCTCGAAAGAGATTTGCCCCGGCTCTAGCAACCCGCGTAGCGGATTGTCACGCGGCACCATCGGGTGGCGCAGACTCTCGAGCAGTGGATTGACGAGAGCCCCCGAACTTTTGCTCACCACCTGCACCCACAGCCGGGAGAGACCAATCGCATGGATCGGCGCTCTCAAGAACCTGCGCTTCAATCCCATTACCCCGGCTGTCAGCTTGATCATCTCTGCGTAGGTGAGTTTCTCCGTTCCAGCCAAATCATAGGCCCGACCGGGCTCCACCTTCTTTGCCAGGACCAACTCCACTGCCCGGCAGAGATCCCCGATCGCCAGTGGATAAGTCGGGCTGCCCGACCATTTTGGTAGAATCATCACCGGCAGCCGCCTTACCAGATTGATCAAAATTCGGATCGAGGACCCTCCCGGCCCGATGATCATCCCGGCCCGCAAAGAGGTCAGAGGCACCCCCCTCCCGCCCAGAATGCGTTCAACTTCGTGCCGACTTCTCAAGTGCAGCGAAAATTCCTCCTCCGGCAAGTCCGGCAGAATGCCACCTACGTAGAGGATCCCCTTCAAACCATTGATCGCGGCAGCCCGTGCGAAATTATCAGCCAAGAGAAGATCGAGATCCGAGAAGTCGGCCTGGACCAAACGGGCCGAGGGCTTCATCGAGTGCACGAGATAGATGGCATACGCTGCCCCCCTCATGCTCTCCTCCAGCGTCCGCATTCCAAAAAGGTCGCACTCGACCCAGCGGACCCCATCCATTTCGCTCGGGGTTTCAGCTCGCTTTCTCGAACGGGTCAGCGCCCGGATCGGGTAAACCCCCGCCAGTCGACGCATCAAATGGGTGCCCACAAAGCCGCTCGCTCCAGCGATTACGATCTCTCCCTGTGAACCCTCCACCTGCAAAACCAAATCCCAGAAACCGAATTGATCAACCTTTGGCGAGTCAGCTTGCAACTTGGTCGTCCCCCTAACTTAATCTTCACCATGCTGGTCCACTCTGTCTTTTTCTGGTTGCGCGAGGATTTAACATCCGAACAACGGCAAAATTTCGCCTCGGCTCTCCACACCCTCTCGACAATCGAGAGCATTCACGCAGTCTACATCGGGACGCCCGCCCCCACCCCGCCCCGGCCGGTTATCGACGCTTCCTACGATTTTGCCCTCACCGTTATCTTCTCCCGCTCCGAGGACCATGACCGCTACCAGGAAGATCCAGTCCACCAGCAGTTCATCAGCGAAAACAAGCACCTCTGGACCAAGGTCCAGATCTACGATGCCGCCTAGATTTTTTCTCCCATGAAGATCAAAAACCAATCCTCACTCCTCGCTCTCGTCGCTGCCCTCATCTTTTGCCCAAGCGCTCTCTCCGCTTCGGTTTTTGCCGCTCAGTTCGGTGGCTTCTACAGCGTCCTCGACGGAAAAGACAGCGGCGTGGGTCACGGCGGGGGAGTCATCTTTCGCAGTCAAATCGTCGGTATTCTCGGTGCCGATGCTCGCATCGGATACCTTGATTTCGAAAGGGACGGCTTTTCTATGATCCCCCTCGAGGCCGCCATCATTGCTCGGGCACCAGTTCCTTTTCTGGCAGTTTACGGAGGTCTTGGAGGCGGGGTCTATTTCATCAACGCCGACCGCAACGACTACGAAAACCAAACCGGCTTCTTTCCCGTCCTCGGCGCAGAGTTCAAAGTCTCCGAACTCGTTCTTTTCGCCGAGGGCCGCTACCTCTTTCTCAAAGCCGACCGCAAATCCGGAATCGGCCAGGATGATCTTACCGGCCCCGGATTTAACCTCGGGCTCTCTTTTCACTTCTGAAGCACCTCACCGTCCACCGGTTCATTCGCAACAATGGCAGTACACGAGACGCGTGAAATTCGCGAGGCCGCCTGGATTGGAGATGCCGTGCTCGCCCTCATCATTCGCGAACAGATTCTCAAGTCTGGCCACACTTTTGAGTCCGGCGCCGACCGCCTCCAGCAGGAATTAACCTCCAACAAGTTTCTAAATCGCTTCGGTCGACCATCTGCAATCGAGGCTGAGATCGGCATGGCTTACACCTCAGGTGGAGTCACCGCTGCCAGGGATTGGATCGAACAGCACCTTGGCAACCACATCCGCAAGATCATTCGTCCCGAACGAATCTAGAACCCCGGGCCAGACTACCGTTCTCCAGCCGGGGCACCGAGTGGCCTAGATCTCATCACCGAGGGCAAATTGCGTCGATTCAATCCTAGCCAAGGCACAGGCGTCCATAACCTTGATGATGGCACTGTGCTGGGTTCCATCCGCTGGAGCAATCGTCACCCTTGCTTCTGACTTGTTCGCCTCCGCTGCCTCCCGGAATCGAGTCAACATCCCCGCCAACTCTAAGTACCTTCTTGAGGTGGGGCTGTCGTAGGCAAACTCATTGACGATCACCTGGCCGTCCTCCCGGATTTCGATGATCTGCTCGTCCGGCATTTCAAGCGGCTCATCCTGCTCCACCGTCCCGGGTAGCTCGAACGAAATGTCTGCCTCCTGCCGATTCAAGGACGCCGCTACCATGAAATAAATCAGCAGCAAAAAAACTGCGTCGATCATCGGAGCGATCTGGATCTCTGGCTTGTCCGCCCGACGTTTCTTCAACCTTGCCATCGCTCAGGAAGCCTCGTAGGCAGCATAAATAACCTGGTAGGCCCCCGCCCGAGCACAAGCCTGCAACACCTTGCGGATCGCCCCAAACTCAGTCCCTTGGTCCGCTCGCACCTGAACCCGCAGGTCCGGGTTCTGACTCAACCCCTGCCGGATGACCTCCTCAAAGGCCTCGATCGAAATCATATTCGGCCCCAAATAAATCGATCCATCCGCTGCCACCGTCACGATTCCCCGGTCGGAGAGATCCTCGGGCACCTTACTCTCAAAAGACTCGGGTAGCTCGACCGGGAAACTCCGCTCTGCCTGAGCGAGATTGCTCACACACATGAAGAAGACCAACAGGAGGAAGACCATGTCAATCATCGGTGCCATCTGGAAATCTTCTCCGATCGGCTCCCTCCTTTTCATTCGTGCCATTCCCGGAAATTACCCATTTCCAACCCTTGGATACAAACTGAAACTACTTTCTGTGACAAAAACGTCAGAAAAGCCCACCCCTTTTGCGGCAGCCCACCCCCCATTTCGGCAGAGCCAATTCTACCCAACTTTCCTTCGCCAAGCGTCCAGATCATCACCTTCCTTTCCCTTCCCTAACAGTTGACTTCGCCAGCCCGGATAACTTTCAATCGTCTGCCATGGATTCTTCGCACTATACTCTCGAATTCGAGAAACCTTTGCGAGAACTGGAGGCTCAACTTGAGAGCCTCAAGGAAGCCTCCCTCAAATCCCAAGTTGAGGTCTCGGAGGAGATTTGCGCCTTTGAAAAGAAGCTCGAGCTTACCAAAAGATCCGTCTACTCGAACCTGACCGTTTGGCAGCGGGTTCAAATCGCCCGGCACCCCAAACGCCCCACCTCTCTCGATTACATCAGCTTCTTTTTCGAGGACTTTGAAGAAATCCACGGTGATCGGCTCTACCGGGATGATCCAGCCTTCGTCGGGGGTCCGGCATTTTTTAAAGGCAGACCAGTCATGGTCATCGGCCAGCAAAAGGGTCGCGATACCAAGGGAAATCTCCGCCGCAACTTTGGTTGCCCCCATCCCGAAGGCTATCGCAAGGCCCTGCGCATGATGAAGATGGCCGAGAAGTTTCGCATGCCCGTGATCTCCTTCATCGACACCCCGGGAGCCTTCCCCGGCATCGGCGCCGAGGAACGTCACGTCGCCGAGGCCATCGCCGTCAATATTCGGGAGATGAGTACGCTTCGCACTCCCATCATTGCCGTCGTCATCGGGGAAGGAGGCTCCGGTGGTGCCCTTGGCGCTGCCGTCGCCGACGTCCTCATCGTCCTCGAAAATGCCTACTACTCCGTCATTTCACCTGAGGGCTGTGCCGCCATCCTCTGGAAAGACCGCTCTCACGCCCCCGCCGCCTCCGAGGCCCTGGCCCTGAGCTGTGACAAACTGCTCGAGTTCGGGATCGCCGACGAGATCGTTGAGGAACCTTTTGGAGGTGCCCACCGCGACCACCCCACCACCGCTGCCAATCTCTTGAAGGCGATCGAAGCCCGCCTCGAGCCCCTTCTCAGCCTCCCTGTGGATGCCCTCCTCGAAAATCGCTACCAAAAGTACCGGGCAATCGGCCGCTTCGAAGAAAATATCCCCACCCCTCCAGTCCCCGATTCGGTTTCTGCCACCACCGAAAGCTCTGCCGATCTCCCCGAGGCGCCGCCTTCTCCCGAGGGATCCCGTCTCGAAGTAGAGCCAGAGAATCGCTAGGCGCTCTACATGTGAGCGGGGTTCCTCACTCCAAACGTCTGCCGTCCATTAATCCCCCCTGCCTATCGAACCTGCCAAGCGTCCACACCATCTCGCGGTGCTCCTCCAGCTCGATCCAGCAGAGACACTGGTGAATCCTCACCATCCTCAGCTCCTCACGCATCGCCTCACCCACGCTTTGAATCGCCTCCAGAACCTTGGTACCATCCTCCATCGGGGCCAACTGCCGGTGGTGTAGCCACAATCGGGCCTGCAAGCGCTCCCCCTCCGTCAATCCCTTATACCAATCCAGCCGCTCCAATTCCTCTCGCCACTTGCCTACCTTGGTAGCCAGTTCATTGGCGAGTCTGATCATCACCTCCGTCCCCTGCCCCCTTTTCAGGTCGGTCGCAAAGCTCTGATCCAGACTGGAATCCAGGTAGTCCGGGTCATAACCGATCCGCAGTCGAGTCGCCCGCACCACCGACCGAAAAGCAAACCGATCGAGGGTTTCTTCAACGTCCTTCCAGGAGTTCCCCATTACTCGATGGACCAGCCGCTCAGCCTCTTCCTCCAGACGTTCGGATAGCCCGGGAATCCGATTGTTGTAGGGGTTTCTCGCATCACCCGGCCGCAAAAGACTTTGGGCTGTAAATAGTACCCCCGGATAGTCCGCCTCCAGCCGCTGAATCGCAGAAGCTGTCGTAATCATTACCTCGCGGCAAACTGCCCGCCTCCAAATCCCGCACATGATGTCCCGGTTGATCTGTTGGATCCAGTAAGCAAGGTCGGAGTGGCGCGCCAACCTACCCTTTCGAAAGCACCTTGAAAGCTGTAGACCACCTTGCTGCCGCTTCCGCGCTTGCAAGAGAGTCGGATGAGCCAGATAGCGCTCCCGCAGTTTGTCGTCCCCGATTCGAAACGGAGCACCATCCAGAAAATCCAGCAGCATGGACAGGTTATAGCCCGTGGCTATCAAACTGGCTGACTCGGAGAGCGGCTCCATCACCGCGTGGTGGCCATCAATCAGGAAACCCTCCAGAGTCGACTCAACTCCCTCTCCCATTGATCGCATTCGCGAGAGCTTTTTTGCCACCTCCTCACCACTCGGGTTCCCCATCCAGGCCTGAGTCTCCATTGGCAGAGTTTCAAAATGGTCCCCGATGACCTTGAGATGCCCGGATATTTCAGCCCGCTCTGCCTTCACTTCGTCCTCCCCGTAAAGCACCCTTGCTTCGTATTGGAAAACCCGCTCCCAAAGACTTGTCAGCCAGATGTCGACTCGGGCCTTTCGATAGTTTTCGAGATTATTGAAACCGCGGGCTTCTACTGAAAGCATTCGTCGGTTCGCCAGCAACGAGGGCAAAATCCGCAACACCACCCCCGTCACAAACAACACACTCGAAAGAATAAGCGGCGTATAGGGCAACCCCTTCGGCGCACCACCTCCCATTGCCTTGTTCCCAATCAGCAGGGTAAAGGTCAGAGCCGCTGCGGGTAACAGAGTTCTCACCCCATAGCGCATCAAAAATTTACCGGCCAGAGAACTCAGGTCCCGAAGTCGAAGAACCCGCTTCGCAGCCACCACACCTCCCAAGAGGCTTGCGTCGTCCTTAATCTGCATGGAACAACTTCCTCCAAATCAGCCGGAAAGCCGGTGCAGCCGGCCACCTCGGATCTCCCAACAAACTCTCGACTTCGCTCCCCTCAAACCATCTTCCCTCTGCGATTTCGTCTGGGTCGGGCTGCGGTTCCACTGACGAAAAGAGTCGATAAACTGCCACGAACTCATTGCCCGTCTCACCACAAGCGGCAATCCGCCCCTCCTCCTCCAAATCTGCTCGCCCTACCCTTAAACCCAGCTCCTCTCCGAGCTCCCGCACCGCTGCTTCGAGATAGCCTTCACCCGCATCGAGATGACCCGAACAAGAGGAATCCCAGCACCCCGGATGAGTATCCTTTTGGGCGCTTCGCAGTTGCAAATATACCTTCCCGGTGTCGTTCCAGAGTAGGACGTGGATCGCCCGATGCTTCAATCCATCCCGGTGTACCCGCCACCGGGGAGCCGTTCCGATCACCCGATCATCAGCATCGACTACGTCAAAAAGTTCATCCAGATCATCTCCCACGTCTTGCCAGTCTTGATCCCCCTCTGCCATCCCGTCAACCACGCGACCACTGCCACTAACCCCTCTCCTGCAAAATTCTTGTTGCTCAACATGGGCATGGAAAGTACTTATAGGTGTCTTCTTCTGCCCGGGTGGTGGAATCGGTAGACACTGGGGACTTAAAATCCCTTGGCCGCAAGGCCGTGCGGGTTCAAGTCCCGCCTCGGGCACCACCACCAAAAAGTTCGATCTCTAAACCCCGATAAGCCGGATTCTGTTCGTCCACCCGGCTTTCGGAAAAACCGGGCAGATCTGGCACCCATTCCTCTGAGACCCGTGAGTCCCTCTTGCCGAAGCAAGATGCAGCGTACCCGGGACGTCTGAGCGGGCCACCCCGTCCCCTATTTCGCCTTGCACCAGGTGGGGTTTATCTCGCCGCTAGAATCACTCCTAGCGCGGTGGGCTCTTACCCCACCATTTCACCCTTACCCCAAAATGGGGCGGTATTTTTTCTGTGACACTAGCCGTCAAACGCGCTTCAACGCGCCTTCCTCCGCTTTCGAAGAGCACCCTGCCCTATGGTGTCCGGACTTTCCTCCCAGCGTTCAACGCTAGGCGGGCGCCTGGGGTTCAAAGATCGAACCTGAACGATACGGAAAATTCTTCATCACCGTCAATCTTCGAACGACCCATCCCGCTCCAATCCCAAACCATTACCCTTGTTGCCCATAAACCGCTCCCTGCCGGGACCGTTGCAACCCACAACGAACCACAATTCTATTTGACACCCTTCCCGCCACTCTGAACAACTTTTGCTCGCTCGGGTGCACTCCGCCCTCAAACCCATCGCAAGAATCGATTAGTGCTCGGATTTCTATCCAATGATATCGGTATCGACCTCGGTACCGCCAACACCCTCGTTTTCGTCAAGGACAAAGGAATCGTCCTTCGCGAACCGAGTGTCGTCGCTATTTACACCTCCACTCGTAAAGTCGTTGCCGTTGGAGATGAAGCCAAGCGCATGCTCGGTCGTACCCCGGGAAACATCACCGCCCTGCGACCTATGAAGGATGGGGTCATTGCCGACTTTGAAATTACCGAGGCCATGCTTCGCTACTTCATCCGGAAGGTTAAGCGATCAATGAAACTGGCGGCCCCGCGCGTGGTTGTGGCCGTCCCTTCCGGCATCACCGAGGTAGAGCGTCGGGCCGTCAAGGAAAGTGCCATCAATGCCGGGGCTCGTGAGGTAATCCCTATCGAGGAACCAATGGCCGCTGCCATCGGGGTGGGGCTCCCCATTCTCGATCCCACTGCCAACATGATCGTGGATATTGGGGGCGGCACCACTGAGGTGGCCCTCATTTCGCTCTCCGGCATCGTTTATACCAAGAGCATTCGCGTCGGGGGCGATGAACTTGATGCCGCCATCGTTAACTACATGAAGCGGGCCTATAATCTGACCATCGGAGAACGCACTGCTGAGCAGATTAAAATTGATCTCGGCTCTGCCTTCCCCCTCGAAAAAGAGCTCACCATGGAGGTCAAGGGCCGCGACTCCGTGGCCGGTCTCCCCAAAACCATTCACATCTCCTCCCAGGAAATTCGAGAAGCCCTCGCCGATACCATTCACGCGATCCTTGACCTTGTTCGCAACGCCCTCGAGCGCTGTCCCCCGGAACTCTCGGCCGACCTTGTCGACCGCGGCTTTATCCTCGCTGGCGGCGGAGCCCTCATTCGCGGCCTGGACACCCTCCTCAGCGAAGGTACCGGACTTCCCGTCTTTGCTGCCGAGGATCCCCTGAGCGCCGTTGCCCTCGGTACTGGCAGGGTTCTTCAGGAATTACCTTCCCTCATGCGAGACATCTCGCTTCATAAAAGTTAATCCAGCGGTAGCGGACCCTCCCCCGCTTTCCCGAGCGTCCCGTGAACCCTTCCCGCCTCGCTCCCCTTCGTCCCTTTATCGTCCTCGCCGTTTTCTTCGTCGTTTGGCTCCTCCTTCCCATTGCCGTGAAGCGCAGCACCCGCACTGCCTTTCAAGAGTTTCAGGCCCCCGTCTGGCAAACCGCCGGTATCGTTGGAGACCTTCAGTCCTTTTGGTCTCTCCGGTCTCGCAATAGCCAGGATCTTATTGATGCCGGTCGCTCCATGGCCCGCCTCAACGCTGGATTCAATTCCCTCGCCCAGGCCGAGATCGAGTCCCTCCGCGCCTACAACGAGCGCCTCCGACGGCTCCTCGGCATCCCCCCTGATCCCCGCTTCCAATACCTCGTTGCCCGAGTCGTTCGCCGGGATCTTTCGAGCTGGTGGCAACGCATCCTCGTCCGC
Organism: Puniceicoccaceae bacterium; assembly: GCA_036822055.1. GTDB lineage: Bacteria > Verrucomicrobiota > Verrucomicrobiia > Opitutales > Puniceicoccaceae > DAISIK01. The sequence continues at coordinate 42,989 of DAISIK010000024.1, forward strand.
CAGGGCCGAGACGCCGGTGTCACCCCTGGGGCTGGTGTCATCTTTAGCGGGGGCGTCGTCGGTCGCGTCGTGGAGGTTAACGACTACACCTCCGTAATCGAGCTTATCTCTAGTCCCACCTTCCGGATGGCCGCCCGATTTCGAGAAGATCGACGCCCCGTCCGTTTTGATGGGGAAGGCAGCCCTTTCCTCTCCCATCCAGTCGGGAGAGTTCGGGATGTACCCTCCGACCTCTATCCCCGCCCCGACCAACCCCTAATTCTTGAATCTACTCGTCTCGGAGGCGTCTTCCCCGACGGCGTCTTCCTCGGCACCGTCCGCTCCCTCGAGACAGGGGTCGACGGTCTCTTTCAAACCGGCCCGGTCGAACTGCCCCGGGACCTCCTCACTGTCGAAGAGGTTACCATTCTCCTGCCCTTCGATCCCCCCTCTCTTGAAGTCTCTCGCAGTAGACCATGACCACGATCAAGAGAATCGCTGTGGTACTCGGCTGCAATGGACTCCTCTCTATCCTCCTCGTCGCCCTCAACCGCTCTCTCGCCCACTACTCCTGCCACCTTTTCGTCCCCGCCCTCTTCCTCATCTATCCCACTCTCTTCCTTCCCCTTCGCCCCGGTCTCATCGCCGTTGGTCTCGCTGCCGCTTTCATCGAGGCAAATCTTCCGGTCCCCATTGGAAGCTTCGTTTTCCTCGCCCTTGGCTTCGCTCTTCTGGTTAATCGCTACCGGCATCGCCTCCGCAGCGAACAACTTCAGTACTCAATCAGCCTCGCCCTCGTCATGAACCTTTTTTTCTTTTCTGGAGTCTCCATTCTAGCACCAGTCAACTTGCCGTTTCGCTTGCTCACCGACTTCCTCCTCTCCTCCATTACGGTCGCTCTTCTCTCCGGCTGGTTTCTCAGCCTTCAGCATGCTAGCCTTATCCTCCTTCGCTCAAAACCCCGCCCAGATGAATTCTGATGGTTGAATCCCTCCAGGTACAGCGCCGCGAATGGTCCCGGATGCTCGGTCTCCTTGTCGTCGTCCTCATCGCCTTTTTCGGACTCCTGGCCAAACTTGCCTATGAACAAATGGTCAAAGTCACCGAATACCGCGAACGGGAGCGGTTCCAGGCCATGCGTCGTATCATCCATCCCGGGCCCCGCGGAAACATCTTCGACCGCAACGGCATCCTCCTTGTCGGAAACCGTGCCCGCTTTGCCGCCGTCACCTACCTCGGGGAGCTTCGCCGCGAATTTCGAAGCAACCTTCTCGAAAAAATCCGCGAGATCAGACAACTCGAGGAGGAAACTGGAGTTCAGATCGAAACCAGCTACAACGATCTCGTCTGGTCCTCCCGAACCGCCGTCCTTCAACGCCAGCTCGACATCGTCAACGAGATCCTCGGCCGCCAGAGCACCCTGTCCCGTCGCGATGTCGAACGCCACTTCTCGTCCAATCTCATTCTTCCCTTTACTCTCGCCAACAATTTAACAGAGGAGGACTACGCCCGGCTCATCGATCAACTGCCCTCCGACTCCCTCATCGGCGTCCAGACCCTCAGCACCCGCTACTACCCCTTTGGCTCAGCGGCCTCCCATGCCCTCGGCTACGTGCGGGAAGAAATCCTCACCAGCGCCCAGAATACCCCCGGTTCCGATCTCGCCTCCTACGGATTCAAGGGTCAAAAAGCCCAAAGCGGACTCGAGAAATCCTTTGACCACCTTCTCAGCGGCAGCCCCGGCAGCGAGGTTTGGCGGGTTGACCCTCATGGCTACCGCTTTGAACCTGTTGTATCCAAAAATCCAATACAAGGCTCCGATCTTCACACCAGTATCGACATCGACCTTCAGGTAGCCGCCGAGGCCGCCATGGCGGGCAAAACCGGGGCCGTCATTGCCCTGGACGTCCGAACGGGCGAAGTTCTCACCATCGCTAGCTTCCCGGACTATGACCTCAATGACTTTACCCCCTTTATTCCCACCGATGTTTACCAGCGGATCGTGCGCGAAGGCGGTCTTCTCAATCGGGCTATTCAAGGTCTCTACCCTCCAGGTTCCACCTTCAAACCACTCACTGCCATCGCCGCCCTGCGCCATCGCGTAATCGAGCCAGACACAATCCTCCAATGCGGGGGGAGCTACCGGGTCGGCAATCGGGACTTTCGCGAGCACACTCCAGCCGGTTTCGGTCCAATCGCCCTGAGTCGCGCTCTCGCCGTCAGCTCCAACGTTTTCTTCTACCAGATCGGCCTTCAAACTGGCGTTGACTTCCTCGCCGAGGAATCGATCCGTTTTAACCTCCACCAACCCACTGGCATAGAACTGCCCTACGAATCGCGAAACATGATCGTCCCTTCCCGTGCATGGAAAAGGGAGAACAACCGCGGTCCCTGGACCCCCGGCGACACTGCGAACTTTTGCATTGGCCAAGGATTTCTCCGCCTTACACCGATCCAAATGGCCGCCTTCACCGCCTCCATCGCACGGGGAGAGACCCATACCCGAGTAACCATGCAGCGCATTCCCGACCGTGCCAAGGTCTACCACGGTGGCTCACCCATCGGACTACCTGCGGCAAACTTCCAAACCATTATCGACGGGATGATTGAAACTACCGAGCGCGGCACGGGGCGTCGCGCCGCCCTCCCCGGAATCAAGGTGGCCTCGAAAACCGGCACCGCCCAGGTGTTTCCCGGCGGTCGCAAACTCACCGTGGCCTGGTTCATTGGTTTCGCCCCGGCCGATGATCCCGCCATCGCAGTTGTTACCGTCGTCGAGGGCGTCAACGAAGGCGACGAATTCTATGGAGGCGATACTGCGGCACCCATCGCGCGCTATATCTTCGAGGCCTACTTCAACAAATATCCGCCCGCCTCACCTGCTTTCGCAGCGAACTAAATAGCCCCCGCCTCAAGACCTTACCGAGCTGGGAAGCCCTCCCTCACCGCAACAATCAGGTTAAGGTGGCTCCGAAAAACCACCATCTTAACCCAAGGTGTCTTTTCCTCGATTGGTCCATCGATTTCATAGCTGCCGCCGAAAGAAACGGATCGAATCCTTGCGAACCGTCGGCGTCCGCATCGGCAAAGATTACTGTTTGGTCTCCGCAACCGAAAGACCTTTGGGCATA
>DAISIK010000025.1:0-46079 GCA_036822055.1 Puniceicoccaceae bacterium
GGAATTTTCTCGAATTAAGCACAATTTTACCCACTCCATCAGAAACTTGGGTTAGGTAGCGAAGCAAAAACAAGAATGAAAGCAGACGACCCGATCGAACCAACTATCGAATTTCAACAACGTTTGGGACACCCCCCGACTTTCCCCATGGATCTATGACCATGCCTGATATGATCGAAATTTTAAAATGGCCAGTCCACCTGCTGAGGGAAGCTCGCTATGCTGCGTCGGCCGCTTCGGAAGACCTCAACACCCTTTTCCTTGCCGTGCAAGGAGAAGGCTGCCTCCCCTCCGGCTCGTCGGGTTGCTTCGAGCGGGTTTGGGGATCGAAAATACTCATTCATTCGCTGTACTCAAAGGCATTCTAGCTTTGGTGAAAGGAATGAATTCACCGCCGTGAACGCAGAGTATGGTGGAATTCGATATAGGTCTTTAGTTGTGCATGTATTTGCTTTTATACTACTCTAAGTTCTCGCTGGAAAACAGATTCGTCTCTGGCGTCAGCAGCGCCAGGTGAAAATGACTTCGCACCATCACGCAGGCATAGTCCTCCCAGCCACAGCGCTTCACCGCTTGCACCACGAACGCCTCTAAGGACTCTCCGCTGCCTTGCTCGATTGTAAACCTTTTGGCCGGTTCTACCGAAAACGACACCTGTCCCGCCATCACTGCTTCTTCTTTGCAATGGAAACCCTGGCCGTCACAAACTTCCTCGGAGGTGACGAGACGGTGGATGATAAGTCGCTCCAGGATTTCAAAGCGCTTGCGCTGCGGAGAGGGAAAAACGTCGGCTTCCATGCCTCCTGAGTAAAGCCGGTTTCCGAGGCGCACGATAGATGCGCGAGTTATTGATCATGAAACAATAGGCTGGATTCCATTTGAACATCAGGAAGGGAACCCACCCCGTTTAGGCGAGCGGTCGCAATGGTCAACCAATGCCGAATAATCCTGATTTTTACTCAAGCTCCTGAGGTCCGGCTAGCGATGGACGAACTCGCCGTCCATCATTTCGAGGGTTTCGTCACAGAGCTTGGCCAGAGACGGGTTGTGGGTAACCATCAGGATTGCCTGGCCGTGTTCATGGCTCAGGCGTCTCAATAAATCAAATACGATAGTCGAGTTTTTTACGTCCAGATTTCCGGTCGGTTCATCGGCAAAGATGACGCTGGGGTTGTTCGATAAAGCTCGGGCCACCGCGACGCGCTGCTGTTCACCGCCAGAAAGCTGGTTGGCGAGTCGGTGGGTTTTTTCCCCAAGTCCCACTTCGGTGAGAAGGGAGTGCGCACGATCCACCATCTCGTTCTCGCTCATGGTACGCAATTTACGCATGGGGAGGATCAGGTTTTCCAGAGCCGTGAACTCAGCCAGCAGAAAGTGGAATTGAAAAACAAAGCCTACGTGGGCATTTCTCACAGCGGTTCGTTCGTCATCGGAAACTTGGCTCATGTCCTTTCCCTGGAGCATGATCTCACCCTCGTCTGGACGGTCGAGCAGCCCCAACAGATACATCAAGGTGCTCTTTCCGCAGCCCGATGGACCCACGATGGAGTAAATTCTACCGGGTAGGAGGTCGAGCCCCACCCCTTTGAGAACGTGAACCCGTCCTTCTCCGCTCCCAAGGTGTTTGTGGATGTTGCGGCACTGGAGGACCGGGTCGGCCCGATGGGTTGGTTGGCGCTCGGTCATCCACTAGTTCCCCGAATAATGTCCCCCGGTTCAAGACGGGCTGCCCGTCGAGCCGGGATGTAGCTTGCCACAATGACGATCAGCGATGAAATGATGGCGGCAACGATGTAGTGGTCAAGGGACCAGTGAACGACGAAACTGTCGGTTGAAAAGATCCCCCGAATGCGGATCGGAAGTTTGGAAATCGTGTAGGTCCCTGCGGCAGCAAAAGTCCACCCGAGCAGGATACCTGCTCCCAGGACGGTGAGGCCTTGAAACATGAAGATTCTCCCGACGTCCTTTCGGGTGTAACCCATGGACCGGAGAATGGCGATTTCCTTGGTCTTCTCCATCACAATCATGACCAGCGTATTAAACATACCAAGACCGGAGATCAGAATGATCGTGGATACGGTGAGTGCTGATGAAACCCGTAGGGCCCGGAAGACCTGAAGCCAGGTTTTTTCCCGTTCTTGCCAACTCATTACCCCGTGTTGGAGCACCGGTTCCATCCGGTCTGAAACTTCCGGTGCTCGCGCATCGTCTATCAGATTGGCCTGAATATAGGAGACCCCAAAAGGACGCATTAAAAGGGTTCGAGCTGCGGCCAAATGGATGAAAACCCTTTCTTTATCCACCTGCTCAATTCCAGTCTCATAGATATTGGTGACGCGGAACCGTTGGTTCTGCCCCTCGGCGGATAGGATGATTGGATCACCAACATCGATTTGCATTCGCTGCGCCAATTTCAACCCGACCATCGCGCCGAAGGGGTTGGCTCGAAAGTCTTCCAATCTTCCAAACACCATTTGAGAGGAAAGGTCTGACACGCTGAGGTGTAAATCGAGGTCGATCCCGTAGGGTTTGCAATACATCTCGCGGAAATTACCGACGATTCGACCCGATCCTCTGAGAACTGGCGATGCCGCCTTGACCTCTTTGAAGCGAAGAACGGCCTCCAGAATCTGGTTTGGGTACTCGATTCCGTCCACATACTTGAGACCGTCCTCCATGGAGATCTGAAATTCAGAATCCGCCAGTTCCATGGAGCGCATGGTACTCTGCCAGCGATCTTCGACCCGGAGGGAACCGTTAACCCCAAGCATCGTTTTGACAAAAAACTGTTCGAAACCACTCGTTTGTGCCTGGGTGATGATGAAGAAGCCCACACCGAAAACGATTCCAGCCAGGCTCATCAGCATTGAGCGCTTTCGCGACATGAGGAAACGCAGCGCTATTTTGAAATTGGTCGACAGCCGAAACATTGCGCCGAGGGGTGCCTAGAGTCGATCGAGGGAGTTGATAACGCGGATCTTGTCCCCGTCCCTGAAGCGTTCGAGCTCGTCTGAGATCACTACCTCACCCTCTTGGAGACCTTCGGTAATTTGTACGACATTCAGGGCTCGAAAACCAACAGTGACCGCCCGCTGCTCCACTACGTCGCCCTTCACCACAAATACATAGCCCTCGCCCATCAAGGCCCGCCGTGGGATAATCAGAGAGTCCTCCCGACGATTCTTAATGATGCTCGCTTCCCCGGTTAGCCCGTTCTCGAGGTCTTGGTTCCCCCGGTCTAGTTCAAGGTAGACGGTGTATTGCTGAGTGTTGGAATCAATGCTCGGAAGCACCTTGGAAACTTTGCCTGGAAAGGTTCGGTTTCCATAAGCAAGAAAGCGAATCTGGGCGGGTTGGCCAATTTTAATGCCGGCAAAATTCTCCTCATTGACCTTGGCTTTGATGAGAAGATTGTTGCTGTAGAGGGTCGCTATGGCGGTTCCCTTGTTAATCAGCTCCCCGGGCCAAGCGTGGATCTTTTCCACAATACCATCGCTCGGTGCAAGCACCTCGGTTTGGTTGAGAAGCCGCACATACTTTTTCAGTTCAATCCTCGCGGATTCGAGGGATTGGTCTTCGGCAATCCGCTTAAGCTCCAATTGCTCTTTGTAAAGAAGGAAGTCCTCCCGGCGCCGCTCAATCTCGAGTTTTGAGAGCTGACCCTCGGCATATCTCCGCTCAGCCGTTTCGAGATCCTCTTCCCGCCGCTTCTTTTCCGACTCCTCGGCCTGCCGTTTTTGCATGCGCTCGTTCATGGCGTTGAAATCCACCTTGAACTGCTCGTAGGAGAGGCGGAGATCCGTTTCGTCGATCTTGACCAGGATGTCTCCAGCTTTGACCTCGGTCCCAAGATCGAGATTCGAGGAATGAATGCGACCGCCAACATCGCTGGTGATCAACAGATCAAACTCCGGCTCCACCGTGAGGATAGCAGGGACGGCATCAATGGCGACGCCGCGAGTCACCGTGGCAACCGTCGCCTCACTCTTGAGATTCTGGGCCGCATAAACGGCAACCAGACCCACGACGACGGTGAGGAGGGAAATTTTGGCGATGAAGCCAAGTAGATTTTTAACGTTCACACTCAATGCTGAGACAAAGTTGAAAAGTTTTCGACGTGGATGAAGAGCTCTCCGTTCAAAAAAGAGATGCTCAAGCTGTGACCGGAAGGTTGGGGAGGCAGTTCCCCGAAACCCACTTAAAGCCTTTCGGATTTAGCGATAGGAGGCAGTCTGAGTGTCAAACTTGAGGTATTGTAACCCTCGATCCCTTCCGGTGAGCACGAGGTAGCGAGTCAGCATCATAAGGAGTTCGACCCGCGATTCATGGACTCGGAGCTCGAGGTTGTAGAATTGAAGCTGGCTTTCCCTGAGATCATTGGCCGATGTCTGGCCCATTTCGTGGTCACGTTTCGCCCGCTGATAAACCCTTGAGAAGAGGTCGAGTTGGCTCTCGAGCAACTTGTGTTTCCTCAACTGAATCTGGATGCGCTCGCGCAACTCGGTTTCGTCCAACTGACGAGTCGAGAGGATGTTGCGGTGTTCAAACTCGAGTTTGCGGGAGCGTAGAAAACTGATCCGCTTACTCGCCTGAGTGGCAAATCCATCGAAGATGTTCCAGCCCACCGAGATCCCCGCAAAGTAGGAAATGGTGTTGACGTCATTTTCATTGGCGGTGTTGACCGGTCTCTGGGAGATGTTGGCGGAGAAGCTCAAATTTGGAGTTTGCCTCGAATTGACGATGATCCGGTTGCGACTCTCCTTCTCCATTTCGTTTTGAGAAAGCCTCACTTCGTCAGTTTGATCAATCCAGCTGGAACCAGCGAATTGGTTTCCAAAGAGGCGATCAAGCGCCTCGATGTCGAGGGCATCGACGCGTGCCGGAATAGGGATTTCGCGATCCAACCCGGCAATGCGGGAGAACTCCGCGACCAGGCGATCTTTGCGCATTTCCAGATCGTCGATCTCGAGGAGACTGTTCTCCAGGTCGATTTGGAAGTTGAGATAAGCCTCATCGGACATTACTCCGGCCTCAAAATCAGCAGCTTTCTGGGCAATCTCTTGCTCCAGGATGTTCCGACGCAATCGGGCGTTGCGCAGCCTCATCTCACTGAGAACCAATCTTAAATAATCCTCTCTCAATCGGACGATGACATCTTGAAAGCTTTGACGGGTTTGAATGAGGGAATTCTCAAAGTTGATCTCGCCAATGTTTACCTGAGCTTTAATTGATCCCCAATGATAGAGGGGGCGAGACAGACCAAGGCTCGCGTTCACGCTTACCGACTCAAAATCCTCACCACCATCGCCTCGGTCTTCGAAGCGGTAACCAAAGTTACCACTGACGCCGAGCGTGGGGTAGTAACGGGCCCGAGCGATTCTCAGCTCCTGGTCAGCAATTTCACGCTCGAGGCCCACTTGAACGAGAGCCGGGGCTCGGGTACCAGCGAGATCAAGAATCTCGCGAAGGTTCTCGAAATAATCTTCAGGCAGGGGAACTGACTCGCTTACATCCCCACTCAGCGAGGAGTGCATGAAGCAAATCAGGGTGACCGAACCGAGAAGGGAATGAAGGAGTGACTTCAGCATAAATCCAGCATTCAGGATGCAGAAGGGGATGCCTTCAATCCTAAAGAAACAAAATCACTCAGACGACTCAGGTCGCCACCCCGAGCCGTTCCCGCTGGTAGCGCCCCGAGGTTATGGCTTGACACCAATTCAGGTTTCCAAGGTACCAGTCCACGGTCTTGGCCATCCCGGAAACAAAGGTTTCTTTCGGCTTCCACCCCAACTCACTGGTGATTTTAGAGCTGTCGATGGCGTAACGTTTGTCATGGCCGGGCCGATCGGGGACAAACTTTTTAAGTTCGGCATAGGAGGCGCCAGAAGCACGTGGTTTGCGCTCGTCCAGCATCCGACAGACTAGGTCGATAATTTCCAGGTTGGGTCGTTCATTAGAACCGCCAATCGCATAGGACTCCCCGATTCTTCCTTTTTGGAGCACGGTATCAATGGCTGTGCAGTGATCCTCAACGTAGAGCCAGTCCCGCACGTTCATCCCGTCCCCATAAATAGGTAGATCTCGTTCTTCGAGAGCATTGAGGATCATCAGAGGAATCAGCTTTTCCGGGAACTGGTAGGGGCCATAGTTGTTCGAGCAGTTTGTGGTAAGGGCCGGAAATCCGTAAGTGTGCAGATAGGACCTGACAACGAAGTCGCTGGCCGCCTTAGAGGCTGCGTAGGGACTGTTGGGTGCGTAGGGGGTGGTTTCTGAAAAGGCTGGTTCGTTCGGACCAAGGGAACCAAACACCTCGTCCGTTGAAACGTGCAGAAACCTGAAATTGCTTCGCCAGCTGCTGTTGGAGGACTCCCTCCAGTACAGGCGGCACTCGTCGAGCAGGCGGAGGGTGGCAAGCACGTTGTTTTCGAAGAAAGGTTCCGGGCTATCGATCGATCGATCGACGTGGGACTCCGCAGCAAAGTTCACCACCGCCTCAATCTCAAAATCCCGAAGGATCCCTGCGACGGTTTTTCGATCCCCGATTGAACCTTCGATAAAATGGTACCGCGAATCGTCGGCGACCGTCTCCAGATTTGCTGGATTTCCCGCGTAGGAAAGACAATCGAGATTGATCGCTACCTCAACTTCCCCGGAGGAACGTCCGAGGAGCATTCCAAGATAGTTAGAACCGATGAAGCCGCAGCCTCCAGTCACAAGAATTCTCATTACAGGCTGGGGTTGTTAATTAGAGACCGACAAGTTGGGTCAGGGGCTTCTGATAAATTCCGAAAATAATGGTGCCAAAGGCGACAACTCCGAGAGCAACGCGATAGCTGATGCGGTTGGTCAACCCAGAGCCCAACTCCTTGAGCGGTCTCTCTCCGGGTGAATGCCAGACCCGAAAGACAGCCTCCCGAATCCATCCAAAGTAATAGTAGATGGACAGGACCACCCCGACCAGGGCAGCGGCTAAGGGGAGGTAGAGACCAGCTTCAAAGGCAGCGGTGAAGAGAAAGAACTTTCCAATGAACCCGGCCAAGGGAGGAATTCCCGCCAAACTGCCAATACTCACCACGAGAACAAATCCAAAGAAGGGACTCCGCTCCGAGAGATCGGAATAACCGTCGATGCTCTGCTCCTCAGCAGGTGTGTCAACTGAGTTGATGACGCCAAACAAGCCGAAGCTGGCAAAGAGGTAAATGAAGAGGTAAAGCATCACCGCAGACTCAGCCCAAGCCACGGTGAAGGCAGCGGTAGCTCCCAGGAGAAGGTAGCCCGCGTGGGCAATCCCGGAGAGACCAATCACCCGTTTAACGCTACGCTGGGTTAGGGCGGACAGATTCCCAAATAGAATCGTCGCAACGGCGATGGCCGACAGCAAGGGGATGAGAAGGTCTGCCAACCCCCTGAAAGGCCCAGTGATGAGGTTGATCAAGACGAAGAATCCTGCTGCTTTTGAGGCAACCGCGAGAAAGGCGGTGGTTGGTAGCGGAGACCCCTGGTAAACATCTGGAACCCAGATTTGGAAGGGAACCGCACCGATTTTGAAACAAATGCCGCAAAGAACCAGAGCGGCCCCGATGAGGACCATTGGATGATCGGGGTTGAGGCTGATGAAAAGGGAGAGGGCATCGAAGTCCATCCCCTCACTCGTGCGACCCTCAAGCCCTGGTAGCCCGGAGACCCCGTAAAGCAACGCTGCTCCCATCAGAAGGATGGCGGTACTGAGAGCCCCCATGATGAGGTACTTCAGTCCGGCCTCGAGCGAGAGCACTTGGTTGCGGCTATAGGCGACGAGAACGTAGAAGCCTATCGTCACCGTCTCGAGAGCTACGAAGAGCAAAAGGAAGTGCCGTGCCCCGCAGAGGACCATCATGGCTGCGGTGATGAAGCAAACGATAGAGAGAAACTCCCCCTTGGGAACCTCAGCTTCAGAGAGAAAGCGGCGGGCAAGGACACAAACAAAAATAGCCGAAATGAGAAAAAAGACACGCTTGATTTCGTAGGCGGCACTGACTTCGAGGAGTCCACCAAAACTACCTTGACCCGTGACGGCACTCGAATCAGTCAACATCACGTAGGTCAGAATTCCTGTCAGGCCAACTAGGGCTGTCCGGAAGAGGATGTTCATGTTCCGGCCGAGAGAGGTCAGCTCGGCCATCAGGATGACCAATCCAAGAACCACCAATAGAATCTCGGGGATGATTAAACCCCAGGTGTTGGTAGCGGCAATTTCTTGATAAACTTGAATATCCATACTTAGCGAAGGGTCTCCAAGGCCGTTAGTACCGAATTGACCGGAGCAGAAATGAGGGCTGGATAGATCCCGATCGCGAGGAGCGGAACGAGTAGCACGAGGGCCGGCACTTTCTCCGACATTTTCAAATCTTCAATTTCCTCACCCCGGGTAACGGCCAGAAGCATTTCCGTCTTTTCTCCAAAAAATACTTTGGCCACCGCCCGTAAGCCATAAACGGCGGAGATGACGATGCCGATGGCCGCGAGTCCCATAACCAAGGGGTTGAATTGCCAAAGGGCGAAAAAGATGGTGAACTCTCCCCAGAAGCTTGCGAAGCCGGGGAGACCGATGTTTGCCATTGTCGCAGCGACAAAAAGAGTCGCCAATATCGGAGCGGATTTGGCCAGGCCGCCCATTTCCCTCATGTCAAAGGTCTTTGTGCGGAAATAAATTGAGGTAGAGAGGAGGAATAGCAGCGCGACGGTCAGACCGTGCCCAAACATCAGGATGACGGCTCCACCCACCCCGAGAGTGGAATAGGTGGCGATACCGAGGAAGCAATAGCCCATGTGCATCACGGAGGAATAACCCATCATACTCTTGAGGTCCCGCTGGGCGGCGGTGATCAAGCCGATGACGAGGATGTTTCCAAGCGCAAGGACGGTGAGGAGATCGATCCACTTGGCTGCGCCAACGGTTAGCAGGGGCATAGCGACCTGGATGAGGGTGTAGAGGCCAAACTTCTTCAGAACTCCGGCGTGCAGCATAGCGGCAGATGAGGGAGCTGCACCGTACCCAGCGGGTGCCCAGGAGTGGAAAGGAAAGAGGGAGACGAGAATCCCGAGCCCGAAGAGGAGGAGACCAAAGAGTGACTCCTGTAAGCCACCTTCGACGACGGCATTGCGAAGGGCAGCGATATCAAAACTCTCCGCGCCGGACCCGATGTAGATCCCGATCAGTCCGGCCAGGGATAGCATCGCTCCGAGGGTCAGATAAACGGTCATCTCCATGGCGATTCGCCCCCGCTCGTAGCCGCCCCAGACGCCAATCAGAATGAAGGTCGGAATCAGAGCCACCTCGTGGAAAAAGTAGAGGAAGAAGACATCCCTCGTGGCGAAGATCCCCATCAATCCGGTTTGCATGATCAGCAGAAGACCGAGATAGAATGGCTTGCGATCTGCTGGGGAGTAGAGCGCAAAAATCCCGGCCGCCAATCCAACAATGCCTGCGAGCAGGAAAAGCGGCATGGAGATGCCGTTCAGCCCGAAAGACAGGAAGATGCCCATCGACGAGAGACCGGTGTCAAACTTGGAGTTGAAAACAAAGCCGTCCTCTCCCATCGCACCGGGGAACTTAATCATCAGAATCAGGGCGGCTACCAGAGGCACCCCGAATCCGATAAGGGTGAGGGGGCGAATACTGTCCTGGACGTCCTTGGATCCAATCAGGAGGAAGATGCCGCAAATCAACGGAGTGATCAGGCTCAGCGGTAAAAGTAAATCAATCGCTTCCATCGATTATTGCAGTGCGAAAAAGGTAAAGATGGCGACCCCGCCAAAAAACCAGAAAACGTAGTTGCGGAGCGATCCGGTATGAGCGGATTTGGCGAGAATGCCGAGCAATCCGGCGACCCCGGCACCCCCGCGAACAAAAACGCCCCCGACGAAGAAGGTATCGCAGAAGTCGAGTATGTCGGAGATTCGCTGCTGAACCCGGTAGACTAGGCGGTCGTAGATCTCATCAATGTAAAGGCGTCCCCGAAGTACCTTGAAAAGTGGTTGAGAGCGTTTTTCCAAAGCGTCTTCTTTGGCCCCGATTCCGTAGAAAAAGACGGCCAGAACTAATCCACCGATCCACGCCAGGGTACCGAAGATTAAAATCACGAAATGCGAGAGGAAACCCTCTGAAAGATGGGCAGCCTGATGAAAATCTGGATAGAAACCATCCTGCACGAAGGAAGGATAGATCCAATGAAACCCGCCGATGACCGAAAGAACGGCGAGGACGAGGAGGGGGACCCTCATGGTGAGTGATGGCTCGTGAGCCTTAGCCGCTGCTTCGCTCTTGGCTTCTCCGAGAAAGGCAATGAGGAAGAGCCGGCCCATGTAGAGCGCAGTCAAGAAGGCCCCGAAAAGGAGCAGAAAGAAAGCTGCCGGATCGACCTCAGCGGCTGCGGCGAGGATCGACTCCTTGCTGAAAAAGCCTGAGGTAAAATTGACCCCGATAAGTGCAGCGATGCCAATCGCGAAGGTTAGACTGGTCACAGGCATCGAACGCCGGAGCCCACCCATTTTGAAGATGTCCTGTTCATGATGGAGGGCGTGGATGACCGACCCCGATCCAAGAAACAAAAGCGCCTTGAAAAAGGCGTGTGTCATCAAATGGAACAACGCGACCCCGGGATAGCCCAACCCAAAGGCAGCCGCCATGTAACCGAGTTGGGACAGGGTTGAATAGGCGAGGATCTTTTTGATGTCCGACTGGGCGAGAGCAACCAAGCCTGCGTAGAGAGCCATGGCGATTCCCAACCAGAGGATCAGGGTCTCGACCGACGGGGTGAGGAGAAAATCGATTCGCACCAAATAAAATATCCCGGCCGCAACCATGGTGGCTGCGTGGATCAGGGCAGAGACCGGGGTCGGGCCAGCCATCGCGTCCGGAAGCCATACGTGGAGGGGAAACTGAGCCGACTTTCCAAGGAAACCACAGATCAGAGCCAAACCAAGCCCGGTGCTCACGGCAGACGGATCCAGTGCGGCCAGTTCCTTGAGGGCAACGAGGTCCGTTGTGCCAAAAAGTCCCTGAACCCATACGATTCCGATCAAAAAGCCGAGGTCCCCGATGCGGTTTACGATGAAAGCCTTCTTCGATGCGGCGGCTGCTTCCTCGGTGTCGTGATAGTGGGCGATCAGGAGGTAAGAGCTGAAACCGACAAGCTCCCAGAAGACAAAAAGCATGGCCAGATTGCTCGCAAAGACGATCCCGAGCATCGAAAACATGAAGATGGCCAACCCGCCGAAGAATCGGGCCTTGCCCCGATCATGCTGCATATAACCGAGGCTGAAAAGGTGGATCAAAAATCCCACGAAGGTTACCACGAAAAGCAACAGGGCAGTCGGCGGATTGAAGAGAAAGCCGAGTGAGATGCCAAAATCCCCGAACCGGAGCCATTCATGTTGAAAAAAGACCCCTTCTTCCCCGTTTCCAAGCAGCAAGAAGGCAGCCAGAAAAAGATTTACCGCCGCCGAACCGGTTGAAAGGTAGGCTGCCAGATTCGGGGACTGGCGGAGAAAGAGGGCTATGGTCCCCGCAGTGAGCAGGGGGATGAGTAAAAAGAGGGGAAAAATCGACTCCATCGCAGGTATCCTTGCTTCAGTGGCTCAGTGCATTCATCTGGTCGAGCATCACGGTTTTTCTTCGACGAAAGAGCTGGACGATGATGGCCAGGCCGACCGCAATTTCGGCCGCCGCGACGGTGATGATGAAGAAGACGAAGACTGCTCCGTCGAGAGTGTTGTTGTGGCGGGAGAATGCAACAAGGGTCAGGAGCACTGCGTTGAGCATCAGCTCTAGCGACATGTAGACCACAATCGCATTGCGCCGCAGAAGCACCCCGAAAAATCCGATGCTGAAGAGCAGGGCAGAAACGAGGAGATAGGCATTTAGACCGGGTTCCATTAAACTTCCTTCTCCTTCCCCGAATTGGCTCGCTTGCTAACGACGATGACACCGACCATGGCGATCAGGAGTAGCACTCCGGTTAGTTGGAATGGGAGCATGTAACGGGTGAAGAGAGCATACCCGTAAGCCTTGAGATTGGCCGTGTATCCAAAAGCCTCTCCCGTTCCGATGGCCTCGGCGGGGAGCTCAGTACGAGACATTTGCAAGACAGCGACCGCCCCAAAGATAAGCAGCAAACCGGCTATGGAGGCAGCCGCGAGGCTGATGGCCCGTGGACGTAGTTGCTCCATCTCGTCCATGTCGAGAAGCATGATGATGAAGAGAAAAAGAACCATAACGGCGCCCGCGTAGACCAGCACCTGGAGCACCGCAACGAAGAATGCTTCCAGCAGCACGAACAGAGCTGCCATCCCAACGAGGGATAGAATCATGAACATGGCACCGTTAACCGGGTTGCGGGCTATGACCATGAAAAAAGCCGGAATAACCGTCAAAGCGGCAAATATAGCGAAGATTAGGTCCACCGTACTCCTTGCTGGGGGAAAGCCCTCACAACGACAAGCCAAAACCTGAGGGAAAAGGTAATCCCCAGAGGTTCCTTCCCAAAAGAAATCTTGGGCTCGGTGTCAGTGTCCGGACCCTCGCTTAGACTCCTGGGCCTTCTTCTTATCCCACTTGAAGTGATTGTCTGGAAGGGTTCCGCCCAACTCATAGAGGCGGTCCTTGCGGTTGACGAATTCATCGCGGGTGTAACCAGTGACGGAGTAGATATCCTGAAGGAAAATGGCCTCCTCCGGGCACACCTCTTGGCAGAGCCCACAGTAAATGCACCGCAACATATTGATCTCAAATTCTTCGGGCGCCTTCTCGACGTGGTAGTGCTCGTCATCTTCGGGGATGGAGCCAGGCGTAATGCGGATGGCCCTCGGTGGACAAACGAACTCGCAGAGCTGGCACGAAACACATTTTTCCCGGCCGTTGGGATCTTTTACAAGCGTAGGCACTCCCCGGTATCCTTCGGGAATGGTTGGCCGCTCCTCTGGGTACTCGAGGGTTACCGGGGGTTTGAAGACGTTTTTCACCGTGGTCTTCATTCCCGAAAGAATCTGCGGGATGTAGGTCTTCTCGGCGAAAGTAAGTGGTTTACGCTCTAGGATTTTTGTCTGAGGCATCGGATAAGGAGTCGGTTGAAAGGTGCTTCACTGCCCCATTGCAGCGAGGATCAGCGCATAGGCGACGAGGTTGGCCAGGGCGAGCGGAAGGAGGATCTTCCAACCGAGATTCATGACTTGGTCGTAGCGAAAGCGGGGAATCGTCCAGCGGATGATGACGAAGAAGATGATTCCGATCAGGACTTTAAACAGCAGCCAAAGGGTCGAGAGGATGGCTCCCAGCACGCCAGCGGGCCAGATGTCCGTAAGCCCCGGGAATGGAAGAAAGCTCCACCCGCCGAGAAAAAGCACAGCGAAAACGGCCGAGCCGATGACAATGTGGGCGTACTCGGCGGTGAAGAAGATCCCGAACTTAAAGGCTCCGTACTCAGTGTGGAAACCCCCGACGAGGTCTGTTTCTGACTCGGCCATGTCGAAAGGAAGGCGATTGGTCTCGGCAAAGAGGGCGATGAGGAAGATTAGAGCACTCAGAGGCTGGAGGAAGATCATCCAGGTGGAGTCCATCTGATACCCGACTAAACCGTGGAGCCCGAGATAAACGTCACTACCCGGGTAGTTCGCCATCATGAACACCGGTAGGATGGAGAGACCCATGGAGAGCTCATAAGAGATCATCTGAGCCGAACTGCGGATTCCGCCGAGGAAGGGGTACTTCGAATTTGAGGACCAGCCGGCCAGCACGATGCCGTAAACCCCTAATGAGGAAACGGCAAAGAGGAATAAAATCCCGATGTCGAGGGGCGCCAGGCAAAGAACAGTTCGTTCTCCCGTAGCTGGGCTGATGATTTCGCCAAAGGGTACCACCAACATGGTCAGGAGCGCCGGAGTAAGGGCCACAATCGGGGCTAGAATGTAGTAAACCTTGTTTACATGGCCCGGGATCGGCTCCTCCTTGAACAGGAACTTTGCCCCGTCGGCGATCAGTTGAAACATGCCGAGCCGGGTCAGATACCGACCGACCACTGGAATCGAGGAGACGATCGGCAAAGCTGTCCGGTTGGGACCGACTCGACCCTGAATCCAGGCCGAGACCTTTCGCTCAATCAGCACGGAATAGCCTGCGATGGTCATCACCACGACGATCATGGTGAGGGCGTAGGCGAATTTGAGAATCAATTCGGTGGTCATGGTCTAGCCCCTTCTACCGATCAGGCGTTGGCGGTGGCTACCTCATTTTCGGCGATGGCTTCAAAAAAGCTGGAGCTATCAAACTTGAGGGTCTTTCGCTCGGGGAAAGAAAGGTGCTTGAACCTTGCGGCTGGCAGGGAGAGGCCGAGGTCTCCGATGCTCCGGAAGGAGATACCGTGCAGCTCGGGGACTTTCGAAGAGAAGATTGACCATGCAGCGGAGGCGTCGCGAATCGGTGCCGGGGTAACTTCAAGCCCTGCGAGCAGAGCTCCGAGGAAGGCACAATCTTCAACAATGCCTTCAGGTCCGGGAACCGCTCGCTCAAACCGCTGAAGACGGAATTGCTGGTTGACGAAGCTTCCGGCCTTTTCAAAGACCGTCAGGGTCGGAATCACAACGGTTGCTTGTGGGGGTGGAACCTTGGAGCCTGCATAGAGAATGCGTACCTTGCCGAGCTGGGCTTCGGTCAGCCCGGATGCCTCGAGGTTATCATGGATCGCGAAAATGGTCGTCACTTCTCCGCGATCGATAGCCTCACCGAGGGGGTCAAGGTTTCCGGTTGGGTATTCGCTGATCAAATCGTGAAGGAAGAGGCCCCTCATATTGGGACTGCGATCGGCTGAAAGCAGTATACCGTCTTCCTCGCCGAGGTGACTCCGGGCAAAGACCTTTCCTTGGTATTTACCCACCAGTTCAGCAATCATTCCCTGCTCTTCAACGGTCGAAAAAGCTGAGACGATCCACCCAATTTTTCCTTCGGCCAATGTTCGTGAGGTTTCAGCCACCACTTCGGCGAGGGTTTCCACCTCCCCGTCGATCAAGTAATTCCTCGGCCGATCGCTGGCCTCTACCTGGGTGTAGAGTGCGCGACCGCTATCGGTCATCCATGTGTCATTGACCTCATCGTTTCGACGTGGGGTGATGCGATAGATCTTCCCCTCCCGGGACCAGACCTCAGTATTGGCTCCCACGCTGCTTTCGGTGCAGATGCTCTTGACTGCACGGAGAAACCAAACTCGCATCTTGAACCGAAAGTCGCGGCTGGTGAGCGCCCCGACCGGGCATATATCCACGGTGTTGAGGGAGTAGTTACTATCCAGTTCGTGCCCGGGGTAACAAGTGAGCGTGGAATAACTCCCGCGATCCACAAAGCCGAGGACGTCCTCTTTCGGGATCTCCTGCATGAAGCGAACGCACCGCGAACAGAGAATGCAGCGTTCGTCGTCGAGCATGACGCGCGGGCCGAGCACGGTGCGCTTCGGCTTGGAGTTTTTTTCCTCAACAAATCGTGAGTAGCCCCGACCATATTCGGTGGCAAACTCCTGCAAGCGACACTCACCGGCCTGATCACAAATCGGGCAATCGAGGGGGTGGTTGACGAGGAGAAATTCCATTACCCCGTGGCGACAGTCTTCGACAAGTTTGGTATTGGTCTTGATATGAAGGCCCGGTGATACTTTCGAATTACAGGCGATCGCAGGTTTCGGCATCCAGCCAATCTTTTGCTTGCCGTCCTCATCGAGGATCGGTTCCCCGGTAGCTCGATCGCGCATCGGCATGCCCATTTCGACCAGGCACATCCGGCAATTTCCAGCGACGCTAAGCTTGGGGTGGTAGCAATAGTGAGGAACTTCCTTCCCGGCTGCGGCTGCCGCCTCGATCATGGTGACGCCGCTGGGAACCTCGACGTCCATCCCGTCGACGTTTACGACTACAGTGTTTGGTTTTGCGTTGTCACTCATCAGGCGCTTACGAGGTTGTGCTGGCCAGCTTCGACTTGGGAAGCCTTCTGCCGACGGGCGTATTCAACAAACTCATCCTTGAATTTGGCAATGAAACTTTGGACCGGCCACGAGGTCGCTTCGCCGTGTGCGCAAATGGTACGCCCCTCGATTTGGTTGGCAATGGAGAGGAGCAGGTCGGCATCCTCTTCGCGGGCCTGGCCAGCAACCATCCGGCTGGAAACCTTTTTCAACCAGAGGGATCCCTCCCGGCAGGGGGTACACTGACCGCAGCTCTCGTGTGCGTAGAAGGCATTTATGTTGGCGAGGACTTCCACCATGTCCGTCGTGTCGTCCATTACGATGATAGCCCCGGAACCGGACATTGAGCCAGCCGCCATGGGTCCATCAAAATCGAGGGGGATATCCTCGACGCCCCAATCAAATTCGGTGCCGTCCTTCGCTTTGCCTTTGAAACGTTCACCTGCCTTGAGAACCTTTGAAGAGGAGCCACCGGGAATGATCGCCTTCAACTTTCGACCGGGGAGCAGACCTCCCGCAAGATCATTGATTAACTCCCCGTAGGTGCAGGAGCCGCACTCCACTTCGTAGTAGCCGGGCTTTTGGACGTGGCCGCTGACACTCCAGATTCTGGTGCCGGTGTTTCCGGGAGTCCCCATTTTCGCATATTCGGCTCCGCCCATTTCGAGGGCATGCCGCACATGGCAGAGGGTCTCGACGTTGTTCACGATGGTGGGGCACATGTACAGGCCGAGAACGGCTGGAAAGTATGGTGGCTTGATTCTCGGATAGGGACGCTTTCCCTCAAGGGATTCAATCAGCCCGGTTTCCTCGCCGCAAATGTATGAACCCGCTCCGCGGTGGACGATGATGTCGCAGGAATAGTCTGTCCCGAGAATCTTGTCTCCGAGGAAATTTTTCTCCCGGGCCTCCTCAATGGCCTTCTCCAAAATGCGGGCACCGTCGAACATTTCTCCGCGGATGTAGATGAACGCCAGCTTGGCCTGGATGGCGAAGGCGGAAATGATCATTCCCTCGATCAACTGGTGAGGGTCCTTGTGGATGATCTGGCGGTCTTTGAAAGTTCCAGGTTCCGATTCGTCGGCATTGCAGATCAAATAGATTGGCTTGCCGGACTTTCGATCCAGGAATTTCCACTTCATCCCCGCAGGGAAGCCGGCGCCGCCGCGACCGCGGACTCCTGAGTCGAGAACTTCTTTGGAGACGTCTTCGGGTGTCATCGCAAAGGCTTTCTTCAAGGTCTGGTACCCACCATTTTCGAGATAACACTCAATGTCGGTAGTGTATCCAGGCTGATCGACATGCTTCAGAAGCATTCTTTTTTCAATGGCTGGCATGGGTTTTCCTTGGTTGTGGTTCAAGTGTTTGAGTTGCGGATCGAGGTGATCAGCTCTTCGGTTTTTTCCGGGGTAACATTCTCGTGGAGAACTTCGCCGATCTGGACCACGGGGGCAGTGCCACAGCTAGCGATGCACTCCACGTATTCGACGGTCACCTCACCTGAAGGAGAGACCTCATCAAGCTGGCAGTCAAAGGCCTCAAGGAACTTTTTGCAAACCGTGGCCGAGCCCGCCAGTGCGCATGAGAGGGTACGGCAAACCTTGACATGGTGCTTGCCAGTGGGAGTTCGCCTCAACATCGGGTAGAAGGTGACAACCTCGTACACGGCGATCGGCTCAAGCTCCAACCGAGAGGCGACCCATTCGATGGCCGGATCGGGGATGTACCCATGTTCCTCCAGAATCAGGTGAAGGATGGGTAACATAGCGCTTCTCCGCTCCGGGTAGCGGGGAATCAAACGATCAATCTTTTCGGTCGTGGCCTCGCTGAGAGAAAACGATTTGGTCTGCAGGTCTTGGATCATGGAATTGGATTCCTAAATTGGCTACCTCTATCGGTCGCACTCTCCCATCACGAAGTCGAGCGATCCGAGAAGAACCGTGATGTCCGAGAGGTAGTGGCCGGGAACGATTTTGGGGAGAATGCTCAGGTTACAGAAGCTGGGCGATCGGATCTTCAAGCGGTAAGGAACTCCCCCACCCTTGGACACGATGAAAAAGCCGAGGGCACCTTTGGGATTTTCGGCTTCAAAATAAACCTCACCGCTCGGCATCCGCGGTCCCTCAGTGACGATCATGAAACTCTGGATCAGCTCCTCCATGCTGGTGAGGATCCGGTCCTTTGGCGGCGCATAGATTTTCTTCGCATCCTCGGCATACCACTTCCCGTCGGGAAAGTCGGCGATCAGCTGTCGACAGATCCGGACACTTTGCCGGACCTCCTCGCCCCTTACCAGGTAGCGGTCGTAGGAATCCCCGGTTGTCCCGATCGGGATGTCGAACTCGACTTCTCCATAAAGACCGTAGGGGTGGTCACGGCGCAGGTCCATATCGACGCCACTGGCCCGCAGATTGGGCCCGGTGATGCCATATGCGAGAGCATCTTCCTTGGTGATGATTCCAATCTTTTCGGTGCGATCGAGGAAGATCCGGTTGCGGGTGAGGAGGGCAAGGGTCTCCTCGAAGATGGGCTCAAATTGATCGAGGAAGGCGGTAACGTTTTCCAACCAGTTCTCTGGAATGTCGCGGGCCACGCCCCCGACCCGTGTATAACTCGTGGTGAATCTTGCCCCCGTGAGTTGCTCAAAGAGGGTGTAGAGTTTTTCGCGCTCCGTAAAGGTGTACATGAAGGGAGTCCAAGCTCCAGCGTCCATGCCGTAGACACCGATCCCGAGAAGGTGAGAGGAAATCCGGGCCAGCTCGCTGACCAAGGTCCGAATGGCGTGGCATCGACGGGGAACGTCGAGCTGGGCGAGCTTTTCAACTGCGTAGGCGTAGGTGACGTTATTCGCCAAGGGGGCCAGGTAGTCCAACCGATCGGTGTAGGGGACGAACTGATTGTAAGTCATGTTCTCGGCGATCTTTTCGTCCCCCCGATGAAGGTACCCAACGACTGGATCACACTTGGTGACTACGTCCCCGTCGAGCTCCATAACCAATCTTAGCACCCCATGGGTAGTCGGGTGGGATGGCCCGACGTTGAGGGTCATTTTTTCACCCTCGTGGCTTTGGAGGTGGGCATCAGCACGGGTGCCGACGTCTCCGATCGAAAATTCCTTGGTTTGAGTGGGCATGATTAGTTTTCCAGAGGTTTTTCCCGTCTCTCGGTCCAGCTCTCGTCCTTGGCTCGGGGTTCGGACTTACTCATCGGGGCGCCTTGGGCTGCAACGAAGGGACCACCCATCATCGGCGCCGCTTGCACCCGCACATTGGTGGCCTCCTTCACATCGGCTGCCGGAAACTCTACTTCCAGTCCCGCGAGGGGGAACTCCTTACGCAATGGGAAGTAGGGATATTCGTCCCACATGAGGATCCGCCGCAGGTCTGGGTGACTCTCGAAATGAATGCCGAACATGTCATAGGTTTCCCGCTCGTGCCAGTTGGCCCCTGGGTACAAGTCGACCAGGCTGGGAACCGAGGGATTGCCTTCCATATCTTCAAGACAGGCGACCATCAATCGGAGGTAGTTCTTTGATTGGGAGGAGAAGAGATGGTAGACCGCAGAAAAACGGGGGCTCTCCGATTCCCAATCGACGGCCGTCACGTCCATGAGCATGTCAAAGCCGAACTCATCTTTCAAAGTTCGTACGGTTTGGAGGAGTCCCTCCGGCGGGCAGTTGAAGGACAGGTGATCGGCAGAGGCGCGCTCGGACAGGTGCGGGGCCCGCACCATGAGGTCGGTCGGTACAGCGTTCATACTCCTACGGTAGCCTGGGGGGAGGTTAGCAGACGCTTTTCTGCTCTCGTCGGGCCGGTGCCCAGAATCCGGTCAGTGCTGGATTCAGTCGAAATCTTGTCCTGGAGCTTCATCATGGCGTCGAGCAGTGCTTCCGGGCGAGGGGGGCAGCCGCTAACATAGACATCGACCGGGATGATTCGATCAACCCCTTGCAGAACTGCGTAGGAGCGGTACATGCCACCAGTCGAAGCGCAGGCACCCATGGCAACGACCCATTTAGGGTCTGGCATTTGGTCGTAAATTCGCCGGACCACCTCGGCCATCTTGTAGGTCACAGTCCCTGAGACGATCATGCAATCGGATTGGCGGGGGGAAAAACGCATGACCTCCATCCCGAAACGGCTGATGTCGAAGCGAGAGGCCGCCACACCCATCAGTTCGATCGCGCAACAGGCTAGGCCCATTGGCATCGGCCAAACGCTGTGTTTGCGAACCCAATTGATCACGGCGTCCACCCGGGTGACAATCACGTCCCCTTCGACCTTCGAATTATATCCCAACTCTTTTGTAGTACTCATGGTTACTCGATCTATGCTCGCTAATTTGAGGAGCGAGGAGATCGCTGAAAATCTCAGCAAGCGCCCGTCGCAGATCTTTAGATGAAGGGTCGCCAAACTTTTTTTCAACCTTCAAAGCGCGAAAGTTTGCCCTTGCGGGCCGTTGCCGTTCTTCAGAGGCGAGCGGGAGGAGGACGGGAATTCGACTCCTCAATTCTCTTGTTTGAAATCCCGGGCTGGCAATTTTACTTGGAAATCGAGGCGTGAAACGAGAGGCTGAGACTATCGACCAAACCTGTCTTTTTCCTCCAGATCATGAGCGCAAGTCATCCATCCCAGCGAATCAGCCGCGGCTTTGAGAAAATCGATCGCGACCGCGATCGGCTCCTGACTCTCTTTGCCGAGGTCCTTCGGGATCTGGGCTCGCCCAAGATCGCGGCGAGTCTTCCCTGGGTAGGGGAAAACTTCGATCGTCCAGACCCCGAAATCGACCCGGTAGATCTCTGCCAGGCAACCTCCATCGCGTTTCACCTGCTCAACATCGTCGAGGAGAATGCCTCCAACCAAATGCGACGTTATGCAGAGCGAACGGGGAGTTTTCTCGATGAGTCTGGTCTTTGGGGCTGGTACCTCCAGCGATTGCAGGGCAGCGGGCAATCGGCGTTGCAGATTCGCGAGGCTTTCTCGCAGACGGAGGTGGTGCCGGTATTGACCGCCCATCCTACCGAGTCCAAACGCATCACGGTGCTCGAACAACATCGTGAGCTCTACCTCCTTCTCGTGGAGTTGGAAAATTCGATGTACTCGCCGACCGAGCACCGGGAAATCGAGGACCGGATCCGTGCGGTCCTTGAGCGCCTTTGGCGGACCGGGGAGACGCTCCTCGAAAAGCCTACCGTAGCAGCCGAGCGAAACGCTCTCCTCCATTATCTAAACAACGTTTTCCCCAAGGCTATCCGTTCGGTGGATCAACATTACCGAGAAGCTTGGGAGGCGGTTGGTTTTGACCCCGCCTTGCTCGACTCTCCGTCCCACTTTCCCAAGCTGAGGTTTGGAACCTGGGTCGGGGGCGACCGTGACGGCCATCCTTTGGTGACTCCCGAAGTTACCCGCGAGACCCTCACCCAGTTACGGATTCAGGCCCTGCGTCTCCAACACTCAAATCTCGATCGCCTCCGGGCAGAGTTGAGCATCAGTTCGTTGTTGGTTGAGCCCGCTCCTGCTTTCACCGAAGCCCTCGGCGCGAAACTCCGGGTCCTCGGAGCCAAGGGAGAGTCGATCGCCGATCGCAATCCGGCCGAACCGTGGCGGCAGTTTGTCTCGGCGATGATGGCGAGGTTGCCATCGGAGGAACGCACCCTGCCCTCCCTTCCAGACGCAGCATACCGGAACGCACAAGAACTCGCCGATGACCTTTACCTGCTGCGAAAAGCCCTTCCCGGGGCAAAACGCTCGAGGCTGGCTGCCCAGTATCTTGATCCGGTCATCCGTTCGGTTGAGACTTTCGGCTTTCATCTGGCCAAGCTCGATCTTCGCCAAAATAGTGACTTCCATGATCGTGCCATTGAGCAAATCCTGAAGGGAGCTGGTTTTGAGGATGTTGCCTTCTCGAAGTGGAATGAATCTCAGCGGCTGGAGTTTCTTAATCACTCCCTCAACGGGGTCTCTCCACTTCTCCCGCTGAGTGCCTATAACCGGGAGGAGGCGGGTCTGGCGGTGGGAGCATTGCGGGAGGTCTTCCACCATTTTGACCAGTTTGGTCCCGAGGGTATTGGCGTTTATATCGTCAGCATGACGCGGTCCCTTTCAGATTTGGTCGCCGTCTACTTTCTCGCCCGGGAGGCCGGCCTACTCTTCCAAACGGATTATGGGGTAGTCTGCCGCTTGCCGATCAGCCCGCTCTTTGAGACCATTGATGATCTCAAGGGGAGTGCCGCGATTCTTGATGCGTTCATTACTCACCCCATCACTCAAGCAACCCTGGCATGGCGGCGTAAAGTGGGAGCGACCTCGGCGGGCCAGATTGATGTGATGATCGGCTACTCGGATAGTAACAAGGATGGGGGGATCATCGCCTCGCAGTGGACGCTTTATCGCTCTCAGGAACGTCTGGCGGCGGTGGGTCAAGCCCATGGCCTTGATCTGCGCTTTTTTCACGGGCGGGGGGGGACCATCAGTCGTGGAGCTGGACCAACCCACCGTTTCATCGAAGCCTTGCCTCCACAATCCGTGGGCCGAGCCCTCAGGATTACTGAACAGGGCGAGACGATTGCCCAGAAATACAGCAATCTGCTCACTGCCAGCCACCACCTCGATCTCCTCCTTTCCGGTACGGCCTACCGCAACGCGGCCCCCGGGGTTTCGTCCGATACGCCGAGTGGGCTGGTCCCCGTCCTCGACGCCATTGCGGCGAAGAGTAAGGAAGTTTACCAGGGGTTGCTCCACACGGAGGGGTTCATGTCCTTTTATCGGTCGGCCACCCCGATCGACCTTCTCGAGTCGAGCCGGATCGGGTCGCGCCCGAGCCGCCGGACCGGCGCTTCTTCAATTGCTGATCTTCGCGCCATTCCCTGGGTCTTTTCCTGGTCCCAGAGTCGGTTCTTCCTCCCGGGATGGTTCGGAGTGGGTTCGGCCCTCGAAGCGATTTTGGGAGAGAGCACCGAGCTTGAGGAGAAGTTTCGCGCCGGACTGTCCAATTGGCCGTTTCTCAAATACATCCTGACCAATATAGAGATGTCCTCATTGAGTGCAGATCCGCTCATTTTCACCAAATATGCCGACCTTGTATCCGAGAAAGCACTACGGGATCGCTTCGTCGAGCAGATTGAGGGTGAGTGGAACCTCACCCGTGGCTGGATTAACCGTCTTTTTGGTAGCGAAGCGCTTAAACGAAGGCCTCGACTGACCAAAACTCTGGTTCCCCGCGCCGAGGCGATTCGTCCGCTCCACGACCTCCAGATCCGGCTGCTGCGCGAGTGGCGGGATGCATGCTCGGTAGGCGACGAGAAAACAGCATCTGCTCTCCACCCGCATCTACTGCTCTCCGTTAACGCGATCTCCAGCGGTTTGCGGACGACTGGATAAAACCGTGGATTTCGCCTTTCCGATGCCCGATTCAAATTTCCAGATTGGAGCCTTCTACAAGTTTTTTCATTTTCCGCAGTTTGCCGAATATCGAGGTAGCTTGTTTAAACAGGCGAGGGAGCTCTCGATCACCGGCTCGCTTCTGCTGGCCCATGAAGGAGTGAACGGGACGCTCGCAGGTCCTCCCGGCGCGGTTGCCGCCTTGATCGGTTCGATAGAGAAGCTTCCGGGGGCCGCTCCGATCGAGGTCAAATGGTCCTTCAGTGCGACTTGTCCGTTCTACCGACTCAAAGTACGCCTGAAAAAAGAGATTGTAACCTTCGGGGTCGGAGAGCTGCTTCCAGAAGCCCAAGTCGGGGAGTATGTGGAACCGAAGGATTGGAATGCCCTGATCTCTGATCCTGAAGTGATGGTGATTGATACGCGAAACGCTTATGAGGTGCGCCTCGGCAAATTTCGAAGAGCCATTGATCCCGAAACGGAGAGCTTTCGCGAGTTTAGTAGCTTCGTCGATGAACAGCTCGACCCTTCGAAAACGAGGAAAGTGGCGATGTACTGCACCGGAGGAATTCGCTGTGAAAAGGCCACCGCCTACCTGCACCGCAAGGGATTTGAAGGGGTTTACCACTTACGGGGCGGGATCCTCAAATACCTCGAAGAGATTCCTCCCGAGGAGTCTCTCTGGGAGGGTGAGTGCTTTGTTTTTGATCAACGGGTGAGTGTCGGCCACGCCCTGCGCCCGGGGGATCTAGACCTCTGTGGGGGCTGTCGGGAACCGCTCACGGAGGAAGACCGAGCACTCCCGGGCTACGAAAGGGGAGTTTCCTGCCACCAATGTGTCGATCAGCTCAGCGATGAGAAGAAGGCAGGGGCGCGGGAACGCCAACGCCAGATTGAGCTGGCCAAAGCCCGGGGGGATCGGCACCTGGGGTCTTCTCCGGATGGGCGATAGACGACCCTTATAATGTTACCAATTCCTATCACCGCAGGCAAGGAATGGAGCCGCGTATCACCGCGAGCGAGCGGTTTTCAGATAGCTTGGGAAAACGCGGACGGGCTTTGGTGCTCCGAAACAGATTTTAAAAAAGCCCGACGGATTGCCCTGACCTCTGACTTTACAGCGGGCATCGTGGTCTCGGAGGATTTTCGAACGATCTACCAGTACAACGCCTCGGCTCCCCATCGAAACCCGGGTGTCAATACCGTTTCGAGCTACGGGATGGGCAGCGGAGTTGAGGGCGGGGAGAGTCGGTTCCTTCTGGATGCCCGAGTTTTTATTCCGTCCTTCATCGGATTTCTCCCGAGGAGCCAGCACCTGGCCTGTCTTCTTGCGGTGACGATGCCTCCCAGTTCAAGGGCCGCCATAAGGATAGACCATCGCTTGGGGATATTTGGACCTGAATTGAGCAATCTGCGCAGCCACCCGCTTCCTGAGGATTGCATTCGGGTACTGGCGGCCTCGGCGGCAGGGGACAGTATTCTTTTTGAGGGAAGCCGAATGATCCACTGCGTCTCTTTTCTCGGGCATCGGAAGTGGTGGCTGGGTCTCCCGGCGGGAGAGGCCTTTCACCGTGGTGACTTTCACCCGACCAATGGCACGGTGGCCATTGGGGGAGCCCCGTTGCGCCTTTTTGACCCAGAGACCCGGAGGGTTACTTCGATCCATGGTTTTGGTCTGTCTCCAAAATGGAGTGCAGACGGGTCTGGCCTGTATTTCCGTCAATCAAGCAGCGACCTCTATCACTGGAGTGCTGAGTCGGGCACGGTCGAGAAGCTGCCTTCGGCGGCCCTTGATCGCTACCCGGAGTCACGATTTTGTACGGCTGCCCGTCTGTCGCCCGATGCACGTATGCTGGCGGTTTCTCTCACTCGCCGGGAGCCTCGACCTCAAAACGCAGCGCCTACCCTCTCGGCGTGGTTCGAGCAGCAATCGATCTTGATACTGGATTTGGTGGGTCTTGAATACTGGCAGCACCCGGTGGCTCTCAGGGACCTCGCCTGGGTCAGAACCTAGACGTAAACTTTGGACGGTGATGTGGCAACCCATGCCCCACCGAGGAAGAGAAAGGTCCAGAGGATTGAAACGGCCAGAAGTGGGTACTCCTCCCCCGCGTAGATTTGTTTGTCCGAACCTGTCAGCTCCAGGTAGGCACTGTTTCGCTCCCTCGGCGCCGGGGCGACCTCTTCGGCGACTTTAGGGTACGTAAGCATCACCACGAGCATGATTAAAATACCGATCAGGCCGAAGCGAATTGCTTTCCAGAGAACCCAGCCAAAGACCAGTCCCAAGCCCAGGTAAACAAGAGTCGCCTCCTGATTATCAAGAATGTTGCCAACCGCTTTCTGGATGTAGACTTGCAGATCTGAAGTCCAGGCAGGCCGCACCGGACCGTCGGTTGAAAGGTTCTGAACCTCCTTGGTGTAGGCAAAGGCACCGGTCAGGAAATAAGACCAGGAGAATATACCGCCCATTAGGAGGACCAGCATCCGAACTAGTAACATATCGTTGGGCTAGCCAAAATTTTGAACTTTGGCAATCTTTCTAGAGGACCAAAGTGCTTTTAACCCCTTTTTTATCGATACATTTGATAGGTTCGGCTCCATTGCTGGAACTCTTTTGCCCGTCGGGTGTTCTCCTCGACAAACCTGCGGACGTCTACCCGGGCGCCTTCACTAATTAACTGCTGCCACCAGCTCTCTGAACCGACGTGTTTGTTAAAGAGGAGCGCTTTGGGCCCCGGCGCAGAGCGAAAAGGGTTTTCCGGCCCCCAGGTTGCTGCGAGTTGCATCATCCAGAAACTGATCTCGGTGGGACGAAGGATTTCCCAGTTTTCGATGATCACGTAGACGCCAGTTCCGGTGCTGCCGTCCGGTTTGCGGAACCGAATCGTTTTGAAGGCGAGTCCGGGGATTGCGCGGTTCTCGAGGGCCGCCTGAATTTGGTGGGGGGCCCTTCCCTCGTAGGTCAGCAGCCGAAAAGGTGTTTGAGTGCCGTAACCATGGCGAAAGTTGCCCAGTTGTGCGCCGAGCCCGGTCATTGAGTAACCGAAAGCGGCCGAGAGGTCGGGAATGGCCGGAGAGGTTGGCACCCAATCGAGTCCCGTATCGGACCACAGCATGCTCCGCCGCCAACCTTTCATTGGCACGATGACGAGGCGCCCCCGCAGCCGGACGTCCTCCTCGACTCCCAGCCAGCCGGGGACCTCTTTGAGCATTCTCGCCAGCTCACCGATCGTCAAACCGTGAACGTAAGGCACCGGAAAAGCTCCCACATAGCTTTCGAAGCGCTTGTCCAGCATGGGTCCATCGACTTTTTGACCGCCAAGCGGATTGGGCCGATCGAGAACCACAACCTCCTTGCCCTGTTCGAAACAAGCCTGGATGGCGAGCCGCATACTGCTTACGTAGGTGTAGGAGCGCACGCCCACGTCCTGGAGATCGATCACCAGGGTATCGATATTGGCCAGCATTTCCGGGGTTGGCTTCCGGTACTTCCCATAGAGAGAGTAGACGGGGAGTCCGGTGCGGGCATCTATGCGGTCTTCAATGGGCTGATTTGCTTTCTCGTCGCCGTAGATTCCGTGTTCCGGGCCAAAGAGAGCGACCAGCTGAAACTCGTTTTGGGCGCGAAGGATATCGATAGTGCTTCTGCCGAAGCGATTGACTCCAGCTGGATTCGACAAGAGCCCGACCCTTTTACCCCAGAGGGGACGAAAATTTCGGTCTGCCAAGTGGTCAATCCCTAGAGAAATGCGGCTGCCTCGCTCAGCAGCATGGGCCGATTGGGGAAGCGAGATGAGGGAAACCGCCCAGAGGACAATCAGGGTGCGGCAAAAGACTGTGCAAACGGGACGACAGAGGGAGGAGGTCATGAGGGAGGCGAAGGAGAGCTAGGTGGTTCGGATGGGTTTTCTACGGCAGAATGATTGCCGTCATCAATCCTTTCCAACACCGGGATGTGG
This sequence comes from Puniceicoccaceae bacterium, assembly GCA_036822055.1. Classification (GTDB taxonomy): domain Bacteria; phylum Verrucomicrobiota; class Verrucomicrobiia; order Opitutales; family Puniceicoccaceae; genus DAISIK01. Next base: position 27,325 of record DAISIK010000025.1, read on the forward strand.
TGCCTGCGGGCGCTGCGGGCAAGCCGCACGTAGATTGTCGAACAGATCAGTCCCATCACTAAGCCAACCAGAATACCGCCGAAGGAGGCGCTCAGGAAAACACGTCCGACCAGATCGATAACCTCTGCACCCTCCAGCGTCTTGATTCGATCAATCAGAAGCTTCAGGGATTCAAAAAAACCGAGCCCACCCGCCCTCGCCTCTTCGACTGAGACGGCAATGACTGTTGGGGTTTTTGAACCACACATGCTGAGAACTTTTTCACCAATCAGGTAGTTGCCGTACCAAATCGGTGCCACTGTCAGTGGATTGGAAACCAGCTGCAGACCGACCAGGACCATAAGATTTGCCCGCACTGCGATTGCGAGGAGAGCAGCCAGGAGAATCTGCAAACCATAAAGGGGGAGCAGGGTGAGGACCCAACCAACATAGAACGAGCGAACGACAAACCGCGATCGAAAGGACCAAAGGTAGGAGCGTGCACGGGCCGTCTTGGAAAACCAGCGAAGGATCGGGTATCGATGGATGTTGGTGCGCCGCGGAAGGGGCCTCAACATCCATTTTACCCGCCGAATACGGCGGTGGTGCTCCTGACGCTGTCTTTCCTCCATGGTTGAAGATTTACCCTAGCCTGATCAGGCTCCTCCTGCCTCGGCGAGTACTTTCGCAACGGACTTTCGAAGAAATTTGGGTGCTTCCTGCAAGGCAGTCTGGAGATCCATCTGGCCGGGAGTTATCTGGATAACCTGGGCGAGACCTCCGGTCGCTCGCAGAATTTCGGCAACCGCCGAATTTTCGATTGAGCCGGCAAAGATGAACGTTGGTTTGCTCGCTTTTGCTGCTGCGACGGCGAGGGATGCGGGACCTTTTCCAACGAGGGAGCTCCGGTCGAATCGCCCCTCGCCAGTTAGCACCAGGTCTGCTTCGACCAAACGGTCGGGAAGTCCCAACCAGGCTTCGATTAGCGAGAAACCCGGAACGAGCATGGCGCCCAGGGCCACCGATAATCCAAAGCCAATCCCTCCGGCTGCCCCCGTTCCCGGCTTTTCAAGCCAATCGGAAGGTTTCCCAAAGGCTTCGAGCAAGAGATTAGCTACGCGCTCGAGGGCCGCATCCATTTTTGGCAGATCTTCCTCCGAAAGTCCTTTTTGTGGGCCGTAGATGGCGGTTGCGCCGTTTTCTTTGAGCAGTGGATTCGTGACATCGCAGGCGATGCGGAGGGGCGGGATGGTCCTTAAGTTTTTCCCGCTGAATCCCCAGATTTCGTTGAAGGCTATGGGGTGGAGGACCGGGATTTTGTTGAGATTCTGATCCAGGCGCTCGAGGCCGAGGGCGGCCAAACATCCGATCCCCAAGTCATTGGTTGCGCTCCCACCAATCCCCATCAAAATCGCTTCAGGCTTGCGGTCAGCGAGAAGCGAGATGATTTCACCGACTCCGTAGGTTGTCGTTCTCCACGGATCGCGCTGAGCGACCGGGAGTTTTTCCAATCCAGCAGCCTGCGCCATTTCAACGATCCCAATTTTTCCTCGAGTCGGGAGTTGGGCCAATTCGCGGGCTCGTTGGGGAATTTTTCCGACATCCACCATTCCAAACCGGGCATTGACCTCTTCGCCCCGTGGACCAGAGACGAAGCCCTCGAGGATTTCTCCCTGTAAACTGGAGGTCAGGATGGTGGCGAAGCCTTCACCCCCGTCGCAGAGCGGGCGAATTGCGCCCGTCCTGAAAATGCTGCTTTCTTCGACCGTCTCGGCTGCTATCTGGCAGGCCTCGACTGCAGTGAGGGAATGCTTGAACTTGTCAAAAGCGAGAAGTACCTGCCTCTGTTTTCCGGCGTTGAGTTGCATGGCAGCGGCTCCCTCGGTGGCAGCAAGGGATGGTTGGAGGAAAAATCCTAGCGCAGCTCGATTCCCGTTTTGCTGTCGAGGATGCGGAAGTTTTCCACGTGGTAGGCAGGATCTGCCCGGAAGGCCAAACGCACGTTGTAAGAGCGCTCGATTTCCACCAGCAAGCCCTCATCCTCCGTGCGGAGGCGTTCCAGGTTTACGGGGTGGACGAGGATCCGCAGGTGAAGCACCGAATCGGGCTCTACTTTCAGGCGAAGCCTCCGGATTACGCTGGTCAATTTGCGCTGGATCTCAACGCTCATGGTCCGGGCAGACTTGACCACACTCTTGCCCTGGCAATATGGGCAGGCGGTGTAGATCCCCCGGGAAATGCTCTCCTTGTGCCTTTGACGGCTCATTTGAAGAATGCCGAGCTGGGAGATCGGAAGGACGTGATTTTTGGCCCGGTCCTTGGCCATCTCCCGCCGCATCCGGTCATAGACGGCGTTGCGATCCCGCCGGTTCTTCATGTCGATAAAGTCGACAATGATCAATCCTCCCATGTTTCTGAGGCGAATCTGGCGGGCGATCTCGGAGGCTGCCTCGAGGTTGGCATGGAGGATGAAGTCCTTGCCATCTTTGTTGGCCGATTTGTGGCCCCCCGTGTTCACGTCGATCGCGACGAGGGCCTCTGTTTCCTCGATGACGATTTCCCCACCGGAAGGTAGGGGAACTCGGCGCATGAAGGTTTGCTCGATTTGCTTTTCGATGTTGAACCGCTCGAAAATGGGGATGTTTTCCGAGAAGTGGGTGATCTTGGTACTCGAACGCTTGGAGATACGGGAGATCTTCTCCACCATTTTGGTGTAATCGTCCCGGTTGTCGATAAGGACGCGGTCGATGTCTTCGGTGAGAAAGTCCCGGACGGTTCGCTCGATAATATCCGGTTCCTGGTAGATTATGGTCGGTTTGCGTGACTCATCAATCCTCCTCTGGATATCCTCCCACATCCGCAGGAGGATGTGAAGGTCCCTCACGAAATAGCGGGTCTTCTTCCCCTCCCCGGCAGTTCTCATGATGACCCCCATGCCCTCGGGGATGGTTAGCTCACGAAGGATTTGTTTCAGCCTCGACCGCTCTTTGCGGTCGGAGATTTTCCGGGAGATTCCGCACTGGCCCGCGTAGGGCATGAGCACGAGGAAACGTCCCGGGATAGCTATGTTGGTGGTGACCCGGGGCCCCTTGCTTCCAATCGTTGATTTGGTGATCTGAACCACGATTTCAGATCCGATCGGGTACTTTTCCGGGATGTCTTTGATCGTAATTTTCTGGGCTGGAGCGGCGGGCTTGTCTTCCTCGCGGTCGAAGAACTCAATTGAGCTATCGGCGGCGGCCGGGAGGATGTCCCAGTAGTGGAGAAAAGCGTTCTTGGGCTGGCCGATGTCGATAAAGGCCGCTTTCAACCCAGGTTCGAGGTTCTGGATTTTGCCCTTGAAAATGGTGCCGACCATCCGGACTTCGCCGACTCGCTCCACCTCGAATTTTTCCAGGACTCCATTGCGCAAAAGAGCCACGCGCTTGTCGAGGGGTTCGGAGTTGATCACCAGCTCGATGAAATCTCGCGGTTCCGGTTTGATCGCCCGGACGATGCGTTGAACGATCGGCTGTTCTCGTTCTCTTTTTTTGGCCTCGATTTGAAGGTCGTGGGTGGCGATTCCTTCCCCTACCTCTTCGGCGGGAGGGGCGGCCATCGTCTCACGGTGGATCTCAAATTCGTCATCGGTTAGGTTGGAAGTGTGTTGGTCTGTAGATTTCATAGGGTGGACTCGCTGACCGGGAGTCAGCAGTTTTTTCCGAAAAGTGGTTTCAGTGGGTAAGAAGGAGGGTTGTGGGTCGGCAGTTAGCTAAAGTCGCGATGGAAGCGGTAGACACTTTGAACCATTCCCATTAGCAAACAGCAGCTCAAAACAAAGGTGCCTCCGTAGCTGAGAAAGGGAAGCGGAAGTCCGGTAATCGGGGTCAGACCCATGGTCATCCCCACGTTGATGAAGACGTGGACCAGCAAGAGGACCGCCACGCCAACAGCAAGCAGCATCCCAAAGCGGTCCCTGGCCAGAACGGCGATCCTAATGGTATTGGCAATCATTAATAAAAAGATAGAGAGAATAAAAGAGGCTCCAATGAATCCAGTCTCTTCCGCAATAACTGAAAAGATAAAATCGTTGTGGGCCACCGACGACGGCAGGTAACCGGTTTTTGCCTGAGTGCCATTGCCTAGCCCTTTGCCGAAGAATCCGCCCGAACCCACCGTGATTTTCGACTGCATCTGGTTGTAGGTCTCGTTGATGCCACGCGGATCGATCACCTCGGGAATGATGAAGCCGAGGATCCGGTTTCTCTGGTAGTCCCGGAGTGGAAGCCAGGATCGTTCCTCATACCTTTGCGCCCCCTCAACCAAGGCGGGGGCGTCCTCGGCAAAGCGGTAGTTGTAGTAACGGTAGCAGTCTATTGAGACGATTGAGACGGCGGTAACAAAGAGCACAGACGAGGTGACGAAAAATCTCAAGGAGAGCCGCGAGGCATAGAGGAGGGCGAAAATCATCGGGGGGAAGACGAGGGTTGACCCTAGGTCTGGCTGCAAGAAAATCAACAGCATAGGAATCCCGAAGACGAGGGTAACCTTTCCCAGGGCCTCAAGGGATTCCCGAATACTGCCCACTAGAGAGCGCGACAAGACGCTGGCACCGAGGATCAGGGTTCCCACCTTGGCCAGCTCGGAGGGTTGCACTTGAAGGATTTTAAGATCGAGCCATCGGGTGGCCCCATAGCGGGTGCGGACGAGTGGTAAACTGATCCCAAGATTGAGATCTCGCAAGACCGCTTCAACGGCCAGCGGAATCAGTGCAAGGATGCAGAGGATGTAGATGAGGTGGGCCTTTTCGAAGAGGATTTTGTAGTTCAACCAAGACACCATTACGTACACCCCGCCACCCAGGATAAGCCAAACGATCTGCATCTTCCATTGGGTTCCTCCATTGTAGGCCTGGGCCGAGTGAATGAAAAATACGCTGATGATTCCGAGCAGCAGGATACAACCCGGATTGATCAAATCGAGGTACCCCGTTCGGGCTCCCTTTCCGAAACTTCGGTAACTTTGGCTCAACACTCCTTCTTGCATCTGCAATATTTCCTTCTTCGACCCTTTCCAGTTGACACTTTTGCGATCAACCCGCGCCATCTGAATACGGCCACTATACCCACCTTTAACGGAAGCCCTATGCAATCACCAACCGAGTCATCCATCGTTAAACCTCTTAAAGCCTACAAAAACCCGGACTTTTTAAACAGCCATGATGCGCGCCCGATTCGTGTACTTTGTGAACTGACAGAGCCAGAGACCCGGCTGGAACAGGAGGGGGTTAAGGACACCATTGTCATGTTTGGCTCGGCACGGAATATTTCCCCGGAGAAGGAGGAAGAGAAACTGGAGGCCCTCGGAGACTTTTCCCAACTTGACGAACAGGCGAGGGCTCAGTGCATCATTCGCAAAAGGCAGATCGAACTGAGCGTTAAGTACTATCGCGAGGCATTGGGTCTGTCGAAGAAGCTCACCGAGACCGCCCTTCATCTTCGTCCCGAAGGCCATGATCAACTCTTTCATGTGTGTTCAGGAGGAGGACCGGGGATCATGGAGGCAGCGAATCGGGGAGCCCGGGAGGCTGGTGGTAAATCGGTTGCTCTGGGCATCAGCCTGCCTTTTGAGCAGAGCCTGAATTCCTATTGCGACGAGGAAACCGCTTTTGAGTTCCACTACTTCTTCATGCGTAAGTATTGGTTCCTCTACCACGCCAAGGCACTGGTGGTTTTCCCGGGCGGATTTGGTACGATGGATGAGCTTTTTGAAATGCTCACCCTCGTGCAGACCGAAAAAGTTGCCAAACAGATCCCCATTATCCTCTATGGAACTGAGTTTTGGCATAAGGCAGTCAATATGTCCCTCTTGGTTGAGTGGGGAACCATTTCCCCCGAGGACCTCGGCCTATTCCGCTTCGCCGACGACATCGATACCGCCCATGAATACATCATGCGCCATTTTAAGCCCTTCGAGGCTAAAAAGGCCTGAGACCGCCTGCTGAGTTCTTGTCCCACTTGAAAGACCCTTTTTGGTTAGCTCGGAAGCAAGCGGTTTTACAGCCTCCCCGTTCCGAGTAGTCCTCCGTAGCAGACGACTAAAAACCCGCCAAAGGCTCGCGGAATCGATTTTTTAAAGATGACGAAGCACAGGTGGAGGGCACTGATCACCGCCAGGAGTTGGAGGGCCCAGAGTGCTTCGGTGGTCAGGGCCAGTGGATGGAAGGAAGCATAGATGCCCAAAGCCAGGGGGATGCAAATGTGGCCGTCTCCGATCTGCGAGGCATAGGCGATCTCCGCGCGACCGCGAATCGCATAGATTCCGGCCAGCATGGCGTTTGGCATTACCATCAGCAAACCGGTAAGCAGGCCCAGATTGTCCGCTGACAAAAACCGGCCATCAAGGGTTAGGATCCAGGCGACCAGATACTCAATCGATACGAGGGTGGCTGCGCTGGCTCCTCCAATCACCAGTAGATCCAACCAGATGGAGGGGCTCCATCCGGTATCGCCCTTGGCATTGTCGCGAAGTACCTCATAGACATGGAAAGCCTGCCAAAAAATGAAAACGGCAATCAGGGCAAAACCGTCCCCCTCGTTCAGCGTTCCATCTCGACCGAGCGCCCAGGTGAAAAAGGCAAAAAAGATCATCGCCAGCAGGCTGAGGCTGATGGAGAGGCGATTCAGCTTTGCTTCTTGAAGTTTTTTTTTGGTGCGCGAGCTCTCTCGGAAAGTAATGATTACCAGTAGGCCTAGGCCACCGAGGATGAAGGTGAGGTTAGTCAGGTTATTGACTGCTACATTGCGGAAGACTTCTCCCCCAAGGGTTTCGTCCCTCAGGGCGATGAAGACAAAGAGGAGGTTCCCCAAACCCGAAAAATAGGGCATGAAGAGGGTCCCCAGGACCGTTCCCTTGACCCCCTTTTGCATCATCGCCTCCAACCGCCAGACGATCACCAAGGATGCCACCAGAAAGGTTAAAACCATCGCGGGCGGAGCCCAGCTCCCCAGGTTAGCGGCGATCGCATCGATTAAGGTTTCCAATCAATTCCCCCTCCGGACGGAGATTCAGGTCCCAGAAACAAGTCCTGGCGTCAGTGCGGCCAGCGCCGTTTTGACGTATTGTAACCGATTACCCACCATTCCAATGGTCTAGGAATTTGCGGGGCCTTGATCAAGGTCTCAAATCCTTCGGGTTGATCGCGGGTGCGGGAAACCTTGTATAGGCCCCGATTCAGTTGGCTGGAAGGGGAGGATTGAGCAGGTGCTTTAACGATCAGCTTACTAACTAACGCGGCTTGTCCGCGGCGAGTACAGCGTCTGGTTGGGAATGGAATCTATCGGTAGCGATCCCGGTTTCGATTTGGATTATTTGCTTTGTCCAGCACCTCTTCGGGGATCTTGATTCTGGAGATCTGGTGGAAGTTGGGGTGTTCGCCATTTGCGTTCTTCGAGGTTCGTCGGAACTTCCCTGAATGAACTTGCCGTCCAAAATGCTCCTTGGTGCAGCCCTCGGTTGTCTCTCTTGCACTCCGATGCTGGTTGAACGGTCCGAACCTGCTACCTTCCTGGAGAGAGAGAAGGCGTGGCGTGCGGGGGATGGCAAGGTCCTCCCTTTTGAAGTTTGGGCGCCCGGGGAGGAGGCAGAGGTTTCGATCTGGGTTTTGGTGCACGGGTTTGGCGGGGCCAGTTCTGATTTTAAACAGATTGGGGAACGCCTCTCTGCGGAAGGGGCTATAGTCTATGCTCCGGATCTTCGGGGGATGGGAAGGGATCCCGACCTTCAGTGGCGGGGCGACATTAAGAGGGCCAGAGATTGGGTGATGGATCTCGAGGAGTTTTCGATCCTTTGCCGTCGCAGGCATCCGGGCGTGCCGGTTTTCATCGGAGGAGAGAGTCTCGGCTCATCAATTGTTGTAAATTGGCTCGTGAATCAACCGTCGGATAGGGTTCCCGAGGGAGTCGTTATTCTGTCTCCGGTCGTCGATCTGGGTTCCGACCTGCCCTGGTGGCAACGGCAGCTATTCCGAATTACCTCGAATCTGATGCCGCGGAAGACCCTTGATTTGGCGAGCTTTGAAGCCGATTTTGGTGAGGAGGATCTCTTTCCCCCCACTCCAGTACCCGCAGAGCTGGAGGCTTTGGCACGGGCACCCCACGCTCTCTCCTCGGTTACCTGGAGGCTGTTTCGAGAGGCCGCCCGCCTTATAAATTCGACGGATGAGGTCGGGCTCGAAAGGATCGACCTACCGATTCTCCTCGTCTACGGGGGCAGGGATCTTTTCGCCCGTTCCGACGCCGTTGCCCAGTTTGCCAGACGGTTAGAGGACTCTGGGACCGATAGGCGGGTCGTCTTTTTTCCAGACGGACACCACCTGCTCATGCGCGATTACGTGGCGGACGATCTCTTCGCCATCTGGCTGGAGTGGTACCGGCAGCGACTCAGGGGTTGAGAATCTAAACGGACTTCCCCAGGGATGAGTTGGTCGTGCGGGCTATCTGAACGTATTCTTGAATCGACTTTACGTCGGGATCCTGCAGGCGCAGGGCCCGAATCCCCTTAACAGCGGCGGCGGCACCCGTGACGGTTGTCATGATACAGACCCGATGGAGGAGGGCCGCTCGACGAATGATTCCCTCGTCCTTCCGGGGGATCATGCCCATCGGCGTATTGATGATGAACTGAACCTGGTTGTTCTTGATCAGATCGGTCACGTTGGGGCGCCCCCCATCGCTAACCTTTGAAATGGTGCGGGTGGTCAGTCCGTTTTGATTGAGGAAGTCGGCAGTCCCCCGTGTAGCACAAAGGCTAAAGCCCAGCTCTACCAGATCCCGGGCCACTGGCAAGGCGCGCTCCTTGTCGGAATCTCGAATCGAGATGAAAACATTTCCGGATTTTGGCAGTGCCGGCTGAACCGCCATCTGGGTCTTGGCGAAGGCGATACCCAGATCCTCATGGATTCCCATCACCTCTCCGGTGCTTCTCATCTCGGGCGTGAGAACGATCGGAGACCCAGGGAAACGGTTGAAGGGAAAGACCGATTCCTTAACCGCGTAGTAGGGGGGATGGACCTCCGAGGTAAATCCGAGATCCTGGAGGCTCTCCCCGGCCATCACACGGGCCGCCAGCTTGGCGAGCGGCACACCGATCGCCTTTGAGACGAAAGGAACCGTTCTGGAGGCTCGGGGGTTTACCTCAAGGATATACAAAGCGTCGTCCTTGACGGCAAACTGGATATTCATCAACCCGATCACTCCCATCTTGCTCGCGAGAGCGTGGCTTGCATCGCGGATCGTGCTAACCATTTCTCTGGACAGGGTATGGGGCGGCAAAACCATCGCAGCATCCCCGGAGTGCACCCCGGCGTATTCAATATGCTCCAACATGCCGCCAACCACCGTGCTGGTGCCGTCCGAGATGCAGTCGACATCGATTTCCACGGCGTCCTCTAGAAACTTGTCGAGCAGTACTGGCTTGCCGGGGGCAACGTCGAAGGCTTCCTGCACCACTTCGGCTAGCTCCTCCGGATTGTAGACGATAAACATTCCGCGCCCGCCCAGAACGAAGGAGGGCCTGAGGAGAATCGGAAAGCCGATTTGTTCGGCCATCAGGTGAGCTTCCTCGGGGGACATGGCCGTGTCGTTGATCGGCTGGCGAAGCCCGATCTCGATGAGCACTTCCTTAAATCTGCGTCGATCTTCGGCCAGATCAATGTTCTCCGGGGAGGTACCAATGATCTTGACCCCATTGGCCTTCAATTCACTGGCGAGGTTCAATGGGGTTTGCCCTCCAAATTGAACGATCACTCCGCTGCACTGCTCCTGGCGGTAGATCTCGAGAACATCCTCCAGGGTCAAAGGCTCAAAATAAAGGCGATCGGAGGTGTCGTAGTCGGTCGAGACGGTCTCCGGGTTGGAGTTGACCATGATCGTCTCGTACCCGGCCTCCCGGAGGGCGAAGGAGGCGTGAACGCAGCAGTAGTCAAACTCGATCCCTTGGCCAATCCGGTTTGGGCCTCCACCAAGAATCATGATCTTTTGCCGGGCCGAAGGTTTAAGTTCGTTTTCGGTTCCGTAAGAGGAATAGTAATACGGGGTAAAGGCTTCGAACTCAGCCGCACAGGTGTCGACCAGCCGGTAGGCGGTGGAAATGCTGCGAGCGTTCCGGTCGGAGTAGACACTCTCGGGGGACTGCCCGGTTAAACGGGCGATTTGGAGATCGGAAAAACCAGCGGCCTTGATTCGCCGGAGGTCGTCATCGGAGAGGTCTGCATACGGGGTTTGGGAGATCCAGCCTTCCATTTCGACAAGTTCCCGGAGTTGATGCAGAAACCAGCGATCGATCTTGGTGATCTCGTGTATCTCCTCCGTTGATACACCGGCGAGAAAGGCCGAGCGAATGTGGAAGATGCGTCGCGAAGTAGGGCGCGAGAGGAGGGAGCGAATGGTTTTGGGGTCGGTCTCTTCGTACTTGTTGTCGGCGAATCCGGACACCCCGATCTCGAGGGATCGCAGCGCCTTCTGGAAGGATTCCTTGAAGGTACGCCCGATCGCCATGGCCTCGCCGACGGATTTCATCATCGAGGATAAGGTGGTATCGGTGCCGACGAACTTCTCAAAGGCGAAGCGGGGAATTTTTGTTACCACATAGTCAATGGTTGGCTCGAAGGAGGCGGGAGTTTCGCGGGTAATGTCGTTGCGCAGTTCGTCCAGGCCGTAACCGACGGCGAGCTTGGCGGCAATTTTGGCGATTGGAAAGCCGGTCGCCTTTGAGGCAAGGGCCGAGCTTCGTGAGACCCGAGGGTTCATTTCGATGACCACCATGCGACCATTGGCGGGGTTTACGGCAAACTGGATGTTGCTTCCCCCCGTCTCCACCCCGACCTCCCGGATGCAGGCAAAGGAGGCGTCGCGCATCAGTTGGTACTCCTTGTCGGAGAGGGTCATGGCCGGAGCAACGGTTACCGAATCACCTGTGTGGACCCCCATGGGGTCGAAGTTTTCAATCGAGCAGATGACGACGCATTGGTCCTTGTAGTCGCGCATCACCTCCATCTCGTACTCCTTCCAGCCGAGGAGGAACTCCTCGATCAAAACCTCGTGTACTGGTGAGAGCTCAAGGCCTCCGGCTACGATTTCTTCAAATTCCTCTCGATTGTAGGCGATTCCTCCCCCGCTGCCGCCGAGGGTAAAGCTCGGTCGAACAATGAAGGGAAAGTCTCCAATCGCCTCTGAAGCTTCGCGGGCTTCTTCCAGGCTTTTGACCGTCTGGGAACGGGCCACGTCGAGCCCGATCTTGAGCATCGCTTCCTTGAATAGCTCGCGGTCCTCACCCTTTCGAATCGCCTCGACCTTAGCGCCGATCAACTCGACTCCGAACTCGGCGAGGACCCCGGCCCGATCGAGATCCAGGGATAGATTGAGCCCGGTCTGGCCCCCAAGGGTCGGCAGGAGTGCCTGGGGGCGCTCCCGCTCAATAATCCTTCGCAGGGTCGGCACGGTGAGGGGCTCGATGTAGGTTACATCGGCAAACTCCGGATCGGTCATGATGGTCGCCGGATTGGAGTTCACGAGGATGACTTTGTAGCCCTCTTCGCGAAGTGCCTTGCATGCCTGAGTCCCCGAGTAGTCAAACTCGCAGGCCTGGCCGATCACGATGGGGCCGGAGCCGATGATGAGAATTCGTTCGATGTCAGTCCGTTTAGGCATTAACCGAAAACGATGGGCTAAGGATGGCTTGGGATGAAGAAAATTCTCACGGCAAAACTCGCGAAGATTCAGACTTGAGCAATCAGGTTTTTTTCGTCTCCAAGTGACCATCGAGACTTGTTGGCCTGCGAAAACTTGTCCCCCGCGATCCTGTTCGGTGCTGGCCGATCCCGCACCTTTCAGAAAAGGTCCGTTACCAGACTCGAGACGAGGCTGGGCCTAGTTCCCTGCCACAAAACGCCATCGAATCTTTATCTCATTTGTTAGTCTCCGCAGGACCACCTTTTTCCGCCATTGAGATTGCTATTTTGAAACAACTTTTCAGTCTCTGGTTCTATGAAATTGACCGCCTCGGCCACCGTGTTTGTGGTCTCGCTCTTCCTCGGCTGCCAGTCGGCTCCCGATCCGAGTTTTCAGATCACGACCAGCCCGACGATCAATGCCCTCGGGCGCGGGGCAGATGGCGAGGTGACTGCGGCGGAGATCCGTGCCGCCAATGAGGCAGCTCAAAATTCTCCAGATGCTGAACCGATCTTTCGGGAGACTTCCGAGCACTGAGCAATAAACTGAGGAGCAACCGATTGTCCTTCGAAGGGGTCACCCTATATTGAGCAACTATTCCAGAGGCTGAGTCTATTTTGTTGAATAACCATCTCACCCAAACTTGATCGCAGCACATCTTCGTTTCTTAACTTCATGAACTCTTCCACCATTTCACCACCACAGCTAACGGAACCAACCCCCACAGAGTGGACCGTTGAGGACGCTCGCCGCCTCTACCGGACGGCTAACTGGGGCGCAGATTATTTTGACATTGCCGAAGATGGCGTCGTGGTGATCCGCCCGAGAGGTTCGGATGGTCCCGTCATCCGGATCGATTCGATTGTTGATGGACTCAAGGAGCGGGGAGTGACTTTCCCCGTCTTGCTGCGCTTTGGGGATATTTTGAAAACCCAGATCGGGTTTCTCTGCAACAGCTTTGCGGAAGCTTTTAAAGCTTACAAATACCAGGGCCGCTACCGCGGAGTCTACCCGGTGAAGGTTAACCAGCAAGAGCAGGTGATCGACGAAATCACCCGCATCGGGCGAGACTTTGATTATGGCCTGGAGGCCGGGAGCAAACCGGAACTGATCGCGGCCCTCGCTTACCTTCAAGGCGAGCAGGATCTCCTGATTTGCAACGGTTATAAAGATGCCCGGTTCATTGAGCTTGGCCTGATTGCCCGGCAACTCGGAATCGACTGCGTTTTTGTGATCGAAACCATGGTCGAGCTTCCGGTCATACTGGAAACCTCGGCGCGCCTTGGAATCGAGCCATCGATTGGGGTTCGGGTTCGTCTTTCATCCGGGAGCAGCGGGCATTGGAAGGACTCGGCGGGTGATCGCTCGGTCTTTGGCCTGAACATGGCACAAGTGATGAAGTGTGCAGACATCCTGCGGGAGGCAGGGATGCTGCATTGCTTCCGGCTGCTTCACTTCCACCTCGGTTCGCAAATTCCGGACATTCGGGACATCCGCACTTCGCTTACGGAAGCTTGCCGGGTCTATGCGGGTCTGGTCGAGGAAGGGGCCACCATGGGCATGCTCGATATCGGAGGTGGTTTGGCCATCGATTACGACGGCACCCATTCCCAGGCTGGCAGCAGCCGAAACTACTCAATGAGCGAGTATACCCACGACGTCGTCGAGGTGGTCGCCTCGGTCATGGATGCCCACGGACTCCCCCACCCTGATATTGTGACTGAAGCTGGACGGGCGACCGTTGGGTACTACTCGATCTTGCTTTTTGACGTACTCGATGTGGTTCGGTTCCACAGTTCCATTGATCCTGCCCTATTGACCAACGATTTGCCCGATGTGGTACAAAGTCTGGTCGAGGTCCGCCGTGCCCTCTCGACCGAGCGCATTCAGGAGTGCTACAACGACGCCATTTATTACCGGGACGAAATCCGCACACTCTTCAAGGCCGGAACCGTCAATCTCCGGCATCGTGCAGTGGCTGAGGATCTTTTTTGGGACATCCTTTCTTCGATCCATGATCTCTGCCGGCAGATGGAAGAAGTGCCTGAATCTCTCGCCAGCCTCGATAAAATGCTGGCCGACATCTACTATGGAAACCTCAGCATCTTCCAATCCCTCCCCGATGCCTGGGCCATTGATCAGCTCTTCCCTATCATGCCGGTCCAGCGCCTGAATGAGGAGCCTACCCGGCAGGCCGTGATATCGGACATCACCTGCGACTGCGACGGCAAACTCGATAGTTTTATCGGCGAAGGAAAAGTGGCGCCGACCCTCCCGGTTCACCCGGTCAACGACGACGAAGACTACCTGCTTGGAGTCTTTCTGGTCGGAGCCTATCAGGAAACCCTCGGAGACCTCCACAACCTCTTTGGAGATACCTCGGTGGTGAGCATTTGCCTCGATGAGGGCGACGACGGCTTTCACTTTGAACGAGAACTGGAGGGCGACTCGATCAGCGAGGTCCTCTCCTACGTCGAGTACGACCCCAAGGTGATCTCAAAGCGATTTCGCGATACGGCAGAAAAGGCAGTGCGGCAGGGACGCATCACAGTGGCGGAACGGCGGCGAATCGTGGCCGCTTTTGATGATGCCATGCGCGGCACCCCATACTACGAAAACCACTCTATCCCCAAGTAACCCTTCTCATGATCGACAATATCCTCATCATTGGTGCCGGTGGCGTTGGCCGGGTCGTAGCTCATAAGGTGGCCTCGGCGCCGGATGTCTTCCGTCAAGTAACTCTGGCCAGCCGCACCCGGGAAAAGTGCGATGCAATCGCGGCCGAGCTGCCAAGGCCGATTCAGACCGCTGCCTTGGATGCGGACGACTCGGAGGCAGTGGCACGGCTGATTCGCGAGACCGGAGCCGGTTTGGTTCTCAACGTCGCCCTGCCCTATCAGGACCTCGCCATCATGGATGGTTGCCTGATGGCGGGGGCTCACTATATCGACACCGCAAACTACGAACCACGGGAGGTAGCCAAGTTCGAGTATTCCTGGCAGTGGGCCTACGCCGATCGGTTCCGCCAGGCCGGTCTCATGGCCCTTCTCGGCTCAGGCTTCGACCCTGGCGTGACCAATGTCTTCACCGCCTGGCTCGCCAAGCACGAACTCGACACCATCGAGGAGCTGAACATCGTTGATGCAAATGCCGGCAGCCACGGGATGGCCTTCGCAACCAACTTTAATCCAGAAATCAATATCCGCGAAGTGACCGCTCCTTGCCGTCATTGGCAAAATGGAGAATGGGTCGAAACACCTGCATTGAGTGAGAAGCGGGTCTTTGATTTTCCGGAGGGAATCGGACCCATGAACATCTACCGAATGTACCACGAGGAGCTCGAGTCCCTCGTAAAGCATTTTCCCTCTCTCAACAGGGCACAGTTCTGGATGACCTTTTCGGACAATTATCTAAGGCATCTGGAGGTCTTACAGAATGTTGGGATGACGCGGATTGACCCGGTTCGCTATGCCGGGATCGACATCATCCCCCTCCAGTTTTTGAAAGCGGTCCTGCCGGACCCGGCTAGTCTGGGTCCCTTGACCAGTGGGCAGACCTGCATTGGGTGCGTCGCTGACGGCGTCAAAAACGCTCAGCCCGCCCGCCGTTACATCTACAATATTTGCGATCACGAGGCCTGCTATCGGGAAACCAACTCCCAAGCGATCTCTTATACCACGGGGGTTCCCGCGATGGTTGGGGCGCTCATGGTGGCAACCGGGCAGTGGTCCGGTGCGGGTGTCTTCAATATGGAACAACTCGATCCAGATCCCTTTCTAGAAGCTTTGGCCAAATACGGTCTGCCGTGGAAGGTGATCGATCCGGGCGAGAGTAACCGGCTGTGAAAGAACCGGCAGAATTTGACCATGTGCGCTTTCCGGAGGCCGTGGAGACCATCGCGGCAGAGGCCCCCGCCCCCGCATTCGTCATTGATCTCGATGGCCTCCGTCGAAACCTTGCGATCCTCGCCTCGGTAAAGGAGCGTGCCTCTTGCCGGATTCTTCTCGCCCAAAAAGGCTTCTCAGCCTTCCAGACCTATTCGATCATCGCCGAGTATCTCGACGGGGCCTGTGCCAGCTCCCCGCACGAGGCCCGTTTGGCGAGAGAATACTTGAACAAGGAGGTTCATGCCTATGCCCCGGCCTGGCGGGAAACGGAGGTAACCGAGATGTTGCCCATGATTGATCACCTCCTCTTCAACTCGGTCGGTCAGTTGAGGCGATTTGGTCATTTGGCAAATGCAGCCCGGAGACAAATCGATTTGGGACTTCGAGTCAACCCGGAGCACCGGGAAGGCTCGGTCGACCTCTACGACCCTTGTGCGAGTGGTAGCCGACTCGGAGTGCTCGCAGAAGAGCTTGAAGCAGGTGACCTCGAACCGATCAGCGGCCTCCATTTCCACACTCTCTGCGAAGCGGATGCCGGGGCCCTTGTCCGAACCCTGGCGGCATTTGAAGCGCGTTTTGGTCAGTACCTCCCAGCCCTTGCCTGGGTAAATTTTGGTGGGGGCCACCACATCACCCGGGCCGGTTACGATCGCGATCTGTTGGTCACGACGATTGCCAATTTTCGACAAAAGCACGGGGTTGAGGTGTATTTGGAGCCTGGCGAAGCAGTCGCTTTGAACGCCGGGGTTTTGGTTTGTTCGGTCCTTGATATTGTTCACCCCGAGGATCCTGTCGCCATTCTCGATATCTCTGCCACTGCCCACATGCCGGATGTGCTCGAAATGCCCTACCGCCCCACTCTGCTGGGAGGCGGCCAAGCCAGAGAAAAACCCCACACTTATCGCCTTGGCGGGCTGACCTGCCTGGCTGGCGACGTGATCGGAACCTATTCTTTCGACCGACCACTGAAGATCGGCGATCGTTTGGTCTTTGGAGATATGGGCCATTACACGATGGTCAAGACGACTACCTTTAACGGAGTACCCCTTCCTTCAATCTGCCACTACTCGGAGGCAGAGGGGCTCCAGGTCAGGCGGGTCTTTGGATACCAGGATTTCAAGTCTCGCCTGGGCTGAGGAGAATCGGAAGAAGACTTGCCCTCCAGCTTATCAAACCAGTGCAATTGAGCACTTTTTCGTTACACCTCTTCAGTACGGTCGAGTACCTCGGTAACCTTGACCCGACTTCCGCTCATTATTTGGATAGGATGCTGATTTCAGGCGACTAAAGTAAAGGGTTGCTGGTGTTGCCTAGGCTGGACTGAAAGTACCTCGTGCCCGCATCTAACCTTTGCCCGGGTTTGCGGATATGTTCAGGGACACGGAAGACGATGCCTCCTCCCTCTGCACAGTCTGGGCGCCGCTCACCCCCTGATATCGCGCCGTCCTGCTGCAAACTTTTGAAAAGTGGAGCCACCCCTTAAACAGATGGCACGACAAACCAATAGGATGGCTACGATCCGGCTGTGCGGAATGCCCGCCTAAGGTGAAAGGACCACCATTGCACCCCGAGTCATCTCCTCGACAGAAGCCCAATAATGGCTCCGCGAGAGAAGCCTCTTCTGCCCCGAAAGGATCAGCAAAAGTAGAAACATCCATCAGGCAGGCTTGTGGTTTCCGCCTCCCCTTCCGGTTTCATCTGGATTGCGACCGATCCTCCCGCAGTAGTCACAATCCAGCGCCGATTTGCTTCGCCATTTGAAGCAAAGTTCGGTGTGCTCGGTTTCGGCTAAGGTTCCTATGCGACATCTATCTTTATTGATTCTGCTCACTGGGATGATCGGTTCCTTCTGCTTGGGGGAAGAGCGGACCGGTGCCACGGAACCCAACCCGCTAAGCACCAGCGAAGCGGAGGCCATCGTCGAGGCGCGGATGTTTGCCCGATCTGGCGAAGAATCGATTTACTCTTTAATCGAAGCAGCATATCGAGCTCTTCTTTTCCGTGAGCAAAGCTCAATCGTTGTTCCAGGTTGGAACGCTATTGCTGGTCTTGATCCAGTAAGAGGTGTTTCTCTAGACGATACTTCCGCAAGAGAAGTATTTTCTAGGATGGCCGAAACCCCTATTCCCGGCGGTGAAGACTTTAGGGTGGTTGTCCCCGGTGGTGACATAACTGACTTTGATGATCGCTGGACTTGGATTGACGACTCAAGTCAAGGTATGTGGAAGCTCTGGACTGACTTCTCTATCGTTCAGCAGCGGAATTACGTTGAAATACCATTGACCACTCGTGCGGCTGGTTACGCTTGGCTCCCAGTTCAATAATACGATGAAACGCCTCAAATCAGTCATTTTTTTATGCACGCTTTTATTTGCGTCTTTTGTGCATGGTGAAATCAAGACTTTGGATTTTTCGGGAGGAGAAAATCCCTATTCTATTTTTGAGAAGGCTAGCGTTGAGTTAAAGCCCTTCAAAGGCATACCATATCTTCGACAAACAGGTTGCGGAAACTACAAAATAATACTCCCCGGAGGCATCATTTATGTGCTGGAAGTTGATCGGGGCGAAGTGCGTAGTGGTCTGGATGAAGAAGGAAATGCGACGACCATCAAGTTCTTCACGAATAAGCTCTCGCTGGAGGCTTCCAAGAAGCTGGCCTATTCCTTCCATCACCAATTCAACCTCTCGACCGATCGACTTGATCAATGGTTTGTTCAACTTGAGAATGGCGAAGCTTATTCCGCTTACGATGGAGGTGGTCTTTATTCTAACTTCCCGTTTCTTGCGATGTCTTTAAGGGCTTCGTTTGATAAATCGCAACCAGTGTTTGCTATTTTCAGTATAAGTTGGGATGAAAAGTTTTCGAAGTGATCTGGGCGCGTTCTCTCCAATAATAAAGAGCTGAATATTATCTATGACATGCCTGAATTACTCAAAGGGGTTCCGGAATTTACAGAGGTTCCGGAGGTTGAACCCGTGATCGTTGAAGTGGGAAAGCCTGAACCACTGATTTATTCAGAACCGGAGACTGACACATAGGCCTTCTTCAAAGGGCGCTGGGGTGTGAAACCCCAGCGTGCAAGCACAACACTCATCGTTTGTATTCCATACTCGATACCGAAACGCTCCAGAATCAATTGACGAACTGCTTCACGGGTCCAAAGAGCGAAGCGCAATTTTA
>DAISIK010000026.1:0-1204 GCA_036822055.1 Puniceicoccaceae bacterium
GGGTTTCAACCGCGGTGGGAATTGGATGAAATATGTCGAACCGCGATGTAGAGGTATCAGGGAGTCGTGACCTCAATATCGGGTGGGGCCAGCTTTCTGAAATGACGGATATTGTATGTGTAGATTCGCGAACACCCGGCCTTCACCGCCGCGACGACATGAAGGGCGTCGTAAATCTGCCCGCTCACCAAGCCCCGACCCGCGGTGATATCGAGAGCCTGGCGATAGTCTTCTATCGACAGTGAAACCAACTCCAGACGTTCGGCAAAATTGGAGCGAACCAAGCGATCCGCCTCCAAGGCAGAAATCCTCCTCGGAAGCGGGAGTGCCGTGAGCGTAGCATACGCTTCCGCCAAAGCATGGCAGGATCCGAATGCCTGTCGGCCTTCGGTAGTCGCCTTGCGAAAACAAGAAAAAGCGACTTCGTGGTTGGCCAACTGATCCGCCACTGCCGGGACCAACACCGAGGTGTCGAAAAGACACTTCATCGCTCGCCGTTGTCAATGGTTCCGAGTCTTTGAGCCTGCGATTCGCGTTCGCGGTTGATGAATTCCGCCACATCGAGGGTCACCTGTTCCGTTCCATGATGCACGAGAAAGCCGTCCTTCTCAATCAGCGACGGTTCCCTGCTGACGGTTCGCAAACGAATCTCCTCTCCATCACCATCTACTTCCAGGGACGCTCCCGGAAATAGGTTGAAACTCTCGCGCAGTTTTTTAGGCAACACAATGCGGCCTGCCTTATCGATGGTAATTTTTATGGGAAAATGGTATAGTTATTGGATTACACAGTCAAGGTTCAAACCGGCGAATCTCCCGGTGTCACCAGCGAACCCTCCCGCGTCCCTTCAGGACGCAATTTTGTGCGGGTGAACCCGTTTCCCTGGGTTGAAACCTTGGGCTTTGATTCACGGCCCCTTCAGGGCATGAGATGCCCCCACAACCCTTCAAGCCCACAGATATTCCCGCCGCCATGTGCTGAAGGCACACCGGACCAAAGGCCAGGGTTTCAACCCTGGTATGAAATGGATAAGATAAATTCGCGTCCTGAAGGGACGCAGGATCGGGTGACACACAAGGCCGCGTTGTCCGGCGTCCCTTCAGGACGCAATTTTGTGCGGGTGAACCCGTCTCCCAGGGTTAAAACCCTGGGCTTTGATTCACAGCCCCTTCAGGGCATGAGAGTCAGACACAACCCCTTCAGG
>DAISIK010000026.1:1304-45397 GCA_036822055.1 Puniceicoccaceae bacterium
CCTTCAGGGCATGAGAGTCAGACACAACCCCTTCAGGCCAAGGGGAATCACGAGCCCCTTCAGGGCATGAGATGTACCCCACAACCCTTCAGGCCCACAGATATTCCCGCCGCCCCCTGTGCTGAAGGCACCCCGGACCAAAGGCCAGGGTTTCAACCCTGGTATGAAATGGACAAAATAGACCCGCGTCCTGAAGGGACGCCGGATCGGGTGACGCACAGGGCGGCGCGGAGATTCGGCAAGCCCACCATCCACTGCGACCTGGCACTCCTCTATTTTGAAGACCCTCTCCAACACCACGAGGCCAAACCGCTTCCTGCTAGGAGCTAGTGCTCCATGCGAAAGCTCTCCAGCTTCCGAAGCACGTAGTCGCTGCCCAGCCCTGCCAACAAGGGTACCAGGTCTGGACCTCCACCCTTTCCAGTCACCGCGTAACGGAGGAGCGGAAAAACCTCGAAGACCGTTCCTCCTCGAGCCTCCGCATCGCGGGCCAGATATCCATCAATCTCTCCTACGCTCCATTCGGGAAGCGCCTCGAGGCCTGCTTTCAGCTCGGTTGCCCGTTGCACCGGATTCTCCATCGATTCCAAGCGGACTCGCGCCTTGGGGTCGCCCATCTCATTCTCCTGAAATAGAAAACTGAGCATCTCGGGGAGTCCTTCCATTGATCGGGTCTTGGCCTGAGCCACCTTCAAGACCGCCTCCAGAACCCCGGGATCGACCTTCTCCACTTCACATCCTGCCCGCTTCAAAGCTACCTTGGCCAGATCCAGATAACGCTCAAATGGCATTTCGTGGATCCAACGGGTGTTCAGTGCCGCCATCTTCTTCTCGTCAAAGCGAGCCGCCCCCTTCTGGACTCCTTTCAAATCAAACCGCTCAATGATCTCGCCGATTGGCATGTACTCCCGGTCCTCTTTCGGCGACCACCCCAATAAGGAGATGAAGTTGACCACCGCCTCGGGAGAAAAATCTCGCTCGACGTACGTTTCGACAAGAGCGCCTCGATCGCGCTTGCTCATCTTCCCCTTCCCCATCGCCGGATCCTTGAGAATCAACGGGAGATGGGCATAGACTGGCGGGACCGTCCCCAGCGCGTGAAAAAGGTGAATGTGCTTGGTCGTATTGGTTAGATGGTCCTCACCCCGGATCACATGGGTGATTCCCATCTCCAAATCGTCGACCACATTCACGAGGTGAAAAACTGGCTCGCCGTTCGACCGAACAATCGGAAAATCGCGTTCCTCAACCCGCTGCACCGATCCGCGCACCAGATCCTCAAAGGTGATTGCCTCAGACCGCACTTTCTCCACCTCGGCATCAAGATACTTGTCAAACTCCCGGTAGCGCTCACCTTCGAGCCGGAAAAAGATCGCCCCCTCCTTCTCGTAGGCCCTGTCTTGCTCCATCAGTTGAGCCACCGCCCGTTCGTAAAATTTGCCCCGCTCGCTCTGGAAATAAGGCCCGCGACTCCCGCCTACCTCCGGCCCTTCATCCCAATCGAGCCCCAGCCAACGCATGCCAGCCAGTAACACTTCCAAGGCCTCTGGCGTGTTGCGCTCCCGATCGGTATCTTCGATCCGCAGAACAAATTTTCCTCCGGTATGCCTTGCATAGAGCCAGTTGAAGAGGGCAGTTCTCGCACTACCGATGTGAAAGGAACCCGTTGGACTCGGAGCAAATCGTACACGTACTTCAGACATTGGGTGAGAATCAACTCAGCCACCCCCCTGACACAAACCGGAAAATGTAGATACCCAGCCTTAATCTATTGGCGGGCTGACCAGTCATCAGTCAGAAATGGTCGGGCCGACTGGATTTGAACCAGCGACCCCTACACCCCCAGTGTAGTGCGCTACCAGACTGCGCTACGGCCCGACATTTAAAACCACGACTCTAGTTTCTTCCTTGCCGCTCCTGCAAGCCTCTTTATCCGCTTTCCCTTTCCACTTTGCGCTTTGACCTACTCATTCTTGCCATTTCTTTTCTCAACGGTGGGTTTCTCCACAGCCTCGCTCCTATCTCCGCTGGCCCTCATCCGATTTCTCTCCAAAATTCAGACTTTCTTTCATGCCAGTTTGTCAGATCCGATGTCCGGGGGACTCCCCAGATCCCCTCAACCTCCTCCACCCTCTCTACTCACTCCGAAACCACTGCATCTTTCTTGATAGCGCTCTTCCCGATCCCGAGAATGGTCGCTGGTCCATCCTCGCCGCCGAACCAACCGCGATCCTAACTGGCCCTAATCTCACTCCAGAAGCCCTTGAAAACCACTTGGAAAAACTCCTCAATCAAGAATCGCCCAACCTTCCCTTTGTCGGTGGGTTCCTCGGCTTTCTAGATTATCCCGACGACACCAAGGCTTGGTTTTCAAGATCCGCGTTCCCTCTCACTGGCTGGTTTGGTCTCTACCCCGAGGCGCTCCTCTGGGATCATCGGGAGGGCAGCCTCTACGGGGTTGTCGGGTCCTGGGTTGAAGATTCCTGCCCAAGGCTCGAAGCGCTGTGCTCGCAAACGACCCTCCTCCTCGAACAAGAACTCAAGACAAAAACCACTCCACCCACCCTTCCACCCCACTTCTGGAGCTCCAACCATGACCTCCAAAGTTTCGCCAATCTCGTTAGCCAGGCTCGCGAATTCATCCGCTCGGGCGACATCTATCAGGTCAACCTAGCCCAGCGTATCACCCTCCCGACTTCCTCTCCACCGATCCAACTCTACCAGCACCTCCGTGCAAAAAACCCCGCTCCCTACGCGGCCTACCTCGACGCCGGAGACCGCCTCCTCCTCAGCGCATCTCCCGAGCTCCTCCTCGAGAAAGATCCCCCCGGCCGCCTCCGCACCCAGCCCATCAAAGGGACTCAGCCTCGCTCCGCCGATCCTGCTCGCGATGCGGCCTTGCGCCACTCCCTTCTTCAAGACCCGAAGGAGTTGGCCGAGCTGCTCATGATCGTTGATATGGAGCGCAACGACCTGGGCAGGGTCGCCACTGTCGGTTCTGTCGAGGTACCGCGTATCAACGAACTGAAGACATTCACTAGTGTCCATCATTTGGTCGCCGATGTCACTGCCCTGCTCCGCCCAGATGTTAAACTCGCCACCCTCCTTCGTGCCGTTTTCCCTGGGGGTTCCATCTCCGGCGCACCAAAGATACGGGCCTGCCAAATCATTGAATCTCTGGAGAAGGCTCCCCGCCGGGCTTTCTGCGGGGCGATCGGTTTTCTCTCGGCCAATCAGCACTTGCGGTTCAACATTGCTATCCGAACTGCCGAGTTTTCCCAGAACCAGCTCACCCTCGGGGTCGGGGCCGGCATCGTCTGGGACTCCGATCCTGAAAAAGAATATTACGAAACCCTCCACAAGGCCGACGGGTTTTTAAAAGCCTTCTCAGCCACCCCCGATGCCTAGTCGATCCGCTCATCCCCTCCCCTTTGTTTTCTGGAACAACCAAATCGTTCCCGCCTCCGAAGCGCTCCTGCCCGCCAACAGTCCGGCGGTCCGCTATGGTCTCGGCTGCTTTGAGACCCTCCGCTTTGACGGGACCAACCTCCGCTTCCACCAATCCCACACCCAGCGTCTCCGTCGCGCCTGCCAGGCGCAGGGCTTCGATCTCTCGCTCGATCTTGGAGAACTCGAAGAAACCGCCCGCACCCTAGCCCAAAAAAACCGAATCGACCACGGTGTGGCCCGCTTTTCCGTCCATCCCGATGGGGATTCCCTCGCCACCCTTCTCCTGCTCGAGCCACCCCGTCCGCTCTTTTTCATCCCGGCCTTTAAACTCCTTTCCGCTGATTTCCCCCATCCCGGATGCTCCCCCCTCTCTGCCTACAAACCCAACAATTACGCCCGCAATTTGTGTGCCCTCCAACAAGCGCAGGTTGCCGGTTACCACGATGCCGTACTCTGCCTTCCTGAAAAAATGGCCATTGAGACGAGCGTCTCCAACCTTCATTTCCTCCATCGCTCCGTCCTTCATAGCCCCGGCCCAGAGACTGGTGCCCTCCCAGGCATCATGCGCGAGCATCTCCTCACTGCAGCAGTCCAACTTGGTAACTCCATCAACCCCTCCCCCATTGATCAGCGCTCCCTCCCCACCGATGCTCAGCTCTTCGTTACCAATGCTCTGATTGGGCTTCGCCCGGTCATCCGCTGGGACACCCTCGACCTCCCCTACGATCCGGCAACCCTGATCGCTCTTCGAGAGGCCATGGGGCTCGACGATGCCTACCTTCCCGACTTTTCCGCCCATCACCCATTTTCTCCCTCAACTCCAAGCCTTCCAGCTCAATGAAACTACTGTCATGGAATGTAAACGGACTTCGCGCCTGCCTGAAAAAGGGATTCAAGGCGTCCATCGAGGCCGAAAAACCAGACTTCCTCTGCCTTCAGGAAACCAGGCTAACCGTCCCTCAGCTCGAAAGTCTGGACCTTCCCGACTTCGCCTTTATCCACTGCCACCCCGCCGAGAAGGCTGGCTACTCGGGAACCGCACTCTTTTCACTTCAGCCGCCGATTGGCCTTGAAACCGACTTCGGCCGCCCGGAGTTCAAGGGTGAAGGGCGGGTCATTGCTGCAGAATTTGCCGATTATTTCATCGTCAATGCCTATGTCCCAAACAGCCAAAACGAGCTGCGCCGCCTCGACTATCGGGTCGGTGAATGGGAGCCCGCCCTTCGCGACTATCTGCAGCAGCTCAGCAGCCAGAAGCCAGTCCTCTACTGCGGCGATCTCAACGTCGCCCATCAGGAGATCGATCTTGCTCGCCCGAGGGAGAACCAAAACAACGCCGGTTTCACCGAACCGGAACGGGCTGCCTTCTCCAGTCTTTTAGAGCATGGCTTTTTGGATACATGGCGCCACCAACACCCCAATTCTACTGGAGCCTATACCTGGTGGACGCCGAGGGCCGGAGCCCGCGCCCGCAACATCGGCTGGCGGCTTGATTACGTCCTGGTATCCGCGAATTGGACGTCCATCCCCTGGAAATCGCTAATCCTTCCAGACATTCTCGGCTCCGACCATTGCCCGGTCGGTCTGCAATGGTAGGGCCAACAACCTGCGGACGCTCAATCCGGACCAGGCGCAACTAAACGCAGAGTCCCGCGAGGTACTTGTAGCTCTTGGCGATCGACTCGAATGGGTCTCCTGGGCAGGTGTCCTGTTCCACGATGAACCACTCGCATCCGGCCGCCTCGGCTGCCGCGATCAGGGTGGGCCAATCAAGGTTGCCGCTTCCGATTTCGCTAAAGTGGCGGTCTCCGTTCGGATTCACCCCATAGTCTTTCAAGTGCATCAATGGCATCCGCCCTTTCATCTTTTCGATCCAGCTCAGTGGAGAGGCTCCTCCCGCCTGAATCCAAAAAGTATCCAGCTCAGCCTTCAAAAACTCAGCAGGCACCCTCTCGTAGATCTCTTCAAGGACCGTTTTGCCGCCGACCCGGAAAAATTCATGGGCGTGGTTGTGGTAGGATAACCGCATGCCCGCCTTGGCCAACACCTCCCCGGCATGGGACAGATCGGCGACCAGAGAATCAATCGAGGCGGGATCATTAAAGTCTACTCCTGCCGGGTACGGGTAGGCGGTGTCACGCGTGCCGAGGATCGAGAGCTTCTCAGCCACTGCCTCCGGCTCTTTCCGAATCCAATCGCCGTTGTCGTGCGTTGCACAGCACTTCAAACCCGCCTCGTCGAGCGCCGAGCGAATGACGGCCGGAGCAATCTCCCCACTCACGCCACTTACTTGAACGGCCTGGTAGCCGATTTCACGCACCCGTTTCAGGGTTGTCCGCAACTGCTCCTCCGAGGTGCAAAAATCCCGCAGGGTATAGAGAATGAGAGCAATCTGGTCTTTTTTCATCAGGTTTAGCTAAGGGTGGTTTGTTGGTTTTTCTAAAGGTTAACGGGCAAAGGAAGCAGCGAAATCTTCATCGGCAGCCGGGGCCGTGGTCTCCGGTTTCACGAATGTGCTTTGCTCAATTCTTTTTTTTAAAAGCAGCTCATATTCCTCGCCATTGATCGGCAGGGACACCACCGCCTCCTTGGCCGCGCTCAAGAGCATGGCGTTCGCCAACTCAACTGAGTGAATTCCCTCCGCAGCGGGGGCCAACAACTCTTTGCCTTCCAGGATCGCATCCACAAAATTTTGCATGATTCCCACGTGCTGCGGCCCGTGATTGCTGGAGTCGAGAGGGAAGCTCACGTTCCAGATGTCCGGCTTCGAAAACTTCGAGTTGGTCGTTTTGCAGAAGGTGCTCGTCTCGACCTCATTTCGCTCCCACCGAAGCTGCCCGTTTTCGTAGATCACTTTACCCCGCTCCCCGGCAACTTCGAGCCGATTGGTTCCCGGTGCCTCACCAGTTGAGGTGATGAAAACCCCGGTCGCTCCGTTTGCGTAGCGCAGGTAGGCCGTCACCTCATCCTCAACCTCAATGTTGTGGTGGTGGCCGATCCGGCAGTCCGCCCAGATCGACTCTGGCATCCCAAAGATCCATTGGAGGATATCGAGATTGTGTGGACACTGATTCAGCAAAACCCCGCCGCCTTCTCCGGACCAGGTTGCCCGCCAACCTCCCGAGTTATAGTAGGCATCACTCCGGAACCAATCGGTCACCACCCAGTGAATCCGTCGAATGGCGCCCAATTCGCCCGACTTTACCAGGTCCCGAATCTTGATCCAGAAGGGATCGGTCCGCTGGTTGAACATCGCCGCAAAAACGACTTTGGGGTCCCGATGAGCCGCGATTAGGCGCTCGCAATCCGCCTTGTGAACCGAGATTGGTTTCTCCACCAGGGTGTGCAGTCCGGCTTCAAGGCTCGCGATCCCGATGGTCGTGTGATCGTAGTGCGGAGTCGCGATCAATACCGCGTCGACCTCGCCCGATCGAATCAAGGCTTCGTAATTCCCAAATCCTTTTACCTGAGGGAAAAGATCGAGTGCCGCCTGGTTCGGGTCACACACCGCTCCGAGGATCGCTCCTTTCACTTTGTTATCCACGAGGGATCTCGCGTGGTTTTGACCCATCGAGCCAATCCCAACTATTCCGATTTTCACAGGGGTATTCACTGCCATACTTCAAAATAGTGATTCCGAGCTGGGAAAACCATCGACAGATGTCGCTAACTTTTGTGTTTTTGTCTCATTCGTGATCATCCCGCATCGATTTTCACTAACCGATCCGCCCATCCTCATCCGCAACCCGAGGAATTGGTCCTGGTCGGTCAGGATCCCCGAAACCTATCACAACCTTTGGGTCCTTCTCGAGGGGAGCGTCCGCTTTAAGATGGAGGGAATCGACCTTCTTGCTTCCCGGCCTTCCTACTTTTTTATCCCCTCCAGCACTCAGGTCTCCATCAACAGCGAGGGGGACGCCGCGCCACTCAATTTCAGCCTCCATTTGGACGTTGGGAACTACAGCCAGAGCGATCGCAATCTCCTTACCGAACACCGGCTGCTCGGTTCGGCCGTTCAGGATCCAGATTGGTTTCGCGTCACGGCCCTGCGCTCCATTCAGTCAGTGCATCGTCCAAACACATTCAACCACCGGCACAGCCTTGCCCTCGCTGAAGCACTTTACTTCCATTTCCTTCGAGATCAATTTGCCCCGAGTCACAATGGACGCCACGAAGCCCTCCTCTCTCTCGCCGACAGCATTCGGCTCGATCCCGCTGCCAACTGGCAGGTGGAGTCCTGTGCGCGAAAATTGGGTATCTCCCGCAACATTTTCCATCGTCGATTTCTCGAGGTGGTGGGCGAGGCTCCACGCCGCTTCATCACCCGCTGCCGCATTGACCGGGCCAAGCAGCTCCTTCTCGAATCGACCATGAACGTTTCCGAGGTGGCCCTCGCCTGCGGCTACCAGGATGTTTATTTCTTTTCTCGCCACTTCAAACGTCTCGTTGGGAGGTCTCCTAGCGCCCTCCGCAAGGTCGGTTAGGTCCCCGGCTTTCTCCGCTTTAACCATCCAGACTCACCGTCGTGAAGGACCCCGCACTCTGGCACATTCACCAACGATGCAAACGCTTCAACGGTGTAGTTTCGCCCGAGCTTCTCCTCGTCCGCATTTCCTCCCAGTCCCTGACTCTACTGAGAAATGAGATCGAGGTGGCACGCTACCCCGTCTCAACCTCCAAAAATCCTCCCTCCTGCCGCGAGAACTCCTTCGGTACCCCGACTGGCCTCCACCGCATCATCGAAACGATCGGCGATCGGCAACCCTCCGGGATGGTTTTTCGCGGACGACAACCGATTGGGGCAACCTTCTCCCAGCTACCCCCCGAAGACCAACGGGACAACCTCATCACCTCCCGCATCCTTCGCCTTGAGGGTCTCGAGGAAGGTCTCAATCGAGGCCCCGGCCTCGACAGCTTTCAAAGATACATCTACATCCACGGCACCAATCATGAGGCCCTGATCGGAACCCCGTCCAGCGGCGGCTGCGTCCAAATGCGCAACGCCGATATCATTCAACTCTTCCCCCAAATCTCCATCGGCACTCTGGTCTGGATCGAATGATCTTTTTGCGTGCTCCGAGACGCCAAATTCCCGACCGACTGGAGTGCCAATTCTCCGCCGTTTCAGAGGGCCTGCCCCCCACCACAAGAGACCTGTGGTTGAGTTTGAACATCCGATCGAGATTGGAATCCCGGAAAGAATCCAGAGCGACCAAGACTGGTAACTTTCAAGCGTCCTTCGCTCGCCTGCCGGTTGACAATTCCCTCAATTCTTGGAATTTGATTCCATGCCTCACTCATTCCACAAGGCGCTGTTCCTCCTCTTTTCCCTCGGATTACTTAGCCAAGCTAAGGCCGAAAACCTCGCCGAACTACTTTCGGGAAAACTGGTCCGCCTCGAGGGAAACCAACTCGTCGACGCCGGTCCAGAGTCCTTGCAGGGTAAAACCCTCATCGCAGTCTATTATTCGGCATCCTGGTGTCCTGGCTGCCGCCAATTCACCCCCATGCTGAACCGGTACTTCAACGAACGGAAGGCAGACCACCCGGAGCTGGCCATCATTCTCGTGAGTTCGGATCGCAGTGCCCGCGAGATGTCCAAGTACATGAGTTCTCATGAAATGCCGTTCCTCGCCCTCAAATTTCCCGAAATCAAAAATTCTTTCCTCACCAAACACGCCGCCGCTGGAATCCCCTACCTGATCGTTCTCGACGCCGAAGGAAAGGTTTTGATTGAGAAGGAACCGGGAGAAAATTGGTTAAACCCTGGGATCGCACTCGGTCGTCTCGAATACCTGCTCAAAGGCTGAAGGGCGTCGCCCAACAGGCTACTCATGCAGCGCTCAATTCGTGATCGGGGAGTTCTTCTCGATTCACGACCCTCCGGAGAGCGCCATTTTTGTACTGCCCTCCTCGAAGTAAACGGTCTCACCCGCTTCCTCTACCAACCTTCGCGCCGACGAACCGGTCCCGGACTTTTCAACACGGCTTCCTTCCTCCTCACCAAGACAGGAAATTCTCAGGATTTCCTCTTCCTCTCTGAATTTCAAGACGAGATCACCCGTGCCGAAATCGGAAGGTCCTACGACATTCTCGAATCCTCCTCCGCCCTCGCCCGAATCCTCATCGACAATGGGCTTCATTTCGAGCAACCCGAGCCGGTTTTTACCCTGCTCAATCGCTTTCTCGATGCCATAGCTGGTTCACCCCTGCCCCGGATCTCTCTGCTCAAAGCCCTTTACCAGCTGGCCAAACTCGAAGGGCTTCCCGTGCGGGAGGACTGGCTCGACCACTTGCCCCCTCCTCAAAACGCGCTCGCCACCTCCCTCCTCTTTCAGCCCCTGAAAGATCTCACCGATGACCACCCTGCCCCGCCCCTGATCATTTCGATCTCTGAATGGTTGAGAAAAAGTGCCGATTGGAGAATCGAATGACCAAGCTCTAGCCCCTTCCCCTGTCAACCTTGCCCGGCAACTTAATTCCCCTCACCCCATTCCAGACTAAGCCCGGCGACAAAGATTGGTCTCGATTTACCACCTCATCGGGTCTAGTCGTCCAAAAAGTGCTTTCAGGCCCTTCGAACTTCCTAGAACGGCTCATCCGACCGCATCGGAAAAAAATCTACCTGGCATTGCTTCTCAACATCTTTGTCGGGGTAGCTATCGCCTTCCAAAACGTCGTTCCCAAGTTCCTCATTGACGATGCCCTGCTCAAAGAGGGACTTTCCGTAGACCAACGAAAGGTCCGCGTCGTCCTCCTCGCCTTTCTTTACGTCTTCGTCGGCGTATTTGCCCGCGCCTTTGTCTGGAACGCCTCGCTTCGGGTCTTCAGCAGGGTCCGAGAAACCTGCGTTTTTAACCTCCGCTCCCTTTTTTTTCGTCACGTTAACCATCTTTGCCTAAACTTTCACGCCCGCCACCAGAGCGGCGAGTTGTTCAGCTTCCTGCTCGGCTCACCGCTCCAACAGATTCAGCAATACTACCAGCAGCTAGCCATGCTCCTGCCCAGTAGCGTCGTCGGGATTGTCGTAACCCTTGCCTTCCTCGGCCTCTGGGATCTCTACCTCAGCATCCTCACCCTCCTCATTCTTGTGGCCTACGGCTACGTCATCCAACGCGCCCGCTTGAAAATGGTGGCCATCCACCGTGACTATCAAAACGCCGAAAGTCAGGTCAGCGGCAAAGTGTCCGATCTTCTCCGGGGCTACCGGACCGTAAAAATGCATGCCTTCGAGGATCATGCCCTCGAGGATTTTCAGTCCGGCGCCGGTATCCTTCGCGATAAATCCTACCGGCGGGATATCGCCACCCACATTGAAAATATCAAGCAGGAGGCAGTGCTCTACTCTGGCTTTGCCCTGCTCTGCATCGGGGCTGGCTGGCGCTACCTCTCCGGCGATCTGACCGAGGGGCAACTGACTGCTTACCTCACCTCCTTCATTTCCCTTCAAGGCCCCCTTGGCCTGATCTTTCAAATCGCCCTGCTTCGAGGTGGAGCTCAGGCCAGCCTCCAGCGGATCGGCCAGGTTCTCGAAACCGGGAGTTCGATTCCCGACCCCGAATTTACTCCCGCTACCGTCCCCTCAAATGGAGACATCCGTCTTCAGTCGGTCTCCTTCCGCTACGATGAAAACCCGGCCCTAACCGACATCGACCTTACCCTGCCCTACGGACAGAATGTAGCCCTCGTCGGCAGCTCAGGGGCAGGGAAAAGCACCCTCGTCCAACTCATTCTCCGCCTCTACGACCCGAACGAGGGGTCGATCCGGATCGGCGGAATCGACCTCCGCCAGACCGACGGGAAAGAACTTCGCAAACGCTTTGGGGTAGTGCCCCAGGATCCCTACTTTTTTCACACCACCCTTCGCGAAAACCTTCGCATTGCTGCTCCAAATGCTGACGATGCCACCCTCCTTCAGGCCTGCCGCGAAGCCAATGCCTGGGAGTTCATCGAACGCTTGCCTGAGGGGCTGGACTCCATCATCGGCGAGGGCGGGACCACCCTCTCGGGGGGACAAAAACAACGCCTCGCCATCGCCCGCGCCGTTCTCTCGAATCCCAGTTATTTCATCTTCGATGAGGCCACCAGCGCCCTCGATACCGTCAGCGAGGGGCTCATTCGCGACGCCATCGCACGCATCACCCGCCAGCGCACCTCCATTTTCATCGCCCACCGGCTCGCCTCAATCACTCACTGTGAGCGGATCCTTGTCTTTGAGGCTGGCCGCCTCGTCCAGGATGGCGACTTTTCGACCCTCGCAGCTACTTCGGGGCCTTTTCAGAAACTACTCCAAACCCAGAACCTGCCCGAGCATCCCTCCGCTTGAAACCCACCAGCTCGCCTTTCATGAACACGCTTTCTTCTGCCCATTCAAACCATCCCTCGCGGTCCTTCGGAGTACACTTCGACTTCCATGCCCACCCGCCAAAAAATCCCGAGGATCAGATCGGAGCCGAGGTAGATGCAGCAATGGTCGCCCGAATCATCAAAACGGTTCGCCCCGACTATATTCAATGCGACTGCAAGGGCCATCCCGGCTGGTCCAGCTATCCCACGAAGGTTGGCTACCCGGTCCCCGGCCTGGTCGGCGACCCGCTTCGTGTCTGGAGAGATGAAACCGCCCGCCAGGGCATTCCCCTCTACCTCCACTTTTCCGGAGTTTGGGATCGGGAGGCCACCAACCGCCACCCCGAGTGGGCCGCCGTCGACCACCAAGGCCTTCGCGATCACGGACGAATCTCCGTCTTTGGACCTTACGTCGACCTGCACCTCATCCCTCAACTCCTCGAACTCGCTGGCGAGTACCAGATCGATGGGGTTTGGATCGATGGAGAATGCTGGGCGCTGATCGCCGACTACTCAGAGCCTGCTCTTCAAGCCTGGAAACACCAAACCGGGCAAACCACCGCCCCACTTCCCGGAGAACCATCCTACCCGGCCTTTCTCGAGTTCAATCGCAAGGGCTTCCGGCGCTATGTCCGTCACTACGTCGATACCGTCCACGCCAAATTTCCAAACTTCAAAATCTGTAGCAACTGGCTCAACAGCTACTACATGCCCGAAGCCCCAACCATTGCCGTGGATTTTCTTTCTGGAGACTTCACCTACGAAGACCCAGTCCGCTCGGCGGGCTGGGCCAGCCGCTTCTATGCCCCCCACGGGCTCCCCTGGGATCTGATGGCCTGGGGGTTCAAAGGCATTTGGGGCAAGCCGCCAGCCTCTTACAAAACCGCCCTCCAACTCAAACAGGAGGCCGCCGTCGTCATCGCCCAAGGTGGCGGATTCCAGGCCTACTACAAACAAAACCACGGCGGTGCAGTTATCGAATGGCCCCTCAAAGTTCTTGGCGAGGTTGGTACCTTTGTTCGCGCTCGCCAACCTTGGTGCAAGGGAACTGAGCCAATCCCACAAGTCGGCCTCTTCTTTGCCTCCGACGCTTACTACGCCAAACACCCCAAACCATTCGAATGCTGGGATGGTGAGCAAACGCCACAGAAAGGATGCCTCAACGCCCTGCTAAACAGCGGTTTCTCCGTCGATCTGCTCTACCAGTACCAACTCGAGGATCGGCTCGATCAATTTCCCGTTGTGGTCTACCCGGAGTGGACGGGGGTCGCTCCTGGGATCCGCCAGCTTCTCCTTCACTATGTGGAAAAAGGAGGGCGCCTCCTCCTCCTCGGTACCGATCCCCTTGAAGACTTTCGCGACGAGCTCGGCATCACCCAACTCAAGCTCTCCGAGAAGCCCCGCACCGAAATTGAAAGCCTGGGTTTTCGGTTTTGCCTCAACCAACCCGCCGCCCTCCTCGAGCTTTCACCGTCCACCGAGACGGTTGGTCGGATCTCCAGCCAGCAGGGCTCCTACCCGGCCGCCATCTTCAGCCGCCTCGGTCACGGCATCCTCGCCGCCACCACCTTTGACTTTGGTTATTCCTACCAGCAGGGCCGCACCAGCGGCGCAAGAGACTTAATCCACCATCTTGTCACCCACCTTTTCACCCCCTCCGTGCGCCTTTCCGGATCGCGGCAGGTCGAGGTGGTCCTCCGCCGTCTTCCGGGTCAGGCCCTCCTCCACCTCATCAATGTGGCTGGTCCCCATGACCAACCCAACCATTTTGTCTTCGACGAAATACCGCCCCTCGGTCCCCTCCAGATCGAGTGGGATCTCCCCTCTTCTCCAACTCAACTAACCTCCCAACCAGGAGAGGAAAGAATCCCATTTGAATACAGAGATGGCACGGCCCGCTTCACCATTCCCCGGCTCGAGATTCACCAAATCATCCAGGCCAAACTTCCTTCAGATTTCCCCTCACCTTCCTCAGCCTCGGGCTGATCTATTCCACAACCCGGTCCATCCTCCAAACACCGCGACAACTTCCGGAGACCCTGGCACCGCCCAATTGGTGCTCTCTTCGAGAATTGCTTTGCCATAAAACTTCCCCAGACCAAGACTTCATCCGTGAGCAATCCCAGTACCCCCCGTCCGCTCTTCCTAACTAATGAATACCCCCCACACGTCTACGGCGGCGCCGGGGTACACGTTGACTTTCTCACCCGTGAACTATCCAAACTGACCGAGGTCACCGTTCGCTCTTTTGGCGACCAAGACATCGACCAGCAGGGACTTCGGGTCCAAGGCATCCCCTCCGAGCGGGATTCCTTCTCCTGCCCGGCTCAGCTGAGCAACAGTTTCGATGCGGCCCTCCGATCGATCCGCATGAACAGCCTCGGGGTCGAGGCTGACCTCGTTCACTGCCACACCTGGTACACCCACCTCGGTGGCATCATTGCCAAACTGAACTATGGCATCCCCCTTGTCATCACCGTCCATTCCCTCGAGCCCCTCCGCCCGTGGAAACGCGAGCAACTCGGTGGGGGTTATGAATTTTCATCGTGGGTCGAGCGCACCGCCCTCGAGATGGCCGATGCCGTCATTGCCGTCTCCTCCGGTACCCGGGACGACATACTCCGCCATTTTCAAATCCCTGCTGATAAGATTCACGTCATTTTCAATGGGATCGATACCGACTTCTACCATCCTACCTCCGAAACTTCGGCCCTCCTCGCCAACGGGATCGACCCCGAAAAACCCTACCTTCTCTTCGTCGGGCGGATCACCCGGCAAAAAGGCATTACCTACCTCGCCAACGCCATCCGTTATCTCGATCCCGGGTTCCAAGTAGTCCTCTGTGCCGGCGCTCCTGATACGCCGGAAATTGCGGCCGAGATGGAGTCGGCCGTTGCCGCCGTCAAGGATCGCCCAGATGGGGTCATCTGGATCGACCGGATGCTCGACTCAAACTCCATGGTCCAGATTTACTCCAACGCTTCGGTCTTTTGCTGTCCCTCCATCTATGAGCCGTTCGGTATCATCAACCTCGAAGCGATGGCCTGCAAGGTACCCGTTGTCGCCTCGGCCGTCGGGGGGATTCCCGAGGTTGTCCTCCATCACCAGACCGGCACCCTCGTCCCGGTTGCCCAGGAAACCTTCAGCCCCTTCGCGCCACGAGATCCCGACATCTTCGCGCGCGATCTCGCCGCCGGAATCAATGAATTGATGGCCAACCCAGAAAAACGCCGCCAGTTCGGCGAGGCTGGACGCGCACGGGCCATCACCCGATTCAGCTGGAAACGGATCGCCAACGAGACACTAGATCTCTACCGCACCCTCTGCTCCTGATCTTGGGCCTACCTCCCTTTGCTTTTCCCATTTTCTCCCTATGCAAACTGATCCCCTCCTCAGCGCCAACCGACGAGTTATCATCGAAGCTGTCGAGCCCTCCGTCGAGGGCGGTCTCTTTCCAGCCAAGTCCGTCGTTGGCGATCGCCTCCAGGTTTCAGCCACTATTTTTGCCGATGGCCACGACCACCTCGGCGCCGT
This sequence comes from Puniceicoccaceae bacterium, assembly GCA_036822055.1. Lineage (GTDB taxonomy): Bacteria > Verrucomicrobiota > Verrucomicrobiia > Opitutales > Puniceicoccaceae > DAISIK01. The sequence continues at coordinate 16,635 of DAISIK010000026.1, forward strand.
CGCAAAACTCCGGATACGTGGAGAGGGAGACGCCCACTGGCAGGAGTTCTCCCTCTACCCGACCGGCAACGACCGCTGGGCTGGCGAGTGCTTTCCCGAGGTTCCCGGCCTCTACGAACTCGAGATCAATGCCTGGGTTGACCATTTCGCCACCTGGCGGGCCGGTTTCGAAAAAAAACTTGCCGACGGACAAAACCCCATTGTCGAAACCCAAATCGGCCTCGCCCTGGTCGAAGATCTCGTTAACCGCTGCCCTTCGGCGGTTCAGGATATGCTCTCCAGCTCCCTGGAAACCCTGCGCCGCGAGGAAACCCCAATGGGGGAAAGGATTCAATCCCTCCTCGATCCCCGGCTCCAAAAAACCGCCCTCGAACATCCCGACCGGCGACTTCAAACCAGCCTTCCCGCTCCCCTTCCCCTCCTTGTCGAACGTCGCCGAGCAGCCTTCAGCGCGTGGTACGAGTTTTTCCCGCGTTCCTGGTCGACTACTCCCGGAAAGCATGGGTCCTTCGCGGAGGCCAGCCGGATCCTTCCCGAGATCGCCCGCATGGGCTTCGACATCGTCTACCTCCCTCCCATCCACCCCATCGGGGTGCCTCACCGCAAGGGACGAAACAACTCCCTGACCGCTGAATCGACCGACCCCGGCAGTCCCTGGGCCATCGGGGGCGGACCCGACGGCGGTCACAAAGCCATCCATCCCGAGCTCGGCACTTTTGATGATTTTGAGCGATTCAATGCGCAGGTTTCCGAACTTGGCATGGAGCTTGCCCTCGATATCGCCTTCCAGTGTGCCCCCGATCACCCTTGGGTCTCGGACCATCCAGACTGGTTTAAGTGGCGACCTGATGGCACGGTTCAATACGCCGAGAATCCGCCCAAGAAGTATCAAGACATCCTCCCCCTTCACTTTGAAACTGAAGACTGGGAAAACCTTTGGCACGAGCTTCGCGATGTATTCCTTTTTTGGATCGGTAAAGGGGTTCAGGTCTTTCGAGTAGATAATCCCCACACTAAATCCCTTGAATTCTGGCGCTGGTGCATTCTCTCTATCAAGGAGGAACACCCGGGCGTCATCTTTCTCTCCGAGGCTTTCACCCGACCAGCCCTCAAATATCGCCTCGCCAAATCCGGGTTCACCCACGGCTATACCTACTTCACCTGGCGGACCAGCCGGGACGAGATCATAGAATACCTCGAGGACCTCACCACCACCGATAAGAAAACATACTTCTGGCCCAACTTCTGGCCCAATACTCCCGACATCCTCCACCACTACCTCCAGACCGGAGGACGCCCCGCCTTCATCGTCCGCCTCGTCCTCGCCAGCACCCTCTCCTCCAACTTCGGTATTTACGGCCCCGCTTTCGAGCTCTGCCTACACGTTCCCTTCCCCGGCAAGGAAGAATACATCGACAACGAAAAATATGAGATCAAGGTCTGGAACTGGGACGCCCCCGGAAACCTCCGCCCAGTTCTCGCCCGCATCAACCAGATCCGCCGAGCCAACCCAGCCCTCCAGCGCACCTTCAACCTCACTTTTGTCCCCACCGACAATCCCCAGATCATCGCCTACCTAAAGATCAGCCCAGACCAGCTAAATATCATTCTCGTCGTGGTTAATCTCGATCCCTTCAACACCCAGAGCGGCTGGCTGGACCTTCCACTCCACCTTCTCGGGATAAACCCGGACCAAACCTACCTCCTCCAGGACCTTTTTCCCGATCCCCTTCCCAACGGCTACCCCCGAGCTCAATACCTCTGGACAGGCTCCCGCAACTACGTCGAACTCCCTCCCCGCTCCACTCCAGCCCATATTTTCAAGCTCCTGAAACGACACCGTCAGGAGAGCGATTTCGATTACTGGCTCTGATCTCACCAAACTCCGTTCCCCTCCAGCTACCCATGAAAGCAAATCCGCTCCTCGCTCTCTTCTATTGCTGCTGCAGCCTCAGCCTTCCATTGATCCCGGTTCGCGGAGAGGCCCAGTTGTCAGGCTCCGTCGCCGAGCTTACCAAGTTGATTGAATCCCTGCCCGGTACCGTCTCCATCGACGGCTTCGCCGAGCGAAAGATCCAGGCCGACCGCGCCCTCGTTCACCTCCTTCTTAAATCGACGGCCCGGGAGCTCCAAGCTGCCATGGATCAGAACCTGGCGATGCGAAATAACCTCCAAAAAGCCCTCCGCGAGGGCGGAATCGAGGGCGAGCGGATCAAGATTTCCCGCTTTGCCTCTCAGCCCAACTACTCCTCCTTCACTGGCAAGGTCAAGGAACACACTGTCACCCATAACCTCACCGTTCAGGCCCTCTCAGAGGCCGATATCCGGTTCATTGCCGGCCTCGTTGACAAGCACGATGAGCTAACCCTATCCAACCTTACCTTTGAGCACTCCGAAAAGGATCAAATTGTCGATGAATTGCTCCAGCAAGCTCTCGCCCGCGTCCTTGCCCAAAAAGAGATCTACCAGACTTCCCTCGGTGTTACTCTCACGCCTCGCTCTGTCCACCATTTCAGCTCAGGTAATCCATCTGGCCGCCCTGCAGGATTTACATCTGAAGCAATTCTACCGGCCGGTTCAGTATCGATGCATAGGGATGCGAACGCCCTCGTCCCCGACCAAAGTCTGGAGGAGCTAGTTTTTCAAACCCGCCTCAGAGTCACCTTCGACCTAAAGGCTCGGGATTGATTGACCGTTCCAATCTCTAGTTCTCTGCCAGGAGCTGCGCCATAGTCACCGCAGCTAAAAAATTCTCGCCCGAAGCCTTTCCCGTATAGGCGATGTCGAACGCCGTTCCATGGTCCACACTCGTTCTCACGATTGGCAAACCAGCGGTGATGTTAACCGCCTCCGCAAACCCATCCAGCTTCATCGGAATCAACCCCTGATCGTGGTAGAGGCAAACTGCGGCATCGTAGGTCCCGTCGAGGAGTTTTCCGAACAGGGTGTCCGGAGAAAATGGGCCTTCCACGTCATAGCCCTCCGCTTTCAACTGTTCCACCGCCGGGATAATCGTCTCGATTTCCTCCCGCCCAAAAGCACCACCCTCGCCCGCGTGCGGATTGAGCCCCGGAATGACGAGGTTTGCGCTCCCCCTCAGCCTCAAAACCTCCGGCGCTGTCAGCCGAGCCGTTTTAACAATCCTCTCCACCGTTAGGCTCTCAATTGCCTGACGCAGGGAGACGTGGATGGTCACCAGCGATACAATCATCCGTGGCGAGGCAAAGAGCATGATGAAATCTTCGCACCCACACATCCCTGCAAACCGCTCCGTGTGCCCCTGGAAGTCGGGGTCCACCATTCGGCAGGCTTCCTTGTTTACCGGCAGGGTCGTCACGGCCTCAATCTCACCCGCAAGGGCCGCCTCACCAGCCAGATCAATAGCCCGCAGGGCCGCTGCGCCACAGCCAGCGTTAATTTCTCCAGTTGGAATCTCCCCAACCGACAAAATTCCAGTGTCGATCCAGTTTAAAACTCCCTCCCGCGCCTCTGTCGCCGAGCTTCGCAAACGGCAATCAACCGCCCAGCCAAGCTCATCCTCGACCTTCTTGAGCGCCGAGCGCTCTCCGTAGATCACCGGGATGATCCCCCCGAGCTGACCATCCCTCCAGCACCTTACCAAAATCTCCGGTCCAACCCCCGCCGGGTCGCCCAGGGTGATGCCAATCCGCTTCAAGCTTTAGCCCCCCCCTTAAAGCGAGTGGAGGGCCCGCCCATCCACGGCCAGAGCTGCCTCCTTGAAAGCCTCAGACAGGGTCGGATGGGCGTGAACTGTTCGGGCAATGTCTTCCGCGCTCCCCCCGTATTCCATGTGAGTTACCGCCGCCGCAATCAATTCACTGGCATTTCTGGCCACCACCTGAACCCCAAGAAGGCGGTCGGTTTTCGCATCGGCAATCACCTTGAAGAGCCCATCCACGGCGTCCGTCGCCAGCGCTCGACCATTGGCCGCTAGCGGGAAAGTCCCCACCTTTACCTCCAGGCCTTGCTCCTTGGCCTGGTCCGCACCAATCCCCGCACTGGCAATCTCCGGCTCAGTGTAAATCACGTTCGGAATCACCTCGTAATTGACGTGGCCGTATCCATTGGCCAGATACTCCGCCAGGGCGACTCCCTCCTCCTCCGCCTTGTGGGCAAGCATCGGTCCTTCAATCACGTCCCCGATTGCGTAGATTCCGGGAATCTTCGTTTCGAAATGCTGCTTCACCGGGACCCGACCCTTGCTATCCGTCTCCAGGCCGATCGCTTCCAGACCCAGCCCGTCCGTATTGGCCCGGCGACCGACCGCCACCAGGATCTTGTCCGCCGGAAAGCGGACCTCATCATCCCCTGAAGTGGCCGTCAATTCCAGGGCATCTCCAGCCTCCACCACACCGGTCACTTTGGTCTTCGTGACGATCTTCAAGCCCTGCTTTTTGAAAATACGCTCGGCGAGTTTCGAAATATCAGTATCGAAGGTCGACGCGATGCGGGGCAGGAATTCCACCACCGTTACCTCACTTCCCAGTCGCGACCAGACCGAACCCAACTCCAGCCCAATCGCACCGCCGCCCACCACGACCAAGCGTTCAGGTACCGCATCGAAGGCGATTGCCTCATCGCTGCTCACCACCCGATTGCCGTCAAACGGCAGAAAGGGTAGCTCCACCGTTTTGGAACCCGTGGCGATCACCGTCCGCTTTCCATTCACCGTCCGCTTTCCACCCTCGTTCAAAGTTACCTCCAGGCTCTTGTCCGCACTAAACGAGGCCTTCCCATGGATGATTTCGATTCCCCGCTTCGAGACCAGGGTTTTTACGCCTCCCACCAGACGGGAGACCACGGCATCCTTTTGTCCCATCATCTTCGATACATCCACTGAGACCTCCCCGACCACCAGACCGTGGTGCGCCCCGTGCTTGGCCATGTGGATCAACTCAGAGGAGTGCAGCAGCGCCTTGCTCGGGATACAACCCACATTCAGGCAGGTCCCCCCCAGGGTCGGGGACTGCTCGATCAGCGCTACCTTCATTCCAAGTTGCGCAGCCCGCATTGCTCCAACATAGCCCCCCGGGCCAGCTCCTATTACCACCAAATCAAATGCTTCACTCATCACTGTATCCAAATTTCTGTTACGCAGGCTAGATTCTCTCCTTAGCTCCTCGCTCTAGAGGTCAAGCAGGAGCCTGACCGGATTTTCAATCGTCTTCTTAACCTCGACGAGAAAGGTTACCGCTTCCTTCCCATCGACGATCCGGTGGTCGTAGGTCAGGGCCAGGTACATCATTGGGCGAATCACCACCTCGCCATTTACAGCGACGGGCCGTTCCTGAATGGTGTGCATTCCAAGAATGCCGCTCTGCGGTGCATTGACAATGGGAGTTGAGAGCAGCGACCCGAAGACCCCTCCGTTGGTGATCGTGAAGACTCCATTCTGCAGATCCTCAATGCTGATCTTTCCGTCCCGCGCCTTCTTCGCATAGGCTAGCAATCCCGATTCCAATTCGCCAAAGCTCTGCTTTTCACAGTCGCGAAGCACGGGCACCATCAGACCCTTCTCAGTGCTCACCGCCACCCCGATGTCGTAGAAGTGATTCTCGACCAGTTCTTCCCCCTCCATCCGCGCATTGAGGGCCGGCACCTTCTCCAGCGCATGAACCACCGCCTTGATGAAGAAAGACATGAACCCGAGCTTGACCCCGTACTTCTCGACAAAGGCTTCCTGGTGTTCCTTGCGGAGACCCATCACTGCCGACATGTCCACCTCGTTAAAGGTAGTCAAAAGCGCCGCTTCGCTCTGGGCACCTACCAAGCGTGCCGCTATCGAACGACGCAGCGGAGATAACTTACGACGGCTTTCTCTCTTTTCACTGGCTACCGGGACTGGTGCTGATTGTTTTGCTGGCGAAACGGAGGTGGTTTCACTCCCCTTCGACCCCGCTGCCGCGAGCACATCCCCCTTGGTCAATCTCCCGCCTTTCCCGCTACCCTGAACCGTCTCTGCCGGAACTCCAGTATCATGGAGAACCCGCTTAACCGCTGGAGAATGCTCCAGACCAGCCCCTCCGGAAGCCGGCCCAGCTTCCCGACCTGTTTCGGTTTCCTCTGCCTCTGGCTCGGCCTTGACTTCTGGTTCCGGCTCAGACTTGTCCCCACCGGCACTCTCGGGTTTGGCCGAATCATCAATGGTAGCGATCACTTGACCGATCTCCACCTCATCACCTTCGGCGACCAGGAGTTTGACCACCCCCGATACCTCAGCATTTCCCTCGGAGGTTATTTTGTCTGTCTCCAGCTCGTACAGAACCTGTTCCTTCTCAATGTACTCACCGTCTCCGATGTGCCAGTTTGCAAGGATACCAGTAGTGATTGATTCTCCGAGAGAGGGGACTTTAACTTCGATTGCCATATAAAAAAGGGATGATTCCCGGATTGAAAGGGACCAGCCGGGAAAGATCAATCCCCACCATTGGGAGACAGGGCGAAACTATGGCAGGCAAATCCCGCTCCGAATGAGGTCAACCACAAGTCCTCTGCTGGACCGCCCTGAGCCAGATAATCCTCCAGGGCAAAAAGGACGCTTGGGCTGCTCATGTTGCCATATTGCTTCAAAACCCGTCTCGTCGATTCCAGCGGACCGATCTCCAATTTCGCCTCCACCGCCTCCACCACATCGCGTCCACCGGAGTGGGCCAGAATTTTCGCTGCACCTTTGCCACCCTCATAGCGCGCCCAGAGAGCCGCTACCGCCTCTGCTGCATGCTCGGGAACAGACTTATGAAGCAGGTTCCTCAGCTTCCCCCCGGAATTCTCGAAACGTAAAAGCTGACGCTTCTCCGGAAAATGGATCGTGTCGAATCCCCCTGCCGCATAGGGATACCCGCCTTCCTCTGAACTCCAGATCGAGGCTGCCGCCCCGTCTCCAAAGAGGCAGAGGCTGATCAGGACTCCCGGATCAGCATCCAGATAGAAGGCAGCCGAACAAACTTCAACCGCCACCACCGCCACCTTTTTTCGAGGATAAAGAGAGCAGAAGCCGCTCGCTGACCGAAGCGTCGGCACAGCCGCACCGCAGCCTAAGCCCACAAAATCTGCCAAATAAACATCCCTGCGGAGCCCCGCCCGCTCTGCCAGATAACTCGAAAGCCCTGGACAGAGGTAGCCACTGCAGGTGCAGACGAAAAGGGCATCCAGTTCATCAGCCGCACACTCCGCCCGATCCAGAGCCGGTCCCAGGGCATCCATCGCCAGATTGGGAGCAGCGTCCTCAAAGTACCGATACAAGCCCTCCGCGCTCAAGCCGAGGAGACCGCCCGGATCGTCCGTCGCAAAATGGCGTTTATCAATTCCAGAGGGACCGCAGAGGACCTTCTTCAGCAGGGAACTCGCCCGACCGGGGAGTGCTTCCAACTCTCCCGATCGGAGTAGAATTTCCCAACATGCTTCCTGGGTCCAGGAATTGCTTGGAACCGATGTTGAAATGGAGTGGAGATACATTAGAAACCTTAGTGAGTCAGCCGATAGAGGGCCCGGAAGGGAAGCAGACCAGCCTGAGCCACCGGGGATAAACAACGCTGCCACCGGGGTCTCCACAACATCAAGTGAAGCGCCCGGGAAACTCCCAGGCGCCAGCGAAAAAGCTTCATTTGCTCCCGCCGAACCCGTGCCCGAGCCAGCCGCCAGTCGATCCGTCCCGAAGCCCAGTCGCTGATTGGCCCGGTCGCAACCATCGCCCCCTCCATGGCCATCGTCATTCCGTTACCGGTAAATGGCGGAATCACCGAAAACGCGTCGCCAATCCGCAACAGACCGTCCCCGGGAGGCGTTCGCTCCAAATTCACTCCGGCTACTCCGACCGCAGTGCCCTCCACCAACCCACCCCGCCGGAGGCGTTCGGCCAGTCTTCCCAAACCGATCGCCTCCGTGTATGCCATCAGAGCCTCTGAAGTGTGAACCCGCATTCCCGGCTGTTTGCGAAAAAGCCCACAGCCGTTGACTCGTCCGTCCTCGACCTTGGAAAGGCCGATGTACCCACCACCGCCCATGTGGATCTCTAAGTCACCCTTTAGCTCAAGCGCTCCGAAATGAGCCTTGTACCCCAACCAATCCGTTCGCTCGGCCTCTCTCCCCGCTGCCCAGACCCATCCGGGAGCGGTGGCTTCCTCTTTCCTCACCCGACGCTCAGAGCAATAGCGTCCACCGAGTTGTTCAAAACGCTCCACCAAAGCCCAGTCCAAATGGTGTCGCGAGATTCCCGGCACGTCTTCAGGAGTCTCACGCTGGAGCAGGAGCCGCTCTCCAAGGTACCAGGATACTTTACGCTGGATTACCGCCCTTCCAAAACAATGCTCGATTCCCAGCTCTCTCAGCATTTCCAGCTTCAGCCCGGCCATAAACTCTCCGCAAACCCGATGGCGCGGTAATCGCCCTGCCTCGTAAAGTTCCACCTCAATCCCGAGCTGCCGCAACCCGATCCCCAGGGTCAGCCCGGCCAAACCACCGCCCACAATCCTCACCACAGGCTGTGCAGAAGAGCTCAATGCCTTCACCGAATTAACCTCCGAGACCATCTGTTTCCTCTAAGCGATCAACGGGAGCCTGCCAACTCACCCGCAACCTTTTTCCCCTCACCAAGCCACTCCGCAACCATCCGGTAAGTCCCAAAGCGACCATAACTCTCGATCGCTCGATCGGGTTCTATCCCAAGCAGTTCGGGCAGTTCGCCCAAACGAAATCCCGCCTGAATGCTGACCAGGGCATCATGCCGGGAGACCGGACTGAGCAGTGGAAAGAGAAGGCGGGTCGCCAGATGGGGCAGCCGCTTCCGCCCCGGCTCTGCTACCAGAATGGTTCCTCCCTTCCGACCCGCCAGAGTCCCCAGCTGCCTCAAAAGTTCGTCTTCAAACTGATGCAGAATCAGGTTGCACAGAATGCCATCGTAACGGTCGTAATCCTCAAACTTGGTCAGATCTTCTTCGATCCATCCCCAGGCCGGAGGCCAATTCAAGGGACGCCTCCAAAGGTCCAACCCATCGATCCGTACCCCCTCCAACCGCTGCTCAAGAAAGCAACCGAGGGCACCGTCCCCTGCGCCCAGTTCCAGGAAACGCCCCCCTTGCGGAAAGCGTTCCCGAAGCCGATGCTCAAACCACCGAAAATTCCCCATCAGGGCATTCAATCTACGAATATCCCGGCGATTTGCGATCGCTGCCGGGTCATCTTCCGGCAGGCTATCCAGTATTTCCGGTTGAACCACCCGCCTGGACAGATCTGGGAAGGCAACTGGCGGAGAAAAGGGGCCCCGGTTCAATCTGCGCTCCTTCAAGGCAGATAAACCGTCCTGCCACACGATTCGCAGGTCGTCAGTTGTCCTTTTACGGCCTCCTCGTAGATCATATTGGACAACCGGACGTGGCAGCCCTGACAGGTGTGGCCGACGATCTCTGCAACGTAAGGGAAGCGTTTAATCCGGGAAGCGAGCCTCTCGTACAACTCACGTTGGCCCCCTTCGAGACCTTCCAGTTTCCCTTCGAAGAACGCCTTTGCCGCGTCGTGCTTTTCGGTCACCCTCGCGAGCTGAGCCCTGATCTCCTCAATCCGCTCCTCGTGCTCCCGTTTATCTACTTCAAACTTTTTGGTGTGCTCCGCATAGAGCTGCTGCTCCTCGTCGAGCGCCATCATCACCTCCAGCAACCTGCTCTCACTCTCATCAATGGTCCCCCGCTCCCCCGCGATCTCGTTTTCCAGAGCCGTGTACTCCTCGTTTTTCTTCACCTGAAGTTGCTGGTTTTTGAACCGGAAGATTTTCTCCTCAGCGGAGGAAACGGTGCCTTCGAGAAGCTTCCGCTCTACCTCCAACTCTTTCAAGCGGGCCGCTTTCCCCAACAATTCCTGCCGCTCCCGCTCGATCTTTCGCTCGATCGCGGCAATGTCCAACGGCATCGCCTCCATCTCTTTTGCCAGGGAAGCCCTCTCGGCATCCGCCTCCTGAACCTCAAGAAGTTCTACTATTGCTGGGATCGGCATCGCCAAAATCTGACCCGACTTTCAACCGCTGCCAAGCCCCATCGAACGCCGACGAAAAGCCTCGTACAAACAGAGGGCTGCACTCACCGACACATTTAGGGAATCCATCTCGACAGTCATCGGGATGCGAACCGATTTCACCGGTAGATCGAACCATCTCGGATCGAGGCCATTCCCCTCTTCACCGAGGACAAAAGCCATCGGTCCGCCCATCTCGAAGGTCCATAGCTCTGCCTTGCTCCCTGCGTCGGCGACCACCACCTCCACTTTCTCATTGAACAACCAGGTGGTGCATTCTTCAAACGTTGCCTCAACCACTGGCAAGTGAAACAGGTGCCCCCGGGAAGCTCGAATGGCATTGGGGTTCTCCATTTCACAGGCTCCCCCTACCAAAATAATACCGCTACAACCGGCGCCCCTCGCTGTTCGGGCGATCGCTCCAAGGTTTCCCGGTTTTTCGATCCGGTCGAGGACCAGGAGTGGTGCCTTCCTTCCCAACTTCAAGTCTGCAAGCGTCAACCTCGACCTCTTCGCCACCCCCAGCCAACCGTCTGGATTGTCCCGCACCGATAGCTTCCCAAAAACCGGTTCAGAAACTTCGACCACCTCGATCTCTCTCCGGTCAGCCTCCTCGGCCAGCTCCCCGGATGATCTCCCCGTGCCGATTTCGTAGCAGACCACCAGCCGTTTCAGCGCCAGATCTGCTCGCAGTGCCTCCAGAATCTCCGTCTCTCCCTCGACCAGAAAATGGCCTGCCAGCTTTCGCCCCCGCCGATCCTTCAGGGCGTAGAGTTCCTTGATCAAGGGGTTCTGCCGACTCGTAATGCGCTCCACCTTTGCTCCGATCAACGAATTGGACGCATTCTCGAATCCATCCCGGCCCGCTCTCGAGCGTGCTCCAGAAAGCTGCGCAATCGCTCCTGATCTGCATGGGCATTGTTCGGATCGAGAAAAATGCGCTCCACCGCACTTACCATTTCCTCCGCCCGAGCATCATCAGGATAGGCCGCAGCGAGGTGTCGAAATCCTCTCAGCAAATTGGTGGATAGATGAGGGTGGTCAATAAGCTGCCGCCAAAGCTCCCGGCTCCGCGAATTTCGATGGTTAGATAAATCGAATAACATCCGGTCCATGGTACCTTCGAAGGTTTCCCGGTAGGAATCGGAAATTGGATCCAGCTTGATTAGGTCTCGGTTTGTGTGGAGGAGGACATCCCCCGGATCGGTTACCGGCCGATCAATCAATCGGTAATCTGCCCGATAGAATCTCCAGCCAGATGACGCTCGGTCCTCGACCACAAAACGCTCTCCGAATGGGGCAGCCGCCCGAGCATTGAGAAAATCATAATAATAGTTGGGCATCGCCGCTGCCCGGACCAAACTCCCTTCGCCGAGCAAGACTGCCTCTTGTCGAAATCCGTCCAGCTTAGGGAAGTTCAGCGCCAACTTTTTCAGATCAACCCGCTCCCAGCTCAAATCGACCGGCTTCGGATTGCCCGGTACCAAGAGGCGGAGTCCATCCGGATTCACTAAAACAATCCTCGAGATTTCCACTGGCTCCCCTTGGTTCAGGGGAATCTTCGGCCCAGATGGAGAGCTCCCGTGCAGGGGGCTCATGGCCAGTATCCAGAAGAGCAATCGCAGGGGGTAACTTCTCGCTTTCATAACCCGAGCCTAGCAGCTTGCCCGGCCAGATCTCAAGCGTTCCCTTCAACCACTTCCCTCACCAGATAGCTGCGGTCGATTACCAACCTTTACCCAACCCAGAACCACGCCAATCAAGACCAGGCCCAACATCCAAAACCACTCCTTGGCCGGGCGGTCGTTGGCCTCCCGCAGTTCGATCACCTTCAAGCCAAAAAGCATCCCGCGATCAAAAGCTGGAGTCCCAAAGGGCACATCCTCCACCAGAAAGGCATCCCCTTCCACTTGCCCAACCAAACCAAGGGTTCGCAGCCGGGTGCTTCCCTCCACATCCACTGGGATTTCCAGTCGGTACCACTCATCGACGGGGCCGAGGGTGTCTCCCACCACTCTCACGACGAGGGCATCGCCGGGCTTCTGACCATCCACCCACCCCTCCAAAGCGCTTCCCTCCAGAATAGAATAAGGTTCCGAGACCAGATTCAGCAGATAACCCGGACGAAAAAACACAAAGGCCGCCGCCAACAGAAGCAGCGTTTGAACCCAGTTAAGCCGCCCCAAAAAGAATCGCTGGGTCGCCGACGCGAAACAGAGCATCCCCACCAGCGCCCCCCCAATCGTCAAGATCAGATGGGGAATACTCTCAATCCCGATCAATAGCAGCTCGTGGTTAAAGATGAAGAGAAAGGGAAGAACCGCCGTCCTGATGTCGTAGAAAAAGGCGCAGACCCCGGTCCCAATCGGTTTTCCGCGGGCGATCGCCGCCGCCGCATAAGCCGCCAGTCCCACCGGCGGAGTATCGTCGGCCAGGATCCCGAAATAAAAGACGAAGAGGTGGACCGCGATCAGGGGAATCACCACCCCCGAGGCACCCCCCAACTCGACGATCACGGGTGCCATGATACTGGATACCACGATGTAGTTTGCCGTAGTGGGAAGTCCCATCCCAAGAATCAAACAAACCAGCGCCGTAAAAAAGAGGACCCAAAGCAGATTTCCGCCAGAGAGGAAGCCGATCAACTCCGTCATCCGCAAGCCGATCCCCGTCACTGTCACTGTTCCCACGACTAGTCCCGCTGCCGCCGTAGCCACGGCGATGCCCACCATGTTGCGCGATCCCAAAGCCGTTCCCTCAACGAATTCCCGCGCCCCCCGGACGAACTCCACCCTCAGCTCCGAATCGCTCTCTACCGTTCTCAAAATCCGCCGCAAAGCGCCCTTCAGAGGTCGATGGGTCAAGGCAACTGCCCCCAGCACGACCGTCGCCCAGAAGGCAGAGAGTCCGGGAGATAATTGCTCTACCGCAAAACACCAGACCAAAACCCCGATCGGAATCAGGAAGTATAGTCCCGACGCTAAAGTCGGCCAGATCGGTGGAATCACCTCCAGCTCCGACCTGACCTCAAGCTCTGGAACCTTGGCCGCCACCACCAGCAAGCCGAGGTAAATCAAAAAACCGGATCCCAGGATCGCCGGGGTAGCCATTGCCCCAAGGCTGGCTTGTATCCAGTTTATGAATACGTAGGAAAGCAATGCTGTAGCCATGAAGCCCAGCACCAACCCACCGCTTACCGTCAGGGTTGTCCTCCAGGGGTTCTTTCCCCCTCCCGGCAAAGCCCCGATGCCTGACTTCAGCGCTTCCAGGTGGACGATGTAAAAGAGCGCCAGATAGGCGAGAATCGCCGGCAGGGCAGCCGCGCGAATCACTTCCATGTAGGACACTCCGGCATACTCCACCATCAAAAAGGCCGCTGCCCCCATCACCGGAGGGGTGATCTGGCCATTGGTCGAGGAGGCACATTCAATAGCCCCCGCCTTTTCCGGAGAAAAACCGACCCGCTTCATCAGCGGAATCGTAAAGGTCCCGGTGGTCACCACGTTGGCGATCGAAGAACCCGAAACCATTCCCGTGGAGGCCGACGAGAGGACCGCCGCCTTGGCAGGTCCCCCGCGCAAATGCCCGAGCAAAGCAAAGGAGGACTGGATAAAATAGTTGCCCGCTCCGATCCGATCCAGAATCGAACCAAACAGCACAAACATGAAGACCATTGTGGTCGACACCCCGAGGGGCACTCCAAAAACGCCCTCCGTCCCCATCCAGTAATGGGCCACTGCTTTGTTGAATGAAATTCCCCGATGGGCGACTAGATCCGGCATCCACGGTCCCAGAAAGGCGTAGGCCATGAACGCTGAAGCCACCACCAAAAGCGCTGGCCCCAAACTCCTCACCGCTGCCAGCAGCACCAGGGGAATTCCCACCAGAGCCACCGTTTTATCGAGAGTGCCTGGTTGCCCCGGGCGCTCAGCCAAACCCTCGTAGGCCAGGTAAAGGTAGCCCGCCGCCAGAGCCCCTACCCCCGCCAGAAGCCAATCCCACCAGGGGACATCGGATCGACCCGCCCCAAAATACCGCCCGGGAAAAAGGACGAAGGCCAAAAAAACGGCGAAGGATAGGTGGATTGACCGAGCCTGGGTATCGTTGAGGACAAAAAAATCGAAGTAAAACGGGAGCGGAGAAGCAAACCAGAGCTGAAAGAGGGCCCAGGCCAAAAGCACCCCAAAGACTATTTTTCCCCGAATTCCAGTTGGAAAACGGCCCCCCGCTTCAGGATTGCTGATCCGCTCTGTCCCCACTACTGACTCAGCAACCCGATCTCTCGGAAGTACTTTTCAGCGCCCGGATGAAGCGGAGCTGAAAGGGCCGCCGAGGCCATTTCCTCCCGCTTGATGGTTTGAAAGGCTGGGTGCAGACGGATGAAGGTCTCAAAGTTCTCCATCACCGCACGGGTCACCCAGTAAACCGTTTTTTCCGATTGAACGGCATCAGTCACCAAGGTGGCCCGCACTCCAAAGGTGGTGACCGGATCCGGATTACCGCGATAGAGCCCACCCGGGATCTCGGCCAGGGCGTAGTAGGGGTTTTCCGCGATCAACTGCTCGATTTCCGGTCCTTGAACCTCAATTAAAACCGCATCGGTCAGGGTTGTGCATTCCTGAATCGAACCATTCGGGTGCCCAACGGTGAAAACGATCGCATCCACCTTGCCATCCGAGAGTGCCTTGGCCTGCTCAGCAGAGCCGAGTTCGGAGACTAGCGCAAAGTCGTCCCGCGTCCAGCCATAGAGCGCCATGATCCGCTCCATCATGGCCCGCTGGCCCGAACCAGGGTTGCCGATGTTTACCCGCTTGCCCTTCAGATCCGCCAGGGTTTCGATTCCGGACCGCCGCGCTGCCACTACCGTAAAGGGCTCGGCATGAACTGAAAAGACCGATCGGAGCCCCACATACGGGCCGATGCTCGAGAAGCCACCCGTACCGTTGTAGGCCTGGTATTGGACATCCGATTGGGCGATCCCAAAGTCCAGCTCGCCCTGCCTTAAGGTGTTGATATTGTAGACCGATCCCCCGGTCGACTCAACGTTGGAGCGGATCCCAGCCTCCTCCCGGTATTGGTTCAATAGCCGACTGATCGACCCGCCCAGCGGATAATAGACCCCAGTCACCCCGCCAGTTCCAATCGTGATAAAGGTGTCCCGACCCGCCACTCCAAGCGGCGCCAAGAAAACCACAAGCAGACAAAATATTTTCCCGAAATGCATCCCGTTATCCTCCCCAGACCATTCCCTCGGGTCAAACCCCAACCGCTTTCTCACCTTGGGGGGTCCGTGGGCGCAGTAGTCTCAACCTGGATCCAGAGTCCAATCCTCGCACCAGCCACCCTCACAGGCTTCCACCCTGCACACCCGTCACAAGTCAATCACCCATAAATTAATCTTATCACATGCTAACGGTAATTTATACCCCCGCCATTCTCCGGCCATTTGAATTGCCAGTTTGAGACCAAAACCGTAACTTGTGTCTTTGTCCAAATCGTTGGTATTCCCTTTTCCATGAATCCTTTGACCGCAGTTTTTACGTCCTCCATTGGCAAAAAATTCCTCATGGCTCTTACCGGGCTTGTCCTCGCTGGCTTCGTCCTTGGTCACATGCTCGGTAACCTCCAGATTTTTGGCCCACCCAAAGCAATCAACGGTTACGCCTACTTCCTGCACCAGGTTCTTCCCTGGGAGGTCCTCTACGCCATCCGCTTTTTCCTCCTCGGGGCCGTCGGCATCCACATCGCCATGGCCGTTTTGCTGGTTATCGAAAACCGACGGGCCAGGCCCCAAACCTACGACCGGCAAAAACTTCACGAGTCCACCTTCGCCGCCCGAACGATGAAGTACACCGGGACCGTCCTCCTCATCTTTATCGTTTTCCACATCCTCCATTTCACCATCCAGTCGATTGATCCTGCCTATTCCAACTTCCGCTACCAGCTCGGCTTGGAGCGAGAGACCCAGGATGTCTACGCCATGATGATTTACGGGTTCTCCAATCCCCTCTTCTCCGTCTTCTACATCATCGCCACCGGCCTGCTCTGCTGGCACCTCGCCCACGGGTTTTCCTCCATGTTTCAAACCCTCGGCCTTCGCAATGAGGTCTGGCGCAAACGTTTGAACGTCGCCGCCCTCGCCTACGGCTGGATCGTTTTCCTCGGGTTTGCCATCATCCCTGCCTCCGTCCTCGCCTCGTGGTATGGTGGGGCAAACATCGTCGACGCTCGCCCAATCAAGGAAGCAGTTGCCGATTGGGACGGCCAAACCCCCATCTACATCACTTATTTTAACGACGAACATTGATCTGCTCACTTATTCGAATTTGTTCTCATCCATGAAGCTAGAATCCAAGATTCCGTCCGGCCCATTGACTGACAAGTGGGACAACCACAAAGCCAGCATCAAGCTGGTCAATCCAGCCAACCGCAGAAAATACCACATCATCATGGTCGGTTCCGGTTTAGCTGGTGCTTCTGCCGCTGCCTCGCTCGCTGAGATGGGATATTCAGTAAGCTGTTTTTGCTATCAAGACAGTGCCCGCCGCGCCCACAGCATTGCCGCCCAGGGCGGAATCAATGCCGCGAAAAACTACCAGAACGACGGCGATAGCATCCACCGGCTCTTTTATGATACGATTAAGGGCGGAGACTTTCGCGCCCGCGAGGCAAACGTCTACCGCCTCGCCCAGGTCTCGGTAAACATCATCGACCAAATGGCAGCCCAGGGCGTCCCCTTCGCCCGGGAGTATGGCGGCCTCCTCGCCAATCGTTCATTCGGTGGCGCACAAGTTAGCCGGACCTTCTATGCCCGGGGCCAAACCGGACAGCAGCTTCTCCTCGGTGCCTACCAGCAGCTCTCCCAACAGGTCGCCCGAGGCTCCGTTAAAATGTACCCCCGCCAGGAAATGCTCGACCTTGTTCTCGTCGATGGGCACGCCAAGGGAATCATCACCCGGAACCTCATCACCGGTGAAATCGAGCGCCACGCCGGAGACTGCGTCATCCTCGGCACTGGCGGCTATGGTAACGTCTTTTTCCTCTCCACCAACGCCCAAGGTTGCAACGTGACCGCTGCCTACCGGGCCTACAAGCGGGGCGCTGGCTTCGCCAACCCCTGCTACACCCAGATCCATCCCACCTGCATCCCCGTCCACGGCGACCAACAGTCCAAGTTGACCCTGATGTCCGAGTCCCTCCGTAACGACGGTCGCGTCTGGGCACCTAAGAGCGCAGAGACCGCCGCCAGGATCCGTAGTGGGGCCATCCACCCGGGCAGTGTTGCTGAGGAAGACCGGGATTATTTCCTCGAGCGCAAGTATCCGAGTTTCGGCAACCTCGCCCCCCGCGACATTTCTTCCCGGGCGGCCAAAGAGGTCTGCGACGCAGGTTGTGGCATCGCCGGGACTGGGCTCGGCGTCTTCCTCGACTTCCGCGACGCTATCGAGCGCTACGGGGAGGCAACCATCAGCGAGCGCTACGGAAACCTCTTCGATATGTACAACCGGATCACCGGAGACAATCCCTACGATACTCCGATGATGATCTACCCCGCCGTCCACTACACCATGGGCGGTCTCTGGGTCGACTATAACCTCGAAAGCACCATTCCCGGTCTCTTCGTCGCCGGGGAGGCGAACTTCTCCGACCACGGGGCCAACCGGCTCGGAGCCTCCGCCCTCATGCAAGGTCTCGCCGATGGCTATTTTGTTCTTCCCTACACCATCGGGGATTACCTTGGCCGCCAAGGTCTCGCCGCAGCGGGCAAGGTCAAAACGGATGCCCCCGAATTCAATACCGTTCAGACTGAGGTCGAGGACCGCATCAAAAAGATCCTCTCGATCAAGGGAAAGGAAACTCCCCGCAGCTTCCATAAGCGCCTCGGCACCCTCATTTGGGACGAGTGCGGAATGGCCCGCAGCAAGGAAGGTCTCGAAAAAGCCATCAGCGAGCTGCCCGCCATGCGCGAGGAGTTCTGGAGCAACGTCAAGGTCCTCGGCACCGGCGAGGAACTAAACCAGGAACTTGAACGGGCGGGCCGGGTTGCCGACTTCCTCGAGTTCGGCGAACTCATGTGCCGCGATGCCCTCATGCGTGAAGAGTCCTGTGGCGGACATTTCCGCGTCGAGCACCAATACACCAACGAAGACGAGGTCGTCAAAGCAGGGTTCCTTTCCGCAGGCGAAGCCAAGCGCAACGACGACGCCTTCGCTTTTGTTGGCGTCTGGGAATATCAGGGAGACAACCAGGTACCTACCCTCCACAAGGAGGAGTTGCAGTACGAGGAAGTGAAGTTCTCCACCCGCAGTTATAAATAACCCCTCTAAAGCCTTAATCATGAAGCTGAATCTCAAAATCTGGCGCCAGCGGAGTGCGAATGCTCCGGGCAACTTTGTCCACTACGAACTGGACCAAGTCTCTGAAGATTCCTCCTTCCTCGAAATGCTCGACATCCTCAACGAGGGTCTCATGCAAAAAGAAGAGGAACCGGTCGCCTTTGACCACGACTGTCGTGAGGGTATTTGTGGCAGTTGCGCCATGATGATCAATGGTTCGGCCCATGGTCCCGAGCGGGCCACCACCGCCTGCCAACTTCACATGCGCCACTTCAAGGATGGGGAAACCATCACCATCGAACCCTGGCGTGCCCGTGCCTTCCCCGTCATCAAAGACCTCGTCACCGACCGCTCTGCCCTCGACCGAATCGTCCAGGCAGGTGGGTTCATCACCGCCCGAACCGGAAGCGCCCCAGACGCCAACGAAATCCCGATCTCCAAGGAAATCGCCGATGTTGCAATGGACGCCGCCGCTTGCATCGGCTGCGGGGCCTGCGTTGCCGCCTGCCCCAACGGTTCAGCGATGCTTTTCACGGGTGCCAAGGTTACCCACCTCAACGTGCTGCCCCAGGGGAAACCAGAACAAAGCCGTCGCGTCGTCAATATGGTCCAGGCCATGGATGAGAACCTCTTCGGCAACTGCACCAACTATGGCGAGTGTGCTGCCGCCTGCCCGAAGGAGATCAAGCTCGATGTAATCTCCAAGTTGAATCGAGACTTCGCCTTCGCCACTATCAAAAACTTCTTCAGCAAAGCGAGCTGAGCGGGCCGCCCACCCGGAGGCTCTCCATCGCGAAGCTGCCTTCAATCGAGATTACGCGCCGCAAGGTCATCCTCGTCAAAGCCCAGGTGGTGCCCCAGCTCGTGGAGATAGGTCCGCTCCACCTCCTCCCGGAACCGATCCAATCTTCCTTCACTCACCTCCCAAATGGGCATCAGGAAGAGAAAGATCGGACCGGGCTGCTCGGCCACTAAGTCCTCCTCCATCGATGGGTAGAACCCCATCGTATCGTTCTCCAAACCCTGGAAGGGTCGCTCGTGCAGGATAAAGCCCACCTTCAGGGCCTCCTCGCGGAGGGCTTCCGGAAAACCAGCCAAGGTCTCAACCACAACCTCCTCAGCTACTCTGAAGAATTCCTCCACCCCCCGAGCAGATTCTCCAACCTTACTCACGCCTCTGGCCAAGGCTCAAAGCCCCTCAATCGCCGCTCTCACGGTCTCCGGTCCCGGCATTCCGATCCGCTCCCGCCGGGCCATAGCCCGCTTCAGGTCGAAGACCTCTTGCCAATCCTCCCCCAACGCCGGACAAACCTCCCGGGCTTTGTTCGTATCCAAAAGATGGATACTTATACCGGTCCTTTCCGACATGGCGACCAAAGCCCCAACTTGATGGTGGGCCTCTCGAAAGGGAATCCCGCGCTCCACTAGATAATCCGCCAAATCGGTCGCCAGAAGCAAAGGGTCCCCCACTGCCTCAGCACACCGATCCCGCTGTAAAGTGATCCCGGGCAGCAAATCGGCGAGGATCTCCAAACAGGCCATGGTCTCATCATAAGCATCAAAAACCGGCGGCTTATCCTCCTGCAGATCTCGATTGTACGACAACGGCTGCGCTTTAACCAGGGCCGCCAGGGTCATTTGCGCCCCGATCAAACGGGCTGCCTTTCCCCGGATCAACTCCAGCGCATCAGGGTTCTTTTTCTGCGGCATCAAACTTGAACCCGTCGTGAAAGCATCTGGCAGTTTAACGAAGCCAAACTCTGCCGAACTCCACAAAATCATATCCTCTGCCAATCGGGAGAGATGCAGCCCGATCAGAGCGCAATGGTTGACGAACTCGACGAAAAGGTCTCGATCCGAAACCGCATCCAGGCTGTTGCTCGTCACCTGGGGAAGGCCATCCGCATTGACAAACCCGAGCTGATCGGCGGCGTACTCCCGATCAAGCGGCAGGGTTGATCCAGCCAGCGCTCCCGAGCCCAGTGGGCACCAATTCGCATGGCCCGAGAATTCCTCGAAGCGCATTTTGTCACGCTTGAACATTTCAGCGTAGCAGAGCCACTGATGGGCGACATCGATCGGCTGAGCTCGTTGCAAATGGGTGTAGCCGGGCAGGTAAGATCCATGGTCCCGAGTCGCCCGCTCCCGCAAACCTTCAATCACTCCCCGCAACGCGCCGACCAACTCGCAGGCCGCTGCTTTGAAAAAAAGCCGCATATCAGTGGCTACCTGATCATTGCGGCTTCTCCCGGTGTGCAGCTTTGCCGCCGCTGGAACCTTGGCGGTCAGGGCCTGCTCGATATTCATGTGAACATCCTCCAGCTCCGGCTTCCAAACAAACTTCCCTTCGCTGATCTCGGCAGCGATATCCCTTAGGCCGTCGTGGATGGCAATACACTCTGCCTCAGTAATCAGGCCAACCTTCGCCAACATTGCCGAGTGTCCCATGTTGGTGCAAATGTCGAACGGGGCCAAGCGAGAATCAAAACTAACGGATTCGCTAAAACGGGCCATCCGCTCCGATGGCCCATGCTCAAAACGCCCTCCCCAAGTTGCCTGCTTCCCTTTACTCATCACCGTGAAGTCAACCGATTTCATAAACTTAAGGCGAGGCTGTTTTGCCAACCTCCGACCGTTTTCAAGGTTTTGATCCCACCTCCCACCTTCCTAAAAGTAGGCATTAAAATCTTCGGGGAGCGGAGTGGTAAAAGTCATCATTTCCCCGCTTGAGGGATGCGTCAGGGTCAGCGAACTAGCATGCAGCATTACCCTCGGCGGCAGGAGGCCCACAAAAGATCTGGGCCGAAAGCCATAAAGTTGGTCTCCCAGAATCGGGTGCCCGAGGGATGAAAGGTGGACCCGGATCTGGTGCGTCCTCCCGGTGTGGATACGACACTTGAGGAGGCTGCGCTCTCCCCCGCTTTCTCTCTCGACCTCCACCTCCCAGTCTGTCCTCGCCCCCCTCCCGTCCTCGCGGAGGGCCATCTTCATCCGATGGACCGGGTGCCTCCCAATCGGCGCATCAATCGTACCAGCCCGAGCCTTTGGCCTCCCCTGGACCCAGGCGTTATAGAATTTTCGGGTCTCCCGGGCTTTGAACTGCGTCTGTAGGTTGCGAAGGGCTTCCGTGGTCTTTGCCGCCACCAGTACCCCGCTGGTTTCTTTGTCCAGCCGGTGTACAATTCCCGGTCGCTCCGGATCATCGCCGATCCCCAATCTTCCACCGCTGAGATAGAGTAACCCATTGACCAAGGTCTCGTCATCGGTCCCGCTCCCGGCATGGACCACCAGTCCCGGACGCTTGTTCACCACCAGCAATGCATCATCCTCGTAGATCACCTCCACCCCCAGGTCCTTCGCCATAGGTCCCGGTGGATTCCTCGGCGTTTCTGGTCGATTCACCTCCACCCGGTCCCCACCAGTCAACCGTCCTCCCGTGGTTGCCTCCTTACCGTTGACCCTCACCAATCCGGCCTGGATCCATTGTTGTATCTTTGTTCTCGATACGGCAGGAATCTTTCCGGCAAGAAATCGATCCAACCGAGTATCACCCTCCGCCTCATCGACCCGAAACTCCACCCGCATCCCCTCTAGAGTCCCAGAAGTATCATCGCGAGGAACCGGGCACCACCGCCGATCTACTCAGCGAGGAGGTATTCCGGATTCAATTTCTGCAGAGTCTTCGGCACGAAGATTCCGTCCCTCCGAATCACCTTCCCGTCGAAGCGGATCTCCCCTCCACCGTACTCCGGCCGCTGAATCTGGACCAGATCCCAGTGCACCTGGGAGCGGTTCCCGTTATCGGCATCTTCATAGGCCTGGCCCGGAGTGAAATGGAAGGACCCGGCAATCTTCTCATCGAAGAGAATGTCTCGCATCGGCTTGAGGATGTGAGGGTTAAACCCGATCGCAAACTCCCCAACGTAACGGGCTCCGGAATCTGAATCGAGGATCGCGTTCAGCTTCTCCGTATTGGCCGCCGCTGTCGCTTCCACGATCTTACCCTTTTGGAAGCGGAACTTCACCTGATCAAAAGAGATCCCCTGGTAGACTGTCGGTGCATTGTAGGTAATCTCCCCCTCCACGCTATTGCGAACTGGGGCCGTAAAAACCTCTCCATCGGGGATGTTGAAGTGCCCCCCACATGGAACCGAAGGGATTTTCTCAATCGAGAACGTCAGATCCGTGCCGGGCCCCTTGATCTCAACCAGGGAGGTGGCATCCATCAATTTTTGAAGCGCCTTCATCCCCGGCTGCATCCTTCCGTAATCAAGGGTGCAAACCCGGAAATAGAAATCTTCAAAACCTTCGGTACTCATCCCGGCCTGCTGCGCCATCGCCGGAGTCGGCCAACGCAGGATCACCCAACGGGTCTTCTTCACCCGGTAGTCGAGGGTTGGTTTGGTCTTCGCAAAGAAGGACTTCATCCGCTCCGGTGACACATCGGAACTTTCAAAAATATTATCCGATCCCCGCAGCGCGATGTAAGCCTGCATCCGCTTCATCTGATAAAGCATCACCGCATTATCGACCGTAAATTGCTCTTCGACCCCTTCCTTGATCAGCTCCCGGGAAATTCTCGAACTCCGCAGGAAAACATGGGGAATGGCACCCAAGGCCCGGGTCTCCCGAATCAGAGCGATGAGCATCGCCTCAGGTACCTCGCCGGAATCAATCAGAACGTGGTCCCCTTTTTTCAGGGCCACCGAAAACGCGGTGAGGTTCTTCGCCAGCAGATTGTATCTAGGATCCATTGGCCCCTAGTAAGGTCATCTTCGCTGAAAACGCCACCGCAAAGATTGCTTTACCCACCGAGCCTAAACAACTCAGACCGTTTCCGACTCAGCCTTGAAGCCGCGCCGCATCAATGCCTTCAAGGCATCCTGTGGCAACTTGGTGTCGTAGAGGACTGCATACACCTCATCGAGAATCGGAGTCTCAGCACCTACCTCACGCGCCCAATCGTGCAGGATCTGCGTCGCTCCATACCCCTCCACCACGGTCCGCTGTTCCTCGACCAGGCTTCGAGGATTGCTTCCCTTGGCGATCGCCGCCCCAAAGCGTCGGTTTCGACTCCACTCCCCGTGGCAGGTCGCAATTAAATCCCCCACCCCACCCAAGCCCATAAAGGTCTGCCGCTCTCCTCCCAGGGCTACTCCTACTTCGACCATCTCAGCCAGGGACCGGGTGATGAGTGCAGCCTTCGCGTTATCCCCCAGGCCCAGACCATCAGAAATACCAGCTGCAATGGCGTAAACATTCTTCAGGCATCCACCAAGAGCTACCCCCTGAGGATCGGTTGACGAATAAACCCGGAGAGTCTCGTCATGAAGAGCCTCCTGGGTCGCCTCCAACATCGGAGAGCGGGTCTTGACGCCGAGAACCATCGCCGTCGGGTAGCCCAGAGCAACCTCCATGGCATGGGTCGGCCCACTCAGGATCCCGGTCTCCAGATCGGGAAAGACGTCCGCCAGTACCTCCGGGGCCATCTTGTGAGTCCCGGCTTCGAGACCTTTGCAAAGGGCCACCACCATCTTCAGGCTCCAGGCGGCCTTCGCCGCTGCTGCGACTTGTTCTGCGATGGCGCGCAATCCCGCCGACGGGGTCGCAAACAAAACGACCTCCGCCTCCATGATCGAGGGGAGTATCTCAAAGCCAATCTGGAGATCTGGGTTCAATTGAATACCCGGCAGGTAGGCGCGATTCTCTCCCTCCCGGGTCAGCAGCTCTGCTTGGTCAAAGCGCCGTGGAACGAGCGTCACCGTATGTCCTTTGCGGTTTAAATGGACCGCCATGGCCGTCCCCCAGGCCCCGGCTCCGCATACACAAAAATTCATCCGTCTCAGGTAAAAAGGAAGTGCTGAAAAGTCCAGTCGGGAAAACGACGCCCGGTCTCCCTCCTTCGCCCCTGACCAAACCCGGTCCCAGATCGTTTCGTATTGGTATTTTGGATACAGATTCCTTCACCACGGAGCCTCTCGAAGGCTCTCCCGATTCTCCGCCAGGGATTGGTTGGCGATTTGCCCTTATCCCTACTTCCTTCACAATAGAGCAAATGGTTCATCCCGTCCAATCCTTCCCTCCTCAGGCAGGTCCGTCCCCAACGCCTCAACCCACCGACGTCCTCATCATCGGTGCAGGTCTCGGTGGATTGGCTGCCGCCCTTCATTGCCGGGCTCGAGGGCTGCGGGTCACCGTCCTCGAACAGACCGACCGCCCGGGCGGTAAATGCAACCACTACGCCCGGGATGGTTTTACCTTCGATACCGGGCCCAGTCTTCTCACCATGCCCGATGTTCTCAAGGAACCGTTTGAGGCCCTCGGCGAACAAATTGAGGACCACCTCGAACTCCTCCCCGTCGAGCCCGGCTGTCGCTACCACTTCTCTGATGGATCGACTTTTGACGCTCCGGGGACCTTGGACGCTTTTGAGGATGCCCTCATTCAACAATGGCCGGGCGAAGCCGAGGGTTGGCGTCGTTTCCGACGCAACCTCACCCGCCTTTGGGAGATGAGTGGACCGGCATTCCTCTTCAATCCCCTCCATCCAGCAACCCTTCGCAAGATCCCGTGGCATAAGTTAGCTGCCGGATGGGCCGCCCTCCGCCCCGAAACCATGCGCCACAGCCTGGAGCGGCACTTCAAAGATCCCCGGCTGCTCACCCTTTTTTCACGTTTCGCAACCTACAACGGTTCCGATCCCTACCGCACTCCTGCCACCTTCAATGTCATCCCTTATGCAGAGCTTGCCTTTGGCTCCTGGACTTGTCGCGGAGGTCTCTACTCACTTGTCCGTGCCCTCGAGGCACTCGGTCAGCGCCATGGTGTTGAGTTTCACTACTCCCGAGCCGTCGAGAAGGTCACCTTCGATAAGGACGGGATAGCCACCGGAGCAGACACCTCCCACGGCCATCTCGCCGCCCGATGCGTCATCTGCAATGCCGATGCGGTGGCGGCCCGCACCGGCACTCTCCTCGCCGACCATCGGCGGTCATCCACTTGGCAAAAGCGCTATCAGCATTCCGAACCATCGGTTAGTGGCTTCGTCATTCTCGCTGCCCGAGATTCCACCTGTCCCAGCCTCGGCACTCACAACGTCTTTTTTCCCTCCGACTACACCTCCGAGTTCCGCGATATTTTCCACCACCCCCAGCCTCTTCAGGACCCCACCATTTACCTCTCAATCCCGGCCCGCCACAGTCCGGAAATGGCTCCGACCAACGCTGAAGGCTGGTTCATCCTCATCAACGCACCCAGCCTCAAGGGCTTTGAAAAGTGGGACAATCAAGCCTACCAGGATCGTGTCCTCGACTTGCTCTACCAAAAGCTACCAAACTGCGATTCCAGCAACACCCGGTGGGCAATCAGTCGGAGCCCTCATCACCTCAAGGAGCAAACCGGCGCTTGGTTCGGTTCAATCTATGGTCCCAGCTCCAATTCCATGTTTTCAGCCTTCCTCCGGGTTCCTAACTTCGACCGTCGGTCCAGAATGGGGTTCGCGGGAGGCTCCGCCCATCCGGGTGGCGGCATCCCCCTCGCCCTCCTCAGCGGTAGGCATGCCGCCACTGCGGCCCTGAGGACGCTCCGCCAGTAGACTAGATCTTGTCGATGACCGCGTCGATTAGTCCGTACTTTATCGCCTCACTCGCCGTCAGGTAGAAGTCGCGATCAGTGTCCTCTCGGATCTTCTCGAGCGGCTGCCCACTCGCCTCTGCAAGAATGTGGTTGAGCTCATCCCTCAAGCGTTCCATCTCCATCGCCTGAATGTTGATGTCCACTGCCGGAGCAATGAATCTGCCAGAAATCAGTGGTTGATGGATCAGGACGCGAGCGTGCGGGTAGATCAGGCGGCGCCCCTTCTCGGCCCCACATAGAAGGATCGAACCCATGCTGGCAGCCATCCCGGTGACTACTGCCCGAATCGGGGAAGTGATTAACTTCATCGTATCGTAGGCCGCCATTCCTGCCGTTACCGACCCGCCCGGTGTATTGATATAAAAGGTAATTTCCTCGCCCGGTTTATCGGCCTCGAGATACAGTAGTTTTTCGGTGATATCCCGTGCCGATTTGTCGTTGACCTCACCCCAAAGAAAGATTTTCCGCTCCTCGAGGAACTTCTTTTGGATCATTGAACCAAATGGCTCACCGCCCTTGGGATCCTTTTCGTCTTCTTTTTCTTTCGCTGCGTCCACAGATATCATCATTCCGGTAATGGACTCCCTCGACTTCTGAGTCAAACGAATCGGTTAGTCTGCCCAGCTCCCAGCCCTCAGCCTTCAATCTTGCCAATCCGTATGGCGTGCCGGCCCCCTTCGAAGGTTGCCCCGAGCCACGTATCTACAATCGCCAGGGCCTCTTCCTCGGTAACCTGCCGGGCACCCAACGAAATCATGTTTGCATCGTTGTGCTGCTTTGCCAGCGATGCCGTGGAGGGGTTCCAACAAAGCGCGCAACGGATCCCCTTCACCTTGTTCGCAGCCATCGCCTCACCGTTGCCACTTCCCCCGAGAACGATTCCGAGGTCAGCCTCTCCGTCCGCCACTGCCTGTGCCGCCGGACGGATGAAATCCGGGTAATCGACAGCCGCTTCGCCATCGGTTCCAAAATCGAGGACTGAATGGCCCTGAGAAACCAGATGTTTCTTGATCGCTTCCTTGTAGAAGTAGCCAGCATGATCGGTGCCGATTGCAATTTTCATAGGCATCCAGCTCAATCAAAGCATCGCCGAATGTCCAAATCGAAAAGATTGGAAAATTCCAGTTGCCGTTCCCTTCCCTGCGGGTGTTGATTTCAATCTGTGGCAGCCTCTTACCAAGTTATCGCCCGGCGTTGGCGTCCTCGGCGATTTTCAGAACTCGTCGGGCAGGATCACATCGTCCGCACCCTTCGCAACGCCATCGAGAAGGGACGCATCGCCCACGCGTTTCTCTTCGTTGGCCCTCGGGGGACTGGAAAAACCAGCACCGCCCGCCTCTTCTCCTGCGCCTTGAATGCAGAGGACGGTCCTCGCATTGACGCCGATCCAGACTCCCCCATCTGCCAAAGCATCATGTCTGGTTCCTCCATGGATGTGATCGAGATCGATGGAGCCTCCAATAACTCTGTCGATCAAGTTCGGGACCTGCGGGAGGATTGCCAATACGCACCCTCTCAGTGCCGGTTCAAGATCTACATCATCGACGAGGTCCACATGCTCTCCACTGCTGCCTTCAATGCGCTGCTCAAGACTCTGGAGGAACCCCCCGAACACGTTAAATTCATCTTTGCAACAACGGAGGCCAACAAAGTCCTCCCCACGATCGTTTCCCGATGCCAGCGCTTCGAGTTTCGACCCATCGAGAATGCAGTGATTGCCGCCAAACTGGTCGAGATCGCCACCAAGGAAAACATCACCGTAGCCCCCGAGGCGATTGAGGCAGTCACCCGTCTGGCCAACGGAGGCATGCGAGACGCCCAGTCGATTCTCGATCAACTCATCTCTTTCTGCGGGGATTCCATCTCCGAAACCGATGTCCTCAACGTCTACGGTCTAGCCTCGAAGGAAACCATTCAGCAACTCGCCGCCTCAATCGCCGCCGGCGACTATCCGGCCCTTTTGACCGCCATTGATCAGGTGATCCAGGATGGCCGGGATGTCGGCAAGGTTCTCAACGACCTCCAGGATCTGATTCGCGCCGCCCTCCTCGATGCAATTCGCGCCCAAGGCAGGAGTGCACTTCTGGGCGCCGAACGTTCTTCCGAAGAACTCCTGCGAATGCTGGAAGCGGTGCGGAGCGGCTCGAGCGGAGTCACTCGGGGACTCTCCGAGCGGGCAGGCTTCGAGCTGGCTCTCCTTCGGGCAGTCGAGCAGTCGCGCAGCCGTGCCCTCGATACGGTCCTCGCCGAAATCGCGGAACTTAAAAAAAAAACCTCCTAGCCTCACCGGTTCTCCATCCTGAACCCAACGGACCCACCACCGCCAAAAGATCTCTTCCCGACCCCGGCCAGAACCCCAACTCAGACTCCGAAAGCATCTCTTTCGAAACACCTACCCCGGAATCAGCAGCCCCCGAGTCCGGTGAAATCGAGATTCCCAGCAAACCATCCCAGCCAACCCCCGATCCCATCACCGAGGCACGCTCCCGCCTCCATCCGGATATCAGGAAATTCGTCGAGGAAGAAATGCGAGGAGAATTCATCGATCTAGTCCCCTACGACCCATCCACCCTCGACTAAACGGCCCAGAAATTGCGGGACCAGCCACCCCCCCGAGAGAGCGAATCCCAGCATTTCACCCGGCCCGACAGTGCGCCTTTGGCTCGATGGAAACAGGCCTTCGGCCCATTGTAGTCCACAGAGAGTTGCTAAGCTTTCGGAAGTCTCGAACCACATGGCGCTTAAATGGTTAAGATTTTCGAATACCCT
>DAISIK010000027.1:0-44401 GCA_036822055.1 Puniceicoccaceae bacterium
AGCCCACGGCCATAACAACTATGAAAAGTGGTGGGAAACCATTGAATCGAAAACTGACCTTTTCAGATTGTAGAAGAGAAGAGTCCTAAATGCAGCATGTGGGGTTACATGGGAAGCGACATTTCTTACCACTATTTTGTCCGGCAACCTAGAGGATTCTTTTGTACTCCGTATCGGTATTTTCGGATTTTAAAAGAGCATTACGATGAAATCCCCCCAAGAAAAAGAAAGAGAAATCACTTGGAATAGTTGAATTTACTCATCGGCCCGGTCTGAAAGAAATGATTCCGGTGGATACAATCATCGATTGGACCGCGGCTTGATCTATCATCGGCTACCATAATTCGACACACAATCCAAGAAGGCAGAACCAGTCGGCATAGTCAACGACGAGGCTGCGCCCCGTCGCGACTAGTCTTCACCGATGGCCTGAAAATGAGATCGACAAATTCAACTTTCCCGGTAGATTGGCAACATGAGCGCAACATTTGAAGAAATCAGCAGGCACTCGGTGCAACTCCCTCGCAGCAAGCGACTTGCTCTCGCAAGATTCCTCCTTGAACTTGATGATCCGGCAGAGGACAAGGATGCCTCTGATCTCTGGCATGCAGAAATTTTGAACCGCGTTCAAGCGGTGGAGGAAGAAAGAACTGAAGGTGTAGCCTATGAGCAGGTACTCAGCAAAGTTGATGCGATCCTCAAAAGATATAAATGAACGTTCTTTTACTGCCTGAGGCAGCCCAAGAGTTTGAAGATGCTGTTGTTTACTTTGAAGAGGAAGAACCTGGATTGGGAATTCGTTTTCGGGCTGAGTTGGATACTCATGTCAGATGGATCACCCAAAATCCAACGATTCCACGCCTCAGGGACGGCGCCTATCGTCGAGTGAATTTACAGGTGTTCCCGTATTACATCGCCTACATGATAAAGAATGAAACGATCTGGATGCTCGCGATAGCCCATGGACATCGCAGACCCGATTATTGGATAGACCGGCGAACACCGGATGGCCATCAAGTCGACGCAGACAACCCATATAACCCGTCCGAAAATCCTTTGGATCAACTGGAGGACTGAGCCCTCGGGCTGGGTGTCCGGTCTCACCGATTGTGCGCCAAGCGAAGCTGGGCGCTTCTTGTCTGGTGAAAGTCCAGGCGTGTCAAAGTAGCAATCATACAGAAACTACCGAGTCCTGCGCTGATGACAGCTAAGCCACTAGAAAAAATGGCCGTCCCTGAAGACGGAACCCGTGGAAGCGGACAGACCCCGAGGGATGGCGAAACGTCATCGGCGAAGCGTAGACAGGGAAGCATGCAGGCCGGAGGGGGTTCGCAGTCCCCAAAGGCAATTTAGCCCCGTAAAGATTGTAGATGCAGGATGCGACGCGGTGAACGTAGCAGAAGCCAGCAATCCCGCGACCGTAATAGGTGAGAGTGTGGGATTCCTGTCGGGGTTTGAAGATGTGGCATGTATGCAGAGAAGTGACCCGGAATTTCTATGGAGTGATCGGAAACTCGAATGGTATCTGGCAGTATTGGAGGGAGGCACGGAAGATCATCTTCCGTGCGCTGAATCGACGCAGTCAGAGGCTAAGTGTTATGTCCCGATCAGTTGGTTGGCAAGTGAGATGAACCTGTTTGGAGTCCTTTCCTGCGCAATGGGAACCCATTTGCTCGGTTAGTCCGAGGCAAAAAATGAGCTTCCTGATGACACCGGTTCTGTTGAATTTATTTTCCCCCAGCGGGGGTACGGGGGCGGCAATAAGGTTCTTTGGCATGTCATCCGGAGCTACGTTCGGTGTAGAGATTGCGGACGACGGCGGCAAAGCGGACCATTGCCTCGTAAAATCTTTGGGGATCCATGCCATGGTGGATGCGTACGCATTCGCGGGCGTGGGCCCAGTCTCGATCGAGGCCGTGGAAAAAGTACTCCCCGGGGACGACGAGGACGCCTGCTTCTTTGAGGAGTTGGTAGAGCTTGCGGGAGGTAAGGGGGAGATCTGGGAACCAGAGCCAGAGAAAGAGGGCGCCCTCGGGAGCGTGGACTCGAACGGGTAATCCTTCGAAGGCTTGCTGAACTGCCCGAAGGGCTGCCGCAGAGGTTTCGAGGTAATAGGGCCGCAGGATTTGTTCGGATAGGGAGGAGATTTCTCCTGATTCGAAAAGGGGAAGGGTAAGGCTTTGGCCGATGTTGCCGGTGGCTAGTCCGGCGGCGGCGTTCAGGGTGGAGATGGCCTGGCATATTTCCGGGGGGCCAATGACGATGCCGGTTCGGGTCCCAGGGAGGCCCAACTTGGAAAGGCTGTAGGTGAGGACGACTCCTTCTCCCCAAAAGGGGGTGGCTTGCTTGAAGACGAGGTTGGGAAAGGGAGTGCCGTAAGCGTTGTCGATGATGAGGAGAAGACCACGTTGGCGGCACTCGAAGTGCAACTGGGCGATTTCCTGATCGCTAAGGAGGTTGGCACTGGGATTGGTGGGGCGGGAGAGGCAGACGGCGCGCAGTGACTCAGACCAGCGGAGGTTGGGAAAATCTATAGTGTATTTGAAAAATGGATACTCTGAAATTTCGATGGAGGGGAAATTGGGCACGATGGTGTCTGGGTGGAGGGCAATACCGTGGTAGCCTATGTATTCTGGAACAAGGGGAAGGAGGATTTGGTTGACTCCGCCCCTTGAAGTGGTGCCGCCGAGCAAATTGAAGAGGTAAAAGAAGGCGGACTGGCCCCCGTTGGTGATGGCTATGTTTTCAGGCGCGAGGGACCATCCAAACTGGCGATTGAAAAAGGCGGCGATGGCTTTAATGAATCGATCGTTTCCTCTCTGGGTATCGTAGAAGCCAAGCATGCGATCAAAGCGGTCGGGTTCTCGATGGAGGAGGTCGGACATCAATCGTCTCCAGAGGGCCCGGACCTCGGGAATGGGGGCAGGATTACCACCCCCGAGCATGTGAATTGCCTGAGAAGTATCGGCGAGGGCACTCCCCAAATCATCCATCAGGGTGACGATGCCGGAGGAGGCTCGAAATCGATCGCCGAAGAGGGAAAAGGGGCTGGGTGAATCGGACGAGGAGGACATGAAAGAAAGAGATTAAAGAAGCGAATGTTTGATGGATCGAACCTTATCTGGGTCTTGACCAGCGGTGAAAGAGATCTCGGCGCGGAGGAGGTTTTGGGGTAGAAAATGGAGATCAAAAGAAGGTAGAGATCGTGCAGACTGATTTTTTCAAGAAAGAGCCGGAGCATCCGGTACACCAGCCCCTGGCAGCGCGGATGCGTCCACGAGATCTGGCCGGGTTGGTAGGTCAGGAATCCCTGGTGGGTGAGGGAAGCCTACTGCGTAATTTGATCCTGAAAAATTGCTTTGGGAGTATCCTGCTCTATGGACCGCCTGGTTGTGGAAAGACGACCCTGGCGGAGGTGATCGTGGCGGAGACGGGGAGTCGGCTGATGCGGATCAATGCGGTCTCTTCCAATGTGGCGGAGCTGCGCCAGCAATTGGCGAGTGCCCGACGCGACACGGAGGGTCGGGCAGTCCTTTTCATTGATGAGCTGCATCGGTTTAATAAATCCCAGCAAGACCTACTCCTGCCGGAGGTGGAAGAGGGTTGGGTGCGGTTGATTGGGGCAACCACTTACAATCCGGGTTTCTACATCATTCCAGCGCTCTTGAGCAGGAGTCACCTTTTTCGATTGGAGCCGATCGGAGCCGCAGCGATTGAATCCACCTTGAGGCGGGCGCTGGAGGTGGATTCCAAAATGCGAGAGGCCAGGGTACGGGTTCCGGATGCGGTTCTGGCGGGGTTGGCGAGGGTAGTGGATGGAGATCTGCGGCGCGGTCTCAACTTTCTGGAGACGCTGGTGCTTTCTCAACCCATCGGATCGGAGGTTGGGAAGGTTGAACTCGAGCAATTTCTGAGGGAGCGGCAGATCCGCTACGATGCAGGGGAGGATGAGCACTACGATACAATCTCGGCCTTCATCAAATCGATGCGAGGCGGTGATCCGGATGCGACCCTTTACTGGCTGGCCAAGATGCTGATCGGTGGGGAGGACCCCCGGTTCATTGCCCGGCGGTTGGTGATCCAGGCTTCGGAGGATATCGGGCTGGCAGATTCCCGGGCTTTGCCGTTGGCTATGGCAGCTTATCAAGCCTGCGAGGTAATCGGTCCTCCGGAGTGTGAGTTGAATCTGGCGCATGCTGCACTTTTTCTGGCAACGGCTCCCAAGAGTAACTCAGCTTGCATGGGAATCGCCCGGGCCAAGCGAGAGATTCGGGAGCAGGGGTTGCAGGCAGTGCCGGGTTGGTTGCGAGACTCCCACGGGCGGGTGGCGAAGGAACTCGGCAATGGCAAGGGCTATCGCTACAGCCACGACTATCCGGAGGGGATCAGTGGCCAGGATTACATGGTGGAGCCAAAGGTTTTTTATGAGGCGGGGACAGCGGGTGCGGAGGGGGCGATTGCGGAGCGGCTGGCCCGTTGGCGCGATTTGAAGGGTAGACTGGCTGGGCGGGCGCTGGAATGAAGCAGCTCGGGTTGATTGGCCGGAATCGATTTGGGTGATGGGCGGCTGGCGAGAGCGAGGAGAGTGACGGGAGGGTGATCTTGACCGATCGGCCAGATGGGGTTGAGTTGAATGGATGAGCGGTGAAGGGAGAAAGTCACGGATCCCCGAGGGAGAGATTGTTTTGAAGCATGTTCGGGGATCGGGTCCGGGAGGTCAGAAAGTGAACAAGACCTCATCCACGGTGCAGCTGTTCTTCGATATACCCCGTTCATCTCTCCCGGATTGGCAGAAAGAGCGAATGCTCGCGCTGGCAGACCACCGGGTGAACGAGGAAGGTTTGGTGGTGATCAAGTCCGGGGAGCATCGCTCGCTCGAGAAGAACATTGAGGCAGCCGAGGCGCGATTGGATGACCTCTGGGAACGGGCCATGGCGGAGCAGAAGAAACGGAGACCGACCAAGCCAAGCCGGAGGGCAAGGGAACGGCGGTTGACGAGCAAGGCACTCCGGGGGAAGGTGAAAGGACTGCGGAGGTCCCCGAGCTCAGAAATCTAGGAAGCCCTCCTTTGGAGTAGGCCTGGAGAAGCTTAACTGGCAAGAGCCGCAGGCTGGCGGAGGCGGTCGCTCTGTTCGTCGGCGTGATAGGAGGAGCGGACG
Organism: Puniceicoccaceae bacterium; assembly: GCA_036822055.1. GTDB lineage: Bacteria > Verrucomicrobiota > Verrucomicrobiia > Opitutales > Puniceicoccaceae > DAISIK01. Next base: position 5,160 of record DAISIK010000027.1, read on the forward strand.
AGAGGGCCGGACTCGACGACCTCGAAACCGATCTCCAGACCGACCTGTTTCCAGTGGGCAAACTCCTCGGGAGATACCCAACGGTCGACTGGTGCGTGTTTGGGAGAAGGGCATAGGTACTGGCCGATGGTAAGGATCTTTACGCCGACGCCGTGGATGTCGGTGAGGACTTCGAGAATCTCGGGCTCGGTTTCTCCGATGCCCAGCATGATGCCACTCTTGGTCGTAAAGCCGCGCTGGGAGGCATGGGAGAGCACGGAAAGGGAGCGATCGTAGCGGGCAGTTTTGCGAATGGGCCGTTGAAGCCTCTTCACTGTTTCGAGGTTGTGGTTAAAGATCTCGGGGGAGGCTTCGAGCACGATATCGACGTGGGCGGTGTTGCCCCGAAAGTCGGGAACCAGAATTTCAACTGCAGTTTGGGGGCACCTTCGATGGATTGCCCGAATGGTGGCGGCCCAGACGGAGGCCCCGCCGTCCTTGAGGTCGTCCCGGGCCACAGAGGTGACGACACAATGACGGAGGCCCATGGTGGCAACCGCCTCGGCAACTCTGGGGGGTTCGCCGAGATCGAGCTCGGTGGGGCGGCCAGTTTGAATGGCACAGAAGGCACAGGCGCGGGTGCAGATGTTGCCGAGAATCATGACGGTGGCGGTGCCTCGCGACCAGCACTCGCCCCGATTGGGGCATTGAGCGCTCTCGCAAACGGTGTGGAGGCGATTACTGCGAACCGTTTCGTTGACGGATTCGTATTCAAGACCGCGGGGAAGTTTTCCTTTGAGCCAATTTGGTCTGGGTGCGAGAGCCATGTTAGGCAGTAGCCAAAGGGAAAGCTTTTGAAAATTCAAACGAAACCGCTTCAATCACGGATTGGCGTGTGGGACAGGGGGAAATTTCGTGGGCTAGCGAGGTGACGGTTCCGTCGGTAATGCCGCAAGGGACAATTCCTTGAAAGTGTTTGAGGTTGGGCTCGATATTGATGGCGAAGCCGTGAAAGGAGACCCATTGGCGGGCCGCAAATCCGATGGCTGCGACTTTGCGTTTTTCAATCCAAATGCCCGTCAAGCCCGGACGAGTTGAGGCGAGGAGGCCAAGTGAATTGAGTGAGCGAAGGAGGCAGGCTTCGACCAAGCGGAGGAAGCTGTGGAGGTCTTTGGTGTTGGAGAGGTCAACGAAGAGGTAGCCGACCAGTTGCCCGGGACCATGATAGGTGACGTCTCCGCCACGGCTGGTGGTGCAGACGGAAATCCCCTCCCGGATCAGTTCGGCGGCGCTGAAAAGGACATTGTCGGAGGCGCCGCGCCGACGTCCGATGGTAAAGACGGGAGGATGTTCAGTGAGGGCGAGGGTGTCTGGAATAGTTGCGGCGAGACGTTGAGCGACCCTCTCATTTTGTCTGTGGAGAGCCTCGGGGTAGGGAAGGAGTCCCCAGTCCTCGACGGCAAAGCCAGGGGGGCCGGCGGGATCGGGTTTGGGCGCGGTCATGGCTTCTCGAGGTATTGTTGGTAGTTCTCGACGGTGGCGGGATGGACCTCTACCCAGTGGCCGGGGAAGACCTCTTTGAAGGTGCCCTCCCGCTCGAGCCAATCGGGTGGGCAATCCATCCAGGAGCGCCGGGCAAAAGCACAGCCGGGGGGAGGGTCGATGGGCGAGGGGAGGTCTCCGCGGAGGACGAGGCGATCTTTTCGGCGGGTGGTGGACGGTTCGGGGATGGCTGAGAGGAGGGCCTTGGTGTAGGCGTGGAGGGGGCGGTTGAAGATTTCCTGAGCGGGGGCCAGCTCGACAATTTTGCCGAGGTACATGATGGCGATCCGGTCTGAAATTTGTTTCACGACGGCGAGATCGTGGGCGATGAAAAGGTAGGTGAGTTGAAACTCGCGTTGGAGGTCGAGGAGAAGGTTCAAGATCTGGCCTTGAACGGAGACATCCAGAGCGCTGACCGGTTCATCGCAAACAATCAACTTCGGATTGAGGGCAATGGCTCGAGCGATCCCGATTCGTTGGCGTTGCCCGCCAGAAAATTCGAAGGGGAAGCGATCCCGGGCGCTGGGGCGGAGACCGACGATTTCGAGAAGCTGGGAAACCCGGGCGGCTCGTTCACGGGCGTCGCCAAGCTGGTGGATGATGAGTGGTTCTTCGAGAATGTTGCCAATGGTTTGCCGGGCGTTGAGGGAGTCAGCTGGGTCCTGAAAGACCATTTGAATCTGACGCCGAAAGGGGCGGAGGGCACGGTTGGAAAGCGGGAGAAGATCTTGCCCTTCGAACTGGATAGCGCCGGTGGTGGGTTGATTGAGCCGAAGGATGGCCTTGCCGAGGGTGGTTTTTCCGCAGCCGGATTCTCCGACCAGGCCGAGGGTTTCTCCGGGATGGAGGGAGAGGTTGACGCTGTCGACTGCCTTGCACCATTGGCGGGTGCGCAAGGAGAGGCCTTTGCGGAGGGGGAAATGGACACGGAGGTCTTTGATCTCGAGGAGGGGAGCCGGGTCGGTCGAGGATTTGGGTGGTGGAAGATCTGGCCGAGACTGGATGGAGGAGGGCGCCGGGGGGTCGGAGGCGGGGAGGCTGGAAACGAGGACGGCGGGCTCATTTTCCACCCAGTGGCCGGACGGATGTTCGATGAGGGACGGCCGTTGGTTGGCGAAGGCATTGGATTGGAGGTAGGCCGGTGCGAGGGGGGAGGGCGAGCGGGGGGCAAAGCGGGCTCCGACGGGTAATTCATCGAGCCCGGGGACCATACCTCCGATGGTCGGAAGGGGCGTTTTGGAAGGGTGCTCAAGCCGGGGAATGGATTGGAGCAGCCCGTGGGTGTAGAGGTGGAGCGGGCGGTTGAAGATAGCTTCGAGGGGGCCGCGTTCGGCGATGCGTCCGGCATACATGACGGCGACCTCGTCGCAGGTCTCGGCGATGACTCCGAGGTCGTGGGTGATGATGATAATGGAAGTGCCCATCTCCTGTTGGAGGGATTTCATCAACTCGAGGATTTGAGCCTGAATGGTGACATCAAGGGCGGTGGTTGGTTCGTCGGCGATGATCAGGCGGGGGCGGAGGGCGAGGGCCATGGCGATGACTACCCGTTGGCGCATCCCGCCCGAGAGTTGATGGGGGTATTCGTTGATGCGAACCTCTGGGGCGGGAATCCCAACTTTAGTGAGTAGCTCAATGGTGGAAGCCGTTATTTCCTGATCGCTCATCTCCGGGCAGTGGAGGAGGAAGACCTCGCCGATCTGACGCCCGATCCTCTGGACGGGATTGAGGGCAGCCATCGGTTCCTGAAAAATCATGGCAATTTCCCGTCCGCGAACGGATCGCATTTCGCGGTCGGAAATCCGGGCGAGGTCACGCCCGTCAAAGAGGATCTGCCCGTCGAGGAGTTTGCCAGAAGGCCGGGGAAGGAGGCGCATGAGCGACATGGCGGTGACGCTCTTTCCGCAACCCGACTCGCCTACGAGACCGAGGGTTTGGCCACGGGGGACGCTAAAGTCGACACCATCGACGGCGACGAGGAGACCCTTTTCAGTTTCGAACCCGACGCGGAGGTTGCGGACTTCGAGGATGGGGGGATGAGGGTTCAAGGGGGGCCTCACTCCTCAATTTTGAAACTGATCGTTGATTTGAATGATGGGAGGAAAGGTGGCTCCGGTGCGGAGACCCCGAAGGGTGGCCTGACGTTCCTCTGGGATGGTCCAATGGAGGAACCACTCACCCGGACCAGTGCTGAGCTTCACGTTGATATCGTCGGGCCATTTAATCCAGCGCCAAGAGGCAAAGCGGTAAAAAGGCATGACAAATCCCGGGCTAAATCCGGCATTCTCGTGAAGGCGTTCTTCGAGTTCGCGCGAGATTTCGAGCATCTCGTTTACGTCTTCGGAGGAGCGGTATCGCTCGATGAGCTGGTCGATGACGGGATCCGCGAGGCTGAGGAGATTGTTGGTCTGGGTTCTGGGGGAGCGCTGGGGGTTGACGCTTTGATCATCGAGGAAGGCTTGGTCGAAGGCATTGACGGAGTGAAACATTTCCCAATACCGGGGATACATTTCCGGGCTGACGCCAAAGGCGCTGAAGGCGATGTCGTGGTTTTTTTCCTGAATTTTTTTCCATGCGGCGGTGGCATCGAGGACTTCGACACGAAGCTCTACCCCGGCTTTGAGGGCCTCCTGCTGAAGGATGGTGAGGACGTCCTGAAGGCTCTCCATACCAGTGGTGACGGTGAAGGCGAGGCGCTCTCCGGAGGCGTTGGTGAGGATGCCGGCGGGATTGCGGGTGGTGAAGCCTGCCCGCTTGAAAGCGGCAAGTGCCTTTTCAACGTCGAACACCCGGGGCTGAAGGTCCGGGTGGGTGAAGGGGCCGTAGCCATCGGAGGTGGTTCGCATACGAAAGTAGTCTCCCCGGAAATACTGATCGATAACGAGTTGCCAATTGAAGGCGTGTTGCAGCCCGACGCGGATGTCGAGATTACTGAGGAGGGGGCGAGCTTGATTGATGTAGAGGCCGTAAGTTGGTCTAGGGACATCATTGTAGAAGGTGTACTTCCCGATGAAACCATTTTGGACGAGGGGATCGGAATCGGGCAGGCGATCGTAGTTATACTCGGCGAGATTCATTCCAAAGGAGTCGAGTTCGCCCTTGCGAAAGGCTTCGAAGGCTTTGGAGGTTTCGCGGATGACGGTTAATTGGAGGGCGTCGAAGTTGAAGCGGTTCCGCCAGAATTTTTGGTCCCTGGCCCACCAGTCCGGGTTGCGGACCAGGCGGATGGAAGAGCCGCGGCGGACATTCTCGGGAAGGATCAGATAAGGCGAAGTGGTGGGTTCCTGTTCCCACTGGTAACGGCTGGGAAAGTCCTCACCAAACTCGGTGTAGAAATGGGCCGGGATCGGTCGCAGACCGAGGACTCTGGAAACGAAGTCGGGCTTGGCCTCCGGGACCTGGATGGAAAAGGTGAGGTCGTCAAAGCGAGTGACCTGGGTGTAGCTGCGGTCGTACCAGTTGTTGTACCAAGGGGCCTGAATGAAGGGGGATTGAAAAAAGTAAAACATGAAAAAGACATCGTCGACGGTGATTGGCTGGCCATCGGACCAACGGGCAGCGGGATTGATTCTGACGTAGACTGTTCTCTCCTCGGGAACGACGGCCCATGACTTAGCCAAACCGGGAAAATGGCGGAACCCGGTATCGGTGATCTCTGTTTTAGAGGGATGACGGTGGGCAAAGGACATGGCGACATCGTCGAGCAGGAGGGTGCGGAAGCTTCCGTTGGAGTCTGGACCGACGGTACGAAAGGTGCGGGGAAAATCCTGGAGGCGACCGTAGAGTACTCCTCCTTTCACCGCATCGGGAGAGCCGATATCGGGGAGGTCGAGTCCATCCTCCCAGCGGAGGTCGGCGGGGAGATCTTCGATTGAAGCCAGCCGAAAAAAGTTTGGGAAGGTGCCCTTGGCAATCGTTGCATCGAGAGTCTCGCGATCCATTCGCCCGCTCTCAAAAGCTTCAAAGATGGCTGGGGGAAGGCTGACCTTGGTGGCGTAGTACTTGCGCAGGATAGCGTCCTGACCCTCGAGGGTGGCGGGATCTTGATCGAGGATCGAAAGAGTGGCCTTGATGGCCTGGGGGGAGGAAACCGGAGCGTCTTTGGTGCCTGGCCCCGAGCAGGCGGCGAGGGTGAGCCCGAGAAGGGTTGGGGTAATCCATTGGAGAGCGGTGCGGCGCTTGGGCACGGAGGCAGCGACTGGCTGGATTCGATTATTCATAAGTGGAATGTTGTTTAGGATCAAAGGCTTCGCGAATGGCTTCACCGACAAAGGTTATGATGGTGAGGAGAACGACAAGGGCAAAAAAGGCTGAGGAAACTATCCACCAGGCATCGAGCCGAGAGGTTCCCTGCCGGAGAAGTTCGCCGAGACTGGGAGTGGGTGGCGGTAAACCAAAGCCGAGAAAATCGAGGGCGGTAATGGCGGTGATGGCCCCGATGACGGTGAAGGGAACGAAGGTGATGATGGTGGCGATGGTGTTGGGGAGGATGTGGCGGAAAATAATGCGAGCGGGAGATGCTCCAATGACCCGGGCCGCTGCAGCGTAATCGCGCTCCCTCTCTCTAAGAGTGGCTGTGCGCATGTAGTAGGTCATGGAGGTCCAGGAAAAGAGAACCATGATGGTGAGCAAAAGGGTGATTCGGATGGTGACGGAGTAGCTGGAGGGGATGACTGAGAAGGCAATGATAACGGTGTAGAGGAATGGAACATTGGACCAGATCTCGATCAGTCGCTGGCCGAGCAAATCGAGCCAACCGCCAAAATAGCCGATCAGGCATCCGACAAAGATACCGATCGCATAGGTAAGGATGGTGAAGGCAAAAGCAAAGAAAATGGCGGTTCGAAAACCGTAAACCAGACGGGCAAGAATATCCCGACCAGTTGAGTCGGTTCCGAGATAGTGCTGGGCCTGTGGAGAAGGAGGGCGCGGTTTGAGGACCCCTTCGAAAGGATTGTTTTCATTGGGAGAGTAGGGGATCCATGGCATGAGGATCCATGATTCTGCCTGCGACTCTTTCCAATGGCCCTTAAGGTTGCGATAGTTGGTGGGGGTGAAAGCTTCGCTGCCAATTAAACCGAAGGTATTGCCCAGGTAGACTTCTGAGAGGAAAGGAAAATAGAACCGGCCCTCGTGGCGGACGATGAGAGCGCGGTTGTTGATGAAAGCCTCGGCGAAGAGGGAGAGAATGCAGATCGAGGAGAGGAGGAGGAATGAAAAATAGCCTCTCTTGATCTGGCGGAATCTTCGGAATTTTCGACGGGTAAGGGGATCCCAACGAAAGGGAAGGCGGAAGAGACCGGTGGTAGTCGCGAGGAGGACAAAGCCGAGGCCAAGATTTAGATGAAAGGGGAGGAGGAGAAGACCGAGGAGGGACAGGAAAATTAAAGAGGCAAATAGTCCTGGATTTGCCCGAAGATGAGAGAGGAGGGTGGCGTTCGGCTGGGGATTCGAATCCGAGATAGACCCGAGATTTGGCGAAGCGGTCATTGGAAGCGAACTCGTGGGTCAATCAGGGCAACGAGAAGATCTGAGAGAATGTTGCCGATTAAGAGAAGGAGGCTCGAAACCAGCACGACCCCCATGACGACGAAATAGTCCCTTTGGATGACGGCCTCGAATCCGAGGAGGCCAAAGCCATCGATGTCGAAGAGGAACTCGATGAGGAAGGAACCGCTGACGAAGAGGACAAGGTTTTGCCCGAAGGTGGTGGCGATGGGAATGAGGGAATTTCGAAGAGCATGTTTAAAGACGGCGCGCTTGAAGGATGCGCCTTTGGCGACGGCGGTCCTCATGTAGTCTGAAGCAAGGTTGTCCATGAGGTGGTTCTTCATGAGGAGGGTGGTGACTGCGAAGCTTCCAACAAGGTAACAAGCAAGGGGGAGGACGGAATGATGTACCACGCTAAGGAAGGCCTCCCAATCGCTGAAAACCCTCCATGGGAGAAGATGGGAGTACTGGTAATTGACAAAACCACCGAGGGGGAACCAGTCCAGTTGAACCGAGAAGAAAAGGATAAGGAGCGCTCCCAGGGCATAGCCTGGCACGGCGTATCCGGCAAAGATGAGTATCGAAGTCGTGTTGTCGATGACTGTCCGGTGAGCGATTGCTTTGACGATCCCGAGGGGAATGCAGATTGCGTAGGTCAGGAAAAAAGTGATCAAGCCGTAGTAAACCGAAATCGGTAAACGATCTGCCATGAGCGAGGTGACGGGCTCGTTCCAGCGGTAGGATTCGCTGAGGTCGCCGACAAATATCTTCCCCAGCCACTGGAAGTAGGCGGAGTACCACGGTTGGTCGAACCCGTAGTATGATTTCAAGAGGGCGAGTTGCTCTTCCGAGAGAGGCTGGTCGCCGGTGCTGGCTGCGAAACCGCTGGCCGAGTCAACGGCCTGGGCCTCCATGAGGGCCTGCTCGAGGGGACCTCCGGGGACAAAGCGGGTGATGATGAAGACGATCAAAGTCACCCCGAAGAGGGTAGGGATGAGGAGCAAAAGGCGTCGGATGAAGTAGGCGCACATGGTCGGTGGCAACCCTGGTCGTCAGCAGAGGCAATTGGATACCGTTGCTACCAGATTTCGCGTGGGTGTTTTTATCTTCATGGATTAGCGGGAGACCTGCATCCGAAACTTGAGAGCCATCGGTTGAAGGGAAAAAGTCATTCAGTTAAGAAGTCGAAACATTCCTGTTTCCAAAAGGGAGGATTGATTTTTAGATTGCAATCTCATCTCACCGGTTAAAACTCTAGTCTATGAAGCGTTGGATCTCTCTCCTTTCCCTTGCTCTTGCCGGAACTCTCTTCGGTCAGGACAACTTGTACATCAACACCGGCGATGGCACCACTGGTGACTCAATGAACATCGCTATTCAAGGCGATCTCGTATCGATCGGGCTATTGTCAGGCGGCCGAATCATTCTGGATACCCCGGATGGCATCGTCGTCATCCAAAGTGCTGAGCCGGTTCCGGTTCCGGATGGTGCGGAGGTCTTCTCGGCACGAACCCTTGAGGAACTTCCTGCTGCCCGCCAAGACCGCGTTCGCACATCAGTTCTCGGATTTTTGGATCGGCTGAGAGACGCTGCTATCAATCCAGCCTCGGGCGTGAGTCGCCAAGACGCTATTGAAGTTGCGGCATTCCTCTTCGCATTTGGTCTCTCGGTCCCTGACCCGCTCTTCCGTGAGCCTGGGTTAGACTCCGTCCAGGATCAAATTGATTCGGATCCTTCGCAGGTTGGAGACCGCCCGGAAGTTCCAGTGGCCGAGCCAACCCCTCCCCCAGCCCAGCAGCCGCGGCCTCTTCGCCCGCCAGCTCCCCGCCCGCCAGCCGTTGTCCCTCCAGTCGTGATCACTCCTCCAGTCGTGATCACTCCTCCAGTGGAGCCAGAGCCTTACTTTGCTCCGATCAAGGTGTCTCCTCCGGTCGTTGAGGAACCTTCCACTGGATGGACTTCGAAAATGAAGCCTAGTAACTTGAAGTTCTGATTCTGAGTTCGGTCGGAACCTCCCAGTGCCCATTTGATCCAGCCCTCAGAAGAATTGTTTTAAACCTCGATTAGGTAGAAATAGGTCGCTGCCAGCCTGGCTTTCTAGTTGGGCTTCAATCTCAAGACTGCCTTCGGGCAGTTTTTTTTGTCCCCTCGGCAAGCATTCTGAATTTGGTTTCGGAGGGGTTTTGGTTAGGCGAGCTTGCGAGTTTTGAGCATACTTCAGAACGACAAGGTGTAGCGGGGCGCATGGGGCGTAGAGCCGGGACCTTAGGGCGGAGAGTTAAATCTAAAGAAACAGTGCCGACGGGCTTCTTTGAAATAGACCGAGCCAAGCAGGCGGGTAATGTGAAGGGCCTTGAAATTGGTGGGGAGCCTGTCGGGAAGATTGTCCACAAAATTCACCAAAATCACGAAAGAAGGGAGCGGGCCGGGGTGTAGGGTTTTGATTCGGGGGGTGGAGAGTGGAGAGCTTAGTGCAAGGTTCTCACCGTAGGCTGCCGTGAGAAACTTGGGTTAAAGACTTGGGGAGACTTTGTCACCCACTGGTCCCCGGGCATGCTTGAGACCCTTATGAGGCCTTCATCTGCAAGGAGGTTGGCGGCTGGCGGAAAGGGAAAAGGGGAAAGTGGCAGATAGAAATGTCTGCCCCACACTCTCCTCAAACCAAGATGTGGGTTGGCACTTTTTCATGAAGAGCATGGAAAGATGCGTTTGGTGAGGGACCTGTTCGGCATGAATCCAGACTTCCACAGCTCCGAGAATTGGGCCACTCACCGGACGCTTACGAGCCAGGGGCAATATCGTAGTTTGGCTTGGTTCGGGCGGTCTATTTTTTTGATCGCGTGCAGGTTGGCACAGCTACGCCACTATTAACTTCTCCGCATGAGCAATTCGAAGTCGTCCTCCGGAATTTCATAGTACTCAAGGATCGGAATGGTTGATTGCTGTGGGGCAGTTTGGTGCAACTCGTTGTGATAGGGGAAGGAGCTGATGATAAAGTTGAGAGAGGCTCGGTTCTCCTGATTTTCGGGCAAGAGGATGCGTCGACGGGTTAGCGGCACGCTTTGGCGTATTGAGACGGAGATTGGGTTTCCAGAAACGAGTCGGTAGCGATCCATGGCCACCGCGTTGATGAACAGTTTTTTTTCAGCAAGCAGGTGGGCAAGGGGATGATAGGGGGCAAAGTACCATCCGGAGCGGGACTTCAATTCGAGAACAGCCGCTTCGTGTTCGGGAGCTATGGGTGCTTCGTTGCTGAGCTGCTGGAAGCCTAGATAACCGATTGGCAGGACTATCCCGAGGAATGCTGCAATCCCGATGAAATTTCGGCTGAGACGTCTTTTCGGTGGATGGTGGAGGATGCGGGATTGAGCGAAAACTCCGAGAGCGATGAAGATTGGAAAGGAAAAGAGGGCACAAACCTGTGGGTGGCCCCCAGCCCTAGTGATGGCAAGCGGAGCTATAGTGGCAATGCTCAAGGAGATCAGGACAAGGACAATGACGAGACGACCTGAGGTAAGACGGTCTTTCTTCTTGTGAGATGACTGGCGCTGTTTTCGGGTAGCGAAGACCAAGAAGATAGCAAGAGGGGCTACCCAGAACCAACCTGTGGCCACGGTCTTCACGGCTGCCATCAACCCGGAGAAGAGCCCATCAAGAGACTGGGGTTCGGGGCTCCAGTTGGTGAAACCGGTATGGAGGGGGATGACGACCAGGTTAAACCAGAGGGATCTAAAGCCGAAGATGATGCCAAGGACCAAGCCGAGAACGATGCTAAAGACGAGGAACGAGATGGTGAAACGGCGTAGATCGCCCAAGCGCTGATGGTAGAGGAAAAAGCCACCAATACCAAAATAGGCCATAGCAGAGGCTGGTTCGCACCAAAAGGCGAGAGCGAGAAGTATCCCTGCCAAGTTACTAAAGTACCAGTGGGCACGGGATCGCTCATAACTGGAGAGCAATGCGATACCAAGCAGGCAGGCCATCGCGATCGGATAGGGTCCTGGCAGAAGCATGGCACTACGCAGGTCGGGGAGGAGGAAGAGGGGGATGAGGGCGAAGACGATTCCCACAGCCAGGCCAATGAATCGAAGGTTGTTTTCGCGACTTCGCCGACTTTGGAAGAAAAGGAGGGCAAGGATGGGGGGAAGAGTGAAGAGGGCTGCGAGGAAGGACCCCGAAGCCTGAAGGGAACTGAGACTCGAGCCGCGGCCGATGGGACTAAAAAAGAGGGCGGGTAGTGGACTGATGGCGGCACCGACGATGTCGATATCGTCTTTTTGACCGAGGATTGATTTACCCTGAGCGAGGCCAACCGGGAGGGAAACTTGTTCCACAAGATAATCAGGAGACTCGTAGGCGGCCTGAAGAGCGGGAATTCGAGAGAGGAGGAAAACGGGAAGTAGAACGAAAAACAAAGCAAGGATCAGGTAAGCGCGCTTGGCATTTCGCTTAGCTCTGGCACTTCGTTCGAGATTGGTCGGGCGTTTCCGACGATCGCTCAAGCGGCGCTTGCGGACACGCCGTCGCCGCCCGGGTGTTTGGCTCGCGGTCTCTAGCGGGTCAGTCGGTCGATCCGGGAAAGCTTGAGGGCTTTCCGAAGGCGGTAAATCTTCGGCTTGAGGGAGATTTGTCGGAGAGTTCTGCTCGGGGTTTGAAGAGTTCATCCGGGCAGCAGTTTAAAAACAACGAGCAAATGGAGAACGATCGAAGCGGCGATGGCAGCGGCGATGTCGTCATAGACAATCCCCTCCCCGCCAGGAAGTTTTTGGAGACGATTGATTCCGAGTGGTTTCAGGATATCAAAAAAACGGAAGAGGAGAAAACCGGTGAGGAGGTGAGGCCAAGCGGGCGACCCGCTGCTCAAGGGCAGGATGCCGATGAAGACAAATGGCATGGCTACCGCTTCGTCGAGGATGATCTCGCCCGGGTCTCGCTTGCCGATGCGGATCTCTGCTTCGTGGCAGATAGAGACGGCGAAGAACATCAAGAGAATCGAAAGCGCGAGGCTGAGGAGTGGGTGGAGGAAAGGGAGGTAGAGGAGGGCCAGAAGCAGCCCGGCCACCGAACCAAAGGTTCCGGGAGCGGGAAGTTTGGTGCCGATGCTGCCCAGGGTGGCAAGGCTGAGGATGATCCGGTCGGGGATGAGGGAAAGTACGATATTTCTTCGGAGCACGGCGGGTAGATGCTTAGTCAACTTGCGATTGAGGGGAAGAAGGAATCGAGCCAAGCCTAGGATTGAGGTGTTTCGCGGGCCTCTGGGCGAAAGTGACGGTTGAGGCAATGATGCACGTTTTGGGGGACGAGGCCGGTTTGACGATTGGTGAAGCGATAAACTTGTTTGACGAGATTTGAGCTGGTGTAGAAGAACTTCTCGTTCGGCATGAGGTAGATGGTTTCGATGCCACCATCGAGATTTCGATTCATCTGGGCCATCTGAAACTCATACTCGAAGTCGGAGACTGCTCGAAGCCCACGAATCAGGGCGATAGCACCAACCTTTCGAGCGAAATCGACCAGCAGGCCATCAAAGGTGAGGACCCGAACGCAGGAAAGATCCTGAATGTTCTCCTCGATGAGTAATTTCCTTTTTTCAACGGAAAAGATGGGCCCTTTGGTTTCGTTTGCCGCCACTGCAACGATCAGCTCATCAAAGATACGGGTTGCCCGACGCAGGACGTCAAGGTGACCGAGGGTCACGGGATCGAAGGTTCCGGGATAAATAGCAAGACGCATAACTTTTGGGAAGAAAGTTGGAGATGTCTCAAGAGGGCGACAACCTCAAAGGTTAGGGATGATTGGACCGACGCACTTGAAGAGAGTGACGGGTCAGCTGGTTGAGGATCGGGAGGGAGAAGCAGCGGCCTGAATCGATGGGCTTCCGCATGAATCCAGCCGTTGATTTTTTCGAGGTTGCCAATGGCATGGGTGAAGCTTCAAGTGGCAGGGTATGATCGCAGACCGCTGGAATCATCGAACTGGAGCGATCCTTGCAGTAGCTGGTAGCGCCGTGGGATTGGGGAATTTCCTGCGATTCCCCGGCAAGGTAGCTGAGTACGGCGGTGGGGCCTTCATGTTGGCCTATTTCATATCCTTCCTCATCATCGGACTGCCGATATGCTGGGCTGAATGGACGATGGGTAGGCAGGCAGGAAAAAGCGGGTTCCATTCGGCACCCGGCATTTTCAATATTCTGACGAGAAGGCCGGAGTTTAAATATCTCGGCGTCATCGGGGTGGTTGTTCCGATAGGGATCTACATGTACTACGTTTACGTTGAGGCATGGTGTCTGGGGTATGCGGTTAATTTCCTCAAGGGGTCGATGGATTTTGGCTCAGCGGGAGACTCAAAAGACTTTTGGTTCTCCTTTGTGGGAATGACAGAGAACGGCGCGGGAATGCGTTTTGAGCCCGGGGCGGTTGGATTTTTTGTCGTTATTTGTTTTCTTCTTAACTTTTACCTCGTTCGACGGGGTGTGGCCAAGGGCATCGAATGGTTTTGTCGGATCGCCATGCCGCTTTTGATTGTGCTGGCAGTGATCGTTCTGATTCGGGTGCTCACCTTGGGAACACCGGATCCGAATCAGCCCCAGCTGAATGTCCAGAATGGATTGGGTTACATGTGGAACCCGACGAAGATTAAGATTCAAGTTCTTGACGAAGGAGCGGAGGGGGGACCACAGTTTTTTGATAAGGAAGAATTCGTTGGCAGTTTCGAACAGGCAACGGCCCATGTAGCAACCTTGGGAGGAGGGGAATTTCGGGTGGTAAAGGTCACGGTCTGGGAGCAGTTGGCTCGCCCCGAGTTATGGTTGGCGGCTGCTGGTCAGATCTTCTTCTCGCTGTCGGTAGGCTTCGGGGTGATCCTGACCTACGCAAGCTACTTGAAGGAGAGGGACGATGTCGTCCTGGGCGGATTGACGGCATCGAGTGCCAATGAGTTCTGCGAAGTGGGATTGGGCGGGATGATGACCTTGCCGGCGGGTTTTGCCTTTTTGGGGGCAGCCGGACTTGCTGGTATGGGAACGTTCAGCTTGGGGTTCATCGCCTTGCCGATGGTTTTCGCGAATATGTGGGGCGGAGCGATCTTTGGATTTCTCTTCTTCAGCCTTCTTTTCCTGGCAGCGGTGACGAGTTCCCTCTCGATGCTCCAGCCGGGAATCGCTTTTCTGCAATCGGCTGCGGGGATGAGTAAGGATCGAGCGGTTACGTTGATCGCGATCATTACAGGCTTGGGAACTGCTTTTGTGATGTGGTTTAGTGCTGGGGCGAAGGCCCTTGATTCGATGGACTTTTGGTTGGGTAACATGCTGATCTTTGTTTTGGCTACCTTACAGATCATCATTTTTGCCTGGGTGGTTGGAATTGAGAAAGGACTAGAGGAGGCCAACCGTGGGTCGATAATCCGAATTCCGCGGATTTTCGGGTTCCTTATGAAATATGTAACACCGATATTTCTGATCTCGGTTTTCATCCTTTGGCTGGTCTACGAGGTCTTCGGTTTGGTCGGTAGCCGGGAGACTAGTGACTATGTCATCGACCTGGTTGTTGAACCCAACCTGGTGGCCTGGCTCTCCTTGATGATCATCATCAGTCTTGCCCTATTCTTCGGAGCGGTGGTCCACCGCAGCGAGCGTTACCGGTTGGCGATCCTGGACGAGGTGAGCATCAACGGCGGGAGGGAGAAATGACTTGGGGTGGTTTTCTTGTGATGATGGTTTCGATCGCCAGCGTAACTTTTCTGTTTAGTTGGTCTGTGTACAAAGTGATTTCAACTCCCGAGAGTTCGGAGGAATCAACAGATTCCGAGGTGACCCGCGACATTGAGGAAGTTTGACCGGGGGGATATGAAAAACCGGTTGAGGACCGCTGGGGTCTTGGGATTTCTGGGGGTGGCACTTGGCGCGTTTGGTGCCCATGGATTGGAAGAGGTTCTGGCTCGATCAGGGCGTCGGGACATTTGGGAGACGGCGGTCTTCTATCATTTGGTCCACGTTCCGGTCCTCCTTTGGCTGGCCGTTCATGGGAGGTTGGCTCGGGGGTTGAATCCGGCTTTCTGGGTTATGACAGCGGGAATCTGTATTTTTGGGGGAACCCTTTACGCGATCGGGCTGGGGGCACCGTCCTGGCTAGGGGCGATCACTCCAATTGGTGGAGTTTCTTTGCTGGTTGGCTGGGGATGGATCGTGAAGTGCGCTCTGGCTGTTGAGGCCGGATTGATTCCGGGGGAAGACCGTTCGAGGGAAAACTAGCCCACCATCGGGGGTTCTCGGTGGGTTGGTAGCGGGGGGCTACCTTCAGTCAGCGGTTTCCCGGTCGGCTGGAAGGTGATCAGTCTGCAAGAGGCTTGCCCAGACGATTCGGATTGCCTCCAGGTGGGCTTCGATTCTCGGTTGTAGGTTTTTCCCGCTCGGGGTTTCAGTGGTCAGGCAGTAGTCGGTGAATTGGTTGAGCAGGTAGATCGCCTCGGGCCACTCGGGGCGCTCCTCGGGCTTTTCGGGGATGTCGATCAATCCCGGAGCGCGCGTGGGCCAGCCATCGATGATGGTGGCTGGTTCGATGCCGGTCGTTTGGGCATAGGCATGAAGAATGGCTGGCGCGAGCGATGGACGATCGAAAGGATTTAGCTCGTAGAGGTAAGCCCCGGAAGCCTCCCAATCTTCGTGGAGGCAAAGAGCGACCTGGAAGGGGCGGGGCGGAGCATTTCGGGTGAGGGATTGGAGGAGCCTTTGCTGAGCCCTCACTTCTGGTGGTGTGAGGTGGGTGGACAGCTTGTAGCATCGATTCAGGTCGACGTCCCCGCTAGAGGTTCTTTGGCACCGCGCACAGCCATAAGGATTCAAAAGGGGGAAAATAACGAGGTTGGCATCTGGATCGGCAAGCAGTTCCAGCTCGAGAGCTTCCAAAAGGGCGCGTGGTCCGGCGGGCTCATCGCCATGAATACCTGCCGAGAGGTAAAGGGTGGGGCGATTACCCTCGAGCCGCGACAAACAGAGCAGGGGATAGGGCCCGACCGATCCAAAATTGGTAACGAAAAGATGGTTGGCACGGGCAAGGGTGGAGACCCTCTCAAGGAGGGCGTTGACAGGATCGTCGACTGGTTCTGGGAAGTAGTCTGCGACTGTCACTCGGATGGCTTTGCTGGGGAGCGGGCTGGCTGTTGGGCGAGTACCTCAAGGGTGATCGTCACGTCGTTTCCGATGGCACCTCGCCCGTAAGTGATACCCCACGAGCGCCGGTCGAGCTTGGTCTCAACCTCCCAGCGCATGACGTGAAGGTCCTCCGGGGTGCGGGACATTTCCACGAGACGGGCCTCGAGGGTTATTTCGCGGGTGGTGCCGCGCATGGTTAGGTCACCGGTTACGAGGTAACGGGTTTCGCTCCGGGTGGCTGCCCACTGCGTGCTTTGGAAATGGACCTCGGGAAACGAATCGGCCTTGAAAAAATCGTCTCCCCTAAGGTGGTTGTCCCGTTTTTTGTTATCGGTATCGATCGCGGAAACCGGGAGCCTCGCCGATACGGTACTTTTTTCAGGGAGATCGGGGTTGAAGGTCAAAGTTCCTTCAATGCCCCTGAGTTCCCCGGTGACCCTCATGACAAAATGGCGCACGCGGAAAGAGAGGTGAGATTCATCGGGAACGAAAACGGTTTCGATGGGGGTGGCTGCGGCAGAAGCCAAGCCGAAGATTAGGAAGGCCAGTACCGATTTCATGAGCATAACTGCAACCTATTCTCCGAAAGGCGCAAGAGTTTTGGACGATTCGAGGAGAATTGAGGGTTGTGCCATAAGTTGAAAAATCATGTTCTAGGGAAGGGGTTTCCCCACCTCGCTTTCACCCCAAACTGCTGCTGCATATGTCTGACCCAACTTCTCTGGAATCGATCTCTAACGAATCAAGGGTTTTTAGCCCTCCAACTGCCTTTTCTGGTGAGGCGCGGATCGGTTCGATGACCGAGTACCAAGCAGAGTTTGAACGATCGATGAAGGATCCCGAGGGATACTGGGCCGAAGTGGCAAGTGAACTGGTCTGGTACCGTCGGTGGGATACTGTTTTAGACGAAAGCAACAAACCGTTCTTTGAGTGGTTTGTCGGTGGGAAAACGAACATTGCTGCCAATTGCATCGATCGCCACCTCGCTGGTCCCGAGCGCAACAAGGCGGCTTTGATTTGGGAAGGGGAGCCGGGGGAGAGTCGTACCCTTACTTATTTTGACCTCTACCGGGAGACCAATCGATTTGCCAATGCGCTCAAAAACCTGGGGATCAGCAAGGGTGACCGAGTGGCTATTTATTTGCCGATGATTCCCGAGCTGGCGATCGCGGTGCTGGCCTGTGCGCGGATTGGAGCAGTCCACACGGTGATCTTCGCCGGATTTTCCGCCAATGCGATCCGCGACCGGGTTGAGGATTGTCAGGCGCGTTTGGTCATCACGGCCGATGGCGGATGGCGGCGCGGTCAGGCCCTTGCCCTCAAGGCGATAGTTGACGAGGCGGTAGAAGCCTGTCCGAGTGTCATGGACGTGGTCCTGGTACGGCGAGATACCGGCAGCCACTTCCCGTGCAGATTCGTTGAGGGGCGCGATCACTGGTATCACCGGATGGTTGCCGATCAATCGATTCACTGCCCGCCCGAAGAAATGGATGCTGAGGACCTGCTCTTTTTGCTCTACACCTCGGGGACGACCGGAAAGCCGAAAGGAATCATCCACACGGTGGGCGGTTACATGGTTTACGCGTATCAGACTTTCAAATACATTTTTGATCACAAAGCGACTGATGTTTACTGGTGTACGGCAGATGTTGGCTGGATCACGGGGCACAGCTACATCCTCTATGGTCCTTTGCAAAACGCGGCGACCGTTCTGATGTATGAGGGGGCTCCAAACTGGCCGGACAATGGCCGGTTCTGGCAGATTGTTGAAAAGTACGGGGTGAGCGTTCTCTACACTGCGCCGACGGCGATTCGGGCCTTTATGAAGTGGGGAGACCACTGGCCCGAGAAGTACGACCTCTCCAGCCTGAGGCTGCTCGGCACGGTGGGGGAGCCGATCAATCCGGAGGCATGGATGTGGTACCACCGGGTAATCGGTGGGGAAAAATGCCCGATCGTGGACACTTGGTGGCAGACCGAAACGGGAGGTATCCTGTTATCTCCGATGCCGGGGGCGACCCCGACTCCTCCGGGGTCGGCAACCCTGCCCTTTTTCGGGATCGACGCGGAAGTTCTGGACGAAGCGGGAGAACCGGCAAAGGCGGGTATTCTGGCGATTCGGAAACCGTGGCCGGGCATCCTTCGGGGCATTTATGGGGAGCCCCAGCGGTTTGTGGACACCTATTGGTCGCGCTGGGGAGGCAAGTACTACTTTCCCGGGGATGGGGCACGCCGGGACGCGGCGGGCAACTTCTGGATCCTCGGGAGGGTGGACGACGTAGTGAACGTGGCGGGCCACCGGATCGGTACGGCGGAGCTGGAAAGTGTGTTTGTCGCTCACGATGCAGTGGCGGAGTCGGCGGTGATCGGAGTACCGCACGAAATCAAAGGACAGGGCTTGATGGCCTTCGTCACGCTACGGGAAGGAGTGGAGGCAACCGAGGCTATCGAGGAGGAGCTTTTTCAATTGATTGCCAAGGAAATTGGAAAATTTGCCAGGCCCGAGCGGATTATTTTTTCGGCGGATTTGCCGAAGACGCGGTCGGGTAAGATCATGCGGAGGCTCTTGAGGGACATTGCTGAAGGCAGAGCGTTGGGGAATGTGACCACCTTGGCTGATCCCGAGGTGGTGGAGCGATTGAAGAACCAATACCACGAATCCTGAGGTCGGCTTCCCGTAGTGGGGTTGCCCGCGGCAGGGGGAAAACGCGGTGGAGGGGGTCGCGACGGTGCGGCAACGGTTGGCAGGATAATGCGCGATCGGAGCTTTGGCTGGCAGTGCCGGAAGTAAAGATTACAGTCGCACCAGTTGGGAAAGACCTTCATTTAGGAATGATGAGCTCAACCGTTCGAATGGCGCTTTTTGACTCGGACGGCGTCCTCACGGATGGCGGGGTCTATTTGGACGAAGCGGGAAGGCAGACGCGTCGATTCGACATCAAGGATGGTGCGGGATTGGTGCACTTGCGCGAGAGGGGGGTCATTGTGGGGGTGGTCAGTGCCTCACCGGTCGAGGCGGTGGGCGTTCGGATGGCTGCCCTGGGCGGGGAAGAGATCCATCTTGGGGTCAAGGACAAGGTAGGTTGCATCGATGCCATTTTGGCGAGGCGAAGTTTTAGCTGGAGTGAAGTTGCATACATGGGGGATGATTTGGCAGACCTCGGTGTTTTGGAGAGGGCGGGGTTTTCGGCGGCTCCGCGGGATGCGGTGGGAGCGGTGCTGCAAATGGTTCGCTGGACCAGCCGCTACGATGGGGGGCATGGAGCGGTTCGGGAGTGGTGCGACTATTTACGAAGCATCCTTGAGCGAAAGTCCGCGAGCTGCTAGAGCATGGAGGCTACTATGAGTGATCTTGTACCAAAGAACAGTTCCTACGCGGGCGATGGATTGCGTGTCCTGATCGTGGCCTCACGATTTAATGATGCGTGGGTTTCCCAGCTTTTGGAGGCCGTGATTCAACGTCTGGAGGAGCGAGGTGTCGAGCTGGAGGACATCAAGGTGGTCCGCGTTCCAGGGGCACTTGAGGTTCCGCAGGGCATCTCGATGGTGGTGGATGCAGAGGAGGACCTTCCGCATGTGGCAATCGGCCTCGGGGTGGTGATTGCCGGGGATACCAACCATCATGAAGTGATTGGCAACTCCACCTCACTGATGCTGCAAACGATCGCGATTGACCGGTCGATGCCGGTGATTAACGGCATCATTGTCTGCAACACGGAGGCCCAGGCGGATCAGCGCTGTGGGGCGCCGATGAACCGCGGGGTGTCTTTTGCAGAAGCAGCGATCGAGATGGCTGGTTTGGGTTTGGATCTTTTTGTTGGGGACGAGGATGAGTGAGAAGGTAAAGGCAGTGAAGCAGTCGCGGAGACGGGCCAACCGGATTGCCGCGATGCAGTTTCTTTATGCCTGGGAAGCGAATCCGAGCGAAGTCCAGGCGGACGGTTTTTATACCTTCTTTGAGAACCTGGAAAAACCTCGGGAGTACTTTCAGTTTGGCGAAGAGCTGGCTCGGGGAGCGGTTGAGCGATTGGGCGAAGTTGATGACAAGATTCGAAAGGTGGCGACCAATTGGGACTTTAGTCGGATCGCAAAGGTGGATCTGGCGATTCTGAGGCTGGCCGTTTACGAGCTTTATTGGAGAACCGACATTCCTCCGGTAGTTTCGATCAACGAAGCGATCGATATTGGAAAAGAGTTTTCAAGTGAAGAGAGCAAACGATTCATCAACGGGGTTCTCGACAAACTGAAGGGTGGACTTAATCGCCCCCTGCGGACGTCGGTAGCGGTGGAGGACCTTGGATTCTAGGTAAAACGGAGTGACCAATGCTGGGGATTTTTAAGAGATTTAAGGCCGGGCTGGCGAAGACCACGACGGCGATCGGGAGGACCTTGGGCGGGGTTTTCGGAAACAAACGCCTGGATGCAGCTTCGCTGGAAAAGATTGAAGAGGCCCTCTACGGGGCCGATATCGGAGTGGAGACGGCGGGTGAAATCGTGCAGCAGATTGAAGAAGCGGCGCGGACCAATCGCGACCTTCGCGGCAAGGAAGCAGCAGCGATTGGTGCGACGGTACTCCGGCAGGTTCTGGACGGTAGTGACGCACCATTCGATATCGGGGAAGAGAAGGCCGGGAGCCCGAGGGTAATCCTCTTGGTCGGGGTAAACGGTGCTGGAAAAACAACTACAGCAGCCAAACTGGCGGCGCATTATCAGGCCGAGGGGGTGTCCGTTTTGCTGGCGGCTTGCGATACATTTCGGGCGGCCGCCAACGAGCAATTGGTCTCCTGGGCGAATCGACTGGGAGTGGAGCTGGTGGCGAGCCACCATGGCGCGGATGCCGCAGCAGTCGCTTTCGATGCTCATGCGGCAGCGATTGGGCGTAAGGCAGGTATCTTAATTTGTGATACAGCTGGCCGACTGCACACCAAAAGCAATTTGATGGGCGAGCTTAAGAAGATCCAGCGGGTGCTGGCGAAGCAGGACCCGGAAGCTCCCCATGAGTGCTGGTTGGTCGTTGACGGTAGTTTGGGTACCAACTCGATCGAGCAGGCTCGGGTCTTTCATCGTGAAATCGGGTTGACCGGATTGGTAGTAACGAAGCTGGACGGGACAAGTAAGGGGGGTGCCTTGGTGGGGATCTATCGGGAGCTCAATCTGCCGATACGCTTTGTCGGGCTCGGAGAACAGCCAACCGATTTGCAGGTTTTCGAGTCGGAGGCCTATATTCAGACTCTGCTAGGGTTAGATGAAGAGGAGGAGTAACCGGTGAGTTCGATACAAATAGCATTGGGACCGAGGTCCTATAAGATCCATTTCGGGGAAGAGGCTGGTAGGGGGCTGCGGGATCTCTTGGCGGAGCGGATCGGCAAGGGGGATCGGGTGGCCGTAATCACTGATGAGAATGTTTGGGCAGCACTCAAAGAGGGGCTGGACGGGATTTTTCCCGACGGTTGTTGTCTGATGATTTTGCCCCCAGGGGAGACGACCAAATCGATGCAGCATCTCTCGCAGGTGTTTAATTTTCTGGCAGAGTCGGGAGTCGATCGGGGGAGCCTGGTGGTGGCGGTCGGCGGTGGAGTGATTGGCGACCTGAGCGGATTTGCGGCGGCCTCTTTCATGCGGGGAATCGATTTTGTGCAGGTGCCAACCTCTTTGTTGGCGATGGTGGATAGTAGTGTGGGAGGTAAGACGGGGATCAATATTCCGGCTGGGAAAAACCTGGTTGGTGCATTCCATCAGCCAATCGGAGTGTACAGCGATCCGCGATGGCTGGGAACCCTGCCCAAGCGAGAGTTTACGGCCGGAATGGCTGAGGTGATCAAATATGGGTTAATCCGGGACCGTGGACTCTTTGATGAGCTGGAGGCGGAGCCAATGTTGGACGGGAGCGACGAGCGGTTGGAGCGAATCGTCCTGCGTTGTTGTGAAATTAAAGGGCTGGTGGTGGAAGAGGACGAGAGAGAGTCTGCCGCGACGGGTGGGCGAATGATACTGAATTTTGGGCATACTTTTGGGCATGCGATTGAGGCGGTGGCTGGCTATGGGGTATTTCTGCACGGTGAGGCAGTAGGTCTTGGAATGGTTCTGGCGGCCAGACTATCGCACCGGGTGGGCCTAATTCAGGCGGCGGAGGCGGCGCGGATCGCAAAAGTCATCGAAGGCCACGGTTTGCCGACCAAATTGCCGAGCAAATACCCGGTTGAGGCGTTGCTGGCGGCGATGATGCGGGATAAAAAGTGGCGGAGCTTTACCTCGAAGTTCGTCGTGCTTGCTGCGATTGGGACAGCCATCACGCGCGATGATGTTGGGTTGGATCTGGTGAGCACCCTGCTTCGTGAGGCGGGAGCCTCGGAGGTAGGAGTTGTGGTTTGAGCAAGGGCCAATTTCTTCAGGTGCTATAGTCATGCAAACCTTTACCTCGAGTGTCCCCCTGCCGGTCTCGGCGGATGAGGCCTTTGCGTGGCATGAGCAGCCGGGGGCTTTCAACCGCTTGCAGCCACCCTGGGAGCGGGTGCTTCTGGAAGAGGGACCGACGGATGGCTTGAAGAATGGGAGCAGGGTCCAAATCAAGACGTGGGCAGGCCCGATCAGTTCGCGTTGGAAGATCCGGCATGACGGATACCGGCCTGGAGTTGAGTTTATAGATGAGATGGAAGCTGGACCCTTCAAAGCTTGGAAGCACTGGCATCGCTTCCATAAGAGTGAGGGAGAGAAGTGTCGCTTGGAGGATTTTATTCGATGGGAATTGCCGCTGCCGTTTTTCAGTGAACCACTTCTACGAGGTTGGGTGAGCGCCAAGCTGGAGAGGATGTTTGCTTACCGGCACGCGATAACCGCCCATGATCTCGGACTCGCCAGCTCGGCAGAGAAAAGGGTTGTTTTAGTAGCTGGAGGCAGTGGATTGATCGGCAGATCCCTGGTGCCCCTGTTGCAAACTCGCGGGCATGAAGTACGCATTCTCAGCCGCCAGCCGAAAGGGCGAGCTGGTTTTTACGCGTGGAATCCGGAGGAAGGATCGATTGATCGTCGGGCCCTGGAGGGGGTTGATGCGGTCGTCAATCTAGCAGGAGAGAACATTGCTCAGCGATGGTCGAGTGCGGCGAGGCAGCGGATTCTTTCGAGTCGGGTTGAGGCAACGAAAACCCTGGTTCGTGCTTTGGGTGAGGTAGGAGTGAATGGAGACTTGTTCCTCAGTGCCTCGGGGGTTGGTTTCTATGGAACCAACGATGTGGAGCAAGCGGATGAGGCGGCGCCTCTGGGAGAGGGTTTTCTGGCCGCGGTGTGTCGAGATTGGGAGGCTGAGGCACTTGAGGCAGGTGCGCGTTTCAGTCGTGTGGTCTTGGCTCGGCTCGGTCTGGTTCTGACTCCGGCGGGTGGAGCTTTGAGCAAAATGTTACCAGCATTTCTGGGTGGTTTGGGGGGGAGGATTGGTAGCGGAAACCAGCCGATGTCGGTGATTGGCATTGAAGATGTGGTGCAGGTCTTTCGCTTTTTAATTGAGGAGAGTCGCACCGACGGTGCGGTCAATCTGTGTCTACCGAACCCAGTTTCGAATCGAGAGTTTGTGGCAACACTCGGGAGGGTTTTGAAACGACCAACCGCCATCCCCTTGCCGGGTTGGGCGGTCAAAACCCTCTTTGGGGAAATGGGAGAAGCGACGCTACTGGCCGGAACCGGGGCGGTACCGAGGGTGCTCCTGAAGGAAGGGTACCGTTTCCGACAGGCAGACCTGGAAGGTGCGCTGCGCTTCTGTTTGGGAAGACTTTTGAAAAGCTGAGAAGCTGAAAAGCTGAGAGGGTGAAAAGGGGATTAGGGGAAGTCGATGGTGAGGGGCCAGTTTTGGGGAAGGGGTGAAAGGACCTCGAACTCCTTGCCGTCAGCCTGGGTGAGGCGAAGGCAGGTTGCGTGAAGATGGAGGCGATCTTCTCCGGAGGTGAGGCGGAGATAGTTTCGATTGAATGCAAAGTCGCCATAAGTCTTGTCTCCAAGAATTGGATACCCGCGCTCGGTGGACTGGATGCGCAACTGGTGGGTGCGGCCGGTGAGCGGCTGAAACTCGAGGAGGGTGAGCGGCTGAGGCCGACGGGTGGAGCGGAGGCTTTTAACGCGGGTTACGGCGGTTACTCCCTCGCGAAGAACCTGCATACGCAGGGTTTTTCCGGTTGGGCGACGGGCGAGGCGATCGCGCCACTGGGTTTCCTGGAGGTGGATGGTGCCTCGAACGATGGCGTGGTAGGTTTTTGAGACAAGGCCCTTGGCGAAGGCATCCCGGGCGAAACGGGCAGCCGCTTCATTGGTGGCGAGGAGGAGGGAGCCTGAGGTGGGGGCATCGATGCGGTGGCAGAGGTAGAGAGCATCCCGATCGTTGATGGCGAAGGCTTCTGATTGGGGGTCCCAATCTGAAGCAAGCAGACTGCGGCCTGCTTCGAGGGGGTCATCGGGTTGGTTGGGGTGAGAAAGGACGCCAATCGGTTTGGTTATCCCGAGGTAGTTTTGGTTATGGGCGACAATCCGAATCCCCGAATGCCACGGGAGGGCCTCGAGGGATGGGAGGGTGAGGTGGGTTTTTCGGGGGCTCACCGACGGGATTGAAGGTAGGTGGAGACCTCGGCGAGGGGGATTTCAATCTCATCTCCGGTGGTGGAATCCTTTGCCCGAACCAAGCCTGTTTCAACGGAGGAGGAGCTAATCGTCAGGAAAGCCCCGGGTCGGTGCTGGGATCCTTCCTTAAACTGTTTACCGAGACCGGAAGTTTTGAGGGAGATGCCGATTCTAAATCCGGCACGCCGGAGGTCGGCCGCGAGTGCGAAGGCTGCATTACGGGAGACGGGGTCTGGAGTGGAGGTGATGAAGGCTTCGAGCTGGTGGGTTTCCTGCGGCAGCTTGTTTTTCGCAGCAAGCAGGTCGAGAAGGGTGACATCACCAAGGGCGAGACCAACGGCGGGAGTCGGTGGACCCCCGAGCTTTTCGACAAGGTCATCATAGCGGCCTCCCCCGCCGAGGGCCCGGCCGTGGCCGGAGGCTTCAAAAAGCTCGAAGACAAAACCGGTGTAGTAGGCCAGACCTCGGACAATGCCGAGGTCGATTTGAACGAATTGACTAAGGCCCATGGCCTGGATTCCCCCGAGCAGGGTGTCCCATTGAGCGAGGCGATCGAGAAGGATTGGTCGCAGGGGGGAGTCGGCCCCGAGGCGCTTGAGGAAGAAGTCTGCGAGATCGGAGCGGCTCCGGATTGAGCGGAGGGCGTTGATTTCGCTTAGGATAAGCTCAGCCCGGTCGGGGATGATGGCGGCGAGAGACTCGAGGGTTTTTTCCGGAGGGGTTTTCTCGATGCGATCAATAGCCGAGAGGAGGTGGCCGCGATCTCCCTCGGCAATTTGGTGAAGCTCGAGGAAATGCATCCAAATGACACGATCGCTAAGGCGGAGCTGAAAGTCTGCCGGAGAGAGACCGAGGTGGCGGAGGGTTTCGATGCCACAGGCAATGATTTCAAGATCGGCACCGGCATCGGGGATTCCGAGAATGTCGAGGTTGAATTGATAGAATGAGCGCAGGCGGCCTTTTTGGGGCCGTTCGAATCGGTACTGCTCGGCGATGCTGTACCAGCGGACGGGTTTGGGCAGACCCTGGGCTTGGGAAGCAACCATCCGGCAAACGGTGGGGGTCATCTCCGGACGCAGGGCAACCTGTCTCCCGCCTCGATCCTCAAAGGCAAATAGCTGGCCAACGATTTCGGGGCCTGATTTCTCGATGTAAAGGTCTAGTGGTTCGAGAGTGGGTCCACCGAAAGGGAGGAAGGCGTGGCGCTGGGCGATTTCTTTCCAGTGGGCGAAGAGGGCATCTAAAGTTGATGCAGCATCGGGGAGAAACTCACGAAATCCGGGAAGCGTCTGAAACATTGATGTGACCTGATGGCGCGGCATTCAGATTGTCGAGATCCAAAAGCATCAGTTTCTGGCGGATTTCTTTACCGGGTTTGAACTTGATGGTAGCGCGGCGCGGAATGAGAAGGTCTTTCTCCGGGTGGTGGGGATTGCGGCCTACCCGCTCCTGGCGTATCTGCAAGTCGAAGACGCCGAAGTTGCGAAGCTCCACCTTGCGCCCTTCACAGAAGGCGGTGCCGAGGTGGAAGAAGGTCTTCTGGACAAGCTTTTCAACGATTTTTCGGTCCAACTCCGGCACTGATTCGTGGACGAGCGAAACAATTTCCCTTCTGGTTAGGCTGTTGGACATGAGTAATCGCTTGAGGAATGTGCAGGAAGAGGTAGATTCAGACTGGCAGGGTGAGCGATTCTGTCAACGATGTTTCCATGAGCGACAAAGATTCCAACAACCCTATCGAGGAGATCCAAAAACAACTCGACAAACTTTTCAGAACCGGCCGGATACCCGGAGGACCGAGGATCTTCAAGTTCGATGAGGAAACATCCTCCGGAGATAGTGATGGCGGGAGGGGTCCCACCACGCGGGAGGATGATGCAGCAGAAAACCGGAAGGAACGCCTCCGCGGAATCCGGGAATTTTCGGCGCGACCGAGGGAGATCAGCGATTATTTGAACCGCTTTGTGATTGGCCAGAAGGATGCCAAAAAGGTTCTCTCGGTGGCGATTTGCGACCACTACAACCACATCCGCAACTGCATTGAGGAGCCGGAACTTTCGAAGGTGGAATACCACAAACCGAACATCCTGCTGCTGGGACCCACGGGGGTCGGAAAGACCTACCTGATGCGAAACATCGCGAAGTTTATCGGGGTGCCTTTTGTGAAGGCGGATGCGACCAAATTTTCTGAAACTGGCTATGTTGGCGGTGACGTAGAGGACCTGGTGCGGGACCTGGTCAAGAGTGCGGGTGGCGACATCGAGCTGGCTGAATACGGAATCGTCTACATTGATGAGATTGACAAGATAGCGTCTCAGCAGGGCGGGGGCAAAGATGTCTCGGGCCGGGGGGTGCAGATCAATCTGCTCAAGCTTATGGAGGATACCGAAGTGAGTCAGTTTAGCCCGACGGACATGATGGCGCAGATGCAGGCGATGATGTCGGGGATGGGGCAGGGGAAAGGCGGCCCGAAGAGAGGTATCCGGACGCGGAATATTCTTTTCATTGTGAGCGGGGCTTTTGACGGGCTGGTCAACTCGATTCAGAGACGGGTCGATGGCAGTTCGATGGGATTCACTGGGGAGGTGTCGCCAGAGGTGGACGAGGATCTACGATTGTCAAGGTACCTGAGGCTTGCTGAAACAAAGGACTTCATTGATTACGGATTTGAGCCAGAGTTTGTTGGCCGGCTTCCGGTTCGGGTAGCTTGCGATCCTCTTTCGGCGAAGGATCTTTCGACGATCCTCACCAGTTCTGAGGGCAGCTTGCTCGCCCAGTACCGGAGGGATTTCGAGGGGTACGGGATTGACTTTCGCCTGACCCCGGAGGCGGTTCTGGAGATAGCCGAGCGAAGCCACCGGGAGGGCACCGGGGCGCGGGGAATCATCACGGTCCTTGAGAGAATTTTCCGCGACTTTAAGTATGAGCTGCCTTCGACGGCGATCCGTTCGTTTGAGGTGACATCCGAGGTGATTGACCAACCCCAAAAGGCTTTGTCGAAGCTGATGGAGGAAAATCGGCACTTACAGATTTCGGTTTATCGTGATGAGGTGCGGAGGTTTGCCGAGAGCTTTCGAAGGGAGAATGAGATCGAGCTGGAGTTTACGGACGGGGCAGTTGAGACCTTTGCTGAAATGGCTTCCAACCGGGATGAGACGCTTACAAGTTTACTTCATAAGCTGTTTGAGGATCTCGAACACGGGATCCAAATCGTAGCCCGGAATGGGGGACGGCGGAAGTTTACCCTTGATGAGCATTTTGCCAAAGACGCTGACTCCGTGGTTTCCGGCTGGGTGGTGGAGAGTTTCCGCCAGCGAGAGTCATCAAAGCCGGATAATCGATGAAGCCGGAGGGCGGAGCAGTTAACCGGATGTTTGCGGGAATCGCTGGTCGGTACGACCGAGCGAACCACGTTCTCTCCTTTGGAGTTGATTACCGGTGGCGTTCGGCCTTGGTGCGAGCTGTTGAGGCGGGCTCGCCGAACCGCGTCCTAGATCTGGCAACGGGGAGCGGGGATGTAGCTTTCGCTCTGGAAAAACGGTTGGGTCCAGAGGTGATGATTACGGGCATGGATTTCTGCCAGCCCATGTTGGACGAGGCGAAAGCGAAGCAGCAGACAAAAGGGGTTGGGAAGTCGATCACCTTTGTTTGGGGCGATGCAATGGATCTGGCCTTGGAAACCGATTCTGAAGATGTTGTGACGATTGCCTTTGGAGTGCGCAACTTCGAGGATCGGCAGAGGGGTTTGAGGGAAATTCTCCGGGTTCTCCGACCGGGAGGGTCTTTATTTGTCCTGGAGTTTTCGCAACCGTACCGCTGGTTCGCCCCCTTTTATGGATTCTACCTCAAGCATGTGCTTCCTCGACTGGCAGCCTTGGTAACTGGGGAGAAATCTGCCTATGACTATTTGGCTGGGACGATTGAGGCCTTTCCAAGTCGGCAGGAACTCACCGCGCAGATTGAGGAGGCAGGTTTTGTTGGGGTGGAAGCTAAGCCGATGACTCTTGGGACGGTGGCTCTGCATTCCGGGCAAAAGCCTGGGAGGAGTTAGCTCCTGGAGGGTGGCCAGAAAAAGGGGGAGCCCCCATCCTCCTGGATGAAGGCTCCCTGATGGTTGAGAATTGCGGGGGTTGGAGCGTCTCCTCAAGCCCGAGATCAGTTTCGGTATAGGATGACCTTGGGGGCACGGCCCCGGCGGGGCGCATCCTTGCTGAGGAGGGTCTGGTTGTCGTCCACGATGACGGTAGTCCAGTCGTTACCATTACCGAGGATCGAGATGCCGGCTTTGGTGCCGCTGAGACGAATCATTGGATCGCGGGTGTAGTTTTGCCCCTCGCGTCCGAGGGCATAGGCGAGTCCTCCGAGGACTTCGACGGTCCCACCTTTAGCGTCGATGATAACCTGCTGGCCCTCGGTTTTGTAGCCGAGAAGCCAAAGGGAGCCGCCGTTGACCTGGACCATAGGTTCGTCGTTTAGAAACTCGCAATTGACCTGTCTGCCGTAAATCTCTTGAGGGTATTTCATGCGAATGGGGGTGCCCATGGTGTCCTCGAAGAAGACGGTTCCGGTCCCATTAGGCGTATTTTCATAGCCGCCGTGGATATCGCAATGGCGGAAGACAACCTCGCGGCTACTGTCCTGGACGACTACCTTGTTTTGTGAGGAAGGATTCTTTTTGTCGTTACCCCGGCTGAACCAGAGATGCTCAATGACGAGCGGCTCCCCTGCCCCGACCACTTTGAGAAGGTGGGTACCCTGGAACGAGTCTGAAGCTCCGATGGAGGACTGAAGGCCGGTGATTTTCCTGACGGTCGGTGGAACAATGAGGGTTTTGTCGATTTGGTAGCTGCCGTTGGGTAGATAGACAACAGGTTTTCCAGAATCGAGGGCTCTCTGAATTTTTGAGGTAACGTCCTGTGCCCCGCTTGAGCTACTTTTTGGAGCTGCGTTGGCCCAATCGCCGGGCTCTCGGGAAACAAATTCAGGCGATTCCTTACTGGGGAGACCGACGGTGCGGGTATGGCCATTGGCGAGGGAGGTGTCTGAAATCCACTCGTCAATATTCCCGGTTAGGGTAGTTTTGTTGCGTCCTGTGCTTTCGAGAGACTGCGGGTAGCCTTCGATGGTGATGTTTCGGAGGACCATCTCTCCTTGATTGATGATAGCTGGCTGTGAAGATCCCTGGCCCTTGAAAAGTCCGTTGATCACCACGACGAGCCCGTTGGCTCGGTTCTGGCGGAGAACGGGGACGTTGTTTTGGCTGAAAAGGTAGTCGATGAAGAGTCCATTCTGATCGTTTTCAATGCCTACCTTGCGTTGGCCTTTGAGGCCGATGCGGGATAGAGTCATGGAATACTGACCGTGGCGGAGGGTTTGAATGCCCGAATCAAATCCTTCGATCGATACGTTCTTCACCAAGGCGGGCCCTGGCCATTCGCGATTCATGGCAATTCCGGCCACTCCGAGTCCTTCGGGATCTCCCGAGCGAACGGTGACGTTGCGAATAACCCCGCGATTGCTTGAGACATAGTCAATGCCTACGGCGCCGGGGTTTCCAACACCTGTATCGACGGTGAGGTTGACAATGTTATGGCGAAAGGCGCGGTTGCCCCCGCCATTTCCGCGTGGGTCCTCAGAACCAGTAATGATGATGGGTTTCGGTTTCTCGGGATCTTGAAAGAGTGGATGGTTGTCGGCGATTTTGATGGTAACGGAGCTGCGGCTCTCGCCCATGAGCATCATTCCAGCGCGCCAACCCCGTGACCAGCTGTCGCTGACCCGGCTCTCAAGGGTGTCGCTGATCAGGTAGGTTCCCGCAGGGAAGTAGATGAAGGGTGGGCGGCTGTAGCGGCCGTTGTTTCCGAGCGCTATCTCGAGGGCTTTTTTGATGGCCGGAAGGTCGTCGGAAATGCCATCTCCCTTAGCCCCAAAGTCTCTAACATTGAGCATTCCAGAATCTGGATAGTCTGGAAGATAGTCCTCAAAAAATTGCCCCTTGAGGCTAATGGATAGAAGGAAAAACGAAGCCAGAAAGAAGGCAAAGGCCTTGGGCTGCAGGGGTTGTCTTTTCATACTGGTCAGAGACTAGATTTACGCCATTTTAAAGACAAGGGAGAACGGCCTGAAGCAGGAGAAAATTTCGAAAAGTGGGGCGTGAATCTAGTGTAGTAGGGGTTGATTGTTGGACCCCACGCTGGAAGCGGATGGGTACTCTGTGGGGCGTGTTGGGTTGACTGACGGCTGAGCGGGCTTGATGTTCCGATAATGAATAAGGCTAGCGTTCGGTCGGTGGGGAAGCGAGTCTCTCGTTGGGGAGAGGGACCAATCTGGTGGGAAGGTGCGCTCTATTTCGTGGATATTCTGGGTCACGAGTTGGTTCGTTTCAATCCAGAGACGGGGGAGGAAGCGGCCTGGGATTTGGGAGAGCCCGTGGGAACGGTTGTCCCGACGGACGGTGAAGAGGTGATCTATGCCGGGGCAGCAGGATGCTTTCGCTTTGACCCGATCAGCGGCCAGAAAACCTTATTAGCGGGCAACCCCGAGTCTGCGAATCGTTTTAACGACGGAAAATGTGATCCCTTGGGGCGGCTGTGGGTGGGAACGATCAGTGCCCCGAGGCAACCGGATGCGGCTCTCTACTGTCTGGATGGTCGGCGTGGTTTGCAGAAGCGACTTACGGGGATCACCAACTCGAACGGGATAGGGTGGAGCATTGATGGCAAAACCATGTACTACATCGACACTCCCACCAGGAAGGTCCAAGCCTTCCCCTATGCTTTGAGTGAAGGGGTCCTGGGGGAGCCGGAGGTCTGCGTGGATACAGTCAGCGCGGGAATTGATGGCTCACCAGACGGAATGGCGATCGACAACGAGGGAATGCTTTGGGTGGCATTCTGCCACGGCGGCTGTGTAGCTCAGTTTGACCCGGAAACCGGGCGGACGATGCGGAAAATCTCTTTTCCGACGGTTGAAACGACGGCCTGTGCCTTTGGGGGGCCGGAACTGGACCGTTTGTATGTGACAACCGGGATCAAGGCAGATTTGGTTGAGCCTGAGGCGGGAAGACTCTTTGTTGTCGAAGGGTTGGGGGTGAAGGGCCTGCCCGCGCAGCCGTTTCGCGGGTAGAAGGCTGGTTTTTTTTGGGGTTGGGCTTGCTGGATTCGTTGACTTTGCCGATTGGCAGGGGAGCTTGCCGATGAAACTTAACCCGTTCGCCCTGCGCCAGAGGAGGACTCCTCCGGGTGCCTAAAGGGCAAGCCTTCCCCGAGGTTCGGTTTTGAGATTGCCTCTGCTGGACAAATTTTCGATGAGGCTGGACTATGATATTCGCTCCCAATTCGAAGGTTCTTTTCATTGGTGATTCGATCACCTTTTGTGAGCGTGACCCAGCAAGGAACGGGGATGATCTTGGGAGGGGTTATGTCTCTCTGATTGCGGCTCGAATTGAGGCCCATTATCCCGAAGCAAAATTGCGGTTTCTGAATTTCGGGATCGGAGGCAACCGGGTGACCGATCTTGAAAAGCGTTGGAGTGCCGATGTCTTGGCCCACCGCCCTGATTACGTTTCCGTAATGATCGGAATCAACGATGTTTGGAGGCATTTTTCGCAGACCATTGAGGATCAGGTAAGCATTGAGGCCTACGAGGAGAAACTGGAGGGCCTGGTCGAACGGACCCTTCCGCATTTAAAGGGAATGGTGTTGATGACGCCCTACTTTCTGGAAACCAACCTCGAGGAGCCAATGCGCCAACAAATGGATGCCTACGGGGACGTCGTTAAAAAGATCGCCGAGCGCCGTGAGTGCTTGCTTGTCGACACCCAGGCGGCCTTTGACCGGTGGTTGAAGCATGGCCACACCCAGCGACTTTGCTCAGATCGCATTCACCCGAGCCTGACTGGACATGAAATCATCGCCCACGCCTTTCTCGGGGTGATCGGGTTCGACAGTGGGCTGCCGAAACGCTGAGACGATCCAACCTCCGGTTGGAGGTTAATCTTTGACTGGAATGAAGGTCAGCGCTCGAGGACCAGGTAGGAGATGGGTAGGTCCGAGGGAATTGAAAGGGTGTCGCCCTCGATGGTGCCAGTTGAGACCACTTTGCTGTTCCAATCGTAGGCGGTAAAACTGAATCCCTGGAGATCCGGGGATTGGATGGTTGCGGCAACGCGTGCGACAAGGACGGGCAAGTTACCCTGAACGGTGTTGGCAAGGCGGGGGTGTCTTTTTTCGAGAACCAAGTCGGGATTCCATGAAAAGCCAGTGTTGAAGCTGGTGCTGTGGAGGGCGAGGGAAGCTTTGCGCGTGTCGGAGAGGGGAAGACCGTCCTCAGTTACGAGAGCAAAGGCGAGGTACTGCTCCTTTTCCTCAATGGGAGAGAAAATCCCCTCAGGATTGTTGATGGCCACATTTTTGAGGATCAAGCCGATGGAGAATTCAACCTTGCTCCCATACTTAGCGAGAAGGCCGGTAAAGGCCATGGTACTGGAGTTGTCGAAGAGCAGGTAACCTTTTTTCCAATCAAAGGTGATCGCGTTGGTTGGAGTGTATGGATTGTGGGTGTTGCGGTCCTCGAAGGAAACTACCGGACCAATCACTTCGTCATCCTCTCGGGTTGGATCAATCTCGATGCGAACCCCGTGTTGGTAGACCGTCTGCAACATATCGAACCCCTTCGTTCCATAGGATCCAGCGTAATCCATGCTGTCCGGGTCGGTCAGGGAGCGTTTGCCGTAGATGAATCTGGTGGGGTTTGGAGCGGGTTCCAAATGGACACCCCTCCAGATCAGGGCAGCTTGGCGCATCATGGCATTTTGGACCTCATCGTAGGTATAGTGGTAGCCTTGAGGGTGGGAGCCTGTGGTTACGTCCAAGGGGCGTTCCATAGGGTTTTCGACGACTCCGACCTCATCGTGGGTTGCGAAGTAGTGCCAGCTTACCCAGTCCCAATCCTGAATCGAGGCGAGGGCGGCGAGTCGCAGGGGGAAGTCGGCCCGGTATTTGGCGGGTTGCTGAATCTGGGTTTCGTACACGAGGAAAGGCTTACCCTCGATTTTGTTATGCTCGAGCCATGGCACGCCCTGAGAGATTCCGGGCGGTTTGAGGAGCCAGTTTACCCATGGGCCGGTGGTGGCGCTGATGCGCTCGGCGTCCAGAATACGGAGCCGACGCCGATTTTCACTAGTCAGTCCTTCAAGATCGGGATCGGAGGGGCGTGGTCCCCAACCATTGACATAGGCGTCGTGAACCGAGGCGTCTGACAATTGGTGGAGGTATTGGGACTGAATTTCGTAGCCGATCCCGGTGTCGTGAATGATCACACCAAGGCGGGTGCTTTTGCCGAGATCCCGCACGGCGGCGCTGGAGCGCTCCTTGTGGGCAAGCTGGATTTCGAGTAAAAATTCGATCAGGTCACGAGCTCTCTGCGGTTCGAAGTCGCTTCGGGTGAGGGTCTGCTCGGTACTCATGAGAGCGGCGAGGGCGGCGGGATTGGCGTCTCCAATGGTCAGCGCGGGGTCACTCCGGCCTCGAATGGGGGCGAAGATGACAGATCCCTCCGATGCACTTTCTCCGGGTAGAAGCCCGCCCCAAGCCGCGCTCAAATTGGCATCATTTTCATATTTGTCGAGCAACCACTGATTCCATAGACGGATCAGTTGATCGCGGAAAAACTTTGGTTCTTTAAGCCATCCGCCACCGAGCATTCTGCTCATCCACCATTCCTCGTTGGTGAGTTCCCAGATGGCAAAGACCGGATCGTCCGCCCAGCGGAGTCCCCGGTGTTTGTTGAAGTGATTGCCGATAGCCCTCATTCGCTCGATGTAGACGGCCTCGATGCGGGGGTCCCAGATGCGGGCAAGGCTCTTTCGGATGTCTTTTTTGTCAGAGCCCTCGTTGTATTCCCGGATGGCATCGACCCACTGGGAGGCGGTTGATGGATCATCGAGAATATCAACGTCTGCAGCGGACAGGCGGCCGACGCGATTCCCGAAGCCGGCAGCCCAAACGCGGAAGCCACGTTCGGAAGCTCTCGCCAGAAAATAGTCGAGGGCGTCCGCATGAGATCCATCGCCCGGTTGGTAGTCCTCGTCGGTGGTGACGTCCCAGAGGCGGACGGCATTGAACCCATACTCGGCGAAGCGATCGAGGAGGAAGTCGGTGCCGCGACGGGAACGCTCTAGTTTGGCGGCTCTGGTCTGATCGTCATCACCGGGTTGAATCCGGGTGGGAATGAATAGTTTTCCAATAGCTGCCCAATAGCGTTGGCGTTCGCCCCCAACAGTCAGGTGTCCAGCCTCATTGGTGGTGACATAAGCGTGGTCGGGAGGAAGGGTGGCCATGGAAGGGGGAATTGGCCCCGCGTCTCCGAAAGTGGGGGACAATGAAGAGCAGAGCAGCAGACTGATGATTTTTTTGGGGGACTTCATGGTTTAAAGCTTGGGCCTGGGTGGGGTTTGGGAACTTCCCTCTGACTGATTGACGCGGAGGAAATCAGGAGGTCCAAGAGGGGATCCTTGATGATGTTGTGCTAAGGGAAGTTCGCCGCTGACTCAAGAGGGAAGGACTTGAAACTCCAGCCAAACGATCTTACCCGTGTTTTGGGGGGATGGTCTCACCTCCACCTGGTTGATCCCGGCGAGGAGGAAGGCCGGAGGGATGGGCCAGCCGAGTACTTTTGCGACGCAGTCGGGCATTTTGGGTGGCGTTTGATCCCGGGAGGTGGGTTGTGGGAGAGCCCGGCTATTGATCCAGACCATGAAATCGTGCTCCGTCAGCTCGCTGGCCTCCTCATCAAGACCGATCCAGAGCTTGACTTGAGAGGCCTGGGGCAAGGGGCCGAGAGGAATCCGAAAGGGAATGGTCTCTCGGTAGCGCCCGAGATCGAAGGCATCCTCGGGCTGAATCAGAGGGACTGGCAGGAGGCAAGGAATCGCCATACCGGGCCCCGGGGTTTGATGGTAACTGACAGGGTGGCGCCTGGGGTGATCGACGAGGGCATCGGAATTGCCTGAGTTTTTGAGGAGATCATCCAGAAAACCGGGATTTTCCTGACTCATCCGATCCCCTCGGTTGAGCCGATAGCACTCGTTAAAGAGGTATACGCCGTCGGCTCCTTCGTGAAGGGCGGCTGCAGCTCCTCCGAAGAGGAACTGGTAGTCAGTGATTTTTGCTTTTTTACCTCCATTGGGCGAGGCGTGCATCCCGGCGTCGGTCTGGGCAAGAATTTCGACCTGCGGGCCGAAGAGAGCTCGCCAGAGATCAATGTCGAATTCGAAGAGGGATTGGGACAAAAACGGTGCCAGGGTGATGAGGTCGACGAGGTTTTCCTCGGCCCAAGTGGGGAGATCATAACCCCAAGCCCAGGCAGACTGGAGGTGGGTGGGCAAGCGGACACCAAGGCGAACCGGATGGTTCAGACGACGAGCGGCGGCCTCGGTCAGGCGCCTGGCCTCGCGCATGAATTGGGTTAGGGTAGCTCGACCGGCCACCTCTCCTCCGGGGGCAAAGTGTTTAATCCAACGCATCCAATCCAGCTCGATTCCATCCATATCGTAGCGATCGCAAAGTTCACGGAGGAGACTGAGGTGATACTCGACGACCTCGGTCTTGCCGTAGTCGAAGGCAGTTTCAAACCAACCTTCGTCGCGGTGCCTCGCACGATGGAGGTCTGGACGGTCGCGCCAAAAGGAACTGTGCCAAAAGGCATCCGGATCCGGATTGTGGTGGCAATCGTTCATGCGCATGGAGAGCCAAGCCTCGATGCCGTGGTGGCGGCAGCGATCCAGCCAAACCTGGGGGTGGTCTATGCCCCTCTGGGCGAGAAGCCAGAGGTTGTGGACCCACCAGCGTCCTCGTTGACCGGGAATGAAGGAACGGGCGGTAGGGGGTAGAAATTGAAAGATTGGCTGATCATCGGGACCCTCTGGATCGTAGCCAGTGAAAAGAGGTTCCCATGACTTGCTGTCGAACAATGCGCGCTGGACGTTGACGCAGAAAAGGAGGCCCTTGATCGATGTCTCGTTTGCATAGGTATCGACCAGTGAATGCAGTCCTTCAATCGACATTTCCTCCTGGGATCGATAGTCGTAGAAACTCGCGTTATCTTCGTTTATCCAGCACTGTCTTTTCTGCATTGGTTCAGGTTCGGTTCAATTCGATGAATGGGCCAGGGCTTTAGGTCGCGGGTCCATTGACCCAGAGGGCCTACGGGGTTCACGGTCGCGGAAAGGGGAAATGAAACAGGGATCCCCGGCCATCGGGGCTCAATGCCGATCTGGGATTTCTGGCTTGGTTCTGGCAGCGGGAGAGTCCTGTTGGTTATCTCAGAGATCGGTTCCTGAAAATGGATCGCCCCACCTGGCGAGGCCAAATGGGGCGATCAACTGCTAATCAAAATCCCTTCAACAATCCATTAGCGTCGACGCCGCCCGAGGAGCATCAGCGAGAGCCCGGAGAGGGCGACGAAATGAAAGGCATTTGGCTCGGGGATGACGACGGAACCATTGAGGACGATGTCGTCCAAATAGCCACGGTTGTTATTCCCGTTGAAAAAGACGAAGGCGAATTCAACCTTCTGAGCACCGACGATGGAGGTGAGGTCCCGGTTGGTGACCCCTGGGTTGCTTGCGTCGCCCAAGCTCAAGGTATCGCCAATTTTGACGAAGGCGCCGTCATTTACGCTGGTATGAGATCCAGGCGATTGATGGTACCGCCGCCACCGTTTCGAGATGCCCGGAAATCGATATCATCCAAGGTGATGGCGAATCCTGGATCGGCAGTGATGGTGAAGCCCATGTACTCATTGTCCGAGAGGTTTTCAGCTGAAGTGTGAACTCCGTCACCAGTTCCGCCGGGTTCTCCGACGGAATCGGGAACCCAATAAGCGTAGTTTGGATCGCTTCCGAAACGTGGAGCGAAGCCGAAGGCAGCGTCTGTTGTGTTTCCAGCGTTTCCGAAGGCCGAAACGGTGAGGTCAGCAGGTGCGACGGTTGAATCGAGGGAGGCAATGGTTCCATCGAACTCGAATGAAGCGAGGATGGCGGCATTGCCTAAGTGGGCGAAGCCAAGGGTCAAGACGGCAGTCGCGCCGAGGAGACACCGTGATGTTTTTCGAGAGGTGATACTGTTCATAGGATAACTTAGTTTTGGGAGAATTGCTGTGAGCGAGATCTGCTTACAACGATTTAAATTTTTAAAACGTTTTAAGAGATGGCAAGTAATTTTTCGCTAAAAAGGATTATTTTTCGAATCGGGTAGATCGGTCCCTTCAGGGTTGGTTTCGATTGTCTGGAGAACTGTCCTCGAGAGATGCGTATTCGACCACGTTGAGAATTTCCATTTTGGTTGAGTCCGGCGATGCCATTCTCAGAAAGATGATTTCGCGGCGATTCGGGCGATAACGGAGGATGCTTTCGAGCCCCATCTTCCATTGACCGGCCTCGGTTTGGTAGGCGGACTTGAATTCAAGGATTCGCTGGTCTTTTGACGGGGGCCTGATTTGAACGACTCCCCGAGGTGCCAGCTCATGAAATTCTCCCGAGAGAATTACGGCGAGGGGACGACCACTAAGGTTAAAGACTTTGTACTCTCCGAAAGGGAAATCGAGAGGGTGATCCTCGAAGGACGCTCCCCGGATGGTGGTCGGCTTCTGCTCGCTGGGGAGAAGCATTACCAAGGGTTGTTTTTGCCCCTGGGGGATATTGATCGAACCAACCATGCGGAAGCCGGGGAGTTCTTCGGCAAATTTAACGGGTCCGAGAACTGTGTTGCTATAATCCTCCGGCTTGATCCCGGCGAAGAGTTCGAGCTCCTCAGGACCTGTGTAGCTGACTGGCGAGGATCTCCGGTAGGAATTCAAGTTTTCCAAAGAAAGGAGGTAGTCGCCACTTCGGGCGTAGAGAGGCTCTGGAAATTCTTTCCAAAGGATGAAGTGGACCTTCTTGTCCCGGTGGACAATTGCCGGTGGTTCCTCAGCAAATAAACTGGATGTCGCGACGAAGGCGAAGAGGAGGAGGGAAAGGAGAGCGGACCTCATCACAGTTCCTCTTTCTTGAGCCAGCGAAATCCGATGATTTCGAAGCGGCGTCCAAATTTTTTGTTGGGAAATTCCTGAAGGCGGTCCGGCGAGATTTGGGGCGAATCCAGATCCGGGAGGACATAATCGGGAACCCGCTGGACAATCGCCTCGCACCAAACACCCCCTTGGGGATCGTTATTGTGATTGCCATAGGCCCGGATGACGAAGGTATCTGATCGGACTGAAAGCTGAGACCCGATGACCGATAGCAGATCAGCCTGGGTAAGATCCTGAGCGATTCCGCCCGCACTATTTTTAACGAAGTGGGTTGGTTCCGGGTAATCAATGTAGACTGAATCAGGCTGGAGGCGCCCGAGTTGGGGCTCTTTGGTTCGCGCGATCATCGGGGGATCGTTGGTGTAGCGGGTGTAGATGGCAGAAATTTCGTCAGTGCTATCGAGCTTAA